>CAYTXG010000001.1:0-222443 GCA_964441025.1 uncultured Syntrophomonadaceae bacterium
ATCCATTTTAAGCATTAGGGATGCAGCTGAAAAATAACTGGCACAATATCTTGAAGCTGAAAGTTTTGGCATGGTATAATTAGATTAATCAGACAGGGGTGCACACCTGCTATCTTTTGAAAGAAGCCGAAGATGAGCATATCCTGACCGATATGCTGGAAGTTCATTTCATGGAGTTGCCCAGATCATCAGCCAGGATGAAAAAGCCAGAATGGTTTATGAAGCCAGGCAGGCGGAGATCCATGATCAGCTGACCCGCCTTCATTCAGCTCATCAAAAAGGCAAGGCTGAGGGTAGGGCTGAAGGCAGGGCTGAGGGCTTGGCCGAGGGCAAGGCTGAAGGCTTGGCAGAAGCCAAAGTCAACCTTGCCAAGCTGATGCTCTCGGAAGGTCAAGATATCGTCAAGATCGCTAAGTACACCGGTCTGCCCAGGGAAGAAATAGAAAAGTTGTAGCTGCACGGAATAAGAAATCGTAGCTGCAATCCTTATTATTTTGGGTTTCCTTCACAAGCCCGCTGTTTTTAAAACAGGCTACAGCCGGCAAAAACCGGTTCGTTTGCAGGAACATTTTCGCTCTGAGGACGCGAAATATACTCTTTGAAAAAAGGACAAAAAGGCACTGGTGCAAACGGGCCAGGTTCATCGCTGACCGATATGCTGGAAGTCCATTTCATGGAGTTGCCCAAACTGTTTGATGAAGGGATTGCCAGAGTCCAGGACGACCCCGTTGTGCAGTGGATGACCTTTATCAGAACCCAAATAAGCATACTGCAATGTTTAAAATACCCGCTGCTAATAGACGAATATTTCACCAACCTTAATTTCATCTCACTGAGCCCCGTATACTGTTGGGAGAGGTGACCCTGTTTGTGTTTCAAACTCCGTCCCCTCATGGCCATAAGCCTCTGTTATATCGCAGGCATCGCTCTGGGGCGGCTCTGGCTGGAGGCGCCGCTGTGGGCGCTGCTGCTGCCGGGACTGCTGCTCGTTGCGGCGGGGTGGGCTCTCTGGAAAAGGCGCCTCAGCTTTTTTGCGGCAGTTATTCTATTAATCACCGCTGCCGCAGGTTCTGGGGCTTTTTTTGTAGCCTTCTACCCGCAGGCCGCCGGCGAAGGGATCCTCGACTATGCCGGCCGCCCTCTCTATGTGGAGGGAACAATTGTCGAAGAACCTCTGCAGTATGACGATCACAGCGCCTATGTGCTGCGGGTGGAAAAGATCGAGATACCGGAAGGGCGCTTTGATCTTGCGGGCAAACTACTGGTCAAGGTTTATGGCGGTGAGCAGCAATTTTACCGCTACGGCGAAAGGCTGCGCCTGCGGGGGACCATTGTCGAACCAAAGGGGCGGCGCGTGCCCGGCGGTTTCGATTATGCCTTCTATCTGCGCTCCCAGGGCATAGATGCTCTTATCTATCCCAAAGCGGTGCAGATCAGCTCTCTCGGTGACGGTGAGAGGGGAGGTCTGGCGGCTCCAGCCCTGGCGCTGCGCAGACAGATGACCTCTGTCATCGACGGGAACCTGCCCTCGCCGGCGGCGGAGCTCTTGACGGGGATCCTCTTCGGGCAGCGCAGCCGTCTGCCGGAAGAGGTGCAGGAGAACTTCAGGGCAAGCGGCGTCGGTCATCTGCTTGCAGTTTCGGGCCTTCATGTGGGACTTGTCGCCGCCCTGATCCTGGGATTGTGGCGCCTGCTGGGCATGCGTGGCAAACTGCCGCTTTTCACAGCCATCATTCTGATATTTGGCTACGCTTATTTGACGGGCATGCGCCCCTCGGCGCTGCGGGCGGCGGTAATGCTCGCCTTTACCCTGGGGGCCCTTCTGCTCGATCGAGATGGCGATCTGCCCACCGCGGTGACCCTGGCCGCCCTGGCAACTCTGCTGGTCAATCCTCTCTACCTTTTCACCATCGGTTTCCAGCTCTCTTACGCCGCCACCCTGGCCATAATATACCTGCAGCAGCCCCTGACGGAGGCGGCTTCGAAGCTGAAACTGCCCAGATTTATCCGCTCTCTTCTTGTGGTCACCCTGGCGGCGCAGGTGGGGGTTTTACCGCTATGCGCTTACTATTTTCATCATATCCCTCTGGGAGCGTTGTTCTTCAATCTGCTTCTGCTGCCGCTCATGGCTCCGGTGGTGGGCCTGGGGCTGGGCGGCGCCCTTGCAGGGATTTTCTGGCCTGTGGGCGCTTCTCTTGTCCTTTTTCCCTGCCGTCTTCTCCTGGAGCTGGTTATCGCCATAACCGGCCTGGCCCGCTTTCCTTTCTTCTACAGGGCTGTCTATCCGCCGGGAGAGGTGGCCCTGGTGCTGATCTACGGGCTGATCATCGCTGCCGCAGCTCTGTATTACCTTCAACGCCGGCGCAGGCGGCAGGGCCCCCCCGCCCTGCCGCCCCTGCCTGAAAACCGGGATACTCCGCCGCAGGGCCGCCCGCAGTCCCTATTATCATGGGCAAACCCGAAGAGGCGCCTCTCCCGCAGATTGCTATTCCTTGGCGGCCTGGGGCTTGCTGTTCTTTTGCTGTGGGGCTGTATCCTGATCCCACCCCGATCTTCCGGCCTCATCGTTACCTTTCTCGATGTGGGCCAGGGGGCGGCGGCCCTGGTGGAATCGCCCTGCGGGATGAAGATCATGATCGACGGGGGAGGTGATCCCCCTCACCTGGGACAACCGGGGAAAACAGGCGAGATGGTGCTCCTTCCATTTTTGCGCAGAGAGAAGGTTCGCCGTATTGATCTCGCCGTCATCAGCCACCCCCATGAGGATCATTTTGGGGGTTTTCTGCCCCTTGTTGAGGAAATACCCATAAAGATGATGTTGATTTCCCCGGCGGAAGGTGAATCGCTGTATTACCGCGAGCTCATGGAGCGGGCCTCGGCCCTGGGAATCCCTACTGAAAGGGCGGGCGCCGGCTGCTGCTGGAGCACTCCCTCGGGCCTGCTCATCGAGACGCTGGGCCCTCCGCCGGAACCTTTTACCGGCACAAACAGCGATCTGAATAACAGCTCGCTTGTTCTAAAGCTGGGCTACGGTGCAGTAAGTTTTTTGTTTTGCGGCGATATTGAGGATGACGGGGCCCGCGCGCTTCTCAGGCAAAAGGCCGATCTGGGAGCGCAGGTGCTGCTCATTCCCCATCACGGCGGTTTTATGGAGCTGATGCCCGAGCTTCTAAGGGCGGTGCGACCGCAGTATGCTGTCATCTCGGTGGGCAAAAATACTTTCGGTCATCCCCGTCCCGAGACGCTGGCCGCCCTGGAGGAGGCCGGAGTAACGGTGCTGCGCACCGATCTGCACGGCAGTGTCATCGTCCGGACCGACGGCAGCTCGCTCCGGGTGGAAAACATGCTGGAGCCGGCGCCGGCCCGGTGACATTTCCTGACCGCCGCCAAAGCTGCGTGGGGCGGACCTCTATCCCCGCCCGCTGATTCTGGACCTGGTTGCCCGGGCAAATTCCCACGCCGAAGCCGACAACGATTTCGCAATTAATCAACTGCTTCCTCCAACCTCTGATTTCCAATTTCCAACCTCCAGTTTGGGGCAAGTTTATTTTAATTCCGGGGATAATAAAAAGAGCCCTTTGATAAAGGCCTTTCCCTTTTAGCACCTGGGTTAAAACAGAGCGGCAGGAGTGGAGTATATGCGCATTTTAATGCTTACCTGGGAATACCCCCCCAGGGTTGTGGGCGGGATTGCCCACGTCGTCAGCGAGCTCTCCCGCGCCCTGGCGCAGGAGGGCAACGAGGTGGAGGTGATCACCACCATGGAAGAGGGTCTTCCGGAAAAGGAGAAAGCGGAGGGGGTAGTCCTTCACCGGGTGGCGCCTTACCACGGGCGACCGCTCGATTTCTTTGCCTGGGTTCACCAGCTGAATCTGGCCATGCTGGAGCGGGGGGTTTGCCTGAGCCTGGAAGAGCGTTTTGACGCGGTGCATGCGCATGACTGGCTTGTTGCATACGCCGGCCGGGGAATCAAGCATATCTTCAAAACGCCGCTCATCGCCTCTGTTCATGCAACGGAATTCGGGCGCAACAACGGCCTGCACAGCGATGAGCAGCGATACATCGGCGAGGTGGAATGGTCTCTGACTTACGAGGCCTGGCGGGTGATCTGCAACAGCCGCTTCATGTGTGAAGAAATTGAGAGTGTCTTCAACCTGCCGCCGGATAAGATCTCGATTATCCCCAACGGGATCCGGCCGGCGGCTTTCCAGGTATCCGCTCCCGATCCCGCAGTACGCCGGAAGTTTGCCGCACGGGAGGAAAAAATCATATTTTTTATCGGCAGGCTGGTGCGCGAAAAGGGGGTGCAGCACCTGCTGGAAGCGTTGCCGGCGGTCCGGGAACGGTTTCCCAATGTGCGTGCGGTTATCGCCGGCCGGGGGCTTTATGGGGAGGAGCTGCACCGCCTGGCCCTGCACCTGGGAATCGACCGCCACGTTACCTTTGCCGGCTATGTTGATGAGGAGACGCGGAACCAGCTTTATGCCCACGCCGAAGCCGCTGTTTTCCCCAGCCTTTACGAACCCTTCGGCCTGGTAGCGCTGGAGGCAATGGCTGCCGGAACGCCTGTTGTGGTGGGTGATACCGGCGGCTTTGCCGAGACTGTGGCTCACGGGGTGAATGGGATCAGGGTCGCCGCGGGCAGCGCCGCCGCCCTGGCCGGGGGGATCTGCGCCCTGCTGGGCGATCCCGATCTGTCCCGCCGCCTGGCCTGCCGTGCCTTGCAGGAGATGGAGGAGAAATACTCCTGGCCCTCTATTGCCCGCCAGTACGAGTCCATGTACCAGCAGGTAGTCTATTCGCCCGAAGCAGGGCGCTGGCGCCGCGAGGACGAATGCCCCGAAACAGCTTTGCCAAAGCGGGAGGCGGCCAGATCCGCCGCCGCACCTCCTCCCTCCCGCTACAACTAACAGCTAAAAGTTACCCCCCGGTGCCAGGCACCGAAGAGGAGTAACTTTTGCGGAATCATATTTACATGATAGGGGTGAGCGCTCTTGAAAGCTGTGATCATGGCGGGCGGCGGGGGGTCGCGCCTGCGCCCGCTCACCTGCGATAGGCCGAAGCCCATGGTGCCGGTGATGAACCGGCCGCTCATGGAGTACAGCGTGGAGCTGCTGCAGAAGCACGGTTTTCGCGAGATTGCCGTAACCCTGCAGTACTTGCCGGAGCAGATCAAGAATCATTTCGGCGATGGGGCGAGGTTTGGCGTAAACCTGCATTACTTTGTTGAAGATGAGCCGCTGGGGACGGCGGGAAGTGTGAAAAACGCCGCCTCCATGCTTGATGAAACCTTTATCGTAATCAGCGGGGATGCGCTTACCGACTTTGATCTTACAGAAGCGGTGCGCTTTCACCGCGCCCGCGGCGCCGCCGCTACCCTGGTCCTGAAAACGGTGGAGCGCCCCCTGGAATACGGTGTGGTGATGATCGAGCCGGGCGGGGCGGTCAACCGCTTCCTGGAGAAACCGGGATGGGGCGAGGTTTTCAGCGACACAGTAAATACGGGGATCTATATCCTGGAGCCCGAGGTTTTATCCCTTGTTGAGGGTGGGAAAATGTTTGATTTCAGCAAAGATCTCTTTCCCCGCCTCCTGGAGATGAAAGAGCCGCTTTTCGGCTGCGTGCTGAGCGGCTTCTGGTGCGATATCGGAGATTTGAAAGAGTATTTGCGGGCGCACCGCGAGATCCTGGCCGGTGCGGTCAGGGTTAAACTCAGGGGTAGAGAGAGGAAAAAGGGGATCTGGATGGAGGAGGGCGCGGCCGTCCATCCCCGTGCGCTGCTTCAGGCGCCCCTGTATATCGGCGCCAACTGCCGGATCGAGGCGGGGAGCAGGATCAGCGACGGCTCCGTCCTCGGCTCTCACACCCGCGTGGAGGAACGCGCCTCGGTGAAACGGGGGCTGACCTGGGAAGGGGCCTATATCGGCAGAGGTGCCGCCCTGCGGGGGGGGATCCTCTGCAGCGCCGCCCAGCTGGAAGGCAGGGCCGCCCTGTACGAAGAGGCTGTTGTGGGCGACGGTAGCATCGTTCATGAAGCTGCGGTGATCAAGCCCGGGGTCAAGGTGTGGCCTTCCAAAGTTGTCGAAAGCGGCGCGGTTCTGTGCGACAGCCTGATCTGGGGGGGAAGGGCCTCCCGGGCCATCTTCGGGCGGCGGGGCATCCGGGGAGAGATGAACCGGGATATTACCCCGGAAATGGTAGTCCGCCTTGGTGCGGTGTACGGTTCCACCCTGCAGGGACCGGTGCTGGTCAGCGGTGATGGGTACAGGCCCTCGGTAACGCTGCGCAAGGCCTTTACCGCCGGCCTGCTCTCCGCAGGGGCCACCGTACTCGATGCCGGGGAACTCCTGATTCCCATGGCCCGGCGCGCGGCAACCTATCTGAAGGCCGGCGGCGGCGTTCACATTTCACAATCAATTGGTGAAAAGAACGGCATATCACTCTCCTTTTTTGATAATGAGGGGCTGCCCCTGGCAAGGGGCTATGAACGAAAGATTGAGCAGCTCTATTTCCGGGAGGATTTTTCCCGGCCCCCCGGCGATGCTGTCGGGGAAATCCTGCGGCTTTCCAATCTGGAAGAGATCTACCGCTCCGAGCTGCTGCAAAATATCTCCCTAAAAAAAATGGCAAGGGCGGGATTACGCGTTGTGCTGGGCAGCCCCACTCCCTACCTGAGGGTTTTTCTCGTACCTTTGCTGCAGCGGCTTAATTGCACCGTTATTACGGTGGATTCAGCGGCCCGACCGGTGGGGGGGGGACCTGCCCGGAGCGCAGGCGAACTGCCCCTCTGCTGCAGCAGCGAGATGGCGGCGGCGGTGCGCAGAAACAGCGCCACTCTGGGTGCAGTCATCGATCCCGATGGTGAGAAGGCCTATATTTTTGACGAAAGGGGAAAGGCAGTCCGGGGCGATCTGTACACCGCCCTTGTTTCCCTGCTGGTTTTCAGGGAGCGCCGGGGGGGTACTGTGGCTGTTCCGGCCCATGTCTCCCAGGTTGTGGAGAAACTTGCCCGGCGCTACCGGGGGCGGGTGTTACGGACAAAAGCGGCGCCGCGCAGTCTTATGGAGGTGTCCGTGGGGGATTGGCGGGCGCGGGCCCGGGCGGGGAGCAGTTTTTCTGCAGCGCTCTCCTTTGACGGCGTGGCGTTGCTGGTATGCCTGCTTGATCTGCTGGCCACCCAGGATCTCACCCTCACAGGGCTGCTTGACGAGATCCCGGCCATAAAAGTCAGGGAAAGAGAGATCCCCTGTCCCTGGACAATGAAAGGTCGGGTGATGCGCCGCCTCCTGGAGGAGTCATCCAGCAAAAAGATAGAGATGATCGACGGCCTGAAGATCTATCACCCCCAGGGGTGGGCCCTGGTGCTGCCCGATCCGGAGAAGCCCAGCTGCCATGTCTACAGCGAGGCCCTTTCCGAGGAGTTCTCCGATTCGCTCACCCAGCTCTACGCACAAAAAATAGATGATCTCCAGAAGGAAAGCTAAAAAAGAGGCTGAAATCCCATCTAGTTGCTGTTTTTCAGAGGCAAAAAACCGGCTTTCCCGGCGCTGAAGCCGTACTTCTCAACAATTTGCAGAACCTTTTCGTACTGGCTACGGATGGTTTGCACCCGCGCTTCGCTGTGGTGATATTTTTCCGGCGGTGCGTTCAGGATAAAGGAAACGGGGATTACCCGGTGGCGCCAGTCAATGTGGCAGATGTAGACTTCGTAATCGACATCTTCGATCCAGGCTTCACCGCTGTTCATATCTTTGCCCAATTCAATTTTAGAGAGAATACCGTAGCGGACCAGGTCTGTGGGAATGCCCTCGGTTATCTGCTGGTTGGTGCAAAAATTTCCCAGGGTGTAGATCACCAGCGACCTGCGGGTGGTGCCGTCGGGCAGATTAACGCTGATCCATTCCATGGGCTGCGGCACATGGGAATGGGTGCCGATGATCATGTCCGCTCCAGCCGCCGTCAGTTCTCTGACCATCTCTCTCTGATAGGGGGTCGGTTCATGCTGGTATTCTTCGCCCATGTGCAGGTACAGAGCCACCAGATCGGCGCCGGCACCGCGGGCTTTCTTCATGTCCTCTTTGATCGGCTCCAGGGTATAGAAGTCCCGGATATAGTTGATCGCATATTCATGGCCCTCGGGAATGGCCACGCCATTGGTGTTGTAAGTGTAGGAGATAAAACCCACTTTTATCCCCTTGATGTCTACAATAAATGGTTCATTTCTTTCTTCCCAGCTTTTAGCGGTGCCGAAAGTTTTCAGACCCAGCGCCCGGACGCTGTCCAGGGTTTTCATCAGCCCGCTGTAGCCGCGGTCCATGATGTGGTTGTTTGCCGTGTTCAGAATATCAAAACCGGCCTCCTTAAAGGCCTGGGAGAGCTCGATAGGTGAATTGAACATGGGGAAGCTGGTGATGCCTTCTTCAACACCGGCCTGGGCCGCTTCCAGGGTGGCTATGGCCAGGTCCGCCTCCCGGACCAGGGGAGCGATAATTTCAAAGCTGGGGGTGAAATCGTACTTGCCGCCGCCCAGGTGAGCCTGCTGCAGCTGCGGCTTGTGGGGATAGGTGGTTCCCACGGAGATGATGGAGGCGGTCCGTATATCGGGGGCCGGGGGCTCTTCTGGTTCCCCTTCCCCTTCGCCGGGCAGTTCGCTGTCGCCTGTTTCTTTCGAACCGGAATCAAAAACACCGGCGTAGATGCCTCCCAGGAATACAGCGATGAGCAGAAACACCAATCCGGCCAGATATATTTTTCGCATTAAATTCATCCCCTGCTGCATGTGTTTGTTACCCTGGGATTATACCATGCTATTGCTCTATCACGCAAAGTGGCGGGGAAATAAAACAGCAGTTGAATTGTAGAGACGCCGCAGGGAAAAGTGCGCCCCGGCGCGAATATCTAGGGCGGTGAACCGCTGTTGCGACACCAGTATCTGTCAAGGAGGGGCGCCTTGGATAGAGAGCGCGTGGCGGAACTGGCGGGGCGGAGCGATGATGCTTCGCGCCGGGAACTGTTCGATCTTTTCTACAGGCGCACCTATGCTGCGGCCTATGCAATTCTGCGGCACCGGGAGAGCGCCGAGGATATTACCCAGGATGCCTTTATCAGGGCCTTTCAGAATATGACCCGGTTAAGGGATAAGGGAAAATTCGGGGCCTGGCTGGCGGCGATCGCAACGAACCTGGCCCGCAACCATCTGAAAAGGGAGAAGCGGTTCTATTACCCGGGCAATCCTGTCGAGCTTTCGGGCGGCCCGGCGGATTGCCCCCCCCGCAGCACGGAAGATGAGGTTATCCGCGAGGCGGAGATCGCCCGGGTTCGCGTGGCGCTGCGCACCCTGCCCCCGGAGCAGTACCAGGTGGTGATCTTGCAGTATTTTTACGATCTCAAGCTGACCGATATTGCCGAGCTTCTCAAGATCAGCCCGGGCACTGTTAAATCGCGCCTTTTTCGGGCCCGGGGCAGATTATCCCGCGTCCTGGAACCGGAACAGGATTCTGTTTGTCAACTAGACAGAGGAGGCGGTGAGGGCTTATGAATCCCTCTGAAAGATATGGCGGCGGCGAGGGGATCATCAGGGAGGCGCTCCGGCGGGAGCTGGAGAGCGCACCGCTTTCCCTGCCTGAGCCGGCCTGGGGGCGCATCCGGGCCGGGATTTTCCGGAAGAAAAAAACCCCGGGAATTACTGTCAGGTGCTGTTTTTCCATGCGCCGTCTCGCGGCGGCGGCCGCGCTTCTGCTTGTTGTTCTGGCCGGCGGGATGGCTCTTAAAAGTTCAGACCTTCTGGCCCCGCCGGGATTGTGGAAGAGAGATTGTGCGCAGCCGGAGACAAAGGGGGAGGAAGCCGCGCAGGATATGGTTTTGGAGGTGGAGCCGCCGTCAACACTGCCGGGCGGTTTTGCCCCTGTAAATATGGAGGGGGGGGACTATTTTCAGGTAGAGGATCATTATCCTGCTGCGGTATACCGCAGGGGTGAAGAGAGCCTGCTCTGGATCAGCGCATCGCCCCCTTCAACAGATATGCCCTTGTTTGTATCCGAACTCAGCCGCCAGCTGGGCACGGAAATTGAGATTCCCGACGGAGCAGGGGCAGGGGTTAATGGGAGCGGCGGCGGTATCCTTGAATTTAAGGCCGGCGGTCGTTCAGGCATTGCCTGGCAGTCTGAAGGCGGCTCCTACGCTTTTCTCACCTTGAGCGGCTCTCCAGACCTGTGCGCCCTGATCTGCCTGTGGGATACCGGAGAGCAGTCGATTTGCCCCCTGGAATAAAAGAACAGACCGGGCTTTATGCATTCGAGGAGGGAAGCGCCATTAACGGAAACAAAGCACATAAAACGGTATTGCTGGCGGCTGTGCTGCTGGCTCCATTTTTTCTTTCAGCCTGCAAAGCTACGGCGCCGCCGCTGCGTATTCCCTGGCAGGGCGGAGAGATCTCCGTGATGGAGGTGAGCAGGCAGGGCGAGCTTCTATTCTATGATGAGAGCAGGATTGTTGAAGAAGGCGGGGCCCTTCTTTTTACATCGGAATATCAGTACACTTCTGCACCGCTGACGCGACGGATTTACCTGGATCCGGAAACACTGCTTCCCCGGCGCAGCGAGACACTCTTTACCACAGCTGAAGGGGTAAAAAGCAGCCTGGATGTTCTTTACGGGGAGGGAGAGGCCAGGGTGAAGTTGAGCAGGGGCGGAAAAGTGGAGGAAAAGATCGTGCCCCTGCCCGAACGGCCCTGTTTTGATAATGAACAGCTTGATCTTCTTCTGCGCACCCTGCCACTTGAAGCAGGCTGGAAAGGCCGGATCAGCCTTTTTGTCCCGGCAACATCCAGGATTGCGGTGATCAATATCGAGGTGATAGGGCGGGAAGAGGTTGCCGTTGCGGCGGATGCTTATGATTGCTATATTGTCGAGCTGAAAGGGCTGGGCCGGCGGGCCTGGATCGGGGTGGAGCAGCCCTGCCCGCTGGTGATGTCTGTGAATGAGAGCGACGGCACCCTCTCGCAGCTTGTTGAGTACCATCCCGGCGGTGACGGAGAAGAATCTGAAGAGTGAAGAGTGCGTATCCATTTCCACAACAGCGGCATCTGGATTTGCCGCTATATGTTTCTGGTAATCAGCACAGGTGCGGCCTATCCTGCTTCTCTTGTCCACATGTTCCTCCGATAAATGCACCGGTTGCGGACCCGGTATGCTGCTGATTTATAACGCGCATCGCTCTTTTTTTGATCCCCCTGGATATGGTGGAAGTACTTTTACCCTGGGTCCGGCATATTTACTTTGTCTACTGGCGCCTTTTAAAAACTTTTAAAAACGGTGTCTTCTTGCGAATATTCCTCATTGACAAAAATATATAAGGGTTGTATACTCTTGGTAAAGGTATATTGTTATAACATTATAGCTTTTGGAGGTAAGAAATGGCTACAGAGCATTTGTTTATTGATCTGAGAGTGGATAACGAAAGCCAACTACCGCTGTATGTTCAATTTAAAAATTATATAAAAGAAAAAATTGAGTCCGCAGAGCTGGAGCCGGGGATGAAATTGCCGAGCGAGTCCTACTTCATAAAACAATTTGACGTCAGCAGGATTGTAATTTCCCAGGCCTTAAAGGAGTTGGCTTATGAGGGGTTGATAAATCGCTACCGTGGCAAGGGAACTTTTATTTCAGAACCCAAGATTACCCAGGGTTTTGCTCAGCGGCTTATCGGTTTCAAAGAGGATTCTGCTGAAAAGGGGATGATTACAAAAACAAAGGTTTTAGGGAAAAAGATTGTAATGGCGGACAAGGATCTTGCCGGGGCTCTAAAACTAAATGTGGGTGAAAAGATCATCAGGATTGCCCGGCTCAGGTATCTGGTCAAAGAAATTGATACCCCCAATCATATTTCGATTACTAACCTTCCATTAAAACTGTGCCCCAAATTAATTGATGTCGACCTCACTGATCAATCGCTTTATGCCTATCTCAAGGATGAATACCAGTTAGTTATCGCAAAGGGATTGCGAATCATAGAAGCAATCCCGGCTGATGAGCATCAGGCACAGCTGTTGGAAATTAAGCGTGGCACCCCCTTATTGAAGTTAAAAAGTATAGGTTATAAAAGCGATGGAGAACCGGTTGAATACTACGAATCGGTATATCGAGGAGATAAAGTTCAATTCGAGGTGGAGGTTTTTTAAATTCCGAAAAGTGATAGCGGATTGTTTAATGATATTTTTTCAGCAGCCAGAAAAGACTACCCGTTGCCGCTGGACGGCAAATTCTTTGCTTCTGAAAACACTCCCAGGCTGATTAATTATATTTTGGTTGAACAGTTGGAAAAGATTGAAGCACTTGCGCGTGAGATTAGCCTGAACAATCTGGCCAATCTTCATTTTGTCGGATGCGCGTGTAATTTTTCTGCCGGCCACGATGCCAAGTACATATTGGACAAGTATTCAAGGATACAATGTAATTACTATACCGGTTATCAATTTCTGAGCCGCAACCCTTATATACTGGACGAAAACTCTTATGTGTTTTTCATGTCATTATCAGGCGAGACACCCGATGTTATAAAAGCAAAAGAGCATGCGCTCCCGCTTGGGGTGAAGTCGGTTGTAATATCCCAGACAACTGAAACACCTTTGGCGATAGATGAGCCTGTTGCGGATCACGTCTTCGACTATGAATACCTTGCCGGGGTCTATACCGGTCCGCTCACAATCCTATTTTTGCTCTCTGCTTATATTATTAAATACAGGGAAGGCAATGGAGCCCTGTGCAATCAAATTATTGATGAGATGCGCAGGGTGCCCGAGTATATGTTGCAGCAGTCCTTGAAATGCGCAAAGGATGCTGAAAAGTGGGCTGAACGTTTTGATGATATTAATCTGTACTATGTTTTGGGCACCGGAATTTTATTCGGCCTGGCCTACAAAATAGCTAAAAGCGTGATCAATGAGAATATCTGGATGGACGGCGTTGATGTCGATACAGCCGAGTTTTATCATGGCCCAATTGAGGTGGTGGAACCTACCCCGCCTGAAAAAGCAAACCGGGCATTCATTCATCTTCTATGCAAGGAAGAAAAGGGACGGATTCCAAGTCTGCAGGCCTTGAATTTTCTTACCTCAAAAAATGTCACACAGATTGTTTTTGATGCTGCGGATCACTCTCACTTCAGCGAATTGTTTGATCCTTATGTTTTGTTCGCTCCCACAGAATGGCTTGCCATGCATATGGCAGCGCGTAGAAACCATCATGTTGAGGATAGAAGGTACATGGGATTATTGGGCGATCAGTGGGGTTCGTACAGTTAGGTAAAAGCGGTACAATGGAGGTGAGCATATCAAGGGGTAGGGCATTGAAAAGGAAAACTATATAACATTAAAAGAGGAGAGGAAAATGAAAATGAAAAGGGCATTGGCAATACTTGTTTTGTTGACAATGGTAGCCGGCATTTTAACATCATGCGCGCCAGTTGATGAAAAAACTGATGAGCTAGACGAGCTAGATATCGTGCTGTTGATAGCTGCTACTGAATCAGATTATTGGGGGAAGTATTGTAGGATAGGGGCTGAGAATGCGGTAATTGATATTGAAGAAAAATACGGCGTTAAGGTGAACTTTGAGGTCCAGGGTCCCGCTGCAGAATCAGAATGCGAGCAGTTTGTCGCGATTCTGGAGACCATTATTGGAAAAAAACCGGATGGTATAGCCATGGGTGGAACATGCCCTGAAGGGTCGGCAGCTCCGGTAATTCAAGCAACAGAATTGGGCATCAGAGTAAATATGATTAGTCTGGGCATTGACTCCTTGTCAGGCGATCAGTATGGCACTCTATATGAATGCGATCAGCCGGAGCAGGGGAAATTGGCTGCAGAAGCATTGTTTGATGCTATTCAGAAAAAGGGGCTCCCGCTGGATGGAGTTGTAGCAATTCAGATGTCCGTGGTTGTTCCTGTTCTTGAGGAAAAGAAGGAGCAATTTGTGGAGACTCTTCAGAAACTGGCGCCTGAACTAACGATCCTCGATGCGGAATACAATGAAAATGATGTCAATATCGGGATCGGTATTGCCCAGGCACAGCTGGCGAAGTATGGCGATAAACTGGTTGGATTTTTTGGAGAATGCAATATCAGTGGAGATGCGATTGCTAAGGCAATTGAGGAATCCAATCGAACTGGTACGATTGCTGCTGTAGCGGTAGATTCAGATCCGGCTGAGATTGAGGCGCTACGGGCCGGGCATTTGGATGCTCTCATTGTTCAAACACCATACGAACAGTCCTATCGTGCAGTAATGAACATAGCTGAATACATTTTTGATAACAAGGAAGACGCAGATCGTGTCAACATTCCAGGTGTGGTTGTGACAACAGAGAATATGGGTGAATCAGAGTTCGCAGCACTTTTAGACCCCACAATTCTAGCAAAGAAAAAATAATATCAATATTTCCAGGTGGCCGTTGACGGCCACCTGGAAAATAAAAAGGATCAATCCATGGATAAAAATAACTTTGTCGAACTGGTAAACATATCAAAAGCGTTCCCCGGAGTCCAGGCGCTGGATCGTGTGGATATGGCATTCAGCAAAGGGGAAGTTCATGGAATCGTGGGCGAAAATGGTGCGGGAAAATCTACACTTATAAAAATTCTCACAGGGGTATACCAGAAGGACTCGGGGTCGATTTTGATTAACGGGCAGGAGCAAAAAATTGAATCCACACTGGATGCGCATAGGAACAATATATGGGCAGTGTACCAGGAGACAATAATCGCTCCGGAGCTATCAATTGGTGAGAACTTCTATTTGGGAAAACTGCCGGTTAACAAGTTTGGAATTATCGATTGGTCCCAGGTTCACGAATCGACGGGAAAAATCCTCTCGGTCTTCGATATTGAACTGGATACCAGAAAGAAAATTGCCGAATTATCAAATACTGAAAAGGCTTTTATTACGATCATCAAAGTCATTCAGGAAAACGCAGAACTCATGATTTTTGATGAGCCAACTGCGAAATTAACTTCAGGTGAAGTTAAGTCCTTGTTTAAAATCATCAATGATTTAAAACAAAAAGGTGTTGCAGTTGTCTACATCTCCCACAATCTCAAAGAAATATTTGACATCTGTGATGTAGTGACGGTGTTAAAGGACGGGGAAAAAGTTAAAACTTTGCCCATTGAACAGTTGGACGAGGATAAATTAACTTCATTGATGGTTGGAAGAACATTTGAGAGCATGTACCAGATTCAGCACTTTAAAAAGAAGGATGTAGTGCTCAAGGTTAAGGATCTGTCAAGGGGGCCTTATTTCAAGGAAGTCAGTTTTGATCTGCATGTAGGTGAGGTTCTGGGTTTCTATGGACTGGTCGGTTCGGGCAGAACAGCATTGATGCGGTCGTTGTTCGGAGTGGAGAAACCAGACTCAGGTGAAATTACCATTTATAGCAACGTGGTGAACATCAAAGAGCCTTTCGATGCCATTGCCCAGGGGATCGGTATGGTCCCCGAAGATCGGAGAAGTCAGGGGCTGGCGATGTCATTGAATGTAGAAACCAACATCAACATATCCTCCTATGAAAATGTTTCACTAATGGGCGTAATAAATAACGCGAAAGCAGGAAAGAAAGCAAGAGAGCTTGTTGACTATCTGGCCATAAAGACGCCCAGTATTTTTCAACAAGTGTCGAAATTGAGCGGTGGGACGCAGCAAAAAGTAATCCTGGCAAGATGGCTCAGCCGGATGTCAAATATATTGATTCTCGATGAACCGACAGTGGGGATTGATGTTGGCGCCAAGTCGGAAATTTATCGCTTGATTCAAAATATGAGTGAACAGGGTAAATCCATCATCCTGGTTTCTTCTTATCTTCCGGAGATCATCGGCCTTTCTGACAGGATCCTTGTGATGGTCGACGGTAAGATAGCGGGAGAAATGTCAGGAAAGGAATTAAACGAAGAGGATATTATTCGCATGGCAACATGCCTCTAATCCTAATCCTTTGAGGGGTAATTATGAATAAAAAACTGAATATGAATAGTGTCTTCGGAAATATCAAGAAAACCGAGTTTGTTTTATTTTTCATGATCGTTTTAATATTTGTAGTTATGTCATTGACGACAAAAACTTTCCTGACAGGTTACAACCTGCAAATTATAATGACCTCTGCTACTATTGTGGGTATTCTTGCAATTTCTTCGACCCTGATTATCATCACCGGCGGGATTGATTTAAGCATCGGATCAGTTGTCGGTTTAAGCGCAATGCTGGCAGCTGTTTTCATGAGCAGTGATGGAATGAATATGGGAATCTGGTCGTCAATCCTGCTCTCAACTTTAATATGCATTATTGTGGGTGTTTATCATGCGGTGATTATTTATGAACTCAAAATCGATCCATTCATTGTCACCCTGGCGAGCAGCATATTTCTCAGAGGTATTATCAAGCTGCTCAGTAATTCAAGGACCGTAACACATTTTCCGGAAAAATTTAACGGATTTGCCCAGAAGCAAGTATATGGATTGCCAACCATTGTATGGATATGGCTGCTTATAGGATTGGTATGCTTTCTCATTTTGAGGTATACAAGGTTCGGCAGGAACCTCTTTGTTATGGGGAGTGGAATAGAAGTAGCCAGGCTGGCAGGTATTAACACCCGCCTCACAACTTACGTTGTTTATTGCATGGCCGCTTTTCTCTGCTCTGTAGCAGGGATTCTTATGACCTCCAGGTTGGCTTCTGCCCAACCTACTGGTGGGGCTGCTTACCTTATGCCGGCTATTACCGCAGCAGTCATCGGCGGAGCGAGCCTCAAGGGGGCCAAAGGCTCTATTGTTGGCACCTTGCTGGGCACGATTCTGATAACCATCATTACCAATGCGGGCATCCACCTGGAAATCAACACATTTGTTATGGAAAGCGCGACCGGTGTACTGCTAACCTTGGCTGTGGTTTTTGATATTTTAAGGCAGCGAAAAGAATAACTGCACCGGAAAGGGGGAGAGAAATGTTAGGGAGTATTTTAGGACCATATATTCATATCGGATTACCTGTGCTTGATCTCGTAAAAGTAAAGGAATGGTATCGGGATATTCTCTCTTTCGAGATCATACATGAACCTTCGCTTACAGTAGACGGGAACACCATCCGAATCTCATTCTTGAAAAAGGGTGATTTGGAGTTAGAGTTATATGAGCTGACTGAAGGTGAGAAGAAAGATTACGCAGCACGAAAGTGCGGTGTGATCGATCATTTGGCAATGAAAGTCAGAGATGTTGAAAAAGCGACGGCTATTCTTACCGGGAGCGGTGCCGTAGCTGTTGACAATGTAGAGGGGCTCACAGAAAAAGGGCTGAAGTCCCAAATGCTAACAGGGATCTTTGGGGAAAAATTATTAATCACTGAAACCGAAACCCCGGTGCTCGAGGATTTTGATTTGGCGCATATTGGCATAGCCTACTCCGACAGGGATAAAACGATATCCTTTTACAAGCGATTCGGTTTTGAACTTCTTGACGATAATGTAGATTCTTCCATTCTCTCTTTGCGATACAAAAACATCATTATGAAATTTTTCCCTGTCTCCGAAGCAGAAATGGCCCAGTTGGGCGACGGCTACATTGATCATGTGGCATTTGACGTAAAGGATGTTGATAGTGCCTACAATGAGGTCAAATCAGCAAGGATTATGGTAATCGAAGAAGCACCCGTAGAGTTGCCTTTTTGGGACAAGGGTATAAAATATTTCAATTTTCGGGGGCCCGGTAATGAGAAGCTCGAGTTAGAGCAGAGATTAAAATAAAAGAGGTGAGAACATGAGCGATCTGATTCTGGCCTATGATATTGGCACAACAGGGGCGAAGGTTTCATTATTCGAGTTTGGCAGCAGGGCGGAGCTTGTGGGCAGTGCCTATAAACAGTATGAGACCTACTATCCCAAACCAAACTGGCTGGAGCAGGCGCCGCAAGACTGGTGGAATGCTGTGGTAGTTTCCACGAATGAGATTGTTCAGTCATGCAAGGTGGAGCGGAAGAAAATCGTTGCCATTTCCTTTAGCGGGCAGATGATGTGTGCGATTCCAATAAATAAGAATAAGGAATTGTTAATGGATCGGGTACCCATTTGGGCGGATGCAAGGTCTACGGAGCAAGTTGAAAAACTGTTTGGGATAATCGGTGGCTATGAAGAGTTTTACCGTATCACCATGCAGGGCCACAACCCGGAACTTTATTCGATTTTCAAAGCCATGTGGATCAAGGATAACCTGGGTTCAGTTTATAAAGAGACCGACAAGTTTCTTCATGCCAAAGAGTACATTGCTCTGCAGATGACCGGAGAATTTCTGACTGATTACTCGGACCAGGGATTGGGCGGCACGCTGGACATGCAGAAACACACCTGGTCAGACACAATGCTGAAAGCATCAGGTATAAGCCGGGACAAGTTTCCCGAGCTGCACAATTCGACGGAACTGGTGGGATATCTAACCGGTGAAGCGGCCAGGCAGCTTGGTCTGATTGAAGGCATTCCCGTTGTTCTAGGTGCGGGAGATGGGCCTTGCGCAGCTGCCGGTGCGGGCGCTATGGTTCCAGGAGATGCGTACTTTTATATTGGGTCTGCGGCATGGGGCGGTGGGATTACTAAGAAACCGGTTGGGGACTTTAACTCAAAGGTAATAGTTGAGCCTCATGTAGCGCCGGATTTATCAACGTCGATCTACGTGCTATATACTGGCGGCATTGCCCAGCAATGGGCTGTGGAAACCCTATTTAGCAGACCGGATCAGCAGGTCGATTATTATAAATACCTCAGCAAGCTGGCGGCAGATGTTCTTCCAGAGGAAGATACGGTAATTTTTCTCCCCTTTATGAGGCCGGGCGGGGCACCCTACAACAATTTGAGCGCCCGGGGAACTTTTATAGGACTGGGTCTCAACCACCGTCCCGAACACCTTTACAAGGCTGTTCTTGAGGGCGTATGCCATTCGATTAAACTTTTGCTCGACCGCTTTGAGGAGATCAGCTCTAGCCGTCTGCCTGCATTTAATATCATTGGCGGTGGCACGAAAAACCCGTACTGGATGCAGTTGCTTTCGGATATCACCAAAAGGCAGATTCAGACGCCGGAGCTGAAACAGGAGGCCAATTGCCTTGGGGCGGCTGTTACGGCTGCAGTTGGAATCGGGTTGATCAAAGATTTTTCGGATGCGAAAAAGTTGGTCACGCATGAGAAGACCTACGTCCCAAACCTTGAAAATGCCTATTATCATGATAAAAAATATGAAATATTTTTGTATGTATATCAAGATCTGCTGAAGTCCTTTGACATGATCGCCGATCTGGAAATGGATTTTGCAAATAACAATATAAGGAAGAGATAATGCCATGGATAAAGTGTTGGAGACAATCTACAATCTTGATGCGGAAACATTAAAGGCCTATAGCAAACATCTTATGTTGGGGGGGGGGACAAGGGGGGGGCCGGTTGTTACCAGGGGCAAGGGAGTTTACTTCTGGGATAATAATGGCAAAAAATATATTGACTGCACATCTCAGAGCTGGGCGCTTTATTTGGGTTTTTCCAATGATGAGCTTAACCGGGTGATCCATGAACATGTCGAGAATATGACGCATATCCACCAGGGCTACGATACGATGCCCAGGTTTTACCTGGCGAATAAATTGGCATCCCTTGCACCGGGCGACTTGAACAGGGTTTCTTTCACTATCGGCGGTGGCATGGCTATTGAGACGGCAATGAAAATTGCAATAAAAAATGTGCATCCGTCAAGGGATTTTGTTGTGCTATGGGACAGCTATGCCGGGACTACTTTAGGAGCAATGGGCGCTTCATGGATTTCTACAAAGGCACGCGGTGATTATCTTGGCGCTAACAACCTTCTGGCTCTTACCAAGCCCTTTATTCGCATTCCCAATCCGGTAAGCTACAACAACGTGTTTGGGGTAGATGCGGAGACATATATTGATATGTGCCTGACCTTTACGCGGGAAACATTCAAAAGAGGGATTGCCGGCAAACCCGCCGGTGTCATTATAGAGCCGATTCAGTCAAGCGCAGGTCAGATCATTCTAGGCAAGCGCTACCTTGAAGAAATGCGCAAAATCTGTGATGAATTTGGAACGCTGCTCATATTTGACGAAATTCAGACTTTTGGTCGGATTGGTGAGATGTTCGCCGCAGATTATTTTGGTGTTACACCCGATATTATAGTGTTGGGTAAGGGTTTCGGTGCAGGCCTTCCGCTTGCCGGGATCATCATTTCCGATAAATTGGAAGGGTTTGAACCTCCGGACTGGGAAGAATTACATACCTTTTCCAATTCAAGCATAGCAATGGTTGCTGCCGCCAAACAGCTCGAGCTTCTGGAAGACTGGGTGCTCGAAAATTGCAGAAATATGGGTGGCTATCTCAGGGAGGGTTTGGTGGAGATGCAGAATGATTACCCGGAGATGGGTGATGTCCGGCAGGCCGGCCTGCATATCGGAATCGAATTTGTTAAAGACCCGGTTTCTAAAATACCGTTACCGGAAGAAACGATCAGGATAAAGGACGAAGCGTTGAAAAATGGAGGGTTGTTTGGATTGGGCGGCGTCAGAAAGCACGTTTTGAAAGTCAAACCGCCGCTGGTTGTAAATAAAGAGCAATGCGATGAAATACTGGAGATCCTGGAAAGATCAATTCGGACAGTCCTGAGGTAAAATTCTGGAGATAGCCAATGAGCATTTGTCATGCCGGCGCAAAACTGTAAAAGTGAAACCCGGGGAGGAAGAAGAAGGTTGAAATACATTGAACTATCCTATCCTGTCGATGTGAATGACGGTGTTCAACTTCTGCCGTCGATTGATGCACCCAGGATTATTTCCAGATCCCGCATCAGTGATGGCGCCGGCAGCAACACGAGCTATATCTCTATATATGCTCACCATGGTACGCATATTGATGCCCCCTGGCATTTTAATGATGCAGGGCGCAAGATAGCTGAATTTGGGATCTCAGATTATATTTTTAGCCGTGTGCTCTTTCTTGAAATTCCCAGGGTAAACTATCAGCCGATCACAAGTAACGAGCTAAAGGTGTGTAGGAAGGATCTGGATCAATGCGATGCGTTGCTGGTGTTCACCGGTTTCTCCAGCTTCAGAAAATCATCACCAAACTTTTATTTTGAAGAGACTCCCGGCTTTTCTGAAGAAGCGGCGGAGTATATATCCAGTTTTAAAAATATAAAATGCATTGGTTTTGACTTTATTTCGGTAGAGAATATATCCAGGAACCGGCCGGCTAATTACCCGGTGCATCGCATTTTATTACGCAGGCAGCCGCCGCTGATCTTGATTGAGGATATGAACCTGGCCGGGATTGTTGGAGAGGAGGTTAAAAAACTATTTGTAATCCCGATTCGTATGCAAGGGCTTGAAGCATCCCCGGCCACCATATTTGCTGAAGTAGAGGGTTAGGCACAAAATAAAACATATATAAGGAGATCAAAGATGAACAAATTTGTTGGGGTTATTCCTCCTGTTATTACGTCTTTTGATAAAGATGGTAAGTTTAACGAAAGCGCTCAAAGAGAGGTTATCAGATTTTTAAAGGAAAGAGTTCACGGTTTTTATCCCGTAGGGACATATGGTTCCGGTCCGCTGATGACGGTCGAAGAGCGTAAAAAGGTCGCTGAGTTGATCATCGACGAGGTAAACGGCAAGGTGCCGGTGATGATCCATGTAGGAGCTGTCAGCACGGAACAGGCTGTTGAACTGGCTCGCCATGCTGAATCGGCCGGCGCGGATGCGATTGGCGCAATTCCTCCATATTATTATCGCTATCCAGATGAAGATCTGGCGAACCATTTTCGCTCGCTGATCAAGGCTGTCAAAATACCGGTATTTGCCTACAACAATCCTGGATTATCAAATAATCCGTTGAGCACCGGGCTGGTCAAGGATCTTGCCGATGAAGGACTATCAGGCATTAAAGATAGCTCCTTTGATATCCTAACATTCTATGAGTTTTTGGGGGCAATAAAAAAAGACGATTTTACTTTCATCATCGGAACTGAGGCTATTGCTGCGCCGGCGATTCAAGCAGGCGGGCATGCCATTATCTCCGGTCTGGCGAATGTATGGCCCGAATTGATGACGGAATTCTGGGACATTATGAAAGGAAATGACAAAAAACGTATTGGAGAAATGCAGCTTAAAGTGAACAAGGCAAGATCCATTTTGAAATATGCGCCGACACTAGTAGTTTGCTATGAAGTTCTCAAGGCCAGGGGCATCGATGCAGGTTTCCCCCGGCTGCCATATGCACCACTGGAAGGGGATAATCTGAAAAAGGTTCTAGACGGCTTTACAGAAATGGGACTGCTGCATGTTTAGGCTGTTGATTACTGCCCGTTCTTTTGGGCGGGCAAACCCTGATATCTTTAAAAAGATAGAAGAGATCAAAGGTATAAAGTACCTTAAGCCTGATCACGATGTTGCCTTCAGTGAAGCGGAGATGATCGGCCTTGTTGGAGAAATGAGCGGTATTATTGTGGGAACAGACAAGATCACCAGGCCAGTGATTGAACAGGCTAAAGATTTAAAAATTATTCTTAAAAATGGAGTTGGAGTAGACAATATTGACATGTCTGCCGCCACCAGCGCCGGTATAATGGTTACCAACATTCCTGGAGTAAACGATATCTCCGTGGCTGAGATGACCTTTGCCTTGATTCTGTCACTTTCAAGAAACATTGTTCACTTCTATGATCATGGACAGCGAGGTAAATTTGACAAACTTCTAACACATGTTGTTTATGATAAAACGTTGGGAGTCATCGGTACCGGCAGGATCGGCAGGGAGGTTATTTCCAGAGCGCTTGCATTTGGTATGAAAATCCTGGCCTATGACCTGGTTAAAAATGAGGACGCTGAAAAAATGCCGGGTCTGCATTACACGGATCTGGATAGTCTACTTGGCTATTCGGATATTATCACTTTACACATTCCCTTAACGGATGCCACTGAAGGGCTGATCGGTCCGGCTGAAATCGAAAAGATGAAAAAAGGCTCTTTTCTGGTGAACACATCGCGACCTGGCATTGTGGATGAGAAAGCTGTTATGGAAGCCATTCGAAAGGGCAGATTGGGTGGGGCCGGTCTGGATGTACTCTACAGATATCCACCTGACTACGACTACCTGGACCTGGGCAGCAAACTGCTTATCACTCCACATGTTTCGGCTTACACCTACGAGGCGCTTGGGACAACTGACCTCTGCAATGTGCAGGCCATAAAGGAATTTATTGAGAGCGGTGTGCCAACCAGTGTAAATATACTCAATCGCGCCGACATGGATATTTAATAGTACAAAGGGGCGTGAAGGGTTTATTCGTGCGAAGAGATGGTTTTTTTATGATGCCATCTCTTCTTGCAATACCGGTATGATCGCCGCTATTAACTTCGCGTACTGCTGTTTTTCTGATATTTGTAGTATTAATAGTAAAAGCAGGAAAACACTCAAAAACACGCAAAAACCAATATTGGCAAATGTTAAAAGAGCTTGCAAAATTTCTGAAGTAGCTGTATAATATTTTTCAGAGGAAGTTTAGCCGAAAAAGGCAAAGCCGCCGTAAGACGGTGACGCAAAGCTATGGGTCCTGTAAAGGATAGCCAGGCTGCCGGTTATCAATAGGGTTTTCTCCCTGATGAGGCAGCCGCAAGCTGTCTCCTTTTTATGTTCAGGCAAACTGTGTTGAAGCTTACCCGGACTTGATTCTTCATTATCGGGTACAAAAACAAACTTTTTGTACCCACTTTTTTTGCTGGTTCGGAACTTCCTTTACACAACACCGGCAAGCTCAACGGGCACAGTTGTTTCCAGGCTCTGGTACAGGCGGTAATCAATGTGGGGATAAATATTATCCGCCTCCTCCAGCGATTTTAGCCAGCCGGCATCAATAGTGCCCCCCCTGATCTGGTGCAGCAGATTTCTGAATCGCAACAGGTGATTTTCCACCCTGCTGCACGCGTAATCAACCATGGTTCCCGAGGTCATGATAAAGGGCCAGTCGCTGCTTTGGGCCAGCATCAATTCGCGAGCGGCCTGGCAAAGAGCCCTCTTTTGCAGGCCTTCTGCGTCGGGATGCTCCGTGGCCAGCTCGATCATCTCCGCAGCGGCCCTGTGCAGGTGGCGGTAAAGCCAGTCATTGCTTCCGTTCAGCCAGAATTCGTGATATCCTTTATCCCCCCAGCTCGAAGGATTGGGTGCGGAGAGTTGCAGCGGGTAGCCCAGGTCAAGGTACTCCCCGGGGGTGATCAGCTTCAGGTAGGGCTGGTCACATGCGATTTTCCGGCAGAGATAATCAAGCCATTGAGGCCCTTCGAACCACCAGTGTCCAAAAAGCTCGGCGTCGTAAGGAGAGATGATGATCGGGGGACGGCCCATGACCCCGGAGAGGTATCTTACCTGCTGCTCGCGGTTGAATATGAAGTTCCCGGCGTGCAGGGCCGCTTTCTCCTGCGCTCTTCCGGGATGGTACGGTTCTTTGTAATCCAGCCCTTCGCAAGTGATCCGGTAATACTTGATCCCGGTGTCGCTGCGCATGCCCGGGGGGTGAAGATGGGGACCGATATACTCCAGCGGCAGATCATAGCCGATATCCCGGTAAAACTCGCGGTAATCATAATCGCCGGGATAGCCCTCCTGCGCGCTCCAGACCTGCTTTGAGGTCTCGGCGTCTCTTCCAAAAACTGCGGTGCCGTTCCTGGTCAGGATGGGGCTGTAGATTCCGTATTTTGGCCGGGGCGAGGCATAGAGCACGCCGTGCGTGGCGGTAATGAAGTACTGCACTCCCAACTCGCCGGTGATCTCCTCAATCCCGTGATCAAAGGCGCACTCAGGCAGCCAGAGTCCGCGCGGGGCATCCCCGAAGAGGGCCTTGTGATACTGTAGCGCATTGGCCATCTGCGCATAGATACTTTCCGGCTGAAGCTGCAGCAGCGGCAGGTACGCATGCGTGGATGCGGTAGTGATCAGCTCCAGGTATCTTTCATCGGCCAGCTTGCGGAAGGCGCCTACAAGCCGGCTTTCGTAACGGTTGTAGTAAGCGGCGGCAGAGTCAAAATGCGAGCGGTAGAGCCGCGCCAGGGGGGCAAAAGAGGCATCTCCGGCGGTGCGCTCCTCTTCGAGCCGGGCCAGCTCCTGCAAGCCCTGTAGATAATGGCGGTAGCGATTTTGGAGCAGCGGGTCCTCCAGCATTGACAGCAGCGTTGGCGAGAGGGAAAAGGTAATCCTGAAATCGATTCCTTTGTTGCGCATCTCCTCGAAAACCATGAGCAGGGGAATGTAGCACTCGGTGATAGCTTCAAAAAACCATTTTTCCTCCAGGGAGTGCTCATGTTCGGGGTGGCGGACATAGGGCAGGTGAGCGTGTAATATTAGGGCAAGAAAACCTTGGGCCATTTCAGCAAGAGACCTCCTTCGAACTGCCTATCGTGATTGGATCTACAGTTTTCCCCTGATTTTTTTGCTGCGGCTGAAGAACTCCGCCGAGCTGAGATGGTGTGTTGAAATGCGGCGAAAAAGTTTTCGCGCTTTCCAATCGGGGAGCTGCCAGTTTTCATCGATGATATCGCTCAGGTTATCTCGCGGGGTGCGGATAAGATTGGAACGCAGGATTGACTGAAAGGGTTCACCGGGCAGTCTCCAGCCCAGTTCGGCCCGGTAAAACCGGTCCGCCTCCGTTACAGGAATGTACCAGTTCTTATTATCCCGGCCTACCTCCAGGTCAAAAAAGCTCTCCGCCCTGTTTTTATCGTCATGCGCATATTTATAGATGCGTAACAGGAAGAAGGCCTCCGCCCACTCCTTTGCCCCGGCCCTTTCTTCAAGGATGCCCCGCGTGGGCAGGCTTATTTCCCAGTAGGCGAAAATATTGTATGGATCCCGGGGCAAGATCACAAGGCGGTCCTCGCCGTAGAAATCCGGTAGTGAACCGCCGCCGTTTAAATAGGTTTTCTGTGCATCGGGCACGCCTTTGCCTCCTTCCTTATAATGAATGAAGCTGTCTCTATGATTGCCAGGAAATTCAATAAAGGGAGCGATAATTTCAACTGCTATTATTCCCTATGCACCGGGATATATATCCCCTTCCGCCGACGCAAAGGGTGGAATAAAAAGGGCTGTCGCGGGAAACCTAAGCTTGATTTTTACAAAGGCTGCACCGGGGAAAGGAGCCGCTCAATCCATGCTTGTCGGAATGGCCTCTTTCGAATATCTGCCCATCAGGGTGGGCGGCCTGGCTGAGGCTGTAACTTCGCTGGCCGAGGCTTTGAGCAAAGAGGACGATGTTGATCTCTTCATGCCCTCTCACGGCCTTACCGGGACAGCGCCCGGCGCCGCCGGCCTTGATCTGCAAAAATATGCAGACTTTAGAATTACCGTCGGGGAGAGGCTTTACCCTGTCAGTGTGTACCAGGCCCGCTGCCGCGGGGTCAGGCTCTTCCTCCTGAGCAATGAGATTCTCGACAGTTCGTCGGTTTATCATCCCCCCTCCCTTTTCACCCGCAAGATGATCCATTTCACCAAGGCCCTGCCTGGCCTGGTCAACTTGATGATCAAGCGCGAGGGGCGCAAGCCCGACGTGATTCACATTCATGACTGGCACTGTGTGCCGGCCGGTGCTCTCGTAAAGAAATATTTCCGCATTCCCCTAATATTTACCATTCATCGCCTCTGCCGGGAACGCATCCCCGCGCGTGAGCTGGCCGAAGTCAACCTGGGCGAGCTCCTTGAACCGCGCTACCTGAAAGGTGAAATGCTCAACATCGAGGTTTTTGGCGCCCATCAGTGCGACTACCTGACCACAGTAAGCCGCAGCTATCTTGATGAAGAATGGGAAACATTCTTCAGCGCTTTCCAGGGGAAGGTCACCTATGTCTGGAATGGAGCGGATGCCGCCTTTTGGGATCCGCAGAAGCTCACGAACGCCGCACTGCCCCGCCCGGAGAGGCGGCGCCGGCTTCTTGAAGAAGAGGGGTTTGCCGATGGCCCCTTCTTTTTTTATGTGGGGCGCCTTGATGCGGCGCAGAAAGGGATCGACACCCTGCTCCAGGCCTTTGAACAGCTCATGGGGGACGTGGGCGGCCCGGCGGATCAGCCGCGCCTGCTCCTGCTGGGAACGGGGGATCCCCATCTGGAGTCGGAGGTGCGGCGCTTTGCGGCGCGCTATCCCTGCCGGATGAAAGCGGTGGGGCGGCAGCTGCCCCGGGAGGCTGTCCGCGAGCTCTACGGGGCGGCGGATTTCTGCCTCATTCCCTCAAATTTCGAGCCTTTCGGGCTGGTCCAGCTTGAGGCGATGTGCCTGGGCTGCATCCCTATCGGCAGCCGGGTGGGGGGGATCAACGACACCCTTATTGATCTGGAGGAAAACAGCTCCGGCGCCACGGGGCTGCTGGTTCCGAAGCGCAATCCCGGGGCCCTGGCCGCAGCGATGCGAAAGGCGGCGGATATGCTGGAAAAGGAACCGGCCGCGATCCGGAGGATCCGTCGCAACGGGCGGCGGCATGTCCTTGAGAATTTTACCTGGGAGCGGTCCGCCGGGCGGTACCGTCTTCTCTACCGGGGGATGGCTCCCCTGAAGCTCCCTTTCGTCTCCTATGCGGAGCCCTATTAACAACAAACCGGTTTTTAGCGAGAAAGGAAGAGCAGATCATGAACAGCGACAAGAAAACATACTTTATACTTGCTCTGCACAATCACCAGCCCATAGGGAATCTGGGTGAGGTCTTCGAGCAGAACTTTGCGCGAACCTATGAACCCTTTGTCGATGTTCTGGAGAAATTTCCAGCCATCAGGGCGGTGCTGCACTACTCCGGCAGCCTTCTTGATTGGCTCGCGGAAAAGGAGCCGCAGTTTATCAAGCGCCTGGGGAAACTCTCTGCCGGCGGCCAGGTGGAAATCCTGGGGGGAGCCTATTACGAACCCATCCTCCCCTCAATCCCGGAAGAGGATAAAATCGGCCAGATCCGCTTCATGACCTCCCGCCTGCAGGAACTCTTCGGGGTGGAGCCGCACGGAATGTGGCTGGCGGAGCGGGTCTGGGAACCGCACCTGCCCCGCCCCATTCACGAAGCCGGCATCGAGTACCTGGCCCTGGACGACACCCACTTCAAGGATGCCGGATACACCGATCTGGAGCACTACTACAGGACGGAGGAGGAGGAAAGCCCCCTGGACATATTCCCCATCAGCGAGGAGCTGCGCTATCTCATACCCTTCAAAGCTCCGGGTGAGACCATCTCCTTTTTCCAGGAGCGGCGCGATGAAAAGGGTCAGCGCCTTTTTGTGCTGGCTGATGACGGTGAAAAATTCGGGGGCTGGCCGGGGACCTATGAATCGGTCTACGAGCAGGGCTGGCTGGAAGAGTTTTTTGCCCTGCTCCTGGAGCAGGGGGAATGGCTCAGCCTTATTACCTTTGAAGAGTATCGCAAGCTCTTCCCGCCCCGGGGCCCCGTCTATCTGCCGGCGGGCTCTTACCGCGAAATGAAAGAGTGGTCCGGCGGTTTCTGGCGCAATTTTTTCAGCCGCTATCCTGAGAGCAACCGCATGCATAAGAAGATGCTGGCGGTGCACCGCCGCTGGGCGGAGCTTCCGGAAGGCGAAATTCGCGAGCGCGCGCAGCGCCTGCTCTGGGAAGGCCAGTGCAACTGCGCCTACTGGCACGGCGTTTTCGGCGGACTTTACCTTAATTTTCTAAGAACAGCCGTATGGGAAAAGCTGCTGCAGGCAGAAAAAATCATTGACGACCATATGAAAAAAGCGCCCTACCTGGAGCTGCAGCGAGGGGATTTCAGCTACAGCGGGGCGGAAGAGCTTTTTATCTTTACCGACCGCTTCAACCTGCTGCTGGCGCCGGAACTTGGCGGCAGCATCTGGGAACTGTCGTGGAGGGAGGCGGCGGTGAATTTTCTCGACACCCTGACCCGCCGCCCTGAACCGTACCACCAGGAGTACCGGGAACAGGCGGCCGATCCGCCCCCGCCGGCGGGGGGGGCGGCTTCGATTCACCATCTGCGGGTCCTCAAAGAGGAGGGCCTCCTTGATCACCTGCACTACGATCTCTATCCCCGCGGGGCCTTTATCGAGCACTTTCTTGAAGAGGGCCTTTCACTCGAAGATTTCAGCAGGGGGGAGTACCGCGAGCGCGGCGATTTCCTGATGCAACCGGCTGAAACGCAGATCAAGCGATTGCCGGCGGGGGAATCCGGTGTTGCCGAAGGGGTGCAGATTGCCTTCCGGCGAGAGGGGCGGCTTGACGGGGCAGCGCCCCTGCAGCTGGAGAAGGCGTTCACGCTCCATGCGGGGCAGGACTGTTTCAGGGTTGACTACCGCCTGGCCAATACGGGAGAGAGGGAGACTGTGTTCTGCTTTGGAGTGGAATTCAACTTAGCCTTTCTCTCCGGATCGGATGAAGAGCGCTTCTATGTAATACCGGGGCAGGAGCTTGAAGACAGCAGCCTCGGTTCCAGGGGCGCCGCTGAAGCGGTAAAAAAGGTGGCGCTTGTTGACCGGCGGCGCGATCTGCAGCTGACCCTGTCCTGGCGGCAGCCGGCCCTGCTCTGGCGGGCGCCGGTGGAGACCGTCTCCCAATCGGAGTCAGGCCTGGAGCGCTCCTACCAGCAGTCGCTTCTGCTGCCGCACTGGAATTTTCGCCTTGCTGCCGGTGAGGGCTGCGAGCTGAACCTGCAGCTGCATCTTTCCCGGGCCGGCGGCGGGGAGACGGGGCGGAGACTGGCAAGCGGAGAGGCGGAGAGATGAGCGGACCGCCGCTTTATGTGGCTTTTGTGTGGAATCAGCACCAGCCCCTCTATCGCGATTCCCTCTCAGGCGATATGATCATGCCCTGGGTGCGGCTCCACGGCAGCAAGGATTACTACCGGATGGCGGAGATTCTGGAACACTACCCCGCGGTGCGTCAGACATTCAACCTGACCCCGTCGCTGTTGGGGCAGATCGAAAACTATCTTGACGGCGCTCAGGATTTTTACCAGAAAGTTGAAAAACTTGCGGAGAAACTTGACGACGGCGAGAAGCTCTACCTGCTGCATCACCATTTCGACATTCACTGGGATAAGGCCATCGCGCAGTACCCCCGTTACCTGGAGCTGCTCCGGATGCAGGGCCGGCACCGCGAGCCGGAAGCGGTCCGGCCGGCTCTGGACCGCTTCCGCCCGCAGGACTACCGGGATCTGCAGACCTGGTTCAACCTGGCCTGGATAGATCCTGAGATCCGCCGCCAGGATCCCTCTTTGAACGGGCTTGTAGAGAAAGGCAGCACTTTTACCGAAGCGGAGCGGCGCCTGGTGATGGAAAAGCAGCGCGATCTGCTCGCCGGGATCATTCCCCTGCACCGCCGGATGCAGAATCGCGGGCAGATCGAGATCATGACCACACCTTTCTATCACCCCATCATGCCCCTTCTCATCGACAGCTGCAGTGCGCTGCGGGCCTGTCCGGGCCTGCCTCTGCCGCGCCGTTTTCAGTATCCGCAGGATGCCTGCAAGCAGCTGGCCATGGCTGTCAAGCAGTACCGGAGGCTTTTCGGCTGCCGCCCAAGGGGAGTCTGGCCTCCGGAGATGGCCGTCGGCCCGGAGGCAGTTGTCCTCTTTGAAACCTTCGGATTTGGCTGGTCCATCAGCGATGAACAGATCCTGGCCCGCTCGCTGAACGTGGAGATTACCCGTGACGGCTACGGCCATGTCCTGAACGGAGACCTCCTGTACCAGCCCTACCGGGTTCGCGGAGCCGGCGGCGAGATCGCCATGGTCTTCCGGGATCACCACCTTTCCAACCGGATCGGTTTTGAATACCAGCATTTTGAACCCGCTGATGCCGCCGCCGATCTGGTGCACCGGCTGCATAAAATCCGGGAGAATCTTGCCTGGGCCCCGGGAAACCACCTGGTTACACTCTCCCTGGACGGAGAAAACGCCTGGGAGTGGTACCGGGGAGATAAGGGCCCCTTTTTGCACAGCCTGTACCGCCGCCTGAGCGAGGATCCGCACCTGGTCTGCTGCACTGTCAGCGATTATCTGGCGGCAAATCCGCCGCAAAGGGTGGTTGACGCCCTCTTTACCGGCTCATGGGTGGAGCACAACCTGACCCGCTGGATCGGCACCGATAATAAAAATGCCCTCTGGGATTATCTGCTCGAGGCGCGGGAAGAGGTGGAGCGCAGCAGCAGCAGCGGTTTCCATGATCCGGAACAGCTGGAGCGGGCCCTGGAGAGCATCTATGTAGCCGAGGGCAGCGATTTTCCCTGGTGGATTGACAGCATGCCCTACTACCTGGCTGCACCTTTTGACGCCCTCTTTCGCAGACACCTGGCCTCCGTTTACCGCGCCCTGGGCACGGCGCCGCCGCACCGGCTCAACCGGCCCTTGATCCAACCGCAGCCCGGTGAGCAAGCCTTTGCCGGGGATCCCCTTGCCGGACCGATCTCCATGGTCTCCTCCCCCACCGAAACTGGATAAAAAGCGCCCTGTACCTGGAAGAATGATCTACCTTTCTCTGTGTTTTGTGATATTATCGAGTTACTATTGCAGGGGGAAGGGTGATCTGTGCGTGTACATGATCATTATCGGCGGCGGCGGGGTCGGCACTGAGCTGGCCCGTAACTTTTCTGAAAAGAATTTTGATGTTGCGGTTATCGAAAAGAATCCGGAGAAAGCACGTAAACTAAGAGATCTTCTCGACATCATGGTCCTTGAAGACAATGGGGCCGGCGCCACGGCCCTGGAGAAAGCCAATGTGAAATCCGCGGCCATGGTCATCGCCGTCACCGAAATCGACGAGATCAATATCATCGCCTGCATGCTGGCTAAACGCTACGGCGTTCCTCTTACCGTTGCCCGCGTGCGCAACGCCGACTATGCTCTGGACTCGGCCGTGCTTAGCCGGGAGCAGCTGGGGATCGACTTGATGATCAGCCCGGAACGGGGTGCGGCTTTTGAAATATCACGCATGCTCCATTTCCCCGAGGCCGGTGAAGTTGAATATTTCAGCAAGGGGCGGGTCATGATGCTCAGCCTTATTGCCGGTCCCGATACGGATATTGTCAACAAACCCTTTCATGAGCTGAATTTTCCACCGGGATGTATTGTCGTGGGGATCAAGGAAGGACGGAACAACAACTTTATCATCCCCGGCGGCAAAGATGTGATCAAACCGGGGGCAAAAATCTACCTTTTGGGGCGTTCGCGCACGCTCAAGGATGCCAGCCGCCTGCTCACGCACGAGCTTACCAGGATTCACAATGTAACCATTCTCGGCGGGGGGATGATCGGCTTTGAGCTGGCGAAACTGCTTGAGGAAAGCCGCAGCCCCTTTGAGGTGAAACTTATTGAGAAAGATGCGGCGCGCTGTGAGCAGCTCAGCCGGGAGCTTTCACACACCCTGATCCTGCAGGGGGATGTTATTGATCTTGATTTTTTAAAGCTGGAGGGGATTGAGCAGACCGACGCCGCGATCGCAGTGAGCGGGGATGATCGCACCAATATTATCGCCGGCGTGCTGGCCAAACAGGCGGGGATCAAAAAGGTCATCTGCGAGGTGGTTGACCCGCAGTTTACCCCGGTGTACAGCGCCCTCGGCCTGGAAAGCATGATCAATCCGCATATCGTTACAGCGGCGCAGATCCTCCGCTTCACCCGCCGCGAGGATCTGCTTTCCCTCTCCATCCTCAGCGATGAACGGGCCGAGATCCTGGAGCTGATCCTGCCCGATTCGGCGCGAGTGGCCCATAAAAAAGTGGCCGAGGCGCATTTTCCCCGCGGTATGCTTATCGGATCCATCATCCGCAAGCAGGAGGTGATCGTTCCCGGGGGGCAGACCGCGCTTTTGCCGGGGGATCATCTGGTTATATTTACCCTGCCCGAAATCAGCGGTCACCTGGAACGCTATTTTGCGCCGGCCGGGGGCAGCCGGCTGAACCACAGCCGGACCCGGTAACCCGGCGGAGGTACGGCTTGAAACGCATCTCTGCCGCCCTCAGGCGGCCTGCCTGGAAAGGATGATACTGTGCGCCTGCGCAATACCAGGATCCTTTACCTTTTGGGAATCATGTTGATCTTCCTGGCTGCCATGATGGTGCTGGCCTCTCTCTGGTCCATCAGGGAACAGGATGGCGACAGGACTGCTTTTTTTTGGGCCTTCCTGACAACCGCCGGTGCCGGCGTCCTCTTATGCGTGCCGGCTTATCCTCTGCGCAAAAAAACCCTTTCCCTGGCTGAAAGTTTCACCCTGGTATCGCTGGCCTGGCTGTTGGCCGGTTTTTTTGGCGGCCTTCCCTTTTATTTTTACAGCGGCTTTGAAGGCGGTTTTATTGATGCTTTCTTTGAGGCCGTCTCCGGCTTTACCACTACCGGGGCCACAGTCATTGCCGATGTGGAGAGCCTGCCCCGCGGCCTTCTTTTCTGGCGTTGCCTCACACAGTGGCTGGGCGGCATGGGGATTATCGTTCTCTTTCTGGCTGTTATGCCGCGCTTCGGTTTCAAAAGCACGACTTTCTACAGGGCGGAGCTGCCCGGACCTGTTGCCGAGCGTTTTGCGCCCCGGGTTGTGGAGACGGCGCGCTGGCTCTGGCTCATCTATACCGCCTTCACTGTTCTGCAGATCCTGCTGCTTTTGCTGTGCGGGCTGAAAATATTTGACGCCATGGCGCATGCTCTCACGACTATGCCTACAGGTGGTTTTTCTACCTACAATGCCAGCGTCTCCGCCCTGCATAACCCGGCTGCTGAAGTGGTGCTCACTATTTTCATGTTCCTGGCTGGAATAAATTTTGCTTTCTACTACCGCCTGCTGCGCGGCGACAGGAGGGTATTAAAGAGCGAAGAGCTGCGGCTTTATATTATGGTACTGCTTGCGGCAATAGCACTTGTAGCTATAAACACCTTTCCGGTTTCAGGTGGCGCCGGCATCCTACTTTCCATCAGGCAGAGCGCCTTCCAGGTGGTATCGATTGTCACAACTACCGCTTACACCGTTGTTGATTTTGCTGCCTGGCCGCATTTTTCTGTGGCGTTGATTTTTTTTCTCATATTTCTTGGAGCCTGCGGCAATTCAACGAGCGGGGGAATCAAGATGGTACGCATACTGCTGCTCTTCAAGTATGCGCGGCGGGAACTGCTGCGCATGGTCCATCCATCGGCGGTTGCCTCTATAAAACTTGACGATCAGGCTGTTTCAGAGGAGACGCTGCGGGGTGTAGCCGGGTTTACCTTTCTCTATATCCTGCTGTTTGTTCTTACCACCCTGGCCCTCTGCTGGATGAAACTTGACTTTACAACAGCCGCCTCGGCCGCCGCTTCGGCGCTGGGCAATGTCGGCCCCGGCCTGGGTCTGGTGGGACCGCGTTTTACCTACATGGGGGTCCCATCCGCAGGGAAGGCAATTCTCAGCTTGATGATGATCATGGGGCGTCTGGAGATATATACAGTGCTGGTGCTCTTCCTGCCCGAATCGCACCTTTTTTACAGAAAAAGATTGAGGGGGGAAATTTAATGATCGATTACCGGAAAGCCCTGCAGATGATTTCCGCCAGGTCTTTCCAGCCGGCTTATCTTTTTTGCGGCAGCGAGCCTTTCTTGATCCGCGAACTATCACACCGCCTTGCAGAGGCCTACCTGGGAGAGGAGGGCGGTTACGGCCGGGAAAAAGTTGAGGGGAAGGAATTTACGCTTACCGGGGCTCTGCAGCGCCTTGATACGGCGAGCCTTTTCGCTCCCCGCAGACTGCTGGTGGTGGATGAGCCCCCTTACCTGGCCGTGAAAAATAAGGAGGCAGGGGAGGCGGCGGGAGGGGAGGAAGAACCGGGGGAAGAAGGTGCGGAAGGAGCATCGAGAAAGCTGGAGGAATTTATTGAACGTGAAAGCGGTGCAGGGATTCCTGAACGGATTATTCTTTTCCGGGCGGCGGCTGTTGACCGACGCAGGCGGGTTTTCAAAATACTCGAAAAAAAAGGGACAGCCGTTGACTGTGCTCCCTTGAGGGAAGGCGATCTCTCCCGCTGGATCCGGGAGCGGCTGGCCCGGCAGGATAAAAAAATCGAGCCCGCCGCCCTGCAGCGGCTTCTCTGGAGCGGGGAAAATGATCTGCATACTCTCTCCAATGAACTCGACAAGTACTGCACTTACCTGGAAGAGGGGGAAACAACGATCACTTCCGGAGTCGTCGAGCTGCTTTTCTCCGGCGATGCCTGGGGCAATGTCTTTACCCTTACCGATGCGCTCAGCAAAGGCAATATCCATAGGGCACAGCAGCTTCTTACCGTGCTAGCCGGAAAACGTGAAGAGCCGCTGCGCATCTTCTTCATGCTGGTGCGCCATTTCCGGCTGCTGCTGGGTGCACGCTCCCTGCGGGAGGAGAAGGTCCCTCCGGCACAGCATCCGGGAGCGCTGGGGGTTAAGCCCTTCGAGGCCCGCAAACTTTACGGCCAATCGGCTTCTTTCAGCCGTGAGTCCCTGGAGGAGATCATCATATTTTTACAGGGACTGGACTACCGGATCAAGACCGGCCGGGTGGTTCCCGGGCAGGCCCTGGAGCTGGCCATCGCCGGGGTTCATCGCTTGACGCCGCGCCGCTAGCCTTTTCCTCCCGGGCGAGAAGGGCCTGTCTCCGGAGTGCGGGATCTGCCGCCCCGCATGGGGCGGCGATGTGGGGCATGAAAGTGTGCTTTGCTGTTACAGGACAATCCGGGGTCAGGGGAGAAATTAAAAACAAACAGTGTACGGGCAAATCTGTTTTGTTGGGAAAGGGCGGCTGCAAAGCCTTCCTGTAGAACAAATATCTGGAGGAACATGTGAAACGACTGGGCTGGATTTTATTAATTACCGTTCTTGTTACAGCCGCGCTGCTGGCTTTTCAGCGTGATCTGCCGGCGGCATTTTTTAACCTTTTCACAGGCAGGGCAGGTGAGGCGTGGACGACAGAAATTGATCTGGACGAAGAGCACCTCCCCTCCGGCGGCAATGCCCTGGAAGATGACCCGGAGCCGATGCCGGGGGCGGATCTGAAAAGCCTGGCCTGCCGGATTACTGCCGAAAGTTCAAACGACTACGAGAAACTATGCGCCATCTATGATTGGGTTACAGCCAACATCTCCTATGATGTGGAGAAGGCTGCGAATATGGAGGCCTACGGGTCGGGGGCCCAGTATCTTCTTGAAAAACGAAAAGGGGTCTGCCATGATTACGCCGAGCTGACCAGGGCGCTGCTCAAGGCTGTGGGGATCAGGGCAACGTACGAAAAGGGCGATGTCTACCCCTCACCGGGCAGGACGGAGCGCCATGCCTGGAACCGGGCCTGCATCGGGGATACCTGTTACAGCCTGGATACGACCTGGGGCTCGGGCTTTGTAAATGAAGAAAAAGGGATCTTCGTTCCCAGGCCCTCCCGCCTTTACCTTACATCGCCGGAAGAGCTGGACCGGTTGCACCGCGACCCCTCCTACAAAGAGTCGCGCGAAAAAGAGATGCAGCGCCTGGAAGCGGCTTTGGCGAGCCCTGCCAGCCTGCCGGAATATGAAGCGCGCCTTTTTACGCTGATGAATGAAACGCGGGTTTCAGCGGGGCTGGCCCCCATTGCTGAGGAGGCAAGGCTGCTGGCGGCAGTCAGACAGAGCGCCGCCGCGGCGGCCGAAAAAGCCTGCGCCGGTGAAGAGCACTCCCTTGAGCAGCTGAAGGCGGAGCTTGAGCGAAGGTCCCCGGAAATTAGACTGGAAAAAGCGGGCATGTACACCTTCACCCTTTGGGACTACCCCTTTCCCACAGCTGATGAGCTTTACCGGCTCATCACTGCCGAGGAGACTGCCTACCTGTATGATGCCGGGTTCCAGGCAGTGGCTGTAGGCGTAGTCCGCAGGGGATCCCTGATCATTGCCACCCAGGTTTTTCTCTCATATTACTGAATACGCGATCCGTTAGGATGCAGGTTGGGGCCGGCAAATTACCCCTGCTTACTTCAGGGGATCAAGGCTGACCGGCATGGGGACAGGCCTGTATTTTCAGGACTGTACCCATGCCTTGTATGTTCTGTTCCCGGACCCCTTTCAAGGGCGGCGGGACAGAATTGAAAAAGCCTTCATCTGAAGGGATATTGAACGGCATACTCCTCAAGAAAGCACAATATAATGCAGTAGCGGGAGCTTAGCCGGCTGCACTTTGGTTGAGCAAGCGGGTCAGCCGGGATTTTTTACGGGCGGCATTATTCTTGTGAAGGACACCCCTGGCCGCCGCCTGATCAATCCGGCGGACAGCGGCAATCAGTCTGGTTCTGGCCAGTTCCAGGTCGCCACCCTGGATCGCCTCTTCAAAGCGGCGCATGGCGGTCTTGACCGTGCTCTTCACGCGGCGGTTGCGGGCGGTTCTTGTGACTGTCTGCCTCATTCTTTTTTTTGCTGATTTGGTAACAGGCAATACAGGCTGCCTCCTTTCTATCTATCAAACATAGAAATATTACCATCTATTGTACCGAAATGCAAGGACAGCGAAACTCCTGTGCATAGAGAAAAAAATTATTGGTTATGCTAAATTTGCAGCCCCGAACCCTCCCGGCTGCATGCAGGAATCCATTTAAAAGGAGGATTTCAAATGCTCGGTTTGATCGTTCGTCTCATTGTATCTGCGGTAGTGTTGATGTTGGTCAGCTGGCTCCTGCCGGGATTTGCCACGCTTACCTTTGTGCATGCGCTCATTGCAGCGGTAGTGATCGCCCTGCTCGGTTTTATTGTAGAAAGCCTTTTCGGGCGCAAGATATCACCGCAGAACCGCGGACTGGTCGGCTTTATTACCGCCACGGTAGTTATTTACGTGGCCCAGTTTATCGTTCCGGCCATGACCGTTTCCTTTCTCGGGGCGGCGCTTGCTGCGGTGATCATCGGCATTGTCGACCTTTTTGTCCCAACTGAGCTGCGATAGTCCAAAGGAGATAAGCGATGTCCTCAGAGCAGGAATACGGGGCGGGATTTGTGCCGCTCTACAATATCAGAACAGACCTGGCGCTGGAAGCACAGGAGATTGTCCGGGATCAAACTGCAGCAGAGGTTCCCGGTGTAACCTCGGAGGAGCTTCAGGAAGAGGGTATCACCATCAGCCGTCTTCAGGTGGAGAGCGATGAAGCCTCCCGGCAGCTGGGTAAAAGCAAGGGCCGCTATCTGACCTTCGAAGTCCCCGGGCTGCGGCGCAAAGACACTGCGCTTCAAGATCGCCTCTCAGAAGTTCTCGCCCGTGAGCTCGTCGACTTCCTGGAGCTTCCCTCCAACCTGGACCATGCCGTCCTGGTGGTGGGCCTGGGTAACTGGAATGTGACCCCGGACTCCCTGGGCCCCAAGGTGATCGAAGACCTTTTGGTTACGCGCCACGCCATCTCCATGGGGGAAAGGATTCTGGGCGAGGGTTTCCGTGCTGTTTGCGCCATATCGCCAGGAGTCCTCGGTACCACCGGCATCGAAACAGGGGAGATCATTGCCGCCCTTGCGAACAGGGTCAAGCCCAGCATGCTGATAGTAATTGATGCCCTGGCCGCCCGCCGCCTGGAGCGGCTTCATACCACCATCCAGGTGGCTGATTCGGGGATCAATCCCGGTTCGGGGGTGGGCAACAACCGCCTGGGTATCAACAGCCAAACAATGGGGGTCCCTGTTGTTGCCATCGGCGTTCCCACCGTGGTGGATTCATCCACCATCGTCAGCGATGCCTTTGACGCCCTGGCCCACCGTTTTAAAAAGGATGCCCGGGGTTACGCCCTGGACAATGTGATGAAAGACTTCAACTGGGAACAGCGCCGCATCCTTATCACCGAGGTGCTTGAGCCCTACGCCGGCGGCCGCCTGATGGTGACACCGAAAGATACCGACACCTTCATCGATGACATGGCCTACATCATCTCCGGAGCCCTTAACTCGGCCCTTCACCCCCGCGTCCACAGCGAAGGCGGCGAAAAATACCTCCAGTAAACATAAAAGCTTGAGGGCTTTATTGCCCTGCTCCGGACTTCACTGAATGCCCCCGGCAGGGGATCAGCTAAAATAAACATTGGCGGCTTTTGCGGAAAACACATCCCAGCCGCCAATTTTTTTATCTACTTCCCAGATCTCCCGTCTGCGATAAAGCTTTCTGGTTCAGAATAGAGGGAATTGCAGTACAGATGTGGAACAATTAGGAATAATGAGGAACCTGAAATATTGACCCACGGCGGCGCAGGATCTTCTGTATCGAAAGCTCGGGAGAAAAGGAAAGGCAATGTCTAAAATTCTTCTAGCGCCGGGGAGGCCCCAACTTTACCGTTGCGCAATTATTCACCGGACAGTCAAGTCCGGGAGTTACCCCAACACAACCCGGTTGTCTACCGATCTGGGCGTCCACCGCCGGACAATACTGCGCGATCTGGACTACATGCGTGACAGCCTGAGCGCCCCCCTTGAATACTGCCCCAGGAAGCGCGGCTTCTTCTATAGAGAAAATGACTACTCCATCGACCTATTGAATCTGAATGAGGGCGAACTGCTCTCTCTTTGCCTGGGGCATAATCTTCTGCTCAAATGCCGGGGCATGCCTTACGAGAAACATATTGCCAGCGCCTTCGGGAAAATATGCGCCCTGCTTCAGGATGCATTACCCCTTGATTTTGGGATTGCCGACCAGATTACCTTTGACCTGGAGCCCTTGCGCGGTCTGGACGAAGCGGTAGCCGGTAACTTTGCCGCTATCGGCGCAGCGATGCGGCAAAAAAAATCCCTCAAGATCACTCACTATGCGATCGCCAGGGATGAGCTGCTCGAACGCCTGGTTGATCCCTATTATCTCCGTTATTACCAGGGCGCATGGTACCTTATCGCCTTTTGCCACCTGCGCGGCGGCTACCGTTTTTTCGCCCTTGATCGGATCAGCGGCATTACTTGCACAGGACAGGATTTTCAAATACGCGGTGACTTTGACATTGAGCAGTTCATGCGTGATTCCTTTCAGCTTTACAGGGAAGACAAAGCGCTTGAAGTAAAAGTATGGTTCTGTCCGCACCAGGCCCGCTGGATCAGGGAGAAGCAGTGGCACCCTACCCAGCAGCTGACGGAGCAGCCCGACAGCTCCATAATCCTGACCATGACCACCAGCGGTCTCGCCCAGGTTAAAAGCTGGATCCTCAGCTTCGGCAGCGAGGCCAGGGCCCTGGCCCCACCGGCCCTGGTAAAGGAAATTGAAGAGGAACTGGAAAAAGTCAGGCAAAATTACCTTTAGAAGTTCAAGAAAATTACAACTTCCAGTCTATGTATGACCGTATATGTCACACCGGGTTTGTTACACTTAAGTTACCGGCTCATTTGAGAAGAAGGCAATCGTGACTCGGACACAGGTTCCCTGGATCCATTTCCAATCGATACGGAACAATGGACCATGGAGCAATGGAACGTAAATATATTCGCGAGGAGGGAAGATATGAGTGAAGTTAGTTTCTCCCTAAAAGCATTGACACCCCTGTGGACGGGAGGGGTTGATCAAACCTGCGATCGCCTGCACGAAACGGGCCTGATCGGTTCGTTACGCTGGTGGTATGAAGCTCTGCTCCGAAGTATGCCAAAAAGCTACGTTTGTGATCCAACGTCAGAGGATCCGGGGGCACGTTGTTATTTTGATACTAGGGCGTATGAAAAGGCAATTAAGAAAGGGCTTTCTTCTGCAGATGCGATCAGCAAAGGATTAAAGACAGTTTGTCCCGCTTGTTTTCTATTTGGCACTACAGGATGGGCGCGCTTATTTCAATTGCGGGCCGTAGTCATACCGACCACTAAGTTGGAATTCTTATCCGCACTGGCAATGAACCGAATCTGGTTGGAAAAAGTTTTTCACGGTGTTGGACATGTACCCTACGGCAATTTGGAATTTGTCTTAACAACACGTAGACAGTACGAGGATTATGCAGTAAGGCAATTCGCTTTGGCTTTGCAATTGGCGGCTAATCTAGGCGGAATAGGCGCTCGTACACAGTATGGTTTCGGTCAAGTAACCATAGGATTGCCTCCTAAAATGGAGGTAGGCATTTCCGAAGGCATCGAAGAGCTAAGTATCAAATTGGGCTTGGGCGTCTTACGTTCCAGTGGTCCGCCCGTAGACGCTGTATTTAACATCAGCAACCTGGTAAGTATGGAGTATAAAATTCCAAAACAATCGCTAGACAGTATTATTAAAAAAGGATCTAACAATACCAAGGATTACCTTCCTTGTGCCTTTGATTTACGCTACAAAGGCAGTGGGAAATGGGGTATGCGTCGATGGTTGAAACAAGAGGGATGGAAGGAATCTGATAGTGAAGATAAACTGGGTGAGCTTGATTTGCTCATGGGGCCTCGTTCTCAATGGGGCGGGCACACTGTAAAAAAAATAAACGAAAACCTACGTACGGCAGGCAAAGTCTTTTTCGGGATGCCTTATAGAATAAAGGATGACAATCATTATACCTTACGAATCTGGGCGTTTTGGTCGCCTGAACTGAAAGACAGGCTGCAAAACCCAGAAGAATTGCGGAACTTATGTAATAACTATGTCCGATATGTGCTGGGAGAGAGTCCTATTGCTATTAATCTTGATAATGCTATTCCAAAGGTGGGGCTAAAATGACAATAGACTACTGTGTCTTTCTCGATAACGAAAGTACAGGTTACCAAAATGCAGATCAATTGGCGGTGAGATACCATCGATTGATCGTAGAAGATAAAAAGATAGAAGCTGATACATTGCGGGCAAATTGGGCTGGGGTAGCTCGCAGGGTATCAATTTCCGAACCTACCGGCGAGATTTGGCGGGCGATTTCCGAACCGAAAGTGGAAATAGGATTGTTGCCCTCATACTCGTTTTGGTTGCGGTTAACTTTTACGTTGGCACAGCCTTACATCTCTAGAGGGGACAATCTATTTTACATCATTGATAACCCGATTCCACGCGATAAGATTTACCGTTTACCTGTGATTCGGGCAACCCATTGGAAAGGTATCCTTTGCAGCGCCTTATGGCAATTAGGGTATGACAAAAAAGATGATCTGCAAATAAAGCGCCTTTTTGGCGAGGCGAGCGATGATCATTGCCGTTCTGGAAGGTTGTATTTTTACCCTACTTTTTTTACCACGACGGGGTTGGAGATCATCAATCCGCATGATCGAAAACGTCGCGTTGGGAAAAACCCTATTTTATTTGAAAGTGTACCTCGTAACACATGTGGGACATTTACAATATTGTATGTCCCAACCGACCTTATTGAAAAGAGCGGGAACTTGGCAAGAGAAATTGCTTCGGACTTACAGTTATTGATTGCTGCTCTTAGATTCATGTTTTGTGATTACGGCTTTTCTGCTAAGCGCAGCAGCGGGTATGGGTTGGCGGAGGAAAAAATTGAAGATGGAGCATTACAGGTCCACCTGGGGGGGGCCCAACGGTTTGAGTGCGGTTTCAGCTCCTTTACTGAGTTCGATGAAATAGCTAAAGAAGCGGCAAAAGCCTTGCTGCAGTCAGGAGGTGGAAAATGAGCAACCCCATTAATCTGGAAGAACTCAAAAGTAAACAAAGGGATTTGCTCCTGGCAGAAATGGCGGCACTGCTGCACGATATGGGCAAATGTACGGATGAACATATCATAAACCAAGCCTCTGACAAGCCTAATGGTTACACTTATAGAAGCAAGACTGCCCAGTCCCAGCTATTACCTCCTGATTTACCTTGTATTAACTTATTTGGGGACAGCGTTTTGTTCAGGGATCTTATGGAAAAGGGTATGCCGAGAGCAATAAAAAAACAAAGTATTCCATGGATTGTTCGGGTACTAGGTCGTTGCCATTCTGTTGCTCACGTGGAAAAAGAACTAGGCGATGAAGATAAAGCAACGAAACAACTGAAGAATAACACCCGATCGAGTAGTGCGTATGGTTTTGAGGGTGAAGCAATTAGTGGGCTAACAAGACGTCTTCATAGTCTACCTTTTTCTGAGCTAACTAAAAGGGATTTGTTTGCTCTTAAAGTTGGGAGGGTATTCGACTATGCGCTAGGGGATACCCGACATCCTGTGAATGAGGTTACGCTTACTAATTGGTCTGATGCCGTGGCAGCTTTATATAAGTCTGCCCTAGCGGGGGGACTATTAGGGGTTAAGCCCGAACCTGATCATCTCTGCTGGCGCATCCTGCGCATCAATTTCGATATGCTCGGTCTTTACGCCAGGGCGATCAAGATTGCCGATTTGCTGGGCTACCAAAAAATTGTAGATGACGCCTGTGAACGGGTCAAACAGCTTCTTGAGGTGGAGTACCCCCTTGGCAACGAGGTCTACCGTGATACGACCGGGATCTACTTTACCTTCCCAGATATTTCGCTTCCGGCTGAATTTGAAAGGTTGATAAAGAATTGTGTGACAGCAGTGGATCAAGAACTAGCCCCACGCATTGCAATAACCGAGGGTGATGGGGCAACTGCTGTAGAACAGCTCAAGGGCATCCTGGCCAAATCGCACGGTGAAGCCCGGCAAGCCTTGGCGCAGCCCTTTGATTCGCAAAACTATAGCCCGTACTGGCAGGAACTATGGACCGGACAGCAGGAAGGAAAAGAACGGGAGATCTGCCCTATTTGCCGCTTGCGTCCGATGGGAGAAGGGCGGGAGAAGGGTTGCTCCGACTGTCTCGAGCGCCGCAGATCTCGTATCCTGAATTGGCAGGAGAACCCTGGGCACACCATCTGGATGGATGAGATCGCCGATCACAACGGGCGGGTAGCGCTGCTCGTAGGCAAATTCGGGCTTGATGACTGGCTTTCGGGTGAAATGGTGCAGACCATGCTGGTTAGAGCCGTGCCGGACAATACCGGGGCCTGCAGGTCTAAAAACCCTTCCCCTGCACGCCTGCGCCGCGTCTGGGAAACCTGCCTGCGATTTTGGGCGGAAACGGTTGAAAATGGGATTCTTGGGGGGTATGAGTACGGCAATGATACAGAGCAGGCGCATCTGCGCAGCCACCGCCGGCTGATTTTCCCTGATACAAAAAGCAGCTGGAAGGAAAATGTGGCTCATGATGGCCTGGTGGGCGGTAAGCCCATTAGCCTGCTCTGGTTGTCCGCCCTTGAATGCTTTGTCACCATCAGCAATCTGCAGCTTGCCGGCGAACTGCGGGAGGGGCAAAAAATCACTGTAGGCGATCCGGATCGCCCCCGCAAAACATTTACATTCACAGCACAAAAAGTTCATCAGCCGGATGGGGGAATGACTGCATATAAGCCCTTCTTGCCTCTCCTAACTTCTCCCGATCAATTTCTGGCGCTCGTTCCCGCTGCCGATGCGCTGGAGATCGCCAAAAGAATTCGGGAGGCGTACATGCTCCACTTTGGCAAAGTCCAAAACCGCCTGCCCCTCTTTTTGGGCAGTGTCTTCTTTCAGCGTAAATTACCGTTGCCGGCGGCGATCGATACGGGCCGGCGGATGCTGGACGGATGGAACCCCGAAGATGAAGCATGGGTTGTTCAATGCAAAAATATTACTGCAGATCAGCAAATCCTAAAATTGCACCTTGCCCGAAATGGGCAGACCATAGCTTATGACATTCCTATTAAAATGGGCGATGGTGCCACCGAAGATATCTGGTACCCCTACTTTAGACTGGTTCACAATGCAACAAGCAGCCGCAAATTCTGTTTTAAAAAGGTAAGGGAAGTAGAAGTCAGTAACGGGGATGGAGATAGTGGGGTAGAGGAAAGCGATAATGAAGAACTGTGGGTCCATGCTGCAGATTTGCGCTGCGGCGACAGGGTTTTCCTGCGGCCTTCCCGCTTTGCCTACACTTTCCTCGAAAAGACCTCACAGAGGTTCCGCTTTGATCCGCACCAAGAGATGTTGCTCATGGATGAACTGCCGGGATTAATGGAGATGTGGAATAAACTGAAAGAAATGCCGGAGATGACTGACACCAGACTGAGGGGTATCCAGGCGCTTTTTGAGGACAAGCTGCGCTTGTGGGGCCCGGACAATGAGCAGGTTGCGGAGCATAATGAAAACCGGGATCCCTTTCAGCGGCTGGTGAAAACCACATTCCAGCGAGAGCGGATCACTGATATAAAGATCGAAGAGGTGCTCGACGGCAGCTTCCAGCGCTGCCTGGAAATTTATCTCCATATCCTTAAACAACGGATCAAAAAGGAGGCGCGAGATGACTGATTTGTATCATTCAGAGAGATATTATGCCCTGGCCCTGGATCCAATTCATGTCGGCACCGGGGGGTACCACCTGGGGCGGGTGGATATGAGTATCGTCCGCGAACCGGGTACAAACTTGCCCAAGATACCCGGCACCAGCATTTCAGGAGCTTGCCGGACATACGCCGCCATGCGTCAATCAGAAAAATGGCCACACTGTGCCGGTCAGGGACAACCGGATCAAGGAACGGGGGCGGAAGGCCATTGCGGCGACAAGAATTGCCCGATCTGTGTGACCTTTGGTTTTGTTAAAGGTAATAGCAATTTCCAGGGTTTGGCGCAGTTTTCCGATGCCAGGCTGGTTCTTTTCCCCGTCCATTCCTTGGTGGGCCCGGTTTGGGTGACCTGCCCGGATATCCTACGCGATTTGGCGGATATTCCGGCGCCGGCAGGCGATCAGGTCTATGCGTCAGGCAAGTTGGGCGCAGGGGACAAACTTAATCTTGGCTGGTTAATGCTGAAGGTGGAAAACAACTTCGAGCTCAGGGGTAGGCTTTCTGCTGTGCTTGACGCAACTGGTGATCTGTTGGACCGGGCGGTCCTGGTTTCGAATAAACTATTCAGCCAGATTGTCAATGACAATCTAGAAGTCCGCACATCGGTGAGTATTGATCCGGCTACCGGCGCGGCAGCGGAGGGTGCACTCTTTACTTATGAAGCGCTGCCGCGTAGCACTGTGCTTGCCTTTGATGTGGTGGTCAGCAATCCTGCGTCCTTTCGGCTCGGCAGTCAGGCACCGCTGGGCGGAGTCAGGGAAAGGATTGAAGAAACTGTCCGGGATGGGTTGGCCCTATTCGAACTATTAGGTATTGGCGGTATGAACACACGCGGTATGGGGCGGTTGCGCATCATCGGCAGTGAGCTTTTTAATTATAAGGGGGTGCAGCCTGAACATGCAAAAGCTTGATCGCTGTTGTGCTCAATACGGCTGGCAGATGGCAGAGCAAGCTAAAGGGAAAATGGATCAAGACCCTAAAAGCCGCAATGCGGAAACCCTCATTACCAAATCACTGGGCGTGTTACAGGAGAACGGCGTATATGCATTCTTCCTCTACCTGGCTTCGCGGGGCAAAAAAGAGAAGGAAGGAGCCGAAGCAATTAAGAGACTAGCTGCTAAGCTGCTTAGGGATGTGCAAATTCCGGCTTTTCACTTAAATTCTGATCCTCTCGAAGCTGTGCGCGGCAGCAATGATGGGGAAACCTGTGGTTTGGCTGATGATTTGGATAACCTGCTGCTGACCAAACGCCTTCTGGAACAAGCACTCATCTATGCGCGCTATCACGCCAAGGCGCCGGAGGGGACATCATGAAGTGGCGATGTCTTCAACTGACCTATGAACTACGCAGCCCCTTGCATATTGGCTATCACAAGGTGGGCAGCGTGCAGCGTACCCGTTGCTATATACCGGGGCGCAACCTGTGGGGTGCCGTGACCGAGCGGCTAACAAGAAAGGGGTTCAACGTTTCGGATGCACAAAAAGGGGACTACCGTAAGATCGGCGACTGGCTTAAGCAATCCACCGCTTTCAGCTACTTCTATGTTTATGAAAAGGACAACTTGCTTTACCCCCACTATAAAGAAAGCGGCTTGCGCTATGGCAGTATCAGTATGACCCCGGCTGAATTTGAACGGGCCTATCTTGACGCTCATGTTACCACTGCGTTGGAGCCGGGGTCAACCACGGCGGAGATGGGCAGCTTGCATGAGGTGGAGTACCTCTCACCATACCGGATTGATGGAGGCGGCCAGGGCCTGCGCACGCTGGTCAGAGGTCTGGTTTTTCTGAGCGAACCCGCCTGGCCTGAATTAAACATAGATACATGGGAGCAATGGCTAAATGATCTTCATGTCGGCGGGGAGCGGCGGTATGGTTTTGGACATTTACAGCTGGACGGCCTCAGAAAAATTAATGTGCTTCCCGGCTATCTCAAAGAATACGAACTTGCACTTGAAGGCCACCGACCTGGATTCAAAATAACGCCGATCACCGCCTTGCTTGCTCATACTGTAACTTGTAACCTTGAGGTGCGGGGTGCTCTCGAGCCCCTGGTCGGGCGTAAAACCACCACCAGCGACAGTTTTGGAAGAAACCTGACGAAGGGGCAAATCTGCTGGGCTCCCGGCTCTGTTTTGGAAAGGGGAGGTACCTTTTTGATCAATGAGGAAGGTTGGTGGGCTCAGTAAGCAATCCTGGGGGAATAATTGTGCTTGCCCCTTGGGAAGGAGAGGAAGGGGGGTAACGACCCTAAAGGGTTGTCTTTTAGCGCTATCACAAAAGAAAAGTAACCCTGCTGCTCATGTGTGACCATAGATGTCACACTGGCTTTGATATAATCAAAATTACCCTTATAAAGGAGAGCCCATGTTCGAATTTTTCAGGCTGGCTCGCTATCGTATTACTATTTCCGCCGGACCGCAAGGTCTTTTGCTGCCGCCTTACAAAGGTGCTGTTTTCCGGGGCGGCTTCGGCTTGGTCTTTCGCCGCGTAGTCTGCGCCTTGCGTGAGCGTGAATGCTTGCATTGCCTGCTCAAGGAGAAATGCCCCTACGCGTATATCTTTGAAACTTCACCGCCGCCCGATGCGCAGGCGCTCAGCAATTACGAAAGCATTCCTCGTCCTTTTGCCCTGGAACCGCCCGCTGAGACAAAAACAGCCTACTCACCTGGCGAAAGGCTTGATTTTAACCTGGTGCTTATCGGCCGCGCCATATATTATTTGCCTTATTTTGTTGTTGTTTTCAGGGAGATGGGCCAGGCAGGGTTGGGCCGCGGCCGCCGCCCCTTCCTCCTTGAGGAGGTGACAGCCGCTGGACTGGAAGAAGAGGAGCTGCTGTATACCCGTGCGACCAATACAGTGCGCTCCATAGATCTGTCCTATTTGGGCGCCGATTTGATCGTAAACGCACCGCAGCAGTGTAATCGCCTTGAAGTGGAATTTGAAACACCCATGAGGCTGGTGGACGGCGGCAAACAGGCAGAAGTGCCCGAGTTTCATATCCTTTTTCGCCAGGCCATGCGGCGTATCTCCGCCCTGTCTTATTTTCACCACAACCATTCCCTGGAGGCTGATTATGCCGGACTGGCCGAAAGATCCCGCCGGATCGCCATGGTGGAAAACAAAACCCGTTGGCACAGCTTTGAGCGCTTTTCCCGCAGGCAAAACCAGCGCATCAACATGGGCGGCCTGATCGGCACAGCCGTTTATGAGGGCAACCTGGAGGAGTTTCTCCCCTGGCTGGCCCTCGGCGAACATGTCCATGTAGGGAAAAATACCGTATTCGGTCTGGGCAAGTACCGGCTTGTTAACATTAGAAAAACAGCAGTAGATGGCATTAGACAACAAAAAGGGAAGAGCCCCTTACTCTAGAAGGTTGACAGATATAAAAAGCAAAAATACAATTATATCAGTCACTCTTAGAATAAGGGACTGAAAGTAGTTACCTTATGTGTTATTAGTAACTATTTGCCCTGTGAGTGACTTTTTTTATTTGACAAAGATGGAAGCAAGGTTTAAACTTATAGAAGTAATAGGGATGCAATCCATAGTAGCTTTATGTATAGTTAGTACTAAAAATAATACCGGAGGAATACATACAAATGAGCATACTTCGAAGAATCTCTATTGATCCAAATATTTGTCATGGTAAGGTTTGTATTAAAGGCACAAGGATCCCTGTTTCCGTTATCCTCGACAATTTGGCGGAAGGGCTGTGCGGAGTCGATATCCTAAACAGTTATCCTTCGTTGCAGACGGAAGACATACAAGCAGCCTTGAAGTATGCGGCTTTAATTGCCAAGGAGAAAAGGTGCATTACCATTATTCATGAGGGTGAATAGAAGTATGGGCTTCAAAATTGATGAAAACGTACCGCTTGAGGTTGCTGCACTGTTGTCCTCGCGAGGTTTTACTGTAGAGACAGTGCTCTCACAGGGGAAGAGTGGTTGTGCCGACAATGAACTGACTGAAGCCTGCGTTTCTAAAATAGAGACATTAATTACTCTGGACATAGGTTTTTTTGATGCCAGGCTATATCCTTTGCAGAAGCGTTTTGGGATTGTTATCTTGCAAGCAGAAAATATGGGCAAGAACAAGATCATAAATCTCTTGATGCGGAATTACCAATTGCTTGAGCAACATGAGTTACGAGGGAGGCTTTGGAAAGTGGAAGAAGACCGGATATGCGTAATATAACCATGGAGACAGTAATTAGAAATTATTTTACGCTTGGGTGGGGAGGTGTTTGGACCTGTTAGTAAACGAAATAGATCACTTGAAAATAAATCATGTTTTCAGGAAACTGCTAGGCAATGAGAAAGCGTCCTTATATTCATACCAGGAAAAAGTGGCCGAATACTTATTATGCTCAGGTAAAAATGTAATATTGCGGGCTCCGACTGGTGCGGGGAAAACCTGGGCTGCGTTGCTGCCTTACCTGTACGCACGTAGATTTGATTTGCCTTTTGTAGACAAAGTACTTTATGCACTGCCGTTACGCTCCCTGGCCTCGCAGCTTTATCAATCTACGGCAGACGCTTGCGAAAAAAATGCAAAAGAGTTTGGCGACATCGCAGTAAAAATTCAGACCGGTGAACAGCAAGATGATCCCTTTTTCCAGGGAGACATTGTATTTACAACTATTGACCAGTTGCTTTCGTCGTACCTGCTCTGTCCCGTCTCTTTACCACGTCAGTTGGCTAATATAAATGCAGGAGCCTTACTAGGCAGCCTGATTGTTTTTGATGAATTTCATCTTCTTGACCCTGCCCGTTCCATGGGTACAGCCCTGGAGATGCTGGATAGGCTGAACGGGTTATCTCGTTTTGTTCTGATGACGGCTACCCTCACTGACAATGCGATTTCCTTTCTTGGAAAACGCCTTCAAAACACTGTGCTTGTTGATTTAAGCGCTCCTGAAATCAGGGCTGTTGAAGGGCAAAAAGATGAACCTACGACGAGGGTTTGGCGATACCATGATGAACCGATAACAGCAGAGGATGTTCTTACCAATAATCATGAAGGATGCACGCTGGTTTTGACCAATACTGTTAGCCGGGCGCAGCAGATCTATCGGCAAATAGAGGATTTGCTCAGGCAGTGCCAATCAACCGTAAAGGCCATCCTGCTCCATTCCAGGTTTTTTTCGGAGGATCGGATTGAGAAGGAAAAACTTATTAACGAACGTTTGGGAAAGGAAAGCCGTTTTCGAAATAATAAATTTATACTTGTCAGCACGCAGGTTGTAGAAGCCGGAATGGACTTTTCCGTTGATCGTTTGCATAGCGAACTGGCTCCGATTAACAGTTTGATCCAGCGGGCGGGGCGCTGTGCAAGATATGGCGGTAGGGGAACAGTTGATATTTATTCTGTTGAGAGCGATAGCCCTTATAAAATCGCTATGGATGAGACAGCGGCCTTTCTATCTGCACGGCAGGGGGATGTCTTTGCTTATGAACAGGAAAGGGAGGTGGTAAACCGGATTTTAGGCAAACATGAAGAAATGGTTTTGTCTCAATACGATAATCTGTCATATCGCAGGAACAGAGTCAACTTTTCCATGGACGGTTTGCTTGAGGGTGCGCGTGATGAGCTGATCAGGGACATTAACAGCATCAGTGTACTTCTGACTACGTTTCCCGAAAAAATACATTTCGACAGGTCTGGCGTTACACCAGAAATGCTTTCAGTACCGCCGGGAACCCTGCGCTATTTTCTCACCGAAGTTTCATCTGCTGCAGATGGGCAATGGGTGGCCAAGGTGCCGGTAATCGATGAGGCCGGTGATGGCGAAGAAACGCGAGTTTACAGGTTTAAATGGCAAGAGATAGATCAAAAACTGCCGTCTACGGCTTGGCTGGTTGCTTTAAATCCGGCCTTTGCGCGCTACTGCGGCAAATATGGTCTTCAGCTTGGAGAAACAGGCCGGGAAAGCCCCATTACATACAGCAGGCAGCAGCGTTTTTCCGGTTACAGTTACCGAAGGGAAACATTTGCCGACCATATTCGCTTGGTTATAAAATATCATAGACAAATTATGCGGCAGAACCGCTATGCTGTGGCCTTGCTGGCCGCCAGGTTGGATCTGAGTATTGAGGATATCGATAGGGCGGTGCTTTACGCTGTTCTGTTGCATGATGTCGGTAAGCTCACTATTCGTTGGCAGGCTATTGCCAAGGAGTGGCAAAAGCGTAAGGATCCCGGTGCGGTTTTGTCTGAACCCTTGGCTCACACTGATTATGATCCCGCTAGAGACTGGGAAACCCAACGTGCTCTTCCCAGGCGGCCCAACCACGCTTTGGAAGGAGCTTATGCCGTTTGTGAGCACCTAAGCAGTGATTTTGACGGCAAACCGGAGCTGGCTGCCTGTATCTATACGGCTATTGCCCGTCACCATTCCGGACATGGGTCCCAATTGAGGTCATTTAAGCTTATCCCGGATGCTATCACAGTAGTAAACGAGTTGCTTCATGAAGCGGGCTTGTCCCATATGGATGCCCTGCTAGATGAGCCTGCTCCGAATATTTGCGGTGCGAAAGGTAAATTTGCCCGTATTTTATTGCAGGCGTCCAAGGAGGAGGACCAGTCCTGGCTGCCCCTCTACTTTTTCGTGGTAAGACAGCTGCGTCTCGCCGATCAGGCGGGCAGCGCGGAAGGAGGAAAACGATGCGATCCGTAGTGCCCAAAGGGACCCTGACCTATGCCGATACTCTGGAGGCGATCGGTCTGGCCAGCTTGTTTGAAGAAATTACCGGTTCTCAATACCGTTTGCATGATCTGGATGAGTGCTATACGGTGGAAGGCCCGGATCTGCCCGCGGCAACTTCTTGGCCGGCTATAGAACCGGGCTACCCCTTTATCTACCTGCCTGCAGATGGGGTAAAACCTACAGGCAGGGTCATGGATTACGCAGCGGAAAGGGAAAAAGATCAGCGGCGTAGGGATTTTTTTAAATCGGCAGGTAAGAAAAGGGAGCAGCTATTAAGGACGCTACGGGATCAAGGGCAAGACGAACCGGCTCCCCCCGTACCGGAGTACAGGCTGGCCCTGTTTTTGGCTTCCATGCGCCGGGGCTGGTCGTCGGACAAACAGCTCTATCGTTGGCTGCAGGCTGATCGGCAGCGCGCAGTGGACTGGCTTGCCGCCAACCTGGGCATTGCAGCAAGCGGCAAGGTGGATGCTCCAGTGCTAACAAACAGCCAGGTTTTCAACCCCATCTCGGGCAAGGGAGTGCACCGAGCCAAACCCGATTCAACTACCCCCGCCAGCATTTCCGGCGAAGTGGTCGATCCTTTCAGAGAGTGGCTTAAATACCGCGGCGCTTACCTGGCCATGCTTCCTTATCGAACGGATGATGGCTTTAAGGTATTTGTGATTGCTCCGGGAGATATCAAGACAGGTGGGTTGGGCAGGATTTATCACGAGATGCGCCGCCTCAACCTATGGGGACCGATCCGCCTCGATGTAGAGACGCCGCTAAGACTGGCGGAATACCTGGTACATTGTTCTGACGTCATGGGCGGCTCGATCGCTCTGGCCGGCAGAATGACACGCGATGTGATCCGGGGTTTGCACCAGGCTTTTTTTAAAAGCCTTGGAACATCTTCTGCTTTAATGAACTATTCCTTTACGGCGTTGCCCTCGTGGTTCAGGATCGTTGACCAGGAGGACGCGAATAACTTTATTCAGCTGGTTCACTCTTTTATTGGTTACAAGGCTATTGACGGGGTTACCGGATGCCTGCGTTCTCTTAATGAAAGCCATTCGAATGACATCCCTGTTCTGCAGCAATTCAGGCAGTGGTTGGCCAGCGGTGAGCTGAAAGATTATCTGGAATTCAGCCACCTTTTTTCCTTGCACGTTATGAAAAGGATGGGAGGGGACGAGTGGGTCAAGATCGTCTCCATGGATAACCTGGATATTCTTATGATAAGGGGGTACGACATGCAAGGGATTATTGAAGTTAAAGGTTTCCAAAGTGTGGCCAAAGCAATTCGCAATGCTACCATCTACGCGCTTGCTGCCCAGAGGCAAGACAGGCGCACGCGGGAGGTTCATTTCGGCCTGGCTCAGAGATGGAAGCAAAAAATCAAGGGGGGTAATGCCGCCTTTATTGCGACTCTGTCAGACTTTGTCCAGCAGTATAACTGGGAGAGCGAGAATCTGGATAAGAAAAAGGGCGGTAGTTCTGGGGACTGGAAGCAACATAAAGTGAATGCAGTAGACCTGGACGAGGTTATCGGGTTAGTTGAGCAAAAGGGCGCAGAGCTGATAGGGATGATGTTGTTGGCTTACGGCTATGCCAGGGGCCCCAAGGCTGTATCGGATGAACAGGAACCTGAAACAATTACAGAGGAGGCGTAGTTCATGAAACTTCATTCTCTCGCAATTTCGGGGTTGGTCACCTTGAACTTGCATGCCCTGAACAATGAGGGTGCGGAAGGTAATACCCTGATGACCCGAATGGTGGAAATAGTGGATGAGGAAGGGCAGCTGCGCACGGTTAATGCCATTTCGGGTGATATGCTTAAGCATATCCAGGCTGAACACCTTTTCCTGGAGGCCAAAAAGTCCGGCCTTCCCCTTTGCGCAGGCTGTGCCCAGTTTGACGCCAACCGGATTGCTGCGGATCAGGAGCTGGCCGCTTTAGTGGAAAACAGCGCGGACTACGAGCAGGCGAAAAATGAGAAAAGGATAGACTCGTTTAATCTTAAGCAGGTTTTGCAGGCCTGCGTGATCGACGACTGTGAAGGTATCCTGCTCACCGGCTGGGCCGGCTCCAAAGCGCTGGCCAGGAAATCATGCATCGAATTTGGTTGGGCTGTCGGTCGCCCTGACAACACACGCACGGAAGCGTATATGCATGCTAAATATGTCCCGGAAGGCCGCGGCACAGGGTCCGGTTCGGAACAGAACCTGGGCCAAAATATCTTTCACCGCCCCGCTTCCAGCGGGCAGTATGCCGTGGTTTTAAATGTTGATCTTTATCGGGTCGGGCGCAATGACATCACTCTACATTACGACCTCGATCCGGGCGAAAGGAAAAATCGTGTCTGCGCCCTGCTCAAGAGTGTGCTCTACACCTTTGTGAAAATCAGCGGCGCACATCGCAACACGCAGCTTCCGCATATTCTTGATTTCAGCGGGGTAGTTGCCACCTCGACAGGTGTCTTGCCACCGCCAACGGTGAGCGCCCTGAAAGCCGACTACCTGGATGAAATCAAGCTGATCACAAAGAACCTAAACGCGGTTTCCGATCGCGGCGATCTGGCGTCTACTGCATTTAGCGGGCTTGGCGAGTTCAGTTCGGTCATGGAAAAGATCATCAATTCAGTTGAACCCTGGAGTGAGTAAAATGGTGTTAAATAAAGGTTTCGCCGGGCAGTGGCTGATTTCCAGTTATCGGCCTACCAGCCTATTCTCGCTGCGCATGACCCACGCAACCAGCAAAGGCGGCAAAACGCTTCTGGTTCCGACGCCTTACGCAGTAAAGTTGGCCTTGATCGATGCCTGTTTCCGCCTTTTCCCTGCTGCGGAAGCATTGGCACAAGCCCATAGCGTCTACGAATTGATCAAAGCCAGGGGAATCCGTTTCCGGCCACCCGAACACTGCCTGGTTCAGAACACCTTTATCAAGGTCAAACAGGAAGAGCGCGGTGGACCGGGTGGCACTTATACTCCAACCATTGCTTATCGTGAATTCTGTTATTACAAAGGTGAACTGGCCGTGGCAATTGATGTCTCCGGCATGTTTGAGACAGACTGCCTGCTGTTAACACGCCTTGCGCCATGTGTCAACTACCTGGGCAAACGCGGTTCCTTCATGCAATTTATTTCCACCCAGGTTCACGAGGGGTCGCTTCCCCCGGGTTATACTTGCCCGGAAGACAAGGCCGATATTGCCAATGGCGGCTATGCCGCCACCAATTACCTGGACGACTTTGGTGAGGCGCTGATCGATGATCCGGAAGGTTTTGAAAGGATTAATTCCTACGGCGGCAAATCCTCTGCACTGGGCAAATACAGGGTTCTTACCCGGACACTACTTCCCTATTGCTACGTGAGCGGAGGGAAGCATTACAGTTATTTCAGGCATCTTGCAAAAGAGCGGCTTCATAATAAGGACTAAAACTAGCCAGGCTAGGGGGGCTTGATGATTCCCGAACTGCACGATATTGGCAAGCTGCTGGGTCTTGAGAAGCATTGGCTCGAAGGCTTTGGAAAGCCTGATTGGTGTATTACGGTGTTCCAGCAATATCATTCCTGATAAGCGTTCCGGGACATACCGGTTCTAAAAAACTTGTCAAATGCAGGCATAGCTTACCGGCCTGGGAGCGCATAATATCTAAATGTTTTAGAAGTGATTATCCATCGCGCAAGTTTCTTTGCGCTTTAAAAGAGGTGCATCTTATGGCTAATCAGGAGCGTTGGCAAAGGCTGCAGCCTTTGCCTGACGACATCGAGCAAAAGCTTAAAACACTAATTCCTTTCTTTAGCGAAGAAGGGGTATTGCTGGTATACCTTTTTGGTTCCTTGGGGAAGGGGTTGCCCGGTAATGATATTGATTTGGCTATCCTTGGCGGCAGCAAGCCTGTTTATCAGCTTAGAGAAGCGCTCGCCGAAAAGCTTGGCACGGAAAGGATTGACCTGATTGATTTGGAAAGTGCTTCACCGCTATTGCGTTTTGAGATCATCAGAACAGGCCGCACTTTGTATGTCGCCGACGAACTGTTTCATGAAGGATTTGAATTAGACACGCTGCATCAATATCGCGATACCGCGCCGCTCCGCCGCCGACAAAGCGAATACCTTAAGGAGAGGATGGCCAAATGGTCCTGAAAGAGGAAATCGTCACAGCCAGATTAAAAGAACTGGATGAAATATTGCGTGAATTAAGCAGATACAGGGATATTACCCGGGAAACGATAACTGGCGATCTCGGCAAACGATGGATTGTTGAACGCGGCTTGATTGCAGCGGCTTCAGTGATTTTCGATGTTGTTGATCATATCCTGTCGGGGCATTTTGGCCATTATGCTGAAACATACGAGCAAAGCCTGGAAGCCTTGCGCAGCAAAGGTGTGCTTTCTGCAGAATTATACAGGCAGATTAAGGGTCTGGGCGGATTTCGTAATATTTTAATTCACAGATACTTATCTATTGATCCCCGTGAGGTGTTTGGAAATCTCAAAAAAGGCCTGGAAATTTTCCCTAGATTTGCGCAAGAGATTTTATCCTGGCTGGAAGGGTTAAACAAATAGGCCGTTGCCGCACAGCGGTCAGCAACATCAGGGGTGGATGTCATGAACCTGATCATTAACAACTTCGGCAGCTTTATCGGTAAGACCAGCGAGCGCCTTGTGGTCAAGGAGAGCGGCAAGGTGGTAAGAGAGATTCCCTTTTTTGACCTGAAGCAGGTGACCATTGCCACCAGCGGGGCTTCGCTCTCCAGCGATGTCATTCGCATGTGCATGGAACATGGGGTGCAGATCAATTTTCTGTCCGGCACCGGGCAGCCTTACGCCAAGATCAGTTCACCCCAACTGACGGCTACGGTTCAGACGCGGCGGGAGCAGTTGATGGCCTTCCTCGACCGGCGCGGCATTGACTTGGCCAGGGCTTTTGTCTCAGGGAAAATTAGAAACCAGGTAAACACGCTAAAGTACTTTGCCAAGTACCGCAAGGAGGCTCAAAAAGAAACTTATGCTCAAGTAATGGAAGCTGCCCAAAAAATGGCCGGAATACTGCAGGAGCTGGACAGCTACACCGGAGAGAAGATCGATGAAGTGCGTGGTCAATTTCTTTCTATTGAAGGACGGGCTTCGGCAATTTACTGGCAGCAGGTGGGGGCAATCCTGGAGGGCAAAGTTGAGTTCCCCGGCCGGGAACACCGCGGGGCCGGAGATCCTTTCAATTCCATGCTCAACTACGGTTACGGAATTCTTTACTCCCAGATCTGGAGTGCAGCTATTCTGGCCGGGCTCGAACCCTTTGCCGGCTTTATGCATGTGGATAGGCCGGGTAAGCCTTCGCTGGTGCTGGATCTGATTGAGGAATTCCGACAACCCGTTGTAGACAGGGTAGTTATCGCCATGTTCAGTAAGGGCTGCAAGGTCGAACTTAAGGAGGGCATGCTTTCTTCCGGAACCAGGAAAGATCTGGCCGAGAGAGTACTGACTCGCCTGGGAGCGACTGAAAGCTACGAGGGGAAAAAACACAGGCTTTCGACCATTATTCAGCGCCAGGCCAGAAGCCTTGCCACCTTTGTACGCGGTGAGGGCAAGTACAGGCCTTTTGTGGGGGGCTGGTAAATGCAGACGCTGGTCATTTACGATATCCCCGATGACAGAATCAGGAACAAAATCGCAGTAGCCTGCAAAGACTACGGGCTGCAGCGAATTCAGTACAGCGCTTTCATCGGTGGGATCAATCATAATCGCCGTGACGAACTATACCAGCGCCTGCGGCGCACCCTGGGCCGGTATGAGGGTAATATTCAACTGTACCCGGTGTGTGATAAAGATATTCGTTTGAAACGTGAGATTATAAACAGCAGCGGAGGAAACAGTTGAATGCTGCCCTTAAGAGTTTCCGATCTGAAGCAGTACATATACTGCCCCCGGATCGTCTATTTTTACTATGTTTTGCCTGTACCCCGCCGGGTGACAAGGAAAATGGAGTATGGGAAAATGGAACATTTTGAAATCAGCCGTTTGGAAAAGCGAAGAGGTTTGAGAGCCTATGGTCTGCAGGAAGGCAGCCGCGATTTTCAGGTCTTTTTACAATCGGCGCGCCTTGGATTGCATGGACTGCTGGACATGGCAATCACCACCACGGGCGGCCAGGTCTATCCCGTTGAATTTAAGCATAGCGTCAGCAAGTATGGACTGCATCAGAAATACCAACTTGCTGCATACGCCATGCTGCTGGAAGATCTTTATCGCAAACCGGTCCGCTGCGGTTTTTTATACCTGATTCCGTCTAAAACTGCTCTACCCATCGAAATAACAACGGGGATGAGAGTACATGTTAAGAAAACGCTGTCAGCTGTGCGCAATGTGATCGCCGGAGAAAGAATTCCCGGTTATGTTCGTTCCAAAGGCCGCTGTACAGACTGCGAATTTAAAAACTACTGTGCCGATCTGGGGTGAAGGGATGTATTTTCTCACTGATGATGAGAGGAAAAAGCTGCTCAAAGGTTATCTCCCCAAGTCTAGAGAACAGGGTGTGGTCGATGAATTGCGCGGGTGGAACTGGCATCAGCCCCCACTCGAACCTATTTATGATGTTCGCCTACCGCTTTATCAGATAGCAGGAAAGTACTGCGGCAACGGACGCGATCTCTACCTGAACAGGGTTGAAAGAAAGAAGGGCAAGCCGAATATCGCCATGCAGCTGGGGCTGTTTTACCATGAGATGATTGTTAAAATCCTTGTGCATACAAAAAAACTGATCTATCAGCAAGGTGTTGACGCAGAAGTTGTTTTGCGGGAACTGGGCTCCCTGCTCTCATGTTTTTCTGATCGGTTAAACGAGTTAAGTGAGCAAGTCCCCGATGTTCGTGATCAAGCGGCACAAATATTTAACTATACCTATAGCTATATTTCCTGCCGCTTCAGGGAGGTGCTTGCCCGGCAACCCTATATCGGCGCGGATTCTCTTGCTGCCCAGGTGGTCCCCTTTGTGCTTGAGCAAAAATTGGATGGCACTTTTCTTGGTCTGAGCCCCAACCTGAGCAGCGACGCCTTTGTTTTTTCCGAACCGATGATCATGGATCTCAAATTTGGCCGGAGGGAGCCGTTCCATCATTTAACAACAACCGGTTATGCCCTTGTCATGGAAGCGATATTTGAGTATCCTATCAACATAGGGTGTATTGTTTATGGCGAGTTCAAGAATGGCCGACTGTATATTGAAAAAGACTTTCACATAATCAGCGATGAGCTACGCCAATGGTTCATTGAAGAACGAGATGAAAAGATGAGGATGGTGTATGATGAAATTGATCCTGGAAAAGCCGATAATTGCGTTGAATCCTGTCCCTATTATGCTTACTGTTTCTAGCTTTCGCAGATACCCCTTGTTTTTTTGCAGAAATCCGATCTTCGGAATTTATGGTCGTTTACGCTATGCGGTATCATTGAAATTCGCAGGGTTGGTGGGGTTTTTAGAGGATGCGTAGCGGTCGGTTACAATGGTTACCCCGATCAATAGGGGACTGAAAGGGGAAAGACGGGCTGGCTATGGGGACAAGCCCGTAGTTACAATGGTTACCCCGATCAATAGGGGACTGAAAGTTGCGCCCAGGCGGTTTAGCTCCTGACCGGTGATTTTGGTTACAATGGTTACCCCGATCAATAGGGGACTGAAAGAATTCACCGTCGACAGCGGCGGGGTAGTCAAGAAGCCGTTACAATGGTTACCCCGATCAATAGGGGACTGAAAGCCCCTGCGCCTGCGGAGCCGGAACCCCCCGTTGAGCCGGGTTACAATGGTTACCCCGATCAATAGGGGACTGAAAGAAACGGCATTGACCATGCCGCCGACGAAATCGACCAGCGTTACAATGGTTACCCCGATCAATAGGGGACTGAAAGAGCTGATGCTGTGCCGGATCGCCTTTTTCGCCACGAGTTACAATGGTTACCCCGATCAATAGGGGACTGAAAGTGTCCCCGACTCGGAAACCGGCGAGAGAGGTTGGAGTGGTTACAATGGTTACCCCGATCAATAGGGGACTGAAAGGTCCGCTATGCAGCAGATCCAGGCGCCGCAACAGCGTTACAATGGTTACCCCGATCAATAGGGGACTGAAAGCCCGCCTGTAATCTAACCATGATTTTCTCCATGCCCTGTTACAATGGTTACCCCGATCAATAGGGGACTGAAAGCCTACCAATGCACGCTACAGCACTAGCCTGTAATGTGCGTTACAATGGTTACCCCGATCAATAGGGGACTGAAAGGGATATCCTGCAGGCCAACGTCGAGAGCGGGGCGGTGCGTTACAATGGTTACCCCGATCAATAGGGGACTGAAAGTTCACAACAAAACAGTAAGGTCCATTCGCGATCTCGTTACAATGGTTACCCCGATCAATAGGGGACTGAAAGTCTACCGCAGGACGCCCCAGGACGTCCACAGCGCGTGTTACAATGGTTACCCCGATCAATAGGGGACTGAAAGGCATCTTACCTATCCCCACCCCGTCTTTGTCCCACGGTTACAATGGTTACCCCGATCAATAGGGGACTGAAAGTCAGTTAGCTCATCATCTGTAAGATAGTCATACATAGTTACAATGGTTACCCCGATCAATAGGGGACTGAAAGTTTTATATAGTATTAGATTATATTCTTCATCCCTAAAGTTACAATGGTTACCCCGATCAATAGGGGACTGAAAGTGCCGCTGCGGCGATCCTCCAGATCTGCGTAACGCTCGTTACAATGGTTACCCCGATCAATAGGGGACTGAAAGAAAAGAACAGGGGCCGGCCGGTGCCGCGGGGGGCCCCGTTACAATGGTTACCCCGATCAATAGGGGACTGAAAGGTCATGCTCAATAGCCCAACCGTTGATCTCGGCGGGCGTTACAATGGTTACCCCGATCAATAGGGGACTGAAAGCTTCAGCTACCTTGTCGCGGGTTTTGCCGCTTTGAGAGTTACAATGGTTACCCCGATCAATAGGGGACTGAAAGCAAAGTGGCAGCGTCGGAAGCCTGCCGGGAAGTTTAGTTACAATGGTTACCCCGATCAATAGGGGACTGAAAGCGATGAGGGGTTGCAGTATGCCCATCTGCTTAATGCGTTACAATGGTTACCCCGATCAATAGGGGACTGAAAGTGTGGCTCATAGCGGCACATACCATATCCTGCGCCGCGTTACAATGGTTACCCCGATCAATAGGGGACTGAAAGTTCGGAAGAAATCGCCGTCCGGTGCGTAGATATTGACGGTTACAATGGTTACCCCGATCAATAGGGGACTGAAAGGTCAAAACCGTCGCAGCGAACTGGGCCCTCGTGGTGGTTACAATGGTTACCCCGATCAATAGGGGACTGAAAGATCACCGTCGCCGAAGATTACCGCGTGGCCCTTCGGCGTTACAATGGTTACCCCGATCAATAGGGGACTGAAAGTCTCGGTTGTAACCTGAGCAATGATCAGGACTGCCCGGTTACAATGGTTACCCCGATCAATAGGGGACTGAAAGATAAGCTGCGCCCTGGCCGCATCCATTGCCTTAAGTTACAATGGTTACCCCGATCAATAGGGGACTGAAAGTCTTTGTCCTTGCGGCTTTTCCAGCCCTCTCGTTTTGTTACAATGGTTACCCCGATCAATAGGGGACTGAAAGTTGCTGAGTAGTGGTGAATGTTTTTCCGGCTCATGCCGTTACAATGGTTACCCCGATCAATAGGGGACTGAAAGTGCCGTCCCCGGCTTGGCGGTCGATGCGGCTCCCGCGAGTTACAATGGTTACCCCGATCAATAGGGGACTGAAAGATCACAATAATTCATAATGTCATTACACGTAATGCCACGTTACAATGGTTACCCCGATCAATAGGGGACTGAAAGGTGCAACTCACGGGCAATAATCTGCCCCTCCATCGTGTTACAATGGTTACCCCGATCAATAGGGGACTGAAAGATTGGTCAAACTCAATTGCATCCCTAAGACATTCTTCGTTACAATGGTTACCCCGATCAATAGGGGACTGAAAGACTGATCCGCGACTTCCGGGTGCGCGGGGTGCAGCTCCGTTACAATGGTTACCCCGATCAATAGGGGACTGAAAGTTTTCATCATCATCAAATTCATCAAATCCTATCATTTGTTACAATGGTTACCCCGATCAATAGGGGACTGAAAGTAGCCGGGCGCCCGGCCGCCGGCTACAATCTTTTCGTTACAATGGTTACCCCGATCAATAGGGGACTGAAAGTTACTATATACAGTATAGCATGGATGAAAAAATATTGTTACAATGGTTACCCCGATCAATAGGGGACTGAAAGAGATGATGATCAGGGGGATCTTCACAGGCATTTTTTGTTACAATGGTTACCCCGATCAATAGGGGACTGAAAGTACCCCTACACCCTCGGCGACTATGGCTTGGCAGGTTAGTTACAATGGTTACCCCGATCAATAGGGGACTGAAAGGCGGCGTTAAGGGCGGATGGCGGCTCAACTTTCACCAGTTACAATGGTTACCCCGATCAATAGGGGACTGAAAGAACGGAGAGTTTGATGACCAGGTGGACGTGACCAGCTGTTACAATGGTTACCCCGATCAATAGGGGACTGAAAGGTGAGATTATCACGCCCTGGATGGGAACAGACCCGTTACAATGGTTACCCCGATCAATAGGGGACTGAAAGCGGGCATCCACACGATAGAAGCCGAAGGGGATAACGTTACAATGGTTACCCCGATCAATAGGGGACTGAAAGATGATATTACTTATGGTATATACGAATCCACAACTGTTACAATGGTTACCCCGATCAATAGGGGACTGAAAGGAACTCATATCAAACTGCCTCCTTCTTGCTTGTTTTGTTACAATGGTTACCCCGATCAATAGGGGACTGAAAGGACAGGAATGGGGATTTCGCTGATCTAATTGCCGAAGTTACAATGGTTACCCCGATCAATAGGGGACTGAAAGGGAAATATGTTTCCCCGCCGGATTTGAGCCCTCATAGTTACAATGGTTACCCCGATCAATAGGGGACTGAAAGTCTACACTTTCACCGGCAACAGGGTATTGCACTTCTGTTACAATGGTTACCCCGATCAATAGGGGACTGAAAGACAGGAGTTAGCTATCCTGCGGATCGAACACACAGTGTTACAATGGTTACCCCGATCAATAGGGGACTGAAAGGATGTAACAACCCCTGGCCGGCGGGGTAAAGCCGGGTTACAATGGTTACCCCGATCAATAGGGGACTGAAAGACAGGGATACCGCCGGGTCAGGAGCGGGGAAGGGGGTTACAATGGTTACCCCGATCAATAGGGGACTGAAAGAGGCGTTTCCGGGACGAGTGCTGGCCATGGTTCCAGTTACAATGGTTACCCCGATCAATAGGGGACTGAAAGGCCCCCCTGCCGGCGCGCTGCCGGCTCCTCTTTTTCTGTTACAATGGTTACCCCGATCAATAGGGGACTGAAAGTTGCATTAATCAAATCAAATATGGTTTCAGACATCTAAGTTACAATGGTTACCCCGATCAATAGGGGACTGAAAGTATGAACCATCCCAATACGATAAACAAAATTTTATCCGTTACAATGGTTACCCCGATCAATAGGGGACTGAAAGGCAAACTGAAAAGGGAGGCGATCAAATGTTTTACATTGGTTACAATGGTTACCCCGATCAATAGGGGACTGAAAGCAGAGTACTGATGCTTCACGGAAAGCAGTGCCCGGAGTTACAATGGTTACCCCGATCAATAGGGGACTGAAAGGCCGGGACGCCATCCGGACGCATGCCATCGCTATGGGTTACAATGGTTACCCCGATCAATAGGGGACTGAAAGCAGGCAGAGGACAGGCTGCACCGCATAGGTCAAAAAAGGTTACAATGGTTACCCCGATCAATAGGGGACTGAAAGCTCCCAGATGGCTGTATCCTGGCCGCGGATAATCGGTTACAATGGTTACCCCGATCAATAGGGGACTGAAAGAAAATCAAAGCTAAATTTCCAAAAGGCACTGGCGAACGTTACAATGGTTACCCCGATCAATAGGGGACTGAAAGTTTAGAGAAATGTTAGTGTTTTTGACTTCATATATGTTACAATGGTTACCCCGATCAATAGGGGACTGAAAGAGTACCAATTAACAACATCATTACCATAACAATCACTGTTACAATGGTTACCCCGATCAATAGGGGACTGAAAGGCTCGGGACCGTCCAGGCCCAGCTGAAGGATCTGGAAGTTACAATGGTTACCCCGATCAATAGGGGACTGAAAGGACGGTTCAAACCTCCTTTCTTTTATGGGGCGTCTCTGTTACAATGGTTACCCCGATCAATAGGGGACTGAAAGGGCGATCCAGGGCTTGCGACGGCGGCCTGGGAGTTGTTACAATGGTTACCCCGATCAATAGGGGACTGAAAGGAGATTGGCGTACACCCTGGCCCGGCGTGGGGGCTTTGTTACAATGGTTACCCCGATCAATAGGGGACTGAAAGTCCCAGCCCCTCCGGCAGCTCCCAACCGTAGCGCTCGTTACAATGGTTACCCCGATCAATAGGGGACTGAAAGGCGCGACATGGCCGCTTTGTACTTGCTGAACCGCCTGGGGTTACAATGGTTACCCCGATCAATAGGGGACTGAAAGGACCGTGACTCTTGATAAAACCAGTAGCATAACTGGTTACAATGGTTACCCCGATCAATAGGGGACTGAAAGATGGCGGAAGCCCGAGCCATGGCGGCTGGGATCGATGTTACAATGGTTACCCCGATCAATAGGGGACTGAAAGGAGTCCTCGAGTTCTTCGAGCATCCCCCGGAAACTGGTTACAATGGTTACCCCGATCAATAGGGGACTGAAAGGGGATCAATCGGTCCACCATGGCCAACAAAGAGGAGGTTACAATGGTTACCCCGATCAATAGGGGACTGAAAGGAAAGAGGCGGCGAAAGCCAAGCCGAAAGCGGGTGCGTTACAATGGTTACCCCGATCAATAGGGGACTGAAAGTGGCCAGCAAAGAGGAGTTCTCCAAGTTGCCGGCGCATGTTACAATGGTTACCCCGATCAATAGGGGACTGAAAGTCAATACTCGCATGTGCTTCCAGGACAAATATAATGAGTGTTACAATGGTTACCCCGATCAATAGGGGACTGAAAGATCGACTTCAAAAGCCCACCGTCGGCAGAAATCTTTGTTACAATGGTTACCCCGATCAATAGGGGACTGAAAGTCATACGTCACGGCATTCGCTTCTTCTGTCATCCTCGTTACAATGGTTACCCCGATCAATAGGGGACTGAAAGACCGCTGTGGGCACCTACGGCGGCCGGGGGAAGGTTGTTACAATGGTTACCCCGATCAATAGGGGACTGAAAGTGCACAGTCAGGCCGTGCACATCGTAGCCATCTCTGTTACAATGGTTACCCCGATCAATAGGGGACTGAAAGTCGGCAGCTACCTATGGTCGGCGCTTTACCAGCAGGTTACAATGGTTACCCCGATCAATAGGGGACTGAAAGTCGATCGAGCAGACGAGATAAAGGCCATTCTCGATGTTACAATGGTTACCCCGATCAATAGGGGACTGAAAGCTAAAACTCAACGCCTTGCCGAAAACCTGCTCCAGGTTACAATGGTTACCCCGATCAATAGGGGACTGAAAGACCAGGGCCGCCAGGCCAAGATCGTGGAGTTTTTCGTTACAATGGTTACCCCGATCAATAGGGGACTGAAAGGCGCATCACCTTCAAGACTGATGGCACTGTTCACAGTTACAATGGTTACCCCGATCAATAGGGGACTGAAAGGCACAATATCAAACAGAAAATTGGCGTTCTGCTCGTGGTTACAATGGTTACCCCGATCAATAGGGGACTGAAAGATAAAACGCGAAGGGCGGGCTCAGCTTGAAGCGTTGGGTTACAATGGTTACCCCGATCAATAGGGGACTGAAAGATATCCATAGGGGCTGGTAACCCGCCACTTTTTGCTTGTTACAATGGTTACCCCGATCAATAGGGGACTGAAAGTGCAGATAAACTGTCGTATTCATCCAGCAGTGCTGCTGTTACAATGGTTACCCCGATCAATAGGGGACTGAAAGGGTGACTTTGTTGCTTCCCGCGGTGGCGTGGTCTGGGTTACAATGGTTACCCCGATCAATAGGGGACTGAAAGTTTCACGCCCCTCGGCATGTCCATCCACACAAAGTAGTTACAATGGTTACCCCGATCAATAGGGGACTGAAAGTAACCGCCGTCGACAAGGAAAAAAGCAACGGCTACTGCGTTACAATGGTTACCCCGATCAATAGGGGACTGAAAGGGGAGTGCCCTACAGCAGCGCCCTCAATAACGCCGCGCGTTACAATGGTTACCCCGATCAATAGGGGACTGAAAGCGAAGGTGATTGGCTCCTGCTGCGTTCCAGGCTTAAGTTACAATGGTTACCCCGATCAATAGGGGACTGAAAGGAACCAACGTGGTCACGCCCTACGAATCTGCGCGTTAGTTACAATGGTTACCCCGATCAATAGGGGACTGAAAGGCGGTGATCACCTTTCCGCTGCGACGGTCGCGCAAGGTTACAATGGTTACCCCGATCAATAGGGGACTGAAAGAGCAGCTGCGCCTGCTGCTGCCTGGCAGTTGGCAATGTTACAATGGTTACCCCGATCAATAGGGGACTGAAAGGGACGGCGAGATCGGGGCTGGGCGCAAGATGGCTGGGTTACAATGGTTACCCCGATCAATAGGGGACTGAAAGTACAGTAGTAACAGCCAGGTCATAGATGCTGACTTTATGTTACAATGGTTACCCCGATCAATAGGGGACTGAAAGAGCCTGGGGATAACGCTTTTCTTCATTTTGACCCCTTGTTACAATGGTTACCCCGATCAATAGGGGACTGAAAGCAGGTCATCCATGAGGTTCGGCACGGTCGCAGCCAGGCGTTACAATGGTTACCCCGATCAATAGGGGACTGAAAGGATGGAGATCAACCTCGAGAACCTCGCCCTCATCCGCGTTACAATGGTTACCCCGATCAATAGGGGACTGAAAGATCCTCCCGGCCAGGTCGGTCTGCGTCCAACCGTGCTGTTACAATGGTTACCCCGATCAATAGGGGACTGAAAGATGGACCTCTGCCTGGCGCTGAGTGTGATGCCGGCGGTTACAATGGTTACCCCGATCAATAGGGGACTGAAAGTGCTATGCAAAAATTCTTTTCCGACAACAGTTTTAGCGTTACAATGGTTACCCCGATCAATAGGGGACTGAAAGATACCTGCGCTGCAAGATCGACCTGGCCGCAACGGACGTTACAATGGTTACCCCGATCAATAGGGGACTGAAAGTGCAGGAGCAGCCTTAATTGGTGGTGCGATAGCAGGCTGTTACAATGGTTACCCCGATCAATAGGGGACTGAAAGGATTTTTGAACACCTCATCTACTTCGATTGTTTGTTGTTACAATGGTTACCCCGATCAATAGGGGACTGAAAGGTAGCCAAACCTGATTCTCCCATTATGCCTATCAGTGTTACAATGGTTACCCCGATCAATAGGGGACTGAAAGACCGCGGCCGGCGCTTCAAGGTGCTGTCTGGCGATCGCGTTACAATGGTTACCCCGATCAATAGGGGACTGAAAGGTTTCTGGAGCGGATGTCGGAAGTGCCCGCCTCTGTTTGTTACAATGGTTACCCCGATCAATAGGGGACTGAAAGTCAATCCTGATACATACTTGTGCTCTTCTTCAAATCCGTTACAATGGTTACCCCGATCAATAGGGGACTGAAAGTTGTATGCCCCAGCGCCCCACCGCGCCGCTGTCGGTTACAATGGTTACCCCGATCAATAGGGGACTGAAAGAGAAGGACCGGCGACGACGACAACGGCAACAAAGATCGTTACAATGGTTACCCCGATCAATAGGGGACTGAAAGGGTTTATCGAGTATGACGGCCGGGGGGCATGGCTACCGGTTACAATGGTTACCCCGATCAATAGGGGACTGAAAGATAGTCAAAAAAATATAGCGCTACTTCCCCGAGCGCTGTTACAATGGTTACCCCGATCAATAGGGGACTGAAAGGAAAGAAAAGACCCCGCTCGATAGTGCCAAGATTCCGTTACAATGGTTACCCCGATCAATAGGGGACTGAAAGGCTGATTTAGGGCATCGGCGACACCGGAACTTCCCAGTTACAATGGTTACCCCGATCAATAGGGGACTGAAAGTTGCAGCACCAGACGGCATCCTAAAACCAGCAGAAGGGTTACAATGGTTACCCCGATCAATAGGGGACTGAAAGATCCCCCGCTTAATCTTTTCCATGTCCTCAGCCATCGTTACAATGGTTACCCCGATCAATAGGGGACTGAAAGTGTGTTCCCCGGTGTGGCTGTGTTAGATATAGAAGTTGTTACAATGGTTACCCCGATCAATAGGGGACTGAAAGCCCGGTTGCCGGAGTGTTCCGGCTCATCCGGGTCGAGTTACAATGGTTACCCCGATCAATAGGGGACTGAAAGCACCGGTCCGCCGTCTCACCAAAGTTGTCCTGGGCGTTACAATGGTTACCCCGATCAATAGGGGACTGAAAGTGACCAGTGCTGGACGCAGGAAACCCCTTGCGTCCGTTACAATGGTTACCCCGATCAATAGGGGACTGAAAGGCAAATGTATAGCGCCATTGAGCTGGGCGAACGGCGTCGTTACAATGGTTACCCCGATCAATAGGGGACTGAAAGGTGCCGGAAATGCAAGACCGTTTACCGGAGCGCTGAGTTACAATGGTTACCCCGATCAATAGGGGACTGAAAGAAAGGAGAGAGGCTCGATGCCTAAAAACACAAGGTGTTACAATGGTTACCCCGATCAATAGGGGACTGAAAGAGGGTAATTGCGGCGGATCCATTCGGCGGCTAGAATGGGTTACAATGGTTACCCCGATCAATAGGGGACTGAAAGCCGCCACTTCCACCGGCAAACGCAAACTCGATCCGCGGTTACAATGGTTACCCCGATCAATAGGGGACTGAAAGGAAGAGAAGTCTATGCTCAAGCGCGGTCTGGTTGATGTTACAATGGTTACCCCGATCAATAGGGGACTGAAAGATACTTATCTCTCTCCACCTCCGGCGCCCGCAGCCAGGTTACAATGGTTACCCCGATCAATAGGGGACTGAAAGAGGTTTTGGCGTAGGCATCCGCCATGTCGCCCGCGAAGTTACAATGGTTACCCCGATCAATAGGGGACTGAAAGTGAAAGCGTCTTTGAGAATGTCGAAAGCCGGTCCCATGTTACAATGGTTACCCCGATCAATAGGGGACTGAAAGAAAATGCTTAAATCAAATGACATTCTTTCACATCTCGTTACAATGGTTACCCCGATCAATAGGGGACTGAAAGTGCAATTTCCCCTCGGCAATTTCGCGGGGTATTGAGTTACAATGGTTACCCCGATCAATAGGGGACTGAAAGCCCTATAGGTGGTAGCGGTGATCCGCTCCATGTGGCGTTACAATGGTTACCCCGATCAATAGGGGACTGAAAGGGAAGCCGCCAGGGCGAGCCTGTCCGCCTTCGACGCCGTTACAACGGTTACCCCGATCAATAGGGGACTGAAAGTCTGACTCGGCAACTTTTTTGTCATCTTTTGCGCCGTTACAACGGTTACCCCGATCAATAGGGGACTGAAAGAATGATAAGTTGTTTGCCATCGCCCAGGCTCTGGAGCTACAACGGTTACCCCGATCAATAGGGGACTGAAAGGCGTTAAGACACAGGCTATATTTCTGTCTTTAAACTTGTTCCAGAGGTTACTCCGATCAATAGGGGACTGAAAGACCGGCCCGATTAATAGTTTACTGAGAGATTTGACCCGGTGAAGGTCCAACCCCATTGTGCCATATATATATGAAAAAATTTTGCAAGACCCTGCAGCCGATACCGCAGGCGTTTCGGTTATAACATTCTGTTATGCCGTCAAACTAACGTGGTGATTTTCGTGCGCAAAAGGGGAGGAGAGGGGACATCTTGATTATTCAAGCAGCAGTTTATAACGCTCATTTCCCGGTTGGTGTATAATCTAATTAAATTCCACCGGAGGTTTTATGTTCAAACTCGATCTTCATGTCCACAGCGCTATCTCGTACGATGCCTCGGGCTCTCCCGAAGAAGTCCTGGAGGCGGCCCAAAAAGCGGGGCTGGATGGGCTTGCGCTAACGGAGCACCATGATTACCACAGAAGTGAAACCTTTTTGGAGATGGCGCCTTCCTACAACCTGGTGGCTTTTGCCGGGGCTGAGGTGGCCACCCGGGCCGGCCACCTGCTGGTATTCAGTGAGGATATCGGCCGTTGGAACCGCTTCAAAGGTTACTTGAATGATCCGCAGAAAGTGATCGATGAGGCAAATGCAGCCGGCGGCGCCGTCGTTGCCGCCCACCCTTTCCGCATGGCCTTCGGTTTTGGCGGCGCCGCCATAAAGTCATTGCGCGGCCTGGCGGCCATCGAAGGCTGCAACGGCGCCAACACCCCTGAAGAAAACCGCAGCGCTGTCGCTCTGGCTGAAATGATGTCACTGCCCTGCACGGGGGGCAGTGATGCCCACCACCCACGTGAAATAGGCCGCAGCTGCACCATTTTCAACGATCCTCTGGCGACTTTGGCCCAGCTGGTGGCTGCCCTGCAGGCGGGCCTCTGCCGCTGTTTTCCGCTCCCCTGAACAACTGGCAAAAGGGATGCAGGTTTTACATACCCCATTCATCAAAAGGGATATTTATAATGGAGGGAACAAGCTTCTCCCCCTTGACCAGTAGCTTTCCGTAATCTTCCCTTGGGACAAACCTACCGGCCACGAGGTCGGCGCCGTAGAGGTTCACAGTGCTGTCGTTGATTTTTAACAGGGACATGTTCCGGCAGTCGTCCTCGGAAATATTTCGGGGGATCCACCAGTTGCTGTAGGCCAGGTCGTAAACGTTATCTGCGGCATTGTATTAATAAGCCCTCACATCAACGCGGTAGATGCCCGAGCCCCAGGCTCCCAGGGTGGAATTATAGTCCTCCTCCTCCTCGTCTGTCTGATCCACCAGGTAGACCATATCGTTGCCCTTGATCAACATATAGACCATGCTTTCCGGCTCCTGTGGCAAAAGCGCCCAGCCCTCACCCTGAAGCAGTTGGATATACTGATCCAGGTCCTGCTTGCTGCACCCGCGGCAGTCCACCGCTCCGTCGCCGCCGGATTGGAAAAACGTCTCCGCCCCGGGGGGTGCGGGGATAGGCATGGAAATGGTGCCGCTCCATTCATAGAAGGCGGGATCTGCATTATAGGCCGGTGAGGGCAGCGCACCGCTGTATTTCTTGATCCGGTATATGCTCCAGAGCCGCCCCTTGAGCATCCTTGCCAGCCAGATCTCCTGATCCATCAGATAGAGGCTGTAGCCGGGCCGCCCATTGCTTTCACAAAGCTCATATTTGTAGCAATCCCTGTACTTCGATATATCGGGATTCTCCAAGCCATCCATAAACAGATCCCCAAATTTGGCCCTGTCCAGGGCGGCTCCCTCTTCCATTGAAATAGCAATGTACTGCCGGGTTCCGTCGGCTCCGGTGATCATCAGCATCTTCTCGGACAGGGTGTAATACTCCTTCAAGCCGTCAAAGGCAATGAAGGAGCTGAGTGGATTCATGTAAACCTGTTTATCAAAAATGTAATTGCCGTAAAGGATGTCCGGATCATCAGGATCAACTATCGCGGGCAACGGGCCGCGGGCGCTGACAGCCAGAATGATCACAGCCGCGATCAGCACCACCGCAGCGGCGGCGCTGATCCAGAAAGCAGGCTTTTTATAGTTCAGCATCACGGCCAGGGCGACAAAAGAGGCTGTAAAACTCATGTTGAGGACAGCGATAAAGAGTCCGCTCATTCGCTCGCCTCCTCGATCATAGCCACGATCTCCGCCGCCTCTTCCCTGGACAGCTTCTTATCGCTTAAAAAGGCGGTGATAAAGGAAGGCAGCGACCCGTCAAAGGCCTTCTCCAGGATGGCTTCGCTCTCGTATTTCTGCACCTCTTCCCGCTTCGTCAAGGCGGTGACCAAGGCGGCCTCGTTTTTCACAATGCCCCGCCCGGAAAGCCGTTTGATCATGGAGTAGGTGGTGGACTTCTTCCACCCCACCTCCTCCAGGCAGAGCCTCACCAGCTCCGTCGAATTGATCGGCTCATGTTCCCACAGCAGATCCATAAACCGGTACTCGGCGTCAAAGAGCTTCATGCTTTCCATAAAAACACCCCCCTGCATTAGGTCTAATCTGTTAGACCAACCATGCTCTTAGTCTAATACGTCCGACCTCTCCTGTCAAGGGGGTTCTGCGTTTCAAGTTTTTTATAAATGTCCCTCCAATAAATAAACCACTGCCCTCACCGAATCAATGAGCAAAACAAGTGCGGCTCCGCCATACGGTTATTCGAAACCGCTTTCCCCAAAACCGGTAAACCAACAATAACCGTGATGGTAATGGCACATCTGAAAGATGATATATTCTCAGGGCAAGACGATATCCCGATTAATAACCATGGTCAACATGTTTCCATTGACCACCTCTGTTTCGTACTAAAATCCAATTCCAACCATCATATGTGCTGTTTGGGTTGAGCGAACCATCGCCACCTGATGAGTCTACATCAAAAGAAGACAATAAAACTATGACTTCATCTGCATCATTTCTATCTGCCCAATCTTGATAATCCCTGGAAGTCTCATCACCAGCATAATAGATCTCCTTTAAAGTACAGCCTTTCCAACCCTTACCAAACTCTTTTTTGATAGTATTAATAGCGGAATTAATATCATCAGATGTATATATCTCTGATGCAACATCTATCATATTGACATTCTTAATATTCCCGCCACATGCGCTCAAGCTAAAAGCCATTACCACACATACCAGAAAGAAGAGCATTCTCTTCACGTTTGTTACCTCCATTAAAATTATTTTTCTTTGGGAAATTGTTAATTCTACTGCAGCCTTATTAACTTGGGATAATCGTTAATTATTTCCTATCGGGAATTATGAATAGCCCCGGAGCCTTTTTACATTCAACTGGCCGTTTGGGATGTTCATCAATAATTGAACCCCTTCCAGGGAACGCCAAAAAATGATGTCCCTATTAATTCTTCGATTTGCAATCTATCCTGTTCTGACGGATATTCAATGACAATATAACCTTTACCCGGATAATCAGAAGGGGATACGACTTTGATATATATGAATCCAGGATGGATATTTTCAATCTCCTGAAATACGTCCTTCTGTTCTTCAACAATCCGTTCGACTTCGGTTAGTGCCGGTAAATTCTCATAATCAATCTCGAACCGTCTGGTATCAGATGCGTCGCCAAAAATCTTTTTTGTGAAAAAAAGTGTCCTGCATTCAATGCCTATTCCTACTATAATTGCAATCACCACAATGATAATTGCAATCACCCTTACTTTGCCTTTAAACCTGTTCATAAATATCCCCCCTTGAAATACTGATCAATTTTTTGCACCTTATAAAGATTGTTTATTATTGTCCAGAAGCCCTTGTTACGCCGCCATGGTATTTCTATTGATCCCATCAATAACAGCCCGCAAATTCATAAACACAGTCACATCATCAAAGAGTTCGCTGATGCTTCCCTGGTCTGTGAAGGGGCTTTCCTGCAAAACCGACAAATCCTTCATCATGCCGTTCCTCATGATGTAATTTACGATCTGCCGGACAAAGTACATTTGCCTGCTATCAAGCGTTGTCTCGCTTAGAAATTGAGAGAAAGCATCATTCGCTGCCTGGTGATCTAATCCAACGATAGAACGAACCAGTTCGCCCAGTGGTGTTTCTCCATATTGAGCAGCATATTGTTCTTTGGAACCCAACTCATTCCAAAGAATTTGCTCAAGTGATTTAATGTCCTCCGTTGTCAGCGGCCTGTTCCCTTTCAACTTTGCAATTGCCGGAACATCCTGATGCTGCAGGATATAAAAATTAACCTTTTTCTTATACTGCGCCAGATCGTCATTATTTAGCTGGGATTCTCTTACTACCATACTGAGAATATCATCTGTAAAATCGGTATCGTAACGATAGCGGTCTTTTTCCGGGATAAACTTGATCAGGTCACGCAGTTTGATGCGCACATCCTCATAATCCATAATCCCGGCTCTTTCCAGATAATCATTGTACACGATCTGTTCCAGCAAATCCTTTTGCTGAGCGATTGCCGGGATGGTGCCATACTTAATGAGCTCGTTTGCCTTGCTAACCACATCATTTTTTGCCCGCTTAAAATTCTTCTCCATCAGCATGGCCAGTTCAATCTGATAAATAAGCTGATCAAAACGCGTAGCGGAAGCATCTTCGTCTGAAGGTAAAACCAGCGGCGCGATATGTTCGGCAATTTGCAAGGTGTTCTCGTATGTTAAGACGGCAAAATCATCTTCTCTTTGGTATTTATCGATGAAGCGAAGATGCTGCTTGACGGCGAAATTATCACGTGGAAGCGCCCTAACCTGTGCTAACAGATCCTGCACAAGATCCCTTCGATAGCTTTGCAACACTTTTGTTTGGAAGGTGAGATCCTGTAATTTGTAAACCATCTCTACTTTGGTGTTGAAGATCCGTTCCTGCAGAGTAACGGCTGTTTTTGTCTCCTGACCTTTAGAGTGCAAACGAAAAAATTCAAAGTTGCCGCAGAGATCAAAGATATAGAATTGTTTTTTGTCCCTTCCGTCGATCAATCCCTCACAAAGACGGGTGCCGCGGCCGATCATCTGCCAGAACTTGGCCCTGCTCAACACTCTTTTGAAAAATACCAGGTTGAGGATCTCCGGCACATCAATGCCGGTGTCGAGCATGTCCACTGAAATAGCGATCTGGGGCATCTTATTCTTCTCAGAAAAATCATCAATCAAACTCTGGGCGTAGTTGGTGTAGTTATCGATCACCCGGGCGTAATGAGTATGGTAGTCAGGGTACTCCTGATTCCATACCTCCAATATCTTCTCGGCATGGTTGTGGTTCTTCGCAAAAATAATCGTCTTGCCCATCTTCTTACCAAACTCTACCCGCTGGCCGTAAGCCATCAGATTGTCTAATGCTTTCCTGATGGTATCGCTGTTAAACAACCATTGATTGAGGGCGCTGGAATCGATAGCCGGAGGTATTTTCCCATCTTCATCAGCAAAAGTATTTTCATATTCCTCTTGCTCTTCCGGTAGCAGCTCGTCGTAAACAATGCCCTCGGTCATAAATTTCAGGGTGGTTTCAATGGAGATAAAATCTACCAGGTAACCATCCTGCACTGCCTGAGCCAGCTCGTAGCCATATGTAGGGACACCGCTTTCCAAGTCAAAGATGCTGTAGGTGTTCTTATCAATATCATCCTTGGGAGTAGCAGTCAGCCCCACCAGCAGCGCATCAAAATATGTAAAGATATCCTTGTACTTATTGTAGATGCTGCGATGAGCCTCATCTATGACGATGAGATCAAAATGCCCGGGCGTAAAAAGACGATCTCCCTTTTCATCCCTTGTGCCATCGATACAGTTTGCCATGGTCTGATAGGTGGAAAAAACAGCACGGGCGCCAGCCTCCTCCCTCCCTTCGGTAAGATTACACAGGGAAAGATTGGGCATCAGATTATGAAATGCTCGTTTAGCCTGGGTTACAAGAGCATTGCGGTCAGCTAAAAATAGAAGATTCTTCACCCAGCCGTGGCGTATCAGCACATCGGCCAAAGAGACGATCGTTCTGGTCTTACCGCTGCCGGTGGCCATAACAAGCAAGGCTTTACGGCGGTTGCGTTCACCAAAGGCATCACAAATAGCCTGGATCGCTTCTTTTTGGTAGTAGCGATCAGATATTTCATCGCTGATCCGGACTCCTCTTAGCGGGGCACGATCCCGGATCATGTTAAAATACTTCTCTAAATCCCCTTTGGAATAGATGCCCGATACTTGCCTTTCCGGATAATGCCTGTCATCCCAAAACCTTGTTTCATAGCCATTGGTCATGAAGATAATCGGCCGCTGCCTGAATTTCTTTTCAAGAAAATCAGCATAGAGCACCGCTTGCTGGCGGCCTTTTTCAACATTGACGCTGGTACGCTTGGCTTCGATAACAGCTAAAGGAAGCCCGTTATCAGCAAAAAGGACATAGTCGGCAAAACCTATGCCGCCCTTATTGGGCATCTCATCGATGGGGTATTCATCTACCCAGCTGGCATCCCGCTGCCAGCCCGCATCCAGGAGCATGGTGTCGATATAAGCCCTGCGGGTCTCATTCTCCGTCATATCTATGGGCTTAACTGTATAGCCCTGCTTTAACTGTTCTTCTCTCTTAGCAGTGAGCTCTTCGCGAAGGGGTTGGTTTTGATCAAATAAAGCCTGCAGATCCACCTCTTCGGATGCCGGCATAACGGTCTCAGGTACCACCTCAGGTTTTTGGTCCATTAAGGAAGCGTTAAAGGAAGTTTCTTTATAATCGGCGCTGTAACAATAGGCAACGAAGTCTAGAAAGCTATGCAGGTTTTGCAGCGCCAGTACCGCCTGATCCCCGTTGATGTTTCTGGGGTTATGGGTGGCGATATTGCCGACTCTGCGCAGATAGTCGAGTTTGGCGATCATACCCATGGGAAGTAAATCCTTAAAATCTTCGCCACTGATAAGGGTGACCAGCTTATCATCATAGGGCATGGTCAGGTGATTATCAGCGCTGTACATCCATTTCACGGCTATTTCTAAAGCTGTACGGCTGGCAGTAACTGCTAGCGCCGGTGAGATGGACATAACACGCTCAGCAGTGATAGCTGCCCCGGCAAAAGTTTCAAATTGGGGCTCTTGCTTTAAAAAATCAAAGTTGGTGCGCATGGTAGTCACCTCGCCCTAAATAATTAGAATAACTCCCCTTTAAAGCATTTTTGCATGAGGGAATTATAGTTTTGTTCAAGTTTATCGAGCGATAGTTGGATCAGGGATTTTTGAGCTTCGACTTGGTGGACGAAGTCGGCAAATTGATTTTGTTGGGTGAGCGGTGGAACTACGAACTCGGTTTGTTCCATTCCATTTTTTGTTAAATGCATCATTGCAATCCCGTGCGTATCATTCATTAGACTTTTCGTCGCATAGTTTAATAAATGACACAAATACATCTTATTGTAATTTTCCCGATAGACAACTTTCCATATGTGGTAATGATATATCGTTTTCCCGCCCGTCCATATTCTTGCGCCAAAAGATGCTGACCAAGCAAAAAGCAAATCACCTGTATTACAATACTTTTCTTCATCTAATTCCAAGTCCGAATAATACCAATCTCGGTTTGAAAAAAAATTCCCAACCCTTAACACGGGGTATTTCCCAGATCTAAGCAATTCTGTTTGAGAATATGCTCTGCCATTTAAAAGTGTAGCTGATTCTTTTAGTTTCTTCTTTTCCCACCCTCTCGGATTCGTCACTGGATCGCCAAACATCTCGATAAACTGCGATTTAATCAGCAAATTCAGCTTGTCTGTCTGTGCCTTGCGTTTTTTGATGAGATCGTTGGCACGGTTAAGCACATCGGCGATTTGTTGTTGTACTTCCAGCGGTGGAAGGGGAATAGTCAGTTCATGCAATTCCTTCACATTAAAACTCGATTGGTTTACAGAGTCTTTGGTAATCCGTGGAATTTGTCTTTTGAAGTCATAGGCGTCAAAGTAATTTTTTACATACTTGCTATCTATAACTTGACGGTTAGGCTTCAATCTTAAAAGGTTCATGCCATGGATTATTGTTTCATCATCTTCTTTTTCATAGAGCGCTGTTTTTCCCAAATGCTTTATACTATTTATATGTGACATTAAAATATCGCCAGATTCTAAGACATTATCCTTATAAGGGTCTATATTAGTTATCCTTGCATAACCCATTTTTTTACGGTCAATATTTCCATCAGAAATAGTTTCAATTCTTGTAATGGGGTAACCTGACCCCTCATCAGCGCCCTGCTTGATATTTGCTCCATTTTTAATTGATAAAAATACATCCCCCAACCTCGCCATCTCCCACTTACCCACGCAGTACCGCCTCCAGTTCTGCCAGGCCGGCGGTTATCTCTTTTTCCAGCTCATTGATCTCAGCCATAATCTCTAAGGGGTGAGGATATTCCACCTCTTCATAGATGATCTCTTTGTATTTGTTGATGGAAAGGTCATAATCATTTTCAACGATCTCATCTTTAGGCACCAAGAAGCTTTGCTCTGTCCGCTCCCGGCTTTCCTCTTTATCCAAAGCTGAGAAGCGGGCAATTATATCTGGGATATCACTGTTTTCTAGGGGAGTGCGCTTATCATCAAGGCTATAGCCATCGCTTTGCATGTCGTAAAACCAGACCTTATCAGTGCCGCCTGCGCCTGTTTTGGTAAAGACGATCACAGCGGTACTCACACCGGCATAGGGTTTGAATACACCTGAAGGCATAGAAATTATTGCCTCCAGGCGATGGTTTTCGATAATCTCTCTGCGAATCGCCCTATGAGCTCTTGAAGAGCCGAAAAGCACCCCGTCGGGAACGATGGATGCGCAGCGACCACCATTTTTGAGCATCCTTAAAAATAGTGCTAAAAACAGAAGCTCAGTTTTCTTAGTTTTAGTTACTTTCAGAAGATCTGTAGATACGATGTCATAATCCAGGCTGCCCTTGAAGGGTGGATTGGCCAGTATTTTGGTATATTTTCCTGTATCGGTATTTTGATCGGATAAACTATCTCTGTACTCAATATGGGGGTTCTGGATACCGTGGGTCATCATGTTCATAGCGCCGATACGCAGCATGGTGCGATCCATGTCGTAACCGGTGAACATTTTATTGTCATAGTGTGTTTTCGTTTCCTTGTTATAAAAAATCACTTCAAGGTAATGCTCTTTCAAATACTCACCGGCTGACACTAGAAATCCGCTTGTGCCGCTGGCCGGATCGCAGATGATATCTCCAGGCTGCAGATCAAGAAGCTCCACCATCATGCGGATGATATGGCGGGGTGTGCGGAACTGTCCGTTAGTCCCCGCTGTGGAGAGCTTGGAAAGCATATATTCATACAGGTCGCCTCTGGCATCCTGCTTGTCAGGGAGCTGATCAATATAAGCATACATATCATCCAATGAGGTAATGATTTTTTCCAGCAGCTGGGGCGTAGGCACTTTGAAAATGGCATCGGCCATATATTTGGCATAGGAACCGCTGTTGCCGTTTAACATTTTAATAAAAGGAAAAATTTCTGCCAGCACGACCTGATACATGGTCTCTGCAGGTTTGTCCCGCAACACAGACCATTTTAAGTTCTCCTTGCCTTCAAACATACTGGTATAGGGAATCCCCAGCATGATGCTCTCTTTTTGCCTTGTATTGTCTGTTTGATCCAGATCGCGGATAAACATCAGATATGTAATTTGCTCAATTACATCCAGTGGATTGGTCAAACCGCCGGTCCAAAACATTTCCCATAGTTTGTCAACCTTATTCTTCAACTCACCGGTGATCATGGCTGCACATCCTTATAATGTTTCTTTTTACTGCGCCTGTCTGCAGGCTTTTTAGCACCGGGCGGTATTACCCAGGCATGCCCAAAACGGGCTGCGCCGGGTATGCGTCCCTGAGAACATAATAGCTGAACCTGGCGAGGCGTTATGCCCCACTTGTTAGCCACATCTCTTGTAGTCATGCCATCCATATATTTTGGCTCCTATAAGTGTCTTACTATTCAATTATATCGCAGGAACGAAATATACACAATGTCTTTTGATAGCACACAGGTAGTCAATAATAGAGCCGCCGCCATAGCCCGGCTGGTACCTAAAAAGGTATTGATTACGGATAAAACTGTAATCGCAAGGAATTTTTTTATTTGCTGCGTACTGGGTTGAACGGTTCAAGCAAATACTGCGGTAACAGTGAATGCGAGAATCGGCAAAAACATCTTCGGTATGATAAGATTTATGAAGGAGCAGGCTATTCGCTATTCGTTCATAATGTGATTTGCACAAATTATTCTACAGGGAGGGCAAAACCGGTGGCAATCATTGAGATCAGCGGTTTGGTGAAGAAATTCGGGAAGTTCACCGCCCTGAACGGCGTGGATCTTACCGTGCAGCAAGGTGAAGTCCATGCCTTTCTCGGGCCCAACGGTGCGGGCAAGTCCACAACGATACGCTGCTTGCTGGGCATACTGCGCTGCACCTCGGGAACGGTGAGCATGTTCGGCCAGGATGCCTGGAAAAATGCCGTGGAGCTCCATAAGCGCGTCGCCTTCGTTCCCGGAGAGGTGAACCTCTGGGATAATTTCACCGGTGGCGAGGTCATAGATCTGTTCTTGTCACTCAGCGGGGTGAAAGTCGACAATAGCAAACGGGAGCGCTACCTGCAGCTCTTTGAGCTTGACCCCACCAAAAAATGCAGCGCTTACAGCAAGGGCAACCGCCAGAAAGTCGCACTTGTGGCGGCCTTTACGATGGGAGCGGAGCTCTTCGTCCTCGACGAGCCCACAAGCGGACTTGATCCCCTGATGGAGAAGGTTTTCCAGGATTGCATCCATGAGTTCAAGGCGCAGGGGGGGACAGTATTGCTCTCCTCGCACATTTTGAGCGAGGTGGAAAAACTCGCGGATAGTGTAAGTATTATCCGCGAAGGCAGGATCGTAGAGAGCGGTTCCATGGCCAACATCGCGGCTAAAGCCCGGGGCAAGACGCTTGAAGAATTCTTCCTCGCCGAATATGAGGGGCGGTGAGATGATGTTTGCAAAACTGTACCGATACTTTATATTTCTCTGCCGCCGCGAGCGCGTCGCTTCGCCCATCTGGATCGCCTGCATCGCGGGATCGGCAGCGCTGTTCGCAGCCTTCTACCCCGGCCTTCTCCCCGACCAGGCGGCCATCGACCAGATGGCGGCAACAATGTCCAATCCCGCCATGGTGGCGATGATGGGCAATGTGTACGGCATGGAAAACTTGACCCAGGCTAGCGTGATGGCGCAGGAGTGCTTGATCTGGTTTCTCATCACCGCTGCAATCATGAATATCTTACTGGTCAACCGCCACACCCGCGTTGATGAAGAGCTGGGCCGCCTGGAGATGTTCCGCGCCATGCCTGTGGGAAGGCTTACCGGCGCTTTGGCGGTGATCAAGTTCGCCTTTGCGATCAACCTGCTCATCTCTCTCTTAACTGCCGCTTTGCTGCTAGCTCTAAATATTGGCGGGACAACGGCAGCAGGCGCCTTTTCTTTTGGTTTTGCCACCGGCTCTGTGGGGCTGCTCTTTGCCGCACTGACCCTGCTTGCAGCGCAGCTCTTCAGCACCGCGCACAGTGTGAGCGGTTTCAGTTTTGCGGCAATGCTGCTCTTCTATATGCTCCGGGCCAGCGGCGATGTCTCCGGCAGCGCCCTCTCCTATATCTCCCCCCTGGGCCTGGGGCTGAAAGTGGAAGCCTTCTACGCCAATGATCCCCTCCCCATTGCCGTGCTGCTGGCTGAAAGCATCGTGCTGACAGGGATCGCCCTTGCAGTAAATGCCCTGCGCGACCACGGCGCAGGCGTTATCCCTGCCAGGGCAGGCAAGGCCCATGCTTCCCCTTTTCTCAAGAGCCCCCTCGGTTATGCCTGGCGTATAACCCGGGGCGGCGCGCTGGCCTGGTCGGTGGGGATGTTTCTTCTCGGCGCCTCCTACGGCAGCGTCTGCACGGAGCTGGATGCTTTCATCGAAAGCAGTGAGCTGATGCAGAAGATCGTCGCCCAGAGCGGCGGCAATGTGCTGCTGGACAACTATGTGGCCATGATCTTTGTGATCATGGCCATGGTGACAAGCGTGCCTGTGATCCTGGCGGTGCTTAAAATCCACGCTGAAGAAAAGCGGGGCCGGTTGGAACAGATATTCGCCCGCAGCGTGCCGCGGCCGAAGCTGTACGGCGCCTTTCTTGTTGTGGCCGTAGCTGAAAGCATTGCGCTGCAGTTCTTGCTCGCTGCAGGCCTCTGGGCGACTGCGGAGGGTGAACTGCTTCTCGGTGAGCTGCTGAAGCCCGCCTTCGTCTATCTGCCGGCGATCTGGCTGATGGCGGGCATTGCGGTACTGCTTGTGGGGATTCTGCCGAAACTGACCGCTTTGATCTGGGCTGTTTTCGCATACTCATTCCTGATTCTGTACATGGGAAGGGCCATGGATCTGCCGGAATGGACCGTCAAGATAACACCCTTTGGTAATGTCCCGCAGCTGCCTGTGCAGGAATTCAGGCTTTATCCTCTCTTGATGATGACCGCACTTGCCATTCTGCTCTCCGTTGTGGGTATCCGGCGATACAGTGAACGTGATATCGGATGATCGAAAAGAGCCGCGCTGCCTAAAATATCGGGTCTGCGCGGCTTTGCGAGCAGCAGCGGGGTATTTTTGGGATAGAAAAATAACATGACCCGCCAGCATCTGACGGGCACGGTAGGAAATAATCACATCATATTGAGGTTTCTTTTCCATGTTCCACCTCATCTATAATGCTTTCAAGATAGCTGTCCAATTCATCCGGTGTTACCCCAGTGCGACCAGCTATTCGATCCTCCTCAACCGCTAACAGCTCCTCGCGCATCTTGAGCATCTTTTCTCGACGGGTAAATGTATCTAAATCCATGACCACAAGATCACCCTCGCCATTCTTTGTAAGAAACACAGGCTCCCCGGTGGTTTTGCATAAATCTGCAATTTCATTATAGTTCTGTCTTATACTTGCCGACGGTTTAATCTGCATGGCCTGCCCCCCCTATATTTAAATTGCAGGTGACATTTTCACGAGATAATTAACTGCTTTTCATCTATCTATCTGGTGACATTTTCACAGATTGTTGACATCAATAATCTGATGGTCAATCAGAACAAGATCCGTAGTAAAATCCAAATTATCAATGAGCAACTTGCCTGCATCCATGAGCCGTGCGAAGATCACGTTGTCTGCCTTCGGCACGTATCCGATTTTAACACCGTCAGCGCACTTGATTGCAATGGCCCTCCTGTCGTGGGGATTGTCGGGCTCGCGGAAGAAATCGAGCCTGTCGCCGGCGTTGAGATTAAGCCCCAACTCCTCCATACCCTCGATGGTCATACAATTTAAAAACATATCCCCACAAACTCAAACTATCATCATATGAAATCTTATTAAACGCGGATAAATAGCTTCATGGAAGAATTGAAAAGTTTTCTACCAATAAACATAATTGGAAGATTTACTGCCTTGTGATCTTTCTCTTGGATTCTATTTATACTTCTGTTTAAATCCTAGAAAAACAAGAATATATAACTACCCGCCGCCCTATAATACTTTCAGCCATAATATTACTTCTCTATCATTTAGAATGGTATTCCGTCATCACTAACATCAACTGGTTGTGCAATATAGTTCTGATTAATTATATTGGCTGAAGTAGAATAGAATTGGTTTATGAGATTCGGGTACTTTGCTTTTATGTCATCATGTAATCTCATCGCATTTTCAAGAGCAAAGACTGGTATGTTTACATTACCATTTGCAATTCTATCATCTAGTGCCAAAATGTCATATGCAGGTACGCTTTCATCAAAAATATGATTTGATATATCCTTTCTTAAACCGTCAAAAATTACTTGCATATAATCCGCGTCAACCTCTTTACTTGTTGTAAAAGTTCTTTCCCAATAGGGATTACCCCATGAATCTTCAGTTTCTATGCCACATAATGCCGCAATAGTATTTCTTATTTGTTCTCTAAGTAGTCCGATATCTGGTAGTTTTTCCTGTTTTACTTGTTCCTTTTCAGCTGGAACAACTTCCATTATGGATTTGTAGTATGAATTATCCTTTATTTCTAGCGTTTTTCCTGTAATTTCTTTGAATTCTTTACATAACACATCAGCATTGCCTTTGAACCCATTATCACTAGAAACAAAAAGTACTGTATTTTCTCCATATTCTTTGAAATAAGAAAGCATGGAAAGCCAAATTAGACAATCCTTAAAGCCTTTATCGCTTGCATTATCCACATTTGAAAAAGGAGGCAGCTTTTTAAGAGCACGGTCTAAAATTTCAGAGAATAATTCTGCAGTTTTAGAAAATGGGATAACATGAGAGGCAAAAAGTCTATCGTAATTGGCTTGAATACCAATACGATATTCTTTCGCATATTTCTCATAACTTTTCAGCAAGGCAATTTTTGCTATTTTCATATATTCTTCTTGCAATGTTGGAAGTCTATCATATTTACCTTTTAATTCACGGCATTGCTGCGCTATCCGTTCTTCAACTGATACTTGTGTAACATACACCGTGAAACTATCTTGAAGACTTGAAACAACTTTATCCATATCTTTATTTTGGATTATAAAATTTGTATCAAATACAAACGCTTTTTTCTCGCCCATTTTTTAGCCTCCAACTTGTCTTCCATTGAAATTATCATTATGGCAATAATGCAAATCTATTTTTTATCGCCTTCACCTAGTAACTTCATTTCCATATCTTCTAATGCCTTAATATAATCTTTCTCCGCTTTGGAAGCATCCCCCAAATGCAAATCTTTATGTTTCCTGTATTCTTCCTTCGCTTTAAGTTCAGCTGTCTTAGCACTAATTTTGCCAGCATGTGTTAAAATCTCATGCTTAGATAACTTCAAAAATCCATCCAATGTTTCAATCCAATCAGACATGTACATTGGTATTCTTTTTCTTGCCTGCATTTCAGCAAATTCAAGATAAGCAGATACAACACTGTTTAATGCCGATAACTCATCTTCTGTACAATAGTTTTTTGCTATTAATGCATCTGCTTGTTTGGGCTGTTCTCCTTTGAAACTTAAAATACCCATGTAAGGTTTATCTGCATTGGCTGAGTAATAAATCTTTTCTGCAGCAGTTTGTCCATGTGCAGCCCAGTGCATTTTGTTTTGCACGGTTTTAAAAAATAGCATTGAAGATTCCATTCTTGGATCATAATCAACACTTGTTGCATAAATATCAAGTACTTTCCTCCAGAATACTTTTTCAGATGAACGGATATCACGAATACGGTCTAACAGTTCATCAAAGTAAAGACCTCCACCATTATTTTTCAAAAGGTCATCATTCATGGCAAATCCTTTTTCCATATATTCTTTTAAAATATTACTGGCCCAAATTCTAAATTGTGTACCTCGCAAAGATTTTACGCGATAGCCCACAGAAATAATGACATCCAAGTTATAATAGTCTACTTGATATGTTTTTCCGTCAGTAGCAGTTGTTGCAAAATTTGCAACAACTGAATTCCGTATTAGTTCTCCTTCATTAAATATGTTTTTTATATGCCTAGAGATGGTAGATTTATCACGCTGAAACAACTCTGCCATTTGATCAATGGAAAGCCAAACCGTATCATTTTCAAAAGTTGTTTCTATTTTAGTCAAACCATCTTCGGTCTGATACATAATAATTTCCGAGTTCATACCCATGCTCCTTACAGGTTTTCTTTTATTATACATGTTTCATCAAAGTATTTCCATTATTTTGTCAAAAGGAGACTAAGTTTAGGAATTATTTTTGTTGCATTAAGGCATGTGCGGAATGCCTACTTCCATACCCTCAACGGTCGTTTAAAAATGATGCTCCTCTATCACTAGTTTTGATCTTCTTCCTGATTTTGACACATTTATTTTAATTAATACTATCAAAGATTATTTAAATAAGTAAATCCTCACTGCTATGTTTGATTTCAGATCCATCTTTTTCTATAATTGCATGGGCTGTTAACTTTAGTTGAGGGAATACCACCTTCATTTTTTTAAAAAAATCTAGTGCATATATTTCATCTGGAGAAACAAGTCTAATAAGCTCATTACCTATTTTAGTAAATCGTTGTAATTCCATATAAATTTTTTCGGCAGTTTCATTATTTGTATAGCAAACCAATGATCCAATTGTCATAAATATTTCTGCACCCTCAAACCTCAATGGATGAAGGGTAGCAACATTATTCTCTATTAAATTACAGTCATACATCTCATACAAATCCCTACTGTATCCGTATTGATTCTTCAATTCCTTATTTACACTTATATAGCATTTATTACCATCGTTTATAGAATAAGAAGCAAGCTTTTGAAATATTTCCGCTTCAGACTTGCTTAAACTTCTTAATACATCTAATGTACGTAACGAAAAACTGCCAGGCTTTTCTAATTCTCCTGCTAATACTTTTGCCCATAATTTCTGTATATCTTCATCACTAATATTCCCAGCCTCTTCAAAGAAACGAACAAACCAATCGATACTAAATTTCTCTTCCACATTACCTGTATTAGCTACTGTTGAAGCCTGTTTCCGTTGGTAGACCTCATCAGCTCTTTGCGCAATTCTATTAAAATTACGACATTTATAGTATTCTAGGTGTGTTATATGACCCCCTTCAAGTAATTTATCAGCAATCGCAGAAAATTTTACCTGTTTTATTTTCTCAATCTCTGATTTACTTGTATCACCACGTAAAAATAGTCTAGCAACCAATGCTCCAAACACAGTCGAAATAGCTGGCTGTATTGTTGGCCAAGCTCCCTCAAAAATCTCCAATGCATTATATATTTCTTCCAACTTCCCTACCCCTTTCGTTATGCCCTCAATTCAGATACAAGTTAACTTAAGTACAGTGAACGTGACATGGGATGATCGAAAAGAGCCGCGCTGCCTAAAATATCGGGTCTGCGCGGTTCTACCTCACCAGCCACCTGTAATCCTCTCTGCAATCCACGATATAATCTATAAACACTGTTTGATCCTTGATTTGATACAGAATCAAATACAATTTCTCAACAAACATCTTGTGGTACTTGTTCAGCGGTATAAAATCTGCGTTGCAAAAAGGAAACCGCTTTTGTAAAAATGAGAGGGAACGAATAACATCCATTAATAATTTGATGGTCAATCAGAGCAAGATCCGTGGTAAGATCCAATTTATCAATGATAATCTCTAGCGAAAAACCCGCGCCAGTTCGGCAGACAAGCCTTTAAAGTGAAAGGATTGTGCGCAATCCTCTTTGCGGTAGGTGGCAGTGTCGATGATCTCCTTCTCTTTGAACAGGTAAATGGTAATCTCGCTGTTGAGGGGATTGACAATCCAGTATTCTCTGACCCCGCAAGACATGTACAGATCCAGCTTTTTAACCAGATCCTTGCTGCGTGTTCCTTCCGACAGAATTTCAACGATAAGGTCGGGGACACCCATGTAATAGTCGTCTTCACCGAGTTTTCCCCCCAGATCGCAAATAACCATCAGATCGGGCTGGACAACATTTATATCTCCCGCATCCCGCTTCAGTGTAATATCATATGGAGCTACCATGGGCCGGCATTCTTTTCCCTGGAACCAGTTAAAAAAGATACCGAAGAGCTCGGCCAGGGCCGCCTGGTGTGCCGTCTTCGGCGAGGCGAGATCATAAATTTCACCGTCAATGTATTCGTAGCGATCCTCGGTATCCCTGTTCAGCGCCAGAAACTCCCCGTACGCTGCCTTTCTGCCGCCGTACCAACCGTATTTAGTCTGGATCTCCCCCACTGCTCCTGATTCCCCAACGTTTCCCGAAGCGGCATCATCCGGGGCCGATAATTTTGCGACCACTGTGCCGTTTCGGGTGATAACAATATCCTCTTTCGCCGCCAGCATCAGGTACTTGCCGAAGTTGTTTTGGACCTCCGTGGAACTTACAATCATCATCGCACCCCCTCATTAGCTAATTTGGCTAATACAGCCACTGCTATAATATCCCATAACAGGGGTTGCGTCAACGCGTGGTTACAATGATCTGTGCAAATAGGCCTGCCGGTTTTACTCATGCAGGTAGATCTTGACAGCGATTTTCAGCCAGCTGCCCTGCATCTCCTTGGAGGTGATCCTCCCGAAGAGCAGCTTGCCTGCATCCATGAGCCGTGCGAAGATCACATTGTCCGCCTTAGGCACATAGCCGATTTTAACACCTTCAGCATTTTTGATTGCAATGGCTTTCCTGTCGTGGGGGTTGTCGGGTTCGCGGAAAAAATCGAGCTTGTCGCCGGCGTTCAGATGGGGTTCCAGCTCTTTGATACCTTCAACATGGCTGGTTCCGGCAACATGGGTTTCGAAGAGAAAGATATCCCTTTCAAATGGTTTGGGGATGGGCAGGTTGCCTTCCCCATGCAGCAGGCCGACCAGGGCGCCGCCCTCACTTTTAACGGGTTTGTTCATTTTCTCACCCCAGCATTTCCCCTGTTTTTGCCCTGCAGGCGGCAATCCCTGCATTGAGCCGTTCAAAGGGTCTCAATCAGAAAGCTCACCGGACGGAAACCGTCATTACATGAAATCATTGCCGACTTCCTGTTCTTCATCCAGCCGTTATAGAAATTTTCGCCGCCGTGGGCCAGTGTCATCACAAAAGCAGACATGCTCCCCCAGGCGCTGTCGCACATTCCTTCAGGTTTTTCCCACCCCTTCGCAATAAAAACCTGGCCTATCTTCATATTGCAGGCGTGCTCTATGGGGTTTTCATATTTGTCGATCAGATCTTGATAAACTGTTTTTTTCATCACCGTGATTCTCACATTTTTCATCTTTCGAACGACCTTCTCCTTCCATGGTTTTGCAGCAATTTTAAACGGGTTTATTTTCTCACCCCAGCATTTCCCCGATTCTCGCTTTGTAGGCGGCAAGCCTTTCATTGAGCTGTTCAATTCTCGATTCAAGCTCGGTTTTGCGCGCCTCGATCTCCTCGGGGCTCTGCAGAAAGGTTTTCATCTTGTAGGGATACTCTGATTTTATTTTCGCGATCCCTTCCCTGACGCTCCGGAGCAGTTTTAAAAGCCGTTCTCTCTCTTTCACCAGCTGGGAAGCGGGGTCCGCTTTCGCCGTGTGCAAGGTGGACCCGGTCACCATCATGCTGATTATGCGGAGTCCGTCGATATCCCCGTTTTTGTATGCCGTCACTGCATTATGAAAGAGCTGGATTTCGGCCTCGCTTGTTTCTGGATTGATGTCGGGATGCAGGGACTTCACGATGGCCCGGTACATTTTTTTGAGCTCGCGGGTCTCCTCCTCTGAAAGCCTTTTGCCGCGGTTTCGTTCAAGGGCGGCATTCATCTTCTCGATCTGCTCGCTCAGCTTTGCCCGGTATTCGGCAAACTCGGTCTCAAGCTGCTCCTCGATTTCTGAAAGAGCGATTTTTTCCTGGCGGTTCTTTTTCGCCTGGATCAACTCTGCTTTTCTTCTCAGCCGCAGTACGGCGCACTCAATTTCATAGGCTTTGTATTCAAGCCCGCCGATGGCCAGCATATAGGCCATTTCAATGTTCTTGCATTCCACGTACAGGAGCTCATCACGCTCGAGAACAAGCATGGACAGCTCTGTTCGAGATTTTTCTACGGAAGCTTTCAGCTCTTCAAAAGCCGGAAAAGGGATAACCGAATTGGCCATCTGCACCCGCCCCAGTATGGATATGGTTTTGTTTATCCCGGGTAAGGGGCTTTTTAGGCCCCGGTTTCCAGGGGCACCTGTGGGGTTTATTTAATTACCCGGCAGGAATACCCTTTCGTCGGTCTGGATCCCCTTTCCTGCATTGCCAGGTTTAATCAGGCGCGTTCTCTTTAAGTATACCTCATAATTAGAATCTTCAGTATTGCAATTGCTGCCGGCCGTATGGTCATGTCTGATGCTGTATATAATGTTGGACGTTACAGGGGCGGGGGGCGGGCCCGCCCCATCAATCTATTCCCGGTTCAGGTAAGGGATCAGGGTTCTATCTCCCAGGCGGAGACGATCAATCCCTTCGGCAAGCTCTTCCGGAACCGTCACTGTGCCGTCGTCGCCGTCGGAAACATAGCGTCTTTTGGGATTCTCGCGCAATATCTCCATCCAGTCATACATTCCGAGCCCCTCAACCTCCATTTCGCTGGCCCTCACGCGGGGCAGCGCCGCCGGTTTGAAGTCGAGGCGGAACGGGGAGGGGGCAGGGTTGGAGCCCACAAGAAGGATCCCGTCATTGCGGTAGGCGGTCCCTTCGAATTCACCTTCAATGATATAGCTCATGTCGCCCGGGAATTCACCGCAGGGCAGGGCCAGACTGCGCACTGTATAGCCCGGCAGATATTCCCGGGTCCGCTTCACGTGCAGGGCCAGTTCGCGGCGGGCTTTCTCCGGTGAGAGGCGCCGCAGATTGCCGTGCGAGTAGCAGTGATTGCCGATTTCAAAACCTTTTTCGACAAGATAGGTGAGCTTCTGCCGGACAAAATCATATTGCTCAAAGGGGGCCTCATAAAAAATATAAAAGGTGGCCGCCAGGCCGAAATCGGGGTGGGCGGCGTGAAATTCTTCAAGGATAGCAACGGCGCAGTCCGGGTCAATGATCTGGCGGCCCTCTTTTTCCAGGTAACGAAACTGTCCGCCCCGGCCGTCATCAAATGTAAGCACCACGGGGGAACAGCCTGCGGGAATATCGATATGCCCCTCCAGGAGATCGTTCATTGAAATAAGGCGGTAGCCGGCCTCGTAGAGTGCCTTCAGATCTTTGCGAAAATTGTCGGGGGTGCGGCACCAGACATCTTCCGGCTCCCCGATCTCATGGTACATCAAGATCATGATCTCTCCAGCTTCGTTTACGCCCAGAGCCTGGTAATCGATCTTCTCCCCCGGGTTTTCAGGCCCTCCCTCCCCGCCGCCGGGATTGTCCTCCCCGCCTACGGGAGGTTCTGCCGCTTTTTCTTCAGAATTGCTGCAGGATACCAAAAGCGCCGCCGTTAGCAGCAGCGCTGCCGCCAGGAGCACCGCGTATAATACTCTTGTTTTCCATCGGAACTGCGATATATTTTGCATCTGCGCACCCCTTTGAAGGCAATTTTCAATTTGTATATCTTTCGACAGATTGTGCGCACGCTCCTGCTGCCCCAGGATATACCATACTTAGAATGGGAGCGGGGAAAAGGAAAATAAAAACAGGCAGAGAACTTGGATAGGATAAGAGCAAGACAGGGGCGGCTGGAAAAGAGGGCAACGGCAGCCTCAGGTTCCCGCAGGCGGTGCAGACGCCGCTGCCGCGGGGGCAAAATGGTAAATGGGGTGAATACAATGAAGGTGTTAACAGCAGCGGCGATGCGCGAAGCCGATCGCCGCACCATCGAGGAGCTCGGCTTCCCCGGGGCCGTATTGATGGAAAGCGCCGGGATGAGAGCTGCGGAGGTGATCCTGTCCTTTCAGCCGCTCCCATCCCGGGTGGTGGTGGCGGCGGGCTCTGGTAATAACGGCGGAGACGGGCTGGTGATAGCCCGACTGCTCCGGCAGGCGGGCATCCCTGTATCCCTCTGGACGACAGCGGCCCCCGGCGGCTACCGCGGTGATGCCGCCATGAACTACGATTTTTTAAGGCATAGCGGCTTTGTGGTCAAGCATATACTGGACTACGGGGCGCTGGAGCAGTTTCGTGCCGATATGGACGGTGCGGAGCTGGCAGTTGATGCTCTCTTTGGCGTCGGGTTGGACCGGCCGGTGCAGGGGCTGCCTGCAGGGATAATCGAGGCCGTTAATGCAAGTCCTGCTCCTGTTCTGGCGGTGGATCTTCCTTCGGGGGTTCAGGCGGACAGCGGCGAGGTGATGGGCTGTGCCGTGCAGGCGCGCTGGACGGTTACATTCGCCTTTCCCAAGCAGGGGCTTATGCTGCAGCCCGGCGCCTCCCTTGCCGGAGAGGTTATTGTGGGAGAAATCCACATACCGCCGTTTCTTGCAGCGGGGGTTCAGGCGGCGGTGACCACACCGCAGCGGGTCCGGGAGCTGCTGCCGCAGCGCCCGCCGGAGTCGCACAAGGGCAGTTTCGGCAGGGTGCTCCTTGTCGCCGGCTCGGTGGGGATGAGCGGCGCCGCCGTTCTGGCGGCAGGGGCGGCGCTGCGCGGCGGGGCGGGACTGGTTTACCTGGCCGCCCCTGCGGCGATCTGCCCCGCGCTGGAGGCGCAGCTTCCCGAAGCGATTACCATACCGCTGCCGGAGCAGTCGCCGGGGCTGATCGGCCCGGAGGCGGCGGAGCCGCTTCTTGAAAAGGCTGCCGCCTGCAATGTGCTGGCTGTGGGGCCGGGACTGGCTCCTGCGCCGGAGACTGCCGCCTTGCTTGAGTCTCTCATCGGGCGCTGCCCTCTCCCGCTGGTGCTCGATGCCGGCGCCCTGGGGACTCTGGCGCTGCTGCCCGGGGGGGAACGGGAGGCCCTTTTACGGGGGGCGCATCAACCGCCGCTGTTGACGCCGCACCCGGGCGAGATGGCGGGGTTGACGGGGCTAAGCATTAGCCGGGTGCAAAGATCCCGGCCGGAGCAGGCCCTCCGCTGCGCCGGGGAGTGGAACAGCATAGTTGTGCTAAAGGGGGCGCAGACCGTAACTGCATCGCCCGCCGGCGAACTCTGCTTCAACCCGACGGGCGGGCCTCTCCTGGCCACAGCTGGGACAGGGGATCTGCTGACCGGCCTGATCGCTTCCCTTATTGCCCAGGGTCTGCAGCCCTTTGATGCCGCTGCATCGGCCGCTTTCCTGCACGGCCTTGCCGGCGATCTGCTTCCGGAGGGGCGCGGTTTCAAGACGGGGGATGTTCTGAATAACTTTCCGGCGGCTTTTCAGTGGCTGGAGCGGGAAAGCGGGGCCCCCTCACCCTGGGGACCCTACCACCGCAGGGTCAGGCCTGTATGAGCACCTGCCGGGAGGCCGGCGCCGTGCCGATGAACAAAACTGATACAAAGGAAGGTTGTAATGTCTAAACCCGGGGGAGTTTTTCTGGTATTGCGCATGCCCGTATTGATTTTACTGCTGCTGGGGCTTCTTTGCGGCCTCGGTTTCGCCGGGTGGCGCCTTGTTTTCTCCGCTCCGCGGGCCGATCCTGCGGCGGGGCTTCGCCGGCGCATGCAGGAGCAGATCTCCGCCCTGGAGAGCTACCATGCCCGCTTCAAAACAACTTCCGCCGGCGGGGGGGGCGAAACCGTGTGCAACGTTGAAATCTGGAAAGAGGAGGCCTCCCACCGCTTCCGCCTGGAGATGACCACCTGCGAAGAGGGGCGGCCCGACAGCGTTGAGGTGATCGTTGGCGACGGCGACCTGGTATATTTTTACAACGGGGAAAGCGGCGAATTTTTGCCGGCTGCCGACCCGGATGAGGCCGGTGTTGCCGCCGGTGCCCTGGAGGTCTACTGGCGCTCCATCTGCGAGGCGCCCTGCTTCAACTATCTCGGCGAAGAAAAAGCCTCGCGGCACAGCTACTACCTGGTGGAAATAGTTCCACCCGAACCCCACCGCGAACGCGTTAATGAGCGGATCTGGCTTGAAAAAAAATCACTTCTGCCGGTGCGTATTGAAAGCTTTGACATTGCCGGCCGCCTGACCCAGGTTACGGTTTTTGAGTTGCTGCAGCTAAATCATGCATTTGAAACAGCCCTGTTTGAAGTTGATGCCGCGGGCGCTGATGAAGAATCTTCGTAAACGCTATTTGCCTGTAACCTGGCGGTAAAGCCGGCAGGTGCGTTCCGCCACCAGACGCAGATCGCAATTTTCCCTGACGAATTTGCGGCCCTGCTGCTGCAGCGATTCCAGCAGAGGCCGGTCCTTGAGCAGGTCGGTGAGGTGGAAAAAAATTGTGCGGTAACAGGGGGTCTCGCCGATTTTACCGGAGAGATCGGGAAAGGGAAGCACCGTCGGATATGATGCGGGATTGAAGATGCCCCCGCAGCTCTGGCCCATGATCAGGGCGGCGTTTCCACAGGCCATCCCCTCCAGCAGCCCCCGGAACCGGCCCGCTACCACCTGTGAACGGGAGAGCACGGCAGCGCTGTCCAGCGGCCATCCGTGATAACGACCCTTGAGCAGGGGGAGAGGGCGGGGGGAGAGCAGCTCCACCTCCAGGTCGGCCAGCCCTGCAGCTTTGAGCAGGGCGGCGGCCCCCTCGGGGGTGAAGCCCTGTTCTTCACCGATAAAAGTGATTTTAAAGCCCTCTTTGCGGGCGGGGCGGTACATATCCAGGTCCACCCCTTCGGGAATAAAGACAGTCTTCCTGCTCAGCCAGGTGGGAACTTCGGCAAAGGGGTGAGGCGTTATCAGAAAGGAAATATTTTTCAGCAGGGCGGGGTTAAGTGCGGAATCGGGCATCCCATGCAGGGTCGCGACGCAGGGTATCCGCAGGCTGTGGAGCAGCTTTTGCGTGATTCCGGTGAGGGTGAGGTCATGCAGGTGCAGCAGGCCAAAGCGATACCGGCGGGCCAGCCTCAGGATGTTTTCGGGCATGCTTTCGGCGAAGCAGGGAAAAAATTGTTGGTAATAGCGGATCTGATCAAGGTAATGGGGAGGACAGTGAGTTATCACCACAATTGCTTCAATGCCCAGTCGTTTTAACCCGGCAGCAAGGCTGAAAATGTGATTCATTGCTCCGCTACAGCGGAAGCGGCTCAACATGAGGATATGCAAAACAGATCACCCGGAATCAATATATGAATCCGGGTGAAAATGTGTTCCGATGAAGCTGCGCGCCGGGGTTTGCCGGGAGGCTAACACACCCGGCGCTCCTGAAAAGTGGGACAAGAAGGACCGTCCCTGTTGTCCCTTGTTGTCCCAGGTTGTTCTGCTTTAGCGGGGCAGGAGGAAAAGCTGGGTGACCAGGTAGCCCCGGCCCGGTTTGTACACGATGCCGATCCCTGTTCTGGTATAGCGTGAGTCTACTATTTTATTCCGGTGCCCCGAACTGTTCATGAAGGCATCAAAGATCCCCTTGATGCTGCCGCCTACACCGATATTTTCTGCAGCAAGGGTAAAGCTGACCCCTGCATTTCTGAGCATCTCCCCTGAAGTGCCGTAGCTGGGAGACTGGTGCGCAAAGTAGTTCAGGTCCGACATGTCCTGGCTTTTCAGCCTGGCCAGGTATGTAAGCTGTGCATCAGCCTGCAGCGGGGGCAGCCCCCTCAGGGACCTTTCACCGTTCACCAGATCAAAGAGCTGGCGCTCCTGCTGGTTCAAATCTGCTGTATCCCCGGCAGGAGGCGGGTCAATTGTCGCCGGAGGCGGGGGGGTTACAGGTTTATCCGGCACAACGGGGGGCTGCGGCGGCGCCGGGGGCGAAACCTGATCGGCGGGCGGTGCTGACGGCGCCCCGTTGTAGGAACCGTGGGAGCTGCCGCTGCCGGACCTGGCCACGCCGTAAGAGCTGCCGTTAAAGCTGTATGCCGGCTGCGGTGAGACCGGGCGGTCGGGGGCGGGTTTTGCAGGTTCGGCCGGATTTTCCGGGAGAGAGTAGGTTGGGGCGGCAGGTGCGGAGCCGCCGGGGTACTGCGGTTGTGAGCGGGCCACGCCGTAAGCGGGATTGGCTGCCCCCGCAGAGCGGGCAGTGTAAGCGCCTGCAGCGGTGGGATAAACCAGCATCACTATCAGCAGTGTTGTCAGGAGGCAAAGGGGTATACGTTTTTTTGTCTTGCGCGATGGGTTCATAAATGATCCTCCCTGGAATATGTTATTGTTTCTTAATAATTATCCATAATGATAATTATGTCAACGACCGTAAGCCGGCTGCTGCCGCAGCTCCGGCGATTTGACCGTACCGCTTTGTTAAATAACTATAACATCTGGGGGTTTTTGGCCCTATGGTTTTTTTTGGAGGAGGATTCGCCTGAGAAGTTTACCCGGGTTCCAGCGTTCATTGACCCTGGCAATGAGCATTTCATTTTCTTCCCCGAGTTTTTCCATCCGGTATTGCTGTTCCCGAATGCGTGTATCCAGCCTGGAAATGGTTTTTTCCTTTTCCTGCAGGATGCTTTCAATCTGGCGCCGCTCTTTTTTCAGTCCCTGCAGTTCATCAAGATAGCGCCTCCTCTCCGCTTCCCTGCTCTGGTTGCCTTGTTCGATCTTTTGCTTCATGCCGGCAATGATCTGATCAAAGCTTTCCTGCAGTTTTTTCAGCTCGGCATCCTTGTCTTCCAGGCTTTTGTTCAGCCGGCGCATGTTTTTTTCGCCTTGCTGCGATAAAAGGAGCATCTCTTTGCCCCTGTTTTTGACTTCCTCTTCCAGGCGCGCCTTGGCTGTTGACAGGCGGGAAATGCGGCCCATCATTTTTTCCGAGCAGCTGTGCAGCCTGTTGAAATCCCCCTCCATGTTGTCGTTTGCCACCGGCAGCAGGCTTGAGAGGGGTTCGCCGGAAGCGCCGTCGCTTTCCACCAGGATCCGGTAGTTCAGCAGGCCGTTTTCAGCGTTGAAAGAGCTGCAGCGGATGAGCAGCGGTTTTTCAAAACTCTGCGGCTCGATGCGTTCCCAGCGGTCGCCGCCGAAACGGTAGCGCAGGAGGGCGCCGCTCTCCAGCCAGGCGATGAGCAGATCCCCGAAGTGGTATCCCAGGAAAGGAAGGGGCGGCTCCGCCATGCCCGGGGAGATTACAGTTTCCGGTTTCCATCCGGCCGCCTTCCAACCGGCGCCGCCCATGAAGCGGTAGCGGATGTAATATTTGCCTTCAAGGAATGTGCGCCAGATTACATGCAGATTTTGTGCTGCGTCAACAGCTATGGAGGGGTGCTCCACGCTTGCCGGAGCGGAAAGGGGGAAGGCTTTGCTCCAATGGGCGCTTTCGGAATCAAAGCAGCGGTAGTAAAGGCCGCCCTGGCCGGCGCCGGCGATGCGGTAGACCAGGTGGAGAAGGCTGCGGCCGTCAACGGCCAGCTCACCATAATTATCCGGGGCGCCGCTGCCGAAGTCGATGACCCTCGGTTCCTCCCAGGCGCCGCCGGAGAAGCGGTGATGCAGCAGCCACCAGCGCTCTGCGGAGGAGTCCAGCGCCAGGCAGACAAAATGAAGCCCGCCCTGCAGATCGGCTGTCAACAGGAAGTGACTACACTCTTTGCTCTCTTCGCGGTAGAAGTGAAGGGCTTTCGTTTCCTCCTGTTCCGGGGGGAGGGCGAGATGATAAAAGTTGCCCTGATCCATAATGATGAGATGGGGCAGATGGGCGGCATCCATTGCGGCGCAGTACCTTTCCCCTTGCTGCGAAAGGGGGCGGGCTTCGCCCCAGATAGAACCGGCGCCTCTTTCAACAAGCAGCTCCCCCGCGGAGCCGCGGCTGATCAGAAACTGTTTGGCTGTGGAGCTCAAAAGGTAGGGGGCCTCCTGATAAGAGCCCTCCCGGAGATAAAAGGGCATCATATTCACCTGCCTTTTCTGCATTCACTTAATCTATATGCTTTTACCGCTAAATTGAGAAGTAATGCCCTCAGGGGGTTCTGCCCGGACGGGCGAATAATAACACTCTCGCCGCCATTCAACATCACCTTCTTACACAGAGTGCATACTATGTCATTGAGCGGCCCCCGCAATATTTCCATACCGCTCATCTATCATTACGTAAAGGAGGTTGGATGATGGGATGCAGTAAAAACACCGGTTACTCCGGCTTGCAGAGAAAGAAAGGCAGGGAGCTTTACAGGCGCCCTGTTCCCTCAGAATTCAAGCCGATGCAGATACCGGATATTTCAGAGGTTGTCTGTATCAGAGTGGAGAAGATCTACGAACGTTGCAAGAGTGTTGAGACCAACGAGGAGGTTACCGATCTTTGCGGCACCGCCGTAGGCGCCATTGAAGATGTCTGGTGTATTGATGTCGAACTGGTCATCGACAAGCAGCACCATTTCAAATGCGAAAAGATCCCGAACACGAATCGTGCCAAAACTTCATTCTGGTTCCGCTTCCGTTTTGCCTATGTTGATCAGACGGGTCAAAAATATTTCACCAGTGAACCGGTTTTCTTTGAAAAGACGGTACTGCTGAGCGACCAGATCTTTGATGACAGGCTATTTGTCCAGTGTGAGGCGTATCTGGATTGTTTTGAGTGCTTCGTTTCGGGCCAGCAGCAGGTCACCTGCTGTATCGGGAAGCTGATCATAGTAAAGCTGATGGCCCTGGTGGACCTGCTCGTTCCCGCCTATGGTTTCTGCCATGAACCGGATGACTGCACCGAAGTGGAGTCGGAATGTCCTGATTTTGAGCCGTACTGGCCGCCTTTTCCGCCGCAGGAGACACCCGTTGCGGAAACCGAGCCGGAGTCCTAGAGCGGACCTATAAAAATTTACCGGACAGGTAAATTGGTTCTCTGTTTTGCCGGTGCGCCGCACCGGTTTTTTTGCCCTCTTCCCGGACAGGCTCCCGGCGGTGTGATATAATGAGCGGAAATATGGAAAAGGGGGAAAATGGGGATTGAGTTCCAGGGAAACAGTTAAAATCGGCATGCTCGGGATGGGTACGGTGGGGGGCGGCGTGGCTGCGATTCTTGAGCGCAACGGCGCCCTGCTGGCCGGCAGGACGGAAATCCGGCCGGTGCTGCAGCGGGTGCTGGTGCGGGATCCTTCCCGCTCCAGGGCTGTTGCCCTGCCTTCACACATATACGCCACTGATCCTGATGTGGTGATCAAGGACCCCGCAATTGATGTCATCGTGGAGCTTATGGGTGGGATAGAGCCTGCGCGAACGCTCATCAGCGCTGCGCTCAGGGAAAAGAAGGATGTTGTTACGGCCAACAAAGATCTGATGGCCCGGCACGGCCGGGAGCTGCTTCAGCTGGCGCACAGCTGCGGGCGGAATATTTACTATGAGGCCAGCGTGGGCGGGGGCATCCCCCTGATCCGCCCCCTGAAGTACTGCCTGGTGGCCAACAGGATCAGGCGCATGATGGGAATCATCAACGGCACCACCAATTATATTCTCACCCGGATGTCCCTTGATGATATAGATTTTCAGGAGGCTCTGGCCAGGGCGCAGGAGCTGGGCTTTGCCGAAGCCGATCCCACAAGTGATCTCGAGGGAAGGGATGCCGCCTACAAGTTGACTATCCTGGCGGAGATCGCCTTCGGCTGCCCCGTAAACCCCGACGACATCTCCGTGCAGGGGATCGGCTCTGTTACCGCGGCGGATATCCACTACGCACGCGAGCTTGGTTACACGATCAAACTCCTCGCCGTCGGGGAGGAGGGCCCGGGAGGCCTGGCCCTGCGGGTTCACCCGGCGCTGGTTCCGCTGACGCATCCGCTGGCTTCGGTCCACGATGAGTTCAACGCCATTTTTATCGAGGGCGATCTCATAGGCGAGGCCATGTTTTACGGGCGCGGCGCCGGCGCTCTCCCCACGGCCAGCGCCGTGGTGGCTGATGTTATTGATGCGGCGCGCTCTCTTCACGCCGGGCCGGATATGGGGCCGCCCTTAACCGGCGCCCGCAAGATGAAGCTGCTGCCCCCGTCGGTCCTTAGCTCGCGCTTCTATGTGCGCCTGCTGGCCCTGGACCTGCCTGGCGTTTTCGGCGCCCTGGCCACCGCCTTTGGCGAGGAAGCGGTCAGCCTGGATATGATTATCCAGAAACGGAGGACCAACGGCACCGCGGAAATAGTCCTGGTGACCCACGATGTCAGCGAGGAGCGTTTTTACCGCTCCCTGGAGAAAGCGCTGCAGCTGCCGGCGATCCAGTCCGGCCCGGGTGTCTTCCGCGTGATGCCCCGGCCTGGGGATGAACCCCCGGCTTCCTAGGGATCCGGCGCCGCTTGCAACACCGCAAGTTGTAGGGGCGACCTGTGGTCGCCCGCGGGGATGGCCGGTTAATATGGGGGCAGCATGAACATTGTTATGCTTTGCGGGCGAGCGCAGCTCGCCCCTACTTGCATTTCCTGGATTAGTATCTAGAAACGCCGCAATTCGTAGGGGCGAGCTGCGCTCGCCCGCGCGGTTGCATCAAAGGATGGATGGAAAATGAAGGTCAGAGTCAGAGTGCCCGCCACGAGCGCCAATCTGGGCCCGGCTTATGATGCCGCCGGCCTGGCGCTGCAGATATACAATGAGCTGACCCTTTCGGTTGCCGCGGGGCCCCTCCCCGAGGTGCAGGTCAGCGGGGAGGGCGCCGCGGAGCTGCCCCGCGACGGGAGCCACCTCTCCATCCAGGCCGCCGACCATATCTTCAGGGCGGCGGGCCTTAATCCCCCCTGCTGGTCGCTGCGGCAGCTTAACCGTATCCCCATCGCCGCCGGGCTCGGTTCCAGCGCCGCCGCCATAATCGGCGGAGCGGTGGCGGCAAACGCCTTTTTGCCTCAGCCTCTCCCGGGAGAGCAAATCCTGGAGCTGGCGGTGCGGCTGGAAGGGCATCCGGATAATGTCGCGCCTGCGCTCTATGGCGGGCTGGTGATCAGCTGCCGTGACGGGAGGGCTTTGCACACATATCATGCGTTACCCGCTGCGGGGCTGCGGCTGCTGCTGGCGGTGCCCGAAATCACCCTGGCCACCTCCGAAGCCCGCCGTGTTTTGCCGGAGCAGGTGCCGCACAGCGATGCCGTTTTCAATGCCGGGCGCGCCGCCGCTCTCATCGCCGCCCTCATTGCCGGCGATGAAGAGGTGTTGGACTGGGCCATGCAAGACCGGCTGCACCAGCCTTACCGCTATCCGCTTATTCCAGGATCAGAGGCGGCTCTGGCGGCGGTCCGCCGCGCCGGGGCGGGCGGAGCCGCCATCAGCGGCGCCGGGCCTTCAATTATTGCTCTCTGGTTTGAACAGGAAGAGGGCGGCCCCCGGGAAAGCGCGATCTCCACCGCCCTTGAAACTGCTTTTGCCGGCGCCGGCATCGGCTGCCGCCTTATCCCCACCGCTCCCGACTGCCGCGGCGCCTCAACAGTCCCTAGTTCGGCCGGCCGGGCCTGAAACTCGCAAATTTTGGCAAAGGGGCCGGTGCAGGAATAAGGCAGCCCCTGTGGAAAAGAATAATCAATACCCTCAGTATTGATTGCAGGTATGGCTTTACCTGTAAAACCGTGATGGGAGTGTTGATGTGAGCCGTTGTTCCAACCTGCGGCCGACCCGGGCCGAGATCGATCTCGACAGTATCGGGCACAATGTGAGCGAATTCCGGCGGCTGCTGGGTCCCGATGTGCAGATCATGGCGGTGGTCAAGGCCGACGGCTACGGTCATGGCGCCGTGGAGACGGCCCGGAAGGCTCTTCAGGCGGGAGCTTCCCGTCTGGGGGTGGCCCTGCTTGAAGAAGGGCTTGAGCTCCGCCGGGCTGGCATCGAGGTTCCCATGTTGCTGCTGGGCCATACAGATCCCGCTGCAGTGCCGTTGCTGTTGAAATACAGGCTTACACCCACCCTCTTCGGGCTGGAAAGGGCCCGGCTTTTCAGCAGCTGTTGTGCGGCGGAGGGAGGAACCCTGCCCGTTCATCTGAAAGTTGATACCGGGATGGGGCGAATCGGGGTCCGCCCCGGGGGGGCGGCCGCTTTCATTGATCACGTTTCCCGCCTGCCCGGCCTGAAGCTGGAGGGGATATTCACCCATCTGTCTTCTGCCGATGAAGACAGTGATGAGGCGAGGGCATATACCGCAGGACAGCTGCAGTTGTTTGATGATATCGCCGCCGCTGCCCGGCAAAGGGGGATCGCCCTTCCCCTTTGCCATGCCGCCAACAGCGCTGCCGCTGTGCTCTATCCGCAATCCCGCTGCAACATGATCCGGCTGGGGATCTCCCTTTACGGTTGTTACCCCGCTTCGTGGATGAAAAATGTCGCGCCGGTGAAGCTTCGCCCGGCCATGTCCCTGAAAAGTGAAATTGTCTTTTTAAAAGAGGTTCCTGCGCAGACTCATATCAGCTACGGGCGTTCGTACTGCACAACAGCAAATTCTATTATCGCCACGCTGCCCATCGGCTATGCCGACGGCTACAGCCGGCGCCTCTCCAACAGCGGCGAAGTGCTGGTGCATGGCCGGCGGGTCCCCATTGCCGGGCGCATCTGCATGGATCAGATGATGATCGATGTGAGCTGTATCGAGGGTGCAGCCGAGGGGGATGAAGTTGTTCTCTACGGGAAGCAGGATTCAGAGAACATCACCGTTGAAGAGGTTGCACAGTTTTTGGGGACAATAAATTATGAGGTGCTGTGCAATGTGGGGAAAAGAGTGCCCCGCTGCTACCTGGAGCGGGAGGGGGCGGCGGAAGGGTGATGTAATATTTGATGTTGCACAGATCGGCTTCTTTTCCCGGGGCAGGCTGCATAACTATTAAACGGAACCGTACAATAGCTCATATGGCGGCAGCGCAGCCCCGTTGTGATCACTATCGAAGGGGGTAGCTGGCATCATGGCGGAGACGAAAAGGATCATGATCAGCTTGCCACAGAATCTCTTGACGGAAGTGGACGGGATCGTGGCGCTGGAAAAAAGAACGCGCAGCGAGTTTATTCGCGAGGCGATGAGGCTCTATCTGCGGGAGCGGAAAAAAAGACAGATTCGCGAGCGGATGCAGAGGGGTTATCTTGAAATGGCCGGGATCAACCTGGCTCTTTCCAATGAGGCGGTATATGCTGAGAGCGAGGCCGGCAGGATCCTGGAGGAACTGGTCAGTGGAGAGTGAAACCGGTGGAGGTTAAACGAGGCTATATTTTTTTTGCGGACCTGAGTCCTGTTGTCGGTTCTGAACAGGGCGGGGTGCGCCCCGTGCTGGTGATCCAGAACAATATCGGCAACCGTTACAGCCCCACAGTTATAATTGCCGCCATCACTTCGCAGATTGACAAGGCCAAGCTGCCTACCCACGTGGAGATAGATGCCGCCGGGTATAACCTGGATCGGGATTCGGTGGTGCTGCTGGAGCAGATCCGGACCATTGACAAACAGCGGCTGCAGAAAAAAATTACCGAGCTCGATGACAAGATTATGCCCAGGGTTGATGAGGCGCTGCGAATCAGCCTGGGCCTCATAGAATTTTAGCTTTAACCGGATATATCCATCAAGCTGCGGGAGCGGGCTGTATCCGCCCGCCGCTCCCATCAATTTCACAGGTGATAACTTGCAGGTGCCCGGCGCCAATTACCGGGTCACCCGGGGAGCGGGATTTTATTGACTGAAATCGCGCTGCGGCGGCCGCTTGTCGGGATCACCGTCAGCCGGAATTACGAGCGGGGCCGGCTCTGGCTGCCTCTTGCTTACAGCCGCCGCACGGAGGAGGCGGGGGCGCTTCCGCTCCTGCTTCCCCCCATGGATCCGGCGGCTGCGGATCCATTGACGGGCTCACTTGACGGCCTGCTGCTCAGCGGGGGCGGTGATCTGTCTCCCCTTTATTATGGTGAGGAACCGCGCCCCGGCCTGGGTGAAGTTGATCCCCAGCGCGATGCCTGGGAGTTTGCCCTGGTGCGGGCGGCGCTATCCCGGGGCCTGCCCCTTCTGGGAATCTGCCGCGGCCTGCAGGTGCTGAATGTGACCCTGGGCGGGAGCCTGATTCAGGATCTCAAAGAGACGGAGCGCCTGCAGCACTGCCAGAAAGCCCCGCGCAGCAGCACTTCGCACAGCGTCAAAATCCTGCCCCGCACCCGCCTGGCCCGCTTTCTGGGGGCGGGCCTTGTTGCCGTCAACAGCTTTCATCATCAGGCTGCGGCCCGGATTGCTCCGGGGCTGAGGGAGGCGGCCGTTGCTCCCGACGGGGTTGTTGAAGCCCTGGAGGGCATCGATCACCGCTTTCTTGCAGCGGTGCAGTGGCATCCGGAATCCCTGCGTCACCCGGCATCGGAACTTCTTTTCAGGGCTTTTGTCGGAGCCGCCGCAAGCGGCCCCTAGCTGTGATCCCGCAGCCACCACCGCTCCGAGAGCAGGCTTTTCAGCGGGCTCCACAGCCTGCCCGCTGGAAAGGGTAAAAAGTTGATCAACTTCCCGTAGAGGTTGCCGGCAAAGGGAAGGGCCCCCCTTCCCGTCTCGATAATTCACCCGGCAAAACCGCTGTAAGCGCCGCCCGGCTTTTCACCCTTGATCAGGGCGGCCATATTTGCGGCGGCGACAAATGATTGCAGGTGAGCCACCACTCCCATTTTGGGGAGCAGTTCGCCGGAGGGGGTCCGGATTTCAGTAACGTCACCAACAGCAAAAATAGAGTCCTCCCCCGGCAGCGCCATGGTCCGGGGATTCACCTTTAGCCAGCCTGCATCCCCGGCCAGCCCGCTTTCCCGGATAAAGGGCGGCGGCGCCGTTTGAGCGTAGTACAGCAGAAGGTCAAAGGGGAAGCTGTTGTCTCCCAGGTGGATCGTCTTGCTGCCGGCATCGATCCGGCCGGCCCGGGCCAGGGGATGGAAGCGGATATTTCGTTTCAGAAGCAGCCCGGCGGCCGCGTCGGAAACCCTTTTGCCGAACATGCTCAGAGGGGTCTGCTCCGGGGTGTACAGGGTCATGCTCAGATCCCGCTTGCGCTCCCGCCGGTAAAACCAGTCTTCAAGCAATAAGGCGTACTCATAGGGGCCGGCGGGACACTTTATCCTGGTGGAGGCGGCCACAATTGCAATTTCGGCGCCCTGGAAGCGGGGCAGTGCATCGCGCAGTTTCTTGACCCCGGCAAAGGTCTGCAGATCCAGGCCCGCCTCTTTCATTCCCGGGGTTTCCGCCCCGTCAGGTTCCGCCCCGGCTGCGATGAGCAGCAGATCATAGCCCATCTCTTCCCTGCCGGTATAGATCTTTTTCTTGCTTCCGTCAATTTTCAGCACCTCTCCGGCGATCAGCTCCACTCCCCGGCGGTTCAGCAGAGAGCGGCTCCGGGAAAATTGCCCCTCATTCCTTTTACCCACTGCATAGAGCGGCAGGGCGGCTCTATTTACCAGCTTCTCTTCCTTTTCAACAAGGATGACCCGGTGTTCGGGCCCAAGTTTTTTTTTCAGCGTACGCGCTGCCGGAGCGCCGGCGCTGCCGCCGCCTATAATCACTACAGTTCCCATTGGATCACCCCTTTGCCGCATGTATTCTATTTTCCCCACCGCGGGGGTGTGCTATAAGGGGAGGGGACAAAAAGGTCTATGCCGGAGGCGCGGTCAATAATCAATCAGTAATGAATAATTGAATTACCCGGCCCGGCATAGTATATTGATAGCGAAGAAACTGCCGGCCAACGGGTGAGTCCGGGCTTTTTGCGGCAGGCCGGTATCTATCCGGAAGGTGGGGTAAAAGGCTATTTTTTTGTGAGGGGCATTGATGGGATGAAATGGTTTGACAGGGCTGTGCTTAAAATACTGGCTGGAGGCAGGAATACGGACCTGCCCCGGGAGCGGCTGCGCCTCGGTTACATCGGCGGCTGGGCCAGCATACTGGGCAATGCCCTCCTGGCTCTGCTGAAGCTGATCATCGGCATCAAAGCCGGAAGCATCTCCATGCTGGCCAACGCGGTGCACACTGCTTCCGATATCATCACTTCAGCAGTGGTGATCATCGGCTTCAAAATATCGAGCAAGGGTCCGGATCGGAAACATCCCCACGGCCATGGGCGTGTGGAATACCTGGTGGGGCTGGCTGTAGCGCTGGCCCTCATCGGCGTTGGTCTGGGCTTTATCTGGGACGCTTACGGGCGCTTTGCCGGGGGCAGGGTGATGAAGCCGGGCCTGGCTGCGGTGATTGTGGCCCTGGGATCGATCCTGGTGAAAGAGCTCATGTACCGTTTTACCGCAAATATAGGCAAACTTATCGATTCTGAAGCGCTCAATGCGGACGCCTGGCACCACCGCAGCGATGCCCTTACCTCTGCCCTTGTCCTGGCCGCGGTGGGCGGCGCTTACTTCGGCATCAACTGGATTGATCCCCTGGGCGCTTTTATCGTAGCCGGTTTTATTATTTATACCGGGGGCGATATCGGCCGCCGGGCCCTGGATAAACTCATCGGCACCACCCCGCCGGAGGAGCTGCTGGGCCGCCTGGAAAATGAGGCGCTGCAGGTTGAGGGGGTTCTTGATGTTCATGATCTGGAGGTCCACGACTACGGCGTGTACAAATCGGTAACGCTGCATATAAAGGTTGCCGACAGCATGACCCTGCTCAGCGCGCATGAGATCACCCACCGGGTCCAGGAGAGGCTGGAAGAGAGATTCAACTGCAAGGCCATTGTGCACCCCGACCCGCTGGGCGATTGATCTGTTTCTGTCATTGGCACCCTGCTTTCTCCCACAGGTGACACTTTATCAAAGTAATTAACAAGGTGACATTATCACAGGCTAAACACAGCCCTGCCGCCGCGCCCTTTAAAGATAGCCGCTCTTAATGTATAATGCAGATGGATTTTCTATTGCATCCCATGCAGATAAGTGGAGGAGGCGTGCAGACATGGCTGTTGATCGGGGGATAGAACAGGAGCTGGAGCTGCTCTCCGTCCTGGCCTGTCTCTACCTGGATCCCGCAGAAAAAGAGCAGATTGCCGGGCATTTGAGCGCTGTTTTTAAAGAGCTGAGCAAAATTAAGGAAGTGGATACAGCGGGGGTGGAGCCCACCTCTCACCCGGCTGCATCAATCCTCCCTTTCCGGGAGGACAAGGTGGAGCCCTCACTGCCGCCGGAAAGGGTTTTTGAAAACACGACCAACAGGAGCGGGCCATATTTTCGCGTTCCCAGCATCGCAGGGGATGAGCCGGGGGATGTTTGATCCCGGCGGGGGCGGTCAACAGGTGAAAGGAGCGATCCGGTGAAACTTTATGAGATGACGGTGCTGGATTTAAGCCGGCTGCTGCAGAAAAAAGAGGTCGGAGCGGTGGAGGTAACCCGCAGTTTCATTGACCGTGCTGGTGTGGTGGAGCCGCTGGTGCGGGCTTACATCACCAGGACCCCCGAGGCCGCCCTTGCCCTGGCCGGGGAGGTGGATGAAAGAAGGAGCCGCGGCGAGGCGCTCCACCCCCTGGCGGGAATTCCCCTGGCTGTAAAAGACAACATCTGCACGGGCGGCGTGCGCACCACCTGTGCTTCTCGCTTTCTCGAGGACTATATCCCCCCTGAGGATGCAGCGGTGATCAAAAAAGCCCGTGCCGCGGGCATGCCCCTTCTCGGGAAGACCAACCTTGATGAATTTGCCATGGGCTCCTCAACGGAAAGCTCGGCCTTTTTCCCCACCCGCAATCCCTGGGATCTGGAGCGGGTCCCCGGGGGGTCCAGCGGCGGATCCGCCGCCGCCGTCTCCTCAGCCTCGGCGCCGCTGGCTTTGGGTACGGATACAGGGGGGTCGGTACGGCAGCCCGCCGCTTTCTGCGGCCTGCTGGGCTTGCGGCCCACGTACGGCCGGGTATCGCGCGCGGGCCTTATTGCGCTGGCCTCCTCGCTGGATCAGGCCGGGCCGCTGGCCCTGACGGCGGCCGATGCAGCGCTGCTCTTTGAGCTTATTGCCGGGGAGGATCAGGCTGATGCAACTTCTTCTTCCCATCCTGCCGACGGCTGTCTTTCAACACTGCAGCAGGGGGTCAAGGGGCTGCGGCTGGGGCTGCTTGTAGAGAATATGCCGGTGCATTTTAACGCCGGGATCACCGCTGCTGTTCGCAAAGCCGCCGCCGCTTTTGCTGAAAATGGCGTCTCTGTGGAGGAGATTACCCTGCCCCATACCGGCAGCAGCCTGGAAGCTTATCACCTGATCTGTGCGGCCGAGGCCGCCTCCAACCTGGGACGCTGCGACGGCCTCAGGTACGGCCGCTGTGCCGGGGGGGAAAATGTAACGGAGATGTACAGCCTGTCGCGGGGTAAAGGTTTCGGCCCCGAGGTGAAGCGGCGGATCCTGCTGGGGACACATGTTCTGCGCGAAGACCAGTATGGCCCATTTTATCTCCAGGCGCTGCGCGTGCGCACCCTGATCCGCCGCGATTACGAATCCGCCTTCAAGCGGTTTGATCTGCTGCTGGGAGCGGTTACTCCTGCGCCGGCTTTTAAGCTGGGCGAAAAGGCAAGCGATCCCCTGGCCATGTACAGCGCCGATATTTGCATTCTGCCCGGGCCCCTGGCCGGTGTGCCCGCCCTCTCCATTCCCTTCGGATTTAGCGCGGAGGGGCTGCCCGTGGGGGTGCAGCTCACGGCGGCGCCTTTCAGGGAAGATCTTCTCCTGCGGGCGGCTCATCTGCTGGAACGGGTGCGCGGCCCGGGGCCGCTGCGTCCGCAGCTCCCGCCGTCTTCAGTAGCAGAGGGAGGTATAAAAAATGGAATATGAAGCTGTCATCGGTCTGGAGATCCACGTTGAACTGCAGACGGATTCAAAAATATTCTGCGGCTGCAGCACCGCCTTCGGTGCGGAACCGAATACCAACTGCTGCCCGGGCTGTCTGGGGCTGCCCGGAACCCTGCCTGTGCTGAACCGCCGGGCCGTGGAATATGCCGTTATGGCGGCACTGGCCCTGAATTGCCGTGTGCAGGAGAAGAGCGTCTTTGCCAGAAAAAATTATTTTTACCCCGATTTGCCCAAAGCCTACCAGATCTCACAGGATGACGAACCTCTGGCCCTGGGCGGATACCTGGAAATAGATTTTCCCGAAGGGAGCCGGCGGATCAACCTGGAGCGGGCCCACCTTGAAGAGGAGGCGGGCAAGCTCATCCATGGCGGTGACTCCATCCTCAGCGCCGCCTACTCCCTTGTTGATTACAACCGGGCGGGGGTCCCGCTTCTCGAGATCGTTACCGCTCCGGAGATCCGTTCGGGAAGGGAGGCGCGGTATTTTCTCGAGGAGCTGCGCACGCTGCTGCTCTATACCGGTGTCTCCGATGTGAAGATGGAGGAAGGTTCCATGCGCTGCGATGCCAATCTTTCGCTTCGCCCCGCCGGCTCTGCGGGGTTGGGCACCAGGACGGAGGTTAAGAATCTGAACTCCTTCCGGGCGGTGGAGCAGGCTTTAAACTACGAAGCTGAGCGCCAGGCCCGGATTCTGGCCGGGGGGGGCGAGGTGGTCCAGGCTACCTGCCACTGGGATGATGCCCGCAGGGCCACCGTGGTCATGCGCAAGAAAGAGGGGGCCGCCGATTACCGCTATTTCCCCGAACCCGATCTGCCGCCGCTGATGCTGGAGCGCTCCTTTATTGAAGCGTTGAAAGAGCGGCTTCCCGAACTGCCCCGCCGGAGACGCCGGCGCCTGCAGGAGAGCTACGAACTATCGCCTGAAGAGGCGCTTATCATCACCGGCACCCGCGAACTGGCGGACTTTTTCGAAGCTGCAGCGGAGAGCTACCGCGACTACCGCAACCTGGCCAACTGGGTGCAAGGGGATCTGATCTACCAGCTGCGCGAGAGCGGGAGAAAAGTGGATGAGCTGGCCCCGGCACTGCTGGTGGAGCTGCTGGAGCTGCTGGATGCCGGTGAGATCAACCGTCCCGTGGCCAAGGAGCTCCTGGCGGAGACAGTAAGGAGCGGGGCTTCACCGCAGGAACTGGTCCGGAAGCGGGGCCTGGGGAAAATATCCGGCGCTGAGATGCTGGCGCCGTTGGTGGAGCAGGTCATTGCGGAAAACCCCGCTGCCGTGGAAAATTTCCGCAAGGGAAAGGAGAAGGCCCTGGCCTTCCTGGTGGGCAAGGTGATGGCCATGACCAGGGGGCGCGCCGATCCCCAGGAACTGAACCGCCTCTTCCGCGATAAAATCTAATGCAGAGATAAGCTCATTGGCCGCTGTTATTCCTGTGCAATTTCCATCCGGCGGCGTCTCTGCTCCTCAATGGAAAGATCCTTGCGCAGGATTTTGCCTACCATGGATTTGGGAAGTTCACTTCGAAATTCCACCTGGCGGGGCACCTTGTACTTGACCAGCCTGGCCCTGCAGAAATCGATGATCTCTTCCGGAGTGGCCTCTGCTTCCGCCTTGAGCACCAGAAAGGCCTTGACTACCTCACCGAAGTACTTTTCCGGTACGCCGATGCAGACCGCCTCGGCCACTTTGGGGTGTTCGTAAAGCACCTCTTCCACTTCACGGGGGAATATTTTATACCCGCCGTAAATGATCATATCTTTTTTCCGGTCAACGATATAAAAAAAACCATCCTCATCCATCCGGGCAATGTCGCCGGTATAGAGCCAGCCATTCCGCAGAGTGTGGGCAGTCTCTTCGGGGCGGTTCCAGTAGCCCTTCATCACCTGCGGTCCCTTGATGATCAGCTCGCCCTCCTCACCGATGGGCATCTCCTTTTCCCCTGTATCGGGATCCACAATTTTGCAGTCGGTGTTGGGAAGGGGTATTCCAATGCTGCCGGGCTTGCGCACTCCCACTAAGGGGTTGCTATGTGTAACGGGTGACGCTTCCGAAAGTCCGTATCCCTCCAGTATACTGGAGCCGGTTTTATGCTCAAACTGTTCGATCACCTCCACCGGCAGCGGCGCTGCGCCGCTGATGCAGACGTCGATGGAATCCAGCCCATAATTCTGTACCTCGGGATGGTTCATCAAGGCGATGAAGGCGGTGGGCACTCCGGGAAAGATTGCCGGCTTGTACTGCTGGATCAGGTACAGGACAAGATCGGCATTGAACTGGGGCACCATGATCTGGCCTGCAGGAAGGGTCAGTGCCGTGTTCAGGCAGACGCTCATCCCGAAGGAGTGAAAATAGGGCAGCAGTCCCATGCAGAGTATTTCCTGGTCTCCGAACTTCTTTTTCCATTCACGCAGCACTTCTTTGAGCATCTCGGCATTGGCCACAAGATTGAAATGGGTGAGCATGGCTCCTTTCGGGAAGCCGGTGGTGCCGCCGGTATACTGCAGCACGGCAAGATCCTCTTCGGGATCAATTTCCACATCAGGGGGATTGGGCTCATGTCCTTGCAGAATGTCGTCAAAGAGCTGCGCCCAGGGGGTTTCAATTTTTTGTCCCGTCAGGGGGACGATGATCAGGTTCTCGATATCCCGATCCAGCATGGCCTGCTCAACGGTTGGGAACATGCTATCAACAACAATGAGCACCCTTGCCTTTGAATCTCTGACTATAAAACTCAGTTCTCTGGCAGTCAGGAGAGGATTTAGCTGGGCCACCACCAGGCCCTGCCGCAGGGCGGCAAAATAGCAGTAAACAAAGGCGAAGCAGTTGGGTAGCATCAGGGCGATGCGGTCGCCTTTTTTCAATCCCATGGCTGAAAAGGCCGCCGCCATGCGCTCTATGTTTTCCATCATCTCCCGGTAGTTGACCTTGTCCGAGATAAAGATAAGCGCGGTCCGGTCGGGGCAGTTGTCAGCAGCCTTTTTTAAATATTGGAAGACGGATATTTTAGGATAATCGATATCCCACTGTAGCAGGTAATTTTTTAACCAGGGTCGGGATTCCATTCCTCAACCTCCTTGATTCACCGGAATAGCGACAGGCAATAATGTATTTCACCAAAAGTCACGCAATTCCTGCAATAACATTTACAATAATATTGTTTTTCCTTGCCGCCATGCGGCTGGGACTGATGGTGGTGGCGCTCAACCCTCTTTTCCCCTCCAGAGAACTGGGCTTCATCGTGAGGGATACAAAATCGAGAACTCTGGTTGTCGTTGAAGCCATGTACACGCTCATAGAAGAGGCCTCAGGCCTCTCTTTGATTTAAGATAGCGATCATCTATACCTGCTCTTCTACATAGATCCCGAAGTCCCTGTATTTGATTGACAGATCATGACTGATCTTGGGGATCAGTGGTAATCACCAACGGGCGGCGGGCGGGAAGGAGGCTGCCGGCGTGCGTGTTGACAGCGGCTGCAGAAGATTGTAGCATAATAATAAACAGGTAGACTATTCTATAATCTTAAAGGGGTGAAATAGTGGCTGGAGCAGTTGGTGGGTGGAGTTTTATTCTTCTGTTTGCCTATATTGGCACAGCTTTGTTGGCGGCCGCTTTTTGTAGAAAGCAGTTCTCTTTTCTTCAGCAGCTTAGGATTCCCAATGCATTTATTGCAGGCCTCATCGTGCTTTTATGCAGCGGTCAGCTGCTGGGGATCATGAGCATATCGCTGGATCAGCTGAACACAGTGGTGTACCACCTGTTAACGGGTATTTTTATTCTTATCGGTTTAAAGGGAGGCCGCCGGAAGCAGGGGTGGGCAATATTTACAACGACAGTTATGATCGGCCAGGGCTATGTCCTTCTGGCGGTGATCGGCACTCTCTTCACCCTGCTCTGGGTGAGGGCGCTCTTTCCGGACTTTTTCCCCTCCTTTTCCATGCTCCCGCTGCTCGGCTTCGGCTTTGACCATATCACCGCCACCAGCATCGGCCTTCAATGGGAGCAGGCCGGTTTTATCGGGGGGGGCCGCGCCGCCTTTTCTTTCGGCGTGATGGGTCTTTTCTGGGCGTACCTGGGAGGAACGATCATGATTATATGGGCTCGCAAGCGGCAGGAAAGGGGCGGCCCTGCCCCTGTTGTCAGCACTGAAGCCCTTGAGGGGATTATCCCCCGGGATGGCGAAAAGCCCTCAGGAGGCAGGCTCAGAACCGCCCCCGAAGCCATGGAGTCCCTGGCGCTGCATCTGGCACTGGTTGGTTTCCTGTACCTGCTCACCTTCTCCCTTATAAACCAGCTTTCCACCTGGTTGGGGCGCTTCGGCGGAACCGGTGAGATATTTGGAGAATTTCTTTGGAATTACAATTTCCTCTTCGGCCTTCTTCTGGGTTGCCTGTCGCGCAGAATAATCGACTGGCTGAACCTGGATTACCTCTTTGACAGCGGCACCATGCAGAGGATTTCCGGCACAGCGGTTGATTACATGATCGTCGCTTCACTTGCGGCAGTGCCTCTTTTAATCTATGTGAACTATTGGGTCGAAGTGGTGATTCTATCGCTGCTCAGCGGCCTGGCAATGGCCTTTTTCGTCTACTTTGTTTCGCAGAAGATGCATGACGATCATAAACTGGCCAGAAGCGCAGCCCTTTTCGGCTATCTCACAGGAACTATTGCCTCGGGGGTGGCGCTGCTGCGCATGGTTGATCCTGAGCTTGAATCGCCCGCAGCGGGGAATCTGGCCTGGGCCGGCGGGCTTTCATTGCTGATCGGCCTTCCGCTTTTTGTTTTTGTAAATTTCCCGCTCTACGGTTTTATCGCGGGGATGCCGCTGCGCTACCTTTTAATCACGCTCGGTCTTTTTGCAGGTTATGGAGCGCTTCTCTTCCTGATCTGGTTTATCTGGAACCGGAGTGCCCAAAAAAATATAGAGTCCGCCCTGGAGGGAGAAAAAACAAAGCAAGACGGGTAAAATCATTACTTACATAGTCCGGTTTTTAGCTTCTAAAAATTTAGCGCTTTTGCATATGTTATACTAACTTAACAACCATCTAGAATAGATCTGCCGGAGGGAGCAGCCTGAGAAGAAGGGATGCAGTGCAAACAACAGCGGTATGGGCGGCTCTGGCGGCGGCGTCCTTGCTCTACCTGGGCATTGTTCTCGCCGGAATGCTGATGGCGCCTCCCGCCGGATCCGGGGAGGAGCTTAATTTCAGCGAGCCTTTTCTCAGCCGCGCCGCAGCTTATCAGCAGGCGGGCCTGGTGATCTTCATGCTGCAGCAGATCCTGATCCTGATTTTTCTTGCCGCTGTATTATGCATAGCGATGCGCCATTTCCAGGCGGCGCCGCGGCCCTCCCTTGCCGCTGCAGCGGGCTATATCTTCGCTTTTTTAATCTTGCAGCAGCTGCTGAGCCTGCCTCTTGATTTTTATCGCGGCTACATTGTGGAGCGGCGCTTTGCCCTTTCAGTTCAGACAGCGGTCTCCTGGTTTGGCGACTATGGGAAAAGCGTAATGATCGGGCTTTTGCTCTCCGCCGTTGCTCTGATCGGATTCTACTTTTTGATTACCCGCCGTCCTCTGCACTGGTGGTTCCCGGCCGGTGTGCTTTTTTCTTTATTTCTTCTGCTCAGCGCCTACCTTTACCCTTTACTCGTAGAACCTCTTTTTTACCGTTTCACCCCCCTGGATGATGAGCCGCTGCATCAAGGGATCCCCGCCCTGGCCGGGAGGGCGGGGATCGAGGTGGATCGCGTTCTTGTCGCCGATGCCGGCCGCCGCACCCGCAAGGCCAACGCCTACTTCAGCGGGTTAGGCGGGACAAAGCGGATCGTGGTCTACGATACACTTCTGGAGAACTTTACCTCTGAAGAGGTGCTTGCCGTCATTGCCCACGAAATTGGCCACTGGCGTCATCGCCATCTCTGGCGGGAAATTATAATTAGCGCTGCCGCCTCATTCCTGGCGCTTTATGCTTTATACCTGCTGCTGCAGAGGATGGGTCTGCATGCGGATTTCCGGGCTTTGCCCGCGGCCTTGCTTTTCTTTGCCCTGCTCTCTCAGGTCGCTGCGCCGGTCCAGTGCGCCTATTCCAGAAGCCTTGAGCGCGAGGCGGACCGGACTGCTTTCAGCCTTATTGGCGATGCGGCGCCCTTTGTTTCACTTTACCGGAAGCTGGCTTTAAGCAATCTCTCCGTGGTGCAGCCGCATCCTTTGCTGAAAGCGGCTCTCTACACCCACCCGCCGCTGGTGGAACGAATAGATGCGGCGAAGCGGTATGCAGGAGCAGGAGGAGAAGAGCCTTAAGGATGGAGGCACAGCAGCCCCCGTCTGCCTGCAGCCGGTAAAGGAGGTTTTATGTCCATGCTATTGACTGTACTGGGTCGTTACGGACCCTATCCCGCGGCGGGCGGTGCCTGTTCGGGCTACCTTTTGGAGGAGGGTGGATGCCGGATTTTGATTGACTGCGGCAGCGGCGTTTTAAGCCGGCTGCAGCATTTTGCAAGACCCTGGGAACTGGAGGCGGTTCTCCTTTCGCACCTGCATTTCGATCATACCGCCGATTTAATGGTGATGCGCTACGCTCTTGATTATGCGCAGTCACAGGGGCTGCGGCAGCGCGAAGCGCTGCCTCTATATTCACCTCCGGAGCCCGCCGATGAAGTAAGGAGACTGCTTTACAAGGAGATTTTCGAACTGCTTCCCCTGAGCCCGGCGGAGCCGCTGCAGATCGGGCCCTTTCATATTACATTTTTGGAGACGATTCACTCTCTGCCCTGCCTGGCCATGCGCATTGAAACAGAGAAGGGAAACCTGGTCTACTCCGGAGACAGCGAGTATTTTGACGGGCTTGCCGACTTCGCCGGCGGTGCAGATCTTTTTATCTGTGAGGCCAATTTCCAGGAAGAAGATATGGCCCGCTCTCCCGCCAACCATTTGTCGGCTGCCGGAGCGGCGCGTCTGGCGGCCGCCGCCGGCGTGAAGAGGCTGCTTCTGACCCATCTGCATCCCGGGCACCGGCCTGCGGTTTCAGTTGAAGAGGCGCAGAAACACTATCCCGCGGCGGAGCTGGCCCGGGAGAGAGAAACATACCCGCTTGAGTCAAGGGGACGTTGACTTTGACTCATCCCGTAGTGCCTTGATGATTATCCCCGCCAGCCGGCCGATGAACGCAGCCGCTTCCTCCCGGTCGGACGGGTTTTCCACCACCACGGTCAAGGCCAGCGGTGGCTGCTCCGGGAAGAAAACAAGCGCCATATCCCCGACAACACCGCTGACGGTACCGACCTTGTTGGCCACCACTGTCCCACTGCAGGCTAGGCGTCCGATCCGCCCTTTGTCCACCGCCTGCGCCATCGTTTCAATTCCCTTGCGGGTGAGTGTATCGCCGGCGATCTCCCTGTTTTGCAGCGCTGTAAGCATTCGCGTTAGCTCGTATGCAGTAGATACATTTGACGGCTGACTTGATTCTAGATCATACATCCTGCGGTTAAAGGCGCTGCTTTTCAAGCCCAGCCTCAGGGCCATGGCCGCACATTTCTCCGCCCCGATCCGGTTGAATACAATGTTTGCGGCTATATTGTCGCTGAGGCTGACCATCAGGGTCAGCAGCTCCTCAAAGCTGTAGAAGCTTCCTGCGCCGGCAAACTGTAAGATTCCTGTCCCGGCAACCCGGGTTCTGCCGGCATACCTGTCACTTTCCCTAAGCTCGTAGGTTTCTCCCAGTAAAAAATTCCCCTTTTCAGCCTGATCCAGCGCCGTGAGCAAAAGCAGTATCTTGATCATGCTGGCCGGGTACAACCGCCGGTGCGCCTCAAGCAGGATCCACTTATCTGCAGCATAATCGTACAGGCAAAGCCTGGTTTGAAGGCCGCGTGAAGCGATCTGTTTTTTAAGATTATCCTCCAGAGCGGAAAAAACTGCCGGTCCATCCCCGGGAGCGATCCCGCCCCGCTTATGATCCTGAAGAACCGGGAAGGGTGGCTCCGCCGGCATCTTTGTACCGTTCTCCCCATGTTCAGCCAACAGCAATCCTCCTTTATATATTTGAGTCATGCAGGCGGCGGTGAATATCACCGTTATTGAAATCAATGCTGCTGTAAAAGCCTTTTTAGCATATGCATGAGTCAAGGGGACGGTTACTTTGACTCATCGTTTACACCGCATGAGTCAAGGGGATGCTGACTACCCCGTAATTTCATCTTTTTTCTTTTCTTGTTTCTTCTATGCTATAATTTGCTAAGGAGCGTCCTGTAGAAAAGAGGTCTTTCCGTGTCAGACTTGAATTCCCACCTGCGCGAACTGCCGGCGGTAGACCGGCTGCTGAAAGAGCCGGTTATTGTTGAACTGCTGGAGCGCCTGCCGCGCCGCCTGGTTTTGGCGGCACTTCAGGAAACCCTTCAGGGCTACCGGCAAAGGATATGTACCGGGAGGGATAGTGGAGAAGCCGGGGCCGGCTTTGACCTTTCGCCCGCCGGGCTGGCCGGTGAGGCCGCTGCGCTGGCGCAGAGCCAGGCTGTTTCTTCCTTGCAGCCGGTAATTAACGCCACCGGCATTGTGCTCCATACAAATCTGGGGAGGGCTTCCCTGGCGGCGGCAGCGGCAAAAGCAGTGGCGGAAATAGCGGGGCGCTATTGCAATCTGGAGATCGATCTGGCGGCAGGGGTCCGAGGTTCGCGGCAGGCCCACCTGGAACAGCTTCTCTGCTATCTAACAGGGGCCGAAGCGGCGGTAGTGGTGAATAACAATGCCGCCGCCGTATTTCTGCTGCTCAACAGCTGCGCCGCCGGCAAAGAAGTGATCGTTTCACGGGGGCAGCTGGTGGAGATCGGCGGCTCCTTCCGCCTCCCTGAGGTGATGGCTGCAAGCGGCGCCCGCCTCGTCGAGGTAGGTACCACGAACAAGAGCTACCTGCGTGATTATGAGGCGGCGATCACCGGAGATACCGCCGCACTGCTCAAGGTTCATACCAGCAACTATCACCTGATCGGTTTTACCGCCTCTGTTGATGCTGCTGAAATTGCCGATCTGGCGCATGCTCACAACCTGCTGGCTATTGAAGACCTGGGCAGCGGTGTGCTTCTTGATACAAGCGCTTACGGCCTTCCCCGGGAGCCGCGCATTCAGGAGAGCATTGCCTCCGGCATGGACCTCGTTGCTTTCAGCGGCGATAAAATGCTGGGCGGGCCGCAGGCGGGGATTGTTGTGGGGCGCCGCGAACTTATTGAAAAAATACGCACCAACCAGTTGGCGCGGGTGTTGCGGGTGGGCAAGCTAACGGTGGCGGCTCTTGAGGCCACCCTGCGCCTCTATCTCGACGAGGCTGAAGCGGTGCGGGAAATTCCCCTCTGGCGGGCGCTGGCAGCGCCCCTTTCCAGGCTGCAGGAGCGGGCTGAGGTCCTGGCCGGCGGGTTGAAGGCGGGCTTTGACGGTAGGAATGTGGAGTTGCTGAAAGGAAACTCCCGCGTGGGCGGGGGAGCCCTTCCAACAGCGGAGCTGCCTACCGTGCTTATATCCATACAGGTTCCGCATGCAGACAGCGCCGCACTGGCTGCTTCTCTGCGCTGCGGGAACCCGCCGGTGATTGTACGCCTCCAGCAGGACAGACTTCTTCTCGATCTGCGTACTGTGGCGCCTGAACAGGACGAACTTCTTTTTAAGGTCCTGGCTGCTGTCCTGGAAACAGGGGCGGACTGAGCCTGCCTGCAGAAGTTGACAATGCACAGAGAAAAGGCTGGATTGCTATGGAACACCTGATTATTGGAACGGCCGGCCATGTGGATCATGGAAAAACTGTGTTGATCAAGGCTCTTACCGGCGTTGATACGGACCGCCTGCGCGAAGAGAAGAAGCGGGGCATCTCCATTGATCTTGGATTTGCCCCCCTGGAGATTCCCGGCGGGCGCCTGGCTGGAGTTGTCGATGTCCCCGGCCACGAACGCTTTATCCACAACATGCTTGCCGGCGCCGCAGGCATGGACCTTGTTCTTCTGGTCATCGATGCATCCGAGGGGATGATGCCGCAAACAAGGGAGCACCTGCAGATATTGCAGCTCCTGGGGGTGGAGCAGGGCATCGTTGTCATCACCAAAATTGACATTGTTGATGATGAGTGGCGGGAACTTGTGGCGGAGGAGGTCGCTGCGGAACTGCAGGGATCTTTTTTGGAGGGGGCGCCTGTTCATGCTGTCTCCGCCTTTACCGGTGAAGGGATTGCCGGGTTGAAGGAGCTCATTGCATCGAAGATGCATAGCCTTCCCCCGCGGGATTCCGCGGGGCCGCTGCGGCTGCCGGTGGACCGTTCTTTTGTCATCGCCGGTTTCGGCACCGTGATTACGGGGACGCTCTTTCGGGGCAGCGTTCAGGTGGGAGACAGGGTGGAGATCATCCCCCCGGGCCTGGAAGCCCGCGTGCGCAACATCCAGGTCCATGATCGCGATATAGCGAAAGCCCTGGCCGGGCAGAGGGTTGCTCTGAACATTGCCGGCATCGAAAAATCAGAGGTCCGGCGCGGTAGTGTGATCGCCTCACCGGGCTACTATCAGACCACCTGGCTCCTCGATGCTTCCCTTACACTTTTACCCGGGGCCCCCCGGCCCCTCAAGAATCTTGATCCCGTCCATCTATTTTTGGGGACTGCCCGCGTGGTGGCCAGGCTGCTGCTGCTTGATTGCGACGAACTGCGGCCCGGTGAAAGCTCCATGGTTCAGTGCCGTCTGGACCATCCCCTGGTAGCCGACAGGACGGACCGCTTTATTATCCGCTCCTATTCGCCCATGACTACTATTGGGGGCGGCCGGATACTGGATCCCGCTCCCTCGCGCCACCGCCGCTTCCGCCGGGATTCCTTTGCTCATCTGGAGGAGTTGGAGCGCGAGCCTGCTGCCGGGGGAGATGCGGCCTTCATTTTGCGGAAATTGAAAGAGCTGCTCATTGCCGCCCCGGCCCGCCTGGCCCGGGAGGCCCGCTTCGAGGAGAAGCGGCTCCGGGGGATCCTGAAGGATTTGATGGAGGAAGGCACTGTCGGGAAACTGGGCGACAGCTACCTGGCGCAGGGAATTTTGGAAGAATGGGAGCGCCTGCTCCCGGTTAAGGTGGACGAGTATCACCGGCGTCATCCCCTGCTTCGCGGTATCTCCAGGGCGGAATTAAAGGCAGCCCTGCCCGGAGCTTTAAACCTGCGGGAATATGACCTGCTTCTGGTGCGCCTGCAGGAGCGGGGGTTAATTGCGCTTAAAGGAGATCTGGTCAGCCTGGAGAAATTCGAGCCTGAACCTACGGAGCAGCAGCGGGAGCAGCTCCACCGGTTAAGCGGGATTTATGCTGCCGCCCCTTTTCAACCTCCGGCGGTCCGGGAGGCGCTGGAAAGAGCGGGAATTGAAAGTCGCCACCGGGATGACTATTACAGCTATCTGGTGAACAGCGGCCTGCTGGTCAAAATAAGCGAGGAGCTTTACTTTCACCGCCAGGCCTATGATGGAGCCGTTGAGCTGCTGCGCACTCATTTTGCCGCTGCCGGCACCCTGACCCTGGCTCAATTCAGGGATCTTACCGGCAGTTCGCGTAAGATTGTGCAGCCCCTTCTCGAACATTTCGACGGGCTCAAGTTGACCCGCCGTGTCGGCGATCACCGCGTTCCACTGAAACTACAGTCATCTAGTTGACGCAGGGGCAGGGTGCTGGTGCCAACTAACTTTTTGCTTAACTGCCGAATGTTCCCCCCTCTTTATCCCTCATCACCCTAAGGATCAGCTGATCCAGCTCAGCGCTCAGCTTCAAAGTGTCACTGGCGGTGATATCTTTTTGCTTGTGTAGTTGCTCCCTTAAAATTTCAATTTCCTGGTAAAGGTTGGGCTTTACTTCTTTCTGCTTCAATGGTTTTCACCTCAAAAAAGATGGTAAGTATGCTTATTCGACACAAACAGGCTAATACCTTTTTTTCACAAGGAATAATTTCATAATAATACAATCTTCATCCATTAATGTAATTCATCCGGGGAGCCGATCGGCCAATTTAGTAAACAAGCCGACAATAAATGCTTCTTCGCCGGGATTTATAATTAGAAGTTAACAATAATTTTAGATATTGTTAACTTCCAATTCAATTTTGCCCCGATTTTTTATTTGCCGTCATGCATGGCGATCAAAAAAATCTCTGTGTGAGGATCACTTCCCGCAACGGCGCAGCGATTTATCGAGGCCTCGGCGTCGAGCAGGATTTGCATCGCCTCTTGATCAAGCCTGGCCGGGCGCAACTTTGATCTATCCAATGCTTGCCACCTCCCTATCTGTTTTAACCTATGTTCTACCCCTCAGAGAAAGTCTTTATTCCCTTGTTCCGGTTAATAGTTGACAGATGTAAAATATTTTAGAATTTACAGTTTTACAGAAGGATTTAACAGAAGGAACGTCGAAAGGCTATGATTGTGGGTTTGTATTGACACATTAAAGAATCTTTTCCTAAAGTTCAAAAGGAGGTTGATGATCAGAGCATTAAAAACATTTCCATTTCCCCGGCCGGCACCCGGCCCAGGGGAAAAATATTCCACTGATGCGGGGTATGAAGATGACTACCGAAAACCAAACTTTTGCTGAAAAGTTTGACCTGCTGGGTTGCATTCAGTGCGGGCGGTGTACTGGCGGTTGCCCGGTAACGGCGAGAACAAATTTGAATGTGCGCCGTTTCGTCTATGACGCCTACAATGAAGATCTTCTTGAAGAACTTTCTAGAATAGCAGAGATCTGGGATTGCACTGCCTGCCATACATGCGCTGTCCGCTGCCCGAAGGGGCTGAAACCGCTGGAGGTGTTGATCGGCCTTCGCTCACTCATTGTTGAGAGCGGTAAAACCCAGCCCACGGTGCGGGATGCCCTTGAGTCTGTTTTTCGAGAAGGAAATCCCTGGGAAAAACCTAGAGCAACCCGCAGCGATTGGATGGAAGGGTTGAATGTGAGGATCGCCCAACCTGATGAGCCCGTGGAAAATCTTTTCTATGTCTGCTGCACCATTGCTTATGATCCGCGAGTTCAGGTCATTGCCCAAAACATGGTCCGCCTTCTGGATAAAACAGGCGTGGACTATGCTTTTCTCGGCGAGGATGAATCCTGCTGTGGCAGCGAAGTTTTCACCCTCGGGGAAGAGGGCCTTTTTGAAATGATTGTAGAGGATAACACCGAACTACTTAATGAGTACCAGGCCGGGCGGATCATAGCCCTTTCGCCGCATTGTTTTACCACTTTTAAGACCCGCTATCCCGATTTGAACAAGCCGGTGCTTCATTACACCGAACTGCTGGCCGAGTTGCTCGATCAGGGCAAGCTGGTTTTCAAAGACGGTCTCACCAAAAAAATCGTATTTCACGATCCCTGTTATCTGGGCAAGCAGAGCGGTGTTTTTGACGAACCGCGCCGTCTGCTGAAAGCTGTTGAAGGGGTGGAGCTTGTTGAGTTCAACCGGTCCCGCGAACGCAGCCTCTGCTGTGAGGGCGGCGGCGGGAAAATGTGGGTGGAATCGGAATCAAAGGAAGAGCGCCTGGCCGAAACGCGAATCAAGGATGCCCGGGCTCTTGGAGCAGATATTGTGGCAGTGGCCTGCCCCTTCTGCGTCCTGACCCTGGATGACGCCGTGAAAGCACTGGGGTACGAGGAGGAGATGCGGGTGGCTGAAATCATGGAGCTTTTGGGTGAGTTGGAAATAGGGCAGGAAAATAAGAAATCCGCTTAGGAGGTGGAGGATTAAATGAAAATTTTTACCTGCATCAAGTATGTGCCCGATACTTCGGAAGCGGAGGTAAAACTCAATGCCGAGGGCACAGCGGTTGACAGCAGCCGTTTTTCCTTTGATATTAACGATGCAGACAATTATGCAGTGGAAGAATCGGTTCTGATTAAGGAGAAGTACGAGGGCAGCGTTACCGTAGTCTCTATCGGGCCGAAGCAATCGGATGTGATGATCCGCATGGCCATGGCCAAGGGTTGCGACGACGCCATCCGGATCGAAGATGAGCGCATCGCCACTTATGATCCCCTGATGGTGGCCCGGGTTCTGGCCGGGGCAATCAAGGATCAGGAATTTGACCTGATTTTTACCGGCTGCATGGCCGAGGATTATGGCCAGGCAGCTACCGGGGTGGCTCTTGCCGAGATTCTGGGGGTTTCCCATGCCGCCTATGTCAAGAAAGTGGAGGTCGAAGACGGCAAGGTCAAAGCCCATCGTGAACTCGAAGGTGGGCTCATGGAAGTAGTTGAGATAACGCTTCCCGCCGTCCTGACTATCCAGACGGGCATCAACGAACCTCGCTATGCTCCCATTCGCGGCATCCGCCAGGCCCAAAAGAAAGAGTTGAAGGTAATGAACCTGGATGATCTGGGCATTCCCGCGGGAGAGGTCGGTGCCGAGGGCTCCCTACTCGTTCTGGAAAAACTCTATATTCCGGTAGTGGAATCGAAGGCTGAAATAATCGAGGGTGAACCCGACGAGAAGGCCGAGAAGCTGGCTTCGATTCTGGTTAAAGGAGGTCTGGTCTAGATGGGTAATGTTTTAGTGCTGGCTGAACACCGCCAGGGGGTATTGCGGGATATTACGTTTGAAATGCTGGCGCCGGCCCCCGAACTGGCAAAAGCCCTTGGCGGCGAAGCGGTGGTTCTGCTGCTTGGCAGCGGCGTCGACAAGATGGCCGAGAAAATAGCCTCTTACGGTGTAAAAGTTCTGGTGGTGGATGACCCTCTCTTTGCAGACTACAACTCCGACAAGTATCAGAAAGCACTCTCGGCTTTGATCGACGACTACAAGCCGCAGCTGGTCATGGTCGGGCAGACCGCGCAGGGCGCAGATCTGGCTCCGGCCCTGGCGGTTGAGAAAAAGCTGCCCTTTGTGCCTGATGTCGTGGGCCTGGAGGTGGAAGAGGGCGCGATCAAGGCCACCCGGCAGCTATATTCGGGCAAGGTCAACGCCCAGATCGCTTTAAAACCGGCAGATACCTCCCTGGTTACCATTCGCGAGGCCAATTTTGAGGCCCCCGAGCCCTCCGCCGCCGGTGCGGTAGAGAAGATAGACTCGCCGTTGAAAGAAGATCTTGATTACAGGGTGTTCAAGGAGTATATCGAGGCTGTTGTCGGCGATGTCGACATCACCCAGTCCGAGATCCTGGTCGGGATCGGGCGCGGCTTGAAGGAAGATAAAAACCTGCCCGTCGCGGAGGAGCTGGCTGCGGTGATCAAGGCGGATCTCTGCGGCTCCCGCGCCGCCTGTGATGCCGGCTGGCTGCCCAGCGACCGCCAGGTCGGCACCTCGGGGAAAACAGTCCAGCCCAAGCTCTATATATGCATGGGCATCTCCGGGGCTTTTCAGCACATTGCCGGGATCAAGGGCGCCAAAACGATCGTGGCCATCAACAAGGATCCCAATGCGCCTATATTTGCAGCGGCACATTATGCCATTATCGACGACCTGCATAAAATTGTGCCCAAGCTTACCGAAAAATTAAAGGAGCTGAAGGGATAACGCTATCGCTTGAAGAGAGCCTTCGGCAAGGCTGAATCTCTGTGGGAGGATGAAAAACCAGATGACGGAAAAACCGAAACTGGGCGTCTATATCTGTCACTGCGGCATCAACATCGCCGCTACCGTGGATGTGGAAGCGGTGACGGAGTACGCGCAAACTTTGCCAAATGTAGTGATTGCGCGCAACTATTCTTATATGTGTTCCGATCCCGGGCAGCTCCTGATTAAAGAAGATATTAAAGAATACGGGCTGAACCGCGTGGTGGTGGCTTCCTGCTCGCCGCGCATGCACGAGCCCACCTTTCGCAAGGCTCTCCAGGATGTGGGGGTGAACCCCTATTTTCTGGAGATGGCCAATATCAGGGAGCAGTGCTCCTGGGTGCATGAAGATCGGGAAGAGGCTACCGCCAAGGCCAAGGGGTTGATCGCCTCAGCCGTGGTCAAGGTCCGCTTGCTGGAGCCGCTGACCCCCAGGGAGGTTGACGCCGAACCGGCGGCCCTGATCATCGGAGCGGGTATTGCCGGTATTCAGGCTGCGCTTGACATTGCCGACGCCGGGTTCAAAGTCTACCTTGTGGAGCAGAGCCCCTCTGTGGGGGGGCGGATGGCACAGCTGGACAAGACCTTTCCAACGCTGGACTGCTCAGCCTGTATCCTCACCCCTAAAATGGTCGACGCGGCCAACCACCCCAACATAGAGCTGTTTGCCTACTCCGAGGTGGAGGAAGTCAGCGGCTTTGTGGGCAATTTCGATGTGAAGGTGCGCAAAAAAGCCCGCTATGTCGATGTGAGCAAGTGTACCGGCTGCGGCGATTGTGCCGCCGCCTGCCGCCTGGCCAACCGCTTCCCCAATGAATTCGACGAAGGGCTGGGCAAGCGCGGCGCCATTTATCTGCCTTTTCCACAGGCGGTGCCGGCGAAATACACGATCGACCCGGAAAAATGTCTTATGCTCACCCGGGGCAAATGCGGAAAAGGTCCGAAGTGTGAGGAGGCCTGCAGGCCCGGAGCCATAGATTTCGAGCAGAAGGATGAGATCGTCTCATTCAAGGCCGGCGCCATTATAGTGGCGACAGGATTCGACATCTTTGATGCGGCCAAGAAGCCGGAGTACGGCTATACCGACTATCCCAATGTGATCACCGGCCTGGAGATGGAGCGGCTTGTTTCCGCCTCCGGTCCCACCGGCGGTGAAATCCGGGTCAACAATGGGGAAGAGGAGATCATCCCGAAACAGATCGCCTTTATCCAGTGCGTAGGCTCCCGCGATCAGAGCGTGGGCAATGAATACTGCTCCCGGGTCTGCTGCATGTACACGGCCAAGCAGGCTCACCTGGTCAAGGATAAGATTCCCGACGCCAAAGTTAAAGTTTACTACATGGATGTGCGAGCTTTTGGAAAAGGATTTGAAGAATTCTACGACCGGGTCCGCCGCGAGGGAGTCCGCTACGTGCGGGGCAACCCCTCCGAGATTTTCAAGCGGGGGAACAAGCTGGTGATCAAGGTGGAAGACACCCTTACCGCCACCCCGCTGGAGGAGGAGGCTGATCTGGTGGTGCTGGCGGTAGGCCTGACGCCCCGCGGCGACGACCGCAAGACCATTGATCTGCTGCGTCTTTCCCAATCGCCGGATCGCTTTTTGATGGAAGCGCATCCCAAGCTGCGCCCTGTGGATACCGCCAGCGACGGTGTTTTCCTGGCCGGATGCTGCCAGGGCCCCAAGGATATTCCCGATACCGTGGCCCAGGCCAAGGGAGCAGCCGCTTCGGCGCTGATCCCGCTGGCGCGGGGGAAAGTAGCCATCGATGCGCAGGTGGCGGGGGTTATAGAGGATACCTGCAGGGGATGCGGCTTCTGTGTTGCCATCTGCCCTTACACCGCCATCGAGCTCGTGACAATCAACCGGATGGGCTACATGGTGGAGGTAGCCCGGGTCAATGAAGCGCTCTGCAAGGGCTGCGGCTCCTGCTCAGCCGGTTGCCTCTCCAACTCCATCCAGCCGAAGTCCTTCCGGGACCGGCAGATTCTACCACAAATTGCCGCATTGGGGGGAGCGAGATGAGCGAACAATTCAAACCGAACATTGTTGCTTTCTTGTGCAACTGGTGCACTTATGCAGGTGCAGACCTGGCCGGCACCAGCCGGATTTACTACCCGGCGAATGTGAAAGTGATCCGGGTGATGTGCTCGGGTCGGGTGAATCCCCTTTATGTGGTCAATGCCCTGCAGCAGGGCGCCGATGGGGTAATTATCTCGGGATGCCATCCCGGGGACTGCCATTACATGGAGGGTAATTTTTACGCCCGGCGCCGTTTAAAGCTGCTTAAAGAGCTTCTCGATTTTATCGGCGTAGACCCCCGCCGTTTTACCATGAGCTGGGTTTCCGCCTCGGAGGGGCATAAATGGAAAGAAGTTGTTGAAAAAGCGGTGGAAAATGCCATTGCTGCCGGACCTTTTGATCAGTTCAAGCGCCGGCAGATTGGCTGGTGAGGAGGGGAAATAGATGGATCTAAAAGAGCTACGTGAAACCGCCGCCGGGATTGTTTCCCGGGATGATGTAAAATATCTCATCGGCTGGCGCCGGGGTACATTTGGCTATCGCGTATCGCCCTGCTTTGTCGAAGATGCCGCCGGAGCTGAAGAGCTGATCTTTTCACCCCTCTGCATCTCCAACCTGGCCACATATTTGACCATGGTAGAGAAACTGCCTGTGCCCAGAGGCCAGGAGCCCGACAATCGCAAAGTTGCCATCCTGGTCAAGGGCTGCGACAGCCGGGCGGTTAACCAGCTTCTGGTGGAAAAAGGAGTCAACAGAGAGCAGATCGTGGTGGTCGGCCTGCCCTGTCCGGGTATGGTCGATTGGAAGCTGCTTGCCGAGAAATACCCCGAAACAGGGGAGCCTGCCGAACTGAGCTGGAGCGGAGAGGATTTTCTGCTCACCACCGGCGGGCAGAAAATAACTGTACCCCGCGCAGAGGTGCTGGCGGAAAAATGCCGTCTCTGCCGCCATCCCAATCCGGTGATCAGCGATGTCATCGTGGGAGAACAGGTGCAGCCCTGGGCGCCCGAGACGGATAACGGCGTGGCGGAAATCGATAAGAAGAGCACAGCGGAGAAGTGGAGCTATTGGGAGGAGCAGTTTTCAAAATGCATTCGCTGCTATTCCTGCAAAAATGCCTGTCCCCTGTGCTATTGCGAAGACTGCATCCTTGAACGCCTCGATCCGACCTGGGTCAACCGCGCTGTGAATTTTTCAGAGAATACCGCTTTCCACCTGGCCAGGGCTTTTCATCTTGCCGGGCGCTGCGTTGAATGCGGCGAGTGCGAACGAGTCTGCCCGGCCGGTATTCCCCTGGGCAAATTGAATCGTAAACTTGCCCAAACGGTGCGTGAAGAATACGGGTTTGAACCGGGGCTTGATCCCGAGGCCGAACCGTTCCAGGCCAGTTACAAGCCCGAAGACCCAGAGGAATTTATCTTGTAGAGGTGGGTGAGAGCGATATGTCAGCGAAGCTGTTGCACAAGGAAAAATGGTCTGAATTTACCGGAAGGCTTTCCGGAAAAAACCTCTGGGCGCCGGCCGAGCAGGATGGATTGAAAAAATTCCTTCCCGTGGCGGAGGGCGAAACAGTACAGCTAGAGCATGATAACACTACGTTGCCCCCGAAAGCGCTGCTCTTCCCCCAGACGGAAACACTCTACCGCTTTTCACCCGGGCAGGCGGATTTGGAGCTGCCCGACCCCGGGGAAGAGAAGGTCCTGCTGGGGGTGCGGCCCTGCGATGCCCGCGCCATGGCGCTGGTGGAGAAGCTTTTCCGCTGGGATTTCGAAGATCCCTACTACCTGAAACGCCGGGAGCTAACCACACTCATCGGCCTGGCCTGCAGCGAGCCCGCTTTGAACTGCTTCTGCACCTCTGTGGGCGGCGGGCCTGCTTCTCCCGAGGGCTCTGATATACTGATGGTGGATCTGGGAGAGAGCTACCATCTGGAGGCGCAGACCGAAAAGGGGGAAGCCCTTCTCAAAGAACTGGGCGATCTCCTTGAGGAAGCCGGAGCCGACGCCTTGCAAAAAAAGGAGCAGGTGATCGGGGAAGCGGAAGCAAAGATCAGCCGCAGCGTGGAGCCGGAGGGGATTCCGGAAAAACTGCCCGGCTTGTGGGAGGATCCGCTCTGGGCACGAGTTTCCGCAGCCTGCCTGGGCTGCGGGATCTGCACCTATCTCTGCCCTACCTGTTACTGCTTTGATATCCAGGATGAGACGGAAGGCGAAGCGGGGCGGCGCTGCCGGATGTGGGATTCCTGCATGTTTGCCGAGTACACTAAGCACACATCGGGTCACAACCCCCGTCCGACCCGTCGCGAGCGGACGCGAAACCGGATAAACCATAAATATTCATATTTTGTCGATAAATTCGGGGTTATCGCCTGCGTCGGCTGCGGGCGCTGTTCCACCCTCTGTCCCGTTAATATTGACCTTATCGACATTTTAAGGCAGGTGAAGGCGGCGCCATGAATAATTTTGACAACCCCTATATCCCCTATACAGCAACGGTGGAGGATGCCTGGAACGAAACACTGGGCGATCGCTGCATCAAAACCTTCAAGGTGGTTCTGGATGATCCGGCGGTGCGGGAGAGCTGGAGCCACCGCCCGGGGCAGTGCGCCATGATCGGAGTGCTCGGTGTTGGTGAGAGCATGATCTCTATTTCCTCCTCGCCCACGGAAAAAGGTTTCCTGCGCTTCTCTGTGATGAGAGCGGGCAAGGTTACCTCGGCGCTGCACCAGCTTGAGCCGGGCGACAGGATGACGGTGCGCGGCCCTTATGGAAACAGTTTCCCGGTGGATGATTGGAAGGGCAAGAAAATTCTCACTGTCGGCGGTGGGATCGGCCAGGCGCCGCTGCGCCCCATCGTGGAATATGTAAAGGCGAATCTGGGCGATTATGCCGGCCTGACCACGATCTACGGCGCCCGCACCTCGGGAGATCTCTGCTTCAAAGATGAATTTGCCGAGACGGCGAAAGTAGGCGGAGTCTGCTGCCATCTTTCTGTTGATATCGAGGAAGAGGGATGGCCGCATTACGTCGGCTTTGTCCCCTCGCTGCTCATGGAGGTCAACCCTTCGCCGGAGAATACAATTGCCATTACCTGTGGCCCGCCCATCATGATCCGCTTTGTCCTGGAGAATCTGAAAAAGCTTAATTTTGCAGACGATCAGATCTATACCACCCTGGAGAACAGGATGAAGTGCGGCATCGGCAAATGCGGCCGCTGCAATGCGGGCAACCTTTACGTTTGCAAAGACGGCCCTGTTTTCAGCTACGCCGTCCTGAAAAATGTCCCCGAAGCATTTGCCTGATTTACGTGAATCACGTGAGTCAAGGGGACGGTCACTTTGACTCATTTATGCCCGAACGGTACCTGGCACCCTGGCGACAGCTGCTCACCAGGGTGCCATGAGTCAAGGGGACGGTCACTTTGACTCATCAAAAAATCTAAGTTGGATTACAGGGCAACCCTTTTTGCCCGCTTCCGATCCTCCAGATCCCGGTCAAGATCTGCTCCACATCTTTTGCTCCTTCAACACACTCCTTCAACATCGGTTTTGTCAACCCGGTACAAGAGTGCTACAATGATTTCAATAAAAGATCAGGTGATTGGAGCGTGCCGCCGGTGGAGCGAATGGGTACGATTATAGAAGAAAAAGGTGAAATCGCGGTAGTGCGCCTGCGGCGCCATCTTTCCTGTGAAAACTGCGGGCGCTGCGGCGGTGTGCTTGGCGGTGAAGACAGGCGGGAGCATTTTGTTGAGGCCCTGAACCCTATCCGGGCTCGTACGGGTCAGAGCGTGCTCATTGAAATGGATGACCGGCGGGCGCTCTTTATTGCTTTTATGCTCTACATGGTGCCCCTGACCGGTCTGGTTGGGGGAATTGTGTGCGGCTTAAAAGCGGCCGACTATCTGGGTTGGGCCGCCCACAAGGAACTGCTTGCAGCAGGCATAGGCGCGGCGGTGATGGCTTTAATCTATAGCGGAATCAGTTTCTGGGACCGCCGGGTTAAAAAAAGTGGGCGTTACCGGCCGGTGATCGCCGCACTGGCCCTGGAGCAGGAAAGCGAAGGGGCTGCAGATTGAGGTGAAGGTTAAGGCAGCCGGCTGCGATACCGGCAGGGATGCAGGGGATTCCGCCGGCTTTCCTCCAAAGAAGGCTTTTGCCGAACCGGCAGAGCACGTTGATGAAAAGCTGGTGCAGGGGAACCGTCCCCTTGATATGAAGAGTATATATCAGGAGAACCGTCCCCTTGATATACGTCCCCTTGATATAGGGTAACAGTATTTCTATTTCATAATAAAATATATAACAGAAATGGAGGAGGAGTTATGGCGAAAAAATATAAAGTTGCGGTGGTCGGCGCTACGGGCATGGTCGGCCGGACCATGGTCGAGGTCCTGCTCGAGCGCAGCTTTCCTCTGGATGAACTTAAGCTGCTCGCTTCTGCGCGCTCCAGGGGGCAACGGGTCAAGGCCGGCGGCAAGGAATACCTTATCGAGGAGGCGACACCGCAGTCCTTCGAGGGCATAGATATTGCATTTTTCAGTGCCGGCGGAACTGTCAGCGAAAAGCTGGCCCCTGAAGCGGCCAGGCGCGGCGCCGTGGTCATCGACAACAGCAGCGCCTTCCGCATGGATGCAGGTGTCCCCCTGATTATCCCCGAGGTCAATCCCGGGGTGCTCCAGGGCCACCGGGGCATTATCTCCAATCCCAATTGCTCTACCATTCAGATGGTTGTGGCTCTGCAGCCGCTGCATCAGGCTGCCAGATTGAAAAGGGTGGTGGCGGCTACCTACCAGGCCATCTCCGGGGCGGGTCGGGAGGCGGCGGAGGAGCTAAAAACGCAATGCCGCGAACATTTGTCCGGGGAAAAAGTGACGGTGAAGCATATCGCCCACCAGCTGGCCTTCAGCCTGGTGCCGCAGATCGATATATTTTTGGATGACGGTTATACCAAGGAAGAGGAGAAGATGGTCCGGGAGACGCAGAAGATCATGGATCTGCCCGATCTGCCTGTTACCGCAACGACGGTGCGCGTACCCGTGATCACCGGCCATTCCATTGCCCTGAATGTGGAGCTGCAGTCGCCGCTGACAGCAGGGGAAGCCCGCAAGGTGCTGGCGGAGGTTCCGGGGCTGGCGGTTGTGGATAACCCCGCAGAGCGGCTATATCCCATGCCGCTTCCCCTCAGCGGCCGCGACGAGGTCTTTGTGGGACGGATCCGGGCCGACGGCTCAGTTCCTTACGGGCTAAACCTTTGGGTCGTGGCGGACAATATCCGCAAAGGCGCCGCCGTCAACTCCGTGCAGATCGCCGAGCTGCTCCTGTAAAATTACTTTAGCGGGAGTCGGATTCTGATGAAAATTATTGTGCAAAAATTCGGCGGCACCTCCATGGCTACGGGGCGGTGCCGCAAAGCCGCCGCCGAGCGGATCCGGCAGGCCCTGGCTGCCGGCTACAAGCCGGTAGCGGTGGTCTCGGCCATGGGACGCTCAGGCGACCCTTACGCCACTGATACCCTGAAAGATCTGGCCGGGGACATCTTTCCGCCGACGCCTCTGCGTGAACTGGATCTGATCATGCACTGCGGAGAGATCATTTCGGCAGTGGCGCTGGCGGCAACTTTACATAAGATTGGGATCGGGGCCCGCGCTTTCACCGGCTACCAGGCCGGGCTGATTACAGACGGCTGCTTCGGGGAGGCCCGCGTGGTCTCCTGTGAACCGGTTCGGCTCAGAGAGTGTCTCCAGCAGGGTGAAGTTGCGGTGGTGGCCGGTTTTCAGGGGGCCACCCCCGACGGGGAGATCAGCACCCTGGGGCGGGGCGGCAGCGACACCACGGCGGTTATCCTGGGCTCGGCGCTGCGGGCCGAAGTGGTGGAGATCTACACCGATGTGAAAGGCATTGCCACTGCCGACCCGCATATTTTTAAAGGGGCGCGGGTGATCCCCCGGCTGAGCTACAGCGAGGCCTGCCAGCTGGTCTACGAGGGCGCCAGGGTGATTCATCCGCCCGCGGTGGAAGTGGCGATGAACCACAACATCAATGTTGTGATCCGCAGTCTTACTGCTGAAAATCCGGGAACGCTCATCTATTCGGGCATCCCTGAGGGCACGGTCGCAGGTTTTACCGCCGCACCGCGGCAGGTGGTTACCGGTGTGGCTCATGTTTCAGACATCGCTCAGCTGACCGTTGAATTTGAACGCCCTGATTCCGGCCTGGAGATAGCGCTTTTTGAAAACCTGGCCGGGGCGGGTATCAGCATTGACCTGATCAGCGTATTTCCCACCAGGAAAGTGTTCACCATAAAAGAGGAAGCCCTGCCCCGAGCGGCGGCAGTGCTGGAGGAGCTGGGCATCTGTTACAGGGTAGAGAAAGGCTGTGCCAAGGTTGCGGTAATCGGCCATGGCATGCGCGGCATCCCCGGGGTGATGGCCCGGGTAGTCCGCGCGTTGAATGAAAAAGGGATTTCCATCCTGCAGACTGCCGATTCCAACATATCCATCTCGCTCCTGATCCGCCGCCAGGATTTAACCGCAGCCGTGGAGATTTTACACAACCATTTTGCCCTGGGAGATGGCGGGGCGGCGGCAGGTTGGACTATGAGTAAAGCAGCCGGCCTGCCGGAGTAAACAAAAGGATGCCGCCCCTTTTTTTAAATTTGTTTAAAGCGTCAGTAGGGCATCTCCATCTCGGGTCCGTAGATCTGCTCCATCATTTTAAGGACCTCTTTTTTTACCATGCCCCGCAGCGGTACTTTTGAGATCATTCCGTACAGGGCGGCATTTCCCTTCCTGGCCAGGGATGGATTGCCGGCAACCACCTCCGCCGACTGCTCAAGATCGGCAATGAAATCGCCGGCAATGCGCTCATGCAGCGGCGTGACCATGGCATGCAGCGCCTCAGGCCGCTGCAGCCGGTCAACAAGCCAGCCTTTTTCCTCCATCTGGTCACCAAGGGCGTAAGTATTGATTTTGGAAGAGGTGGAGCGGTAAGCAAAAACGCTCATCTCGGGGTTGCTCAGTATCTCCATCCCGGGGATGGAGCGGATTCCCTCCTGCAGGGCGGCTGTTGTATCCATCACTTTCCGGGTCAGTTCCAGATAACCCTCCATGCCCAGTGATTTCATTGCCGCCCAGGCTGCGGCAATGGCTCCGCCGGGACGGGTTCCGAGCAGGGCCGGCGAGATAAAGACCCCGCCGGGCCAACTTTCGTGGACAAAGAACTGGTGTTTCAGGTAATCCATGTTCCGGTATAGAAGCACCGAGGCACCTTTCGCGCTGTAGCCGTATTTATGGATATCCGCCGAGATGGAAGTAACACCGGGCACCCTGAAATCGAAAGGCGGAATACTGCAGCCCAGCCTTTCCGCAAAAGGCAGCAGGAATCCGCCGAGGCAGCTGTCCACGTGGAAGGGAAGGCCGTGTTCCAGGGCTGCCGCTCCCAGTTCGCCAATGGGGTCGATCACCCCGTGCGGGTATGAGGGCGCCGAACCGATAATCAGCACCGTGTTCCTGTTGATACGCCTTTTAACTGCCTCCACATCAACACGCAGGTCGCTGCGCAGCGGCGCGTGGATCATCTTCACTCCAAAATAGCGCGCCGCCTTCTCCCAGGCCACATGGATGGATCGGGGGGCGATCATCTCCGGCGTTTTTGAGCGGGAAAAGCCCCTGGAGGCGGCCATGTCGCGGTATGTTATCACCGGCAGAAGGCAGCTTTCCGTGCCTCCCGAGGTCATCGTCCCGACAACATTTCCGTCGCCGCCAAGAAGCCGGGCAGACATCCGGACCACCTCGTGTTCGAAGCGCTTCAGGCTCCTGAAAGCCATGGGGTTCAGGGCATTCTCGGAAAAAAAGGCAGCAAAGGCTTCAATGAGAAAGCGGGTATGCTCTTCTCCCAGATAGTAAACCAGGCTCCAGGTTTTCGAGTCCTTGTAATTGGCGTCGCCCTCCTTGAAGCTGCGCAGCATCTCCAGAACTTCACTTTGCGGCAGCCCCTTCTCCGGTATATTCATGTTCTCGCCTGTACTCATATTGGGCGCCTCCCGATAATGTGATTAGAAAAGTGATCTCAAGAGATAGGAAAAAGTGATTCCCAGGTAGTTGCCGATGGCATAGCCGATAATTCCGGTGTAAAGGCCCGACAGGATAATTTCCCTGTTTTTCAAGGCATTGGCGACAACAGGGACAAAGGGCGGCGAGCAGATTGCCGAGGTTGAGGTGATGATCATGGTGTCGGTATCGATGTTGAAAATACGGCAGAGCAATGCGTGCAGGATCAGAGAGCCGAAAATGCAGAGGGTAACAAAACCAAGGATGGGCCAGTTAATCCTGGTAAAAAGCTCTTTTAAATTTGCCATGGAGCCGACGACAAGGCAGAAGATATAAATGAGATACATCCCCGCCTGGAAAGTTTTCTTGATCTTCCTGATCCGGGGGATAAATGAGCAGGCGATACCCAGGGTGGTAATGGCCAGGATAGTAACGGCATCGCCATATTCCCCGGGGAACAGTTCGGCCAGGCCCAGGGAGGCGCCCAGGATTAAGGCGGCCGCTGCGAAAGCCCCCAGCAGGGGCGGCCAGCTCCGGCGGCTGAAAATGCCCTTGTATGAATCGATGGCTTCGGTCTCCGCACTGCTCCGGGCAGCAGTGGCGGCCCTGCTCTCGAATTTGGGCAGAAAAAGATTGAACAGCCTTTGGGCCACCGAGCAGAAGAAAAGGATATATATCAGCGAGATTACCGTATCATAGGTGTGCATGGTGATATAGACGTCGGAGCTAACATGAAGCGCTGTCTTGATTGCCGCCAGGTTGGGCGTGCCCCCGGTATAGAGCCCCACGGCCATGCCGCCCAGCTGCCAGGCATAGGGTACCTTATGGCTAATGATCATGTATCCGCCCAAAGCCACAGCGATGATGGAGATAGTGGCCAGGAGCATGCACAGGGTGGCCTTGCCGGCAAGATGGAACCATGCTTTAACATCCATGGAAAAGAGCAGCAGCGGCAGCGCCAGGGCCACTGCTGCCGAACTGAGCAGATCCTGTATTTCCACTGCTGTTCCTGAAAAGATAAAAAAATTACCGACGAGCATACCGGCCAGGTAACAGAGGATCACTGCCCCGATGGTGTTGACCAGCGGAAAGCGGTAACAGAGATAGAGCACCAGGGCCGGAAAAAGCAGATAGAAAGAAATTAACAGTGCCGGGTTCACCAAGCTCCCTCCTCGTTCAGATCAAGTTGCCTCACTTAATACACAGCCCCATCTATTTCTGATGATAGTTTTGGAAAAGGGGGTTCCACATTAAGTGTTGTTGGCTCCGGTTTTTTTTTGGAGCCAACAAAAACTCAGTTCAGTCGCTGATAAGGGCTTTATTTCGCCGCCTTTCCACCAGCGCAATTATCGCCCCCGTTATGGCGCAGAGCAGGGCATTTATCACAAGCTGTCCCAGGGTTAACAGATAGATCATATAAAAAGTGACATGGGGCAGGAAAAACTGTACGCCGCCCTGTAATATGCCTGCGGCAGCGGCGATCAAAGATGTGGCGCCGATTAGACAGGTGCCGGCAAAGGCGAAACCCCTGAAGCCGCTTTTTCTCATGAATGCCAGGTAGAAGATGAGAAAAACTGCAAAGGCGGTCAGCCCGGCCGGCGGGACCCTCAGGATATCGCTCATCTCGTTGACGTAGCTGTAGCTGTAACCAAACCCGTAGGCATACAGGGTGATTGAATAGACCACCAGAGAGATCACCGCTCCGGCCAGGGCGACGAACAGATAGCGTTTTCTAACCGCAACATCTTTGCTGATGAAGAGGTGCCGCCGCAGAAAGCGGATGCCCATGCTCAATGCGGCCAGGGCAAAGACCAGCCCTATGGCCCCCCGCAGGATGATCCAGCGGCGCTTCACCGATCCGGCCAAACGCTCCAGCGAACGGCCGTCATCATTTTCTGTGGGCTGAACTTTCAACTGCTCTCCCAGTTCGAGAAGCAGCGGCCGGTGCGCTTCGGTCAGCAGGGCGGTTTTAGCCTCCATTGTCTTCTCCGGCCAGGTAAAGGCTTCGGTGACGATTCGACCTTCCATGTAACTGGTGAAGGGGAGCCCCAATATGGCGGCAATGGTAGGCGCCAGATCAAGCTGGGTGTATCCCTCCAGGTTTCCTCCCGCTGTTACGCCTTTCCCATAAAAAGCCACCTTGATTTCGGCTGCTTCCTTTTCAAGGCCGCCGTGTCCGCCGGTGTCGGTATGGCCGTGATCGCCCGTGATGATGATTACACTCTCCCCGGGTTCGGGAATCTTCTCAACGAATTCTTTGATGCAGCGGTCGTTCAGCAGAGCAGCCTCAAGATAGGCTTCCGAAATTCCACCGTGGCGGTGGCCCATCTCATCTACATTCATGGTATGGACAAGCAAAAAATTGGGATTATCCTCAACCAGGGATTTCATGCCGTACTTAAAGATCTCGGCATCATCATACTTCCCGCCGAAATCATCGTAGAAATACCCGTACTGAAGGGGCAGGGTATCATTGCGGATGAGCCTGTTTTCATCGCCTTCGATGGTGTGATAGGGGGGGCCGAAGAGGAGATCATAATACCATTTATAGGCTGAAGCCCCACTTTTTAACCCCTCCGCAGATGCCAGCTCAAAGAGCGTGGGGGCAAACAGTTTCTTTTCCTGGTTATTGGAGCTGATCCCGTTGATCGATGAACAGGCGCCGGTAATGATCCGCGCATAGGCGGGCCTGGAGAATGTCGGCCCCGGGACAGTGAAAATCCCCGAACTGCCCCCATCGGCCAGGCTCTTAGTGTAAGGCATTTTATCCAGGATATCCGCTCTTAATCCGTCAACCAGGATCAGGTACACATGTTCCGCCATGCGTTCCGTGGGCTCTGTAGTCACACTTTCAGCAAAATAAAAGCCCTCATGTCTATCGTCAATTTTAAAGTAAGCACTGCTCAGCAGGACCAGGGCCAGGGGTGCGACGAGAATGCAGAAGAGGAACCAGGGCCACTTGATATGCTTAACCATCTGAACACCTCCGCAGATTATAATCCGTTCTCCCGGGCCATGCACATCACATTCGCCGTCAAAGAGGATTTTTCCTTTAGTTGTGCGATTCAAATATCAATTCGGATAGATTGCATTGTAATCGCGGCAGGGCTAAAAAACGGCAGGCGCCGGCAATTGGAAATAGGCCTTTGTTGACGCTGTTGAGGCCGCCCCCCCCCCCATCGGGTTAGATTATCAGTGATAGATCGCGGGGTGTTGACCTTCCCCGGCGCAGACCCTTATACTTGAAGCGGCGGCAAAGGCAATGCGCCGATGAGGGAGCGGGAGGCGGATGAATGAAGCTGCTTTTTATCGGAGATGTGTTTGGCTCCCCGGGCCGTTCTTTTTTGAAAGAGCGGCTCCCGGAACTGATCAGCGATTATGAAATCGATCTGATTGTAGCAAATGGGGAAAATGCCGCGGGCGGCGCCGGACTTACCGCTGCAGTGGCCGGTGAGTTTTTCGCCATGGGTGTGGATGTGATCACATCGGGCAATCACATCTGGAATCAGAAAGAGATTTTCACTTTCATAGAGAGCGAAGCGAGGATATTGAGGCCGGCAAATTATCCTCCCGGGGTTCCGGGCAGGGGCTCCGCAATTTACAGGGCCGGGGACGGCACCCCTGTGGGGGTGATCAATGTCTGCGGACGGATATTTTCGCCCCAGAATTTTGACTGCCCTTTCAGGGCCCTGGATGCAGAGATCGAACGAATCCGAACTGCTGCTCCTGTTCTGATTGTAGATTTTCACGGAGAGGCCACATCAGAAAAAATTGCCGCAGGCTGGTATGTCGATGGAAGGGTAAGCGCTTTTTTGGGAACCCATACTCATGTTCAAACAGCCGACGAGGCGATCCTGCCCCGGGGCACCGCGTACATAACCGATGCAGGAATGACCGGCAGCTGCGAGGGGGTCATCGGAGCCGGCCGGGAGCCGGTGCTAAAACATTTTTTAACGCAGTTGCCTGCCCGAATTGAGCCCGCCGGAGGAAAAAGACAGCTCAATGCAGTGTGCTGCTCCATACACCCTTCAGGCGTGGCGGAGAGAATAGAGCGCATTCTGATCAGGGAGTGATCTCACTTTCAATCCGGTAAGCTGAACCGTCAAGGGGCGCTTTCCGGCAGCCGCACAGAAGTCCGACCCAATTCTGTTGCACCCGGCAAGCCTGTTTTTTAAAGAAAAAATAATCTTGAAATATATCAGAATATGGAGTAAAATAAGAGAAAAGCATGTAAACATAAACAGATTGATTCAGTAGCTGTAAGAGTAAGACAATAATGTTTGTTCTGATTATAATTCCTGCATCGCTGTACAAATGCTCGGAGAACGGAAACAACAGCACTCATCAGGCCAAAGCCCGCCGTTAGCCGCTTATCCAGTGATCAGTTGCTTTTGAATCTTTCCGCGCGGAGGAGAAGGTTTTGCAAACATCTCTTTCAACGGGTGCTAAGGTTTACCTCGCTGGCATGGGTATTGCCGCACTGGCTTTGGCTGCTTATCTGTCAAATAATACTTCCTGGGCCGATCAGGACTGGTTCGCGGCTCTTATCTTCCTGATCTTGGTATTCACATTCTCCTCCCTTCCGATCAAACTGTCAAGCGGGGTGGTGGTGTCTGTAAGTTTAACCATTGTATTTGCCTCCATCCTTCTATTTGAACCCATAGTTGTGGTGATCATCAGTGTGCTGGGCGATCTGCTCTCCCTGCGCAGGGGCAGAAGCCCGGTCCAACTCTATTTCAACGCCGCCCAGATTACCCTTTCCGCCGGTATTGCCGCGCTGGTTTTCCAGCTATTTCACCCCGAGAGCCTGCGATTTTCGCTTTTTTACATGATGGTTGCATTGACCCCCTTGCTGCTCTGTTTTCTTCTGAACCTGTTTTTTATCACCACCATCATTGCTCTTACCGGGAAGAAGCGCCTCTTCCTTGTCTGGAGAAATAATATCAGGTGGAGTGTGCCCAATTATATAGGCATGGCGCCCCTGGGCCTGGTTATCGCTTTGACCTATCAAAACATCGGGATATGGGGACTGGTGCTTTTTTTTATACCCATGTTCATTGCCCGGCAGTCCCTTGTTTTATATATAGATATGCGTCAGACCTTCCTTGATACCATCCAGAGTCTTTCGGCAACCATTGATGCCAAAGACCCTTACACGAGGGGCCATTCAACCCGTGTGGCGACTTTTGCCACGGCCCTTGCCCGGGAACTGGGATGGCCGGCAAAAAGGTCGGAGCTGCTGCATTATGTGGCCATGGTCCATGATCTGGGAAAGGTGGCTATCCCTGAAAGTATATTAAAAAAAGAGGGCAAGCTGACACCAGGTGAATTTGCCCAAATGAAAGAGCACAGCCTGATCGGGTTTAATATCATAAAAGATATTAAATTTTTAGCAGGAGGGGCGGCTATCATCAAGCACCACCACGAACGGTGGGATGGGACAGGATACCCCGACGGCCTCAAGGGAGAGCTCATTCCTGAAGGCGCACGGATCCTGGCGGTGGCGGACACTTTTGACGCCATGATCAGCGACCGCTCATATCGAAAAGCGCTGGGCATGATCAGCGCTGTTCGGGAAATAAAGGAAGGTGCGGGAACACAATTTGACCCCTGGATCGCGGAAACCTTTATCCGGATACTTCCCTGCCTGGATCTGGACGAGGAGGAACACGGTGCTGTTGGCGTGGAGACTGGCGGAGTGGTTGTTGCAGAAACAAAATAGCTTCATAGTTCAGCAGAACTCTTTGAAGCTCTCCGGCGTATATTTAACCCCTGTTAAAACAGCACCTCCCCTTACAAGGTAGCATTTTTAAAAATCTGAGAAAGTGTTGTATATGCGCAGTAAAGTGGGCCTAAAAAGTAATAAATCTGTCTGGCAGCTCTCCTCCGGCAGGGTCACGAAAGATAATAAATAGCTTATATCAAAGATGATCGCAAATGATCAGGATATAGTACATAATGATAAAAGCGGTTAGGGATAAATAGATCGAGTGCTGATTACACATTCAAGGTGCAGGAGAAGAATTCAAATAAGCCGGTAATTTTAGACATGGTCTTGCTGTTATCACTTCTTGTGCTGCAAAGGGCGGGCCAGGCTCCCCCGGTTTCCAGGTAAATATTGGTGGGTATTGGAGGGTGAAACGATGAAGGATTTTAAACATATCCGGTGGGATCAGGACAGGCTTGTATTGCTGGATCAAACGCTCCTGCCCACCAGAGCTGTCTATGAGGAGTTTAAAACAGCGGAAGCTGTTTGTGAAGCGATTAAGCATATGAAGGTCAGGGGGGCGCCGGCTATAGGTATTGCTGCTGCTTACGGTCTGTACATGGGAATAAAAGATGTTCCGGATCACGGCAATTTTGAAAACTTCTCCGAAGTGTTGGACGAGAAATCCGGGTATCTGGCTGCCTCCCGACCTACTGCGGTAAATCTTTTCTGGGCCCTGGACAGGATGAAGGAGAGGGCTGCTGCCCATAAACATCTGTCCATACAGAAAATAAAGGAAAAATTGCTGGCGGAAGCGCTGGCCATCCATGCGGAAGACGGGGAGATTAACAGAAAGATAGGCGAGAACCTGCTTACACTGCTGAAAGACGGTATGGGCTTGCTCACCCACTGCAATGCCGGCGCCCTGGCGACTGCCGGATACGGTACCGCAACAGCTCCCATGTACCTGGCCAAAGAAAGGGGCTGGCGTTTAAAGGTTTATGCAGATGAAACGAGGCCCAGGCTGCAGGGTTCTACCCTGACGGCTTTTGAGCTGCAGCAGGCCGGTATCGATGTTACCGTTATTACCGACAGCATGGCTGCCGTGGTAATGTCCCAGGGGAAAATCGATGCTGTTCTTGTCGGCTGTGACCGGATGGCCGCCAATGGGGATGCTGCGAACAAGATCGGCACACTGGGCCTCTCCATTCTGGCCGGGCACTACCGCATTCCATTTTATGTAGCTGCTCCCACCCCCACCATCGATTTGAAGACGAAGAGAGGTGAAGATATCCCCATTGAGGAGAGAGACCCCCGGGAGGTATCACACCGCTTCGGAGTGCCCACCGCACCGGAGGGCGTGCACATATACAACCCATCTTTTGATGTGACACCTCATGAAAATATTACCGCCATTGTAACGGAGAAGGGCATAGTTTATCCGCCCTATGCAGAAAACCTGCGCAAACAGTTCTAGGATAACGGTGATAAAGACCTAGATTATGGCAAATGCGCTGAAGAGCACCGGTGCGATTTCGTCTGCCGGAAGCAGCCTCATTACTACTCCTACCCTCATTCCTACGCTGCGGAAGCCTGATCATAGGAGGCGCTTTGATGAACCTTTTCGAACCGGGTTTTACCTGTTACGTGTATAATTCATTTACCTCTTTTGGCCGGAGCCATAGATCTAAGGTGCGACCGTTAATTTTGAGCCGCAGGTAAGCAGTACCCAACAACGTCTTTAAAATTGTTTTTCTGGAATGAGGAATTTTACCCGCCAGGTATTGACACAGTGTTGGAAACACTTACTTGCCAAAGGGCGTACCCTTTAAGAGATTTAACTTAGGTGGTCAGGGTTCTCTTACACCCCCTGTAGCTGCTTTTCAGCATGATCCACCGGAGGAATTAGCCACGGCTGGTTTGTTTACGTTGATTCCGTAGTCGGCAACGGGCCAACACGATGGCTCGTTGGTTCCGATGAGTACGTACCGGGAGCTGGCAGTGGCATTACCACACAACCGGTAGTGGCAACGAAATCCTGGCATTCTTCGTCGGTGCATTGCACCCTAATAAACTTATGCTAGTAAACTACAAAACCTTATTTTAAAAGCACAACCTTATTCGAGTGCACCATACTCTTTAAGGAGAGTGACGATATTGTGATTTTCATATTCATATGCAATTGACAGAGGCGTTTCATCGTAATCAGATTTGGCATCAATATCAGCACCTGCCTCAAGAAGAGCACGCACCATTTCTAATTGTTCATCAAAATTTTTGCATGCCCACATCAGGGCAGTTAATCCATCTTTATCTGCGCCGAAGTTGGGATCCGCTCCCGCTTCAAGAAGGATTCCAACCATGTCTGTATGACCCCATGCTGCCGCCAGCACCAGTACTGGCGCTTTAAATCTAGGATCTTTTATGTTGATGTCGTGAACAATGTCTACCAAATAACTCATTGCTTCAGTATCCTCTTCCCAAAACGTGGCAGCCAGCATGTTGTCTTCATAATGGATATAAGACAATATAACTTCGGCTTCTCTGTTTTTGGGGTCATCCTTCAGTGCTAACTTAAGATGACGGGAGGCCAATTTATAGTCTTGATTTGATATCGCTTCATGTATTATTTTCATATGGCCCACATCTTTTTTTTCTACAAAATCACAACCTGCTACTACCAAATAAACCGCTACAACAACTATTAACAACAATATCCTTTTAACTCTCATGACTATTCTCCTTTTTTTGCTTAATCAGTAAATGAATTAAATGCGCATGTCCAATCATTATTTGAACAAGCATGCCATTTATCACGAGTATCCGGGCTGGCCCCCTAACTTTGGACATTACGCGCTCGTACGTAAGGCTTTTACAGAATTACTCATAATTTTGTTAAAAAAGCCGGGGGGCTAAAAGGCCTTGTAGATCAATGGTGCGGGCGAGAGGATTTGAACCTCCAAGGGATGTGCTCCCACTGGATCCTAAGTCCAGCGCGTCTGCCAGTTCCGCCACGCCCGCATAGTTCGTATATCAAGAGAACCGTCCCCTTGTATAGGTGGGTCTTTTTCTGGTGCCCCCTTTATTATAATGTTTTTATTCGTTTTTTCAACTGCTCTCTCTGTGATATACTAGGTTTTGCGTTTGAAATGCACATTTACAAGTTTGCGGCAGGTGCAAGGGAAGCCCTTGCGGGAACATCCTTTGAAAGTGGTGAGCATAAATGATGGAAAATAAGCTGCAGCATTTGCAGGAAAGGCGCCGCCGGATTCTGTCGGGCGGCGGTGAAAAGAGGGTGAAGGAACAGCACAACAAGGGTAAAGGCACCGCTCGCGAGCGGATCGGGATGCTTCTGGATGGGGACAGTTTTGTGGAGCTGGGTGTATTTGTCCAGAGCGGCCTGGAGGATGCTGCCGGTACGAAGGTAAAGTACCCTGGCGAGGGGGTGGTGACCGGTTACGGGACCATCGACGGGCGCCGTGTTTATCTTTATGCCCAGGATTTCACAGTAGCGGGCGGTTCGCTGGGCGAGGCGCACGCCAAAAAGATCTGCCGTATCATTGATCTGGCCGGGGAGAATGGGGCTCCGGTGATCGGAATCTGTGATTCGGCAGGAGCGCGGATCAGGGAAGGGGTCAGCGTTCTTGACGGTTACGGCTCGATATTTTACCGAAATGCGCGCTGTTCCGGTGTGGTGCCGCAGATCTCAGTTGTCATGGGGCCCTGTGCGGGCGGGGCGGTTTTCTCGCCGGCGCTGAGCGATTTTGTTTTCATGATCGATCAGACGAGCCATATGTTCATCAACGGGCCCGGGGCGATCAAGGGGGCAACGGGTGAAAATGTAACCACGGAGAATCTGGGCGGTGCCGCGGTTCACAGTTCATCCAGCGGAACGGCTCATTTTTTCGCCGGTAGCGAGTCTGAGGGCCTGAACGGGGTCCGCACCCTTCTGGGCTACCTGCCCTCAAACAACCTTGATGATCCCCCGGCGGCAGCTGCCTGTGAGCCCGATCTGGATCAGGATGAACTTGGGGGGGTTATTCCCGGGAGTGGCGGGGAGCCTTACGATGTGCGGGATATAATTCGCCGTGTTGCCGACGGGAGCGCCTTTTTCGAAGTGCATGAGCGCTATGCCGGAAATGCCGTGGTGGGCTTTGCCCGCCTTGCCGGGAAGGCGGTGGGCATTGTTGCAAACCAGCCCCGGGTAAAGGGCGGCTGCCTCGATCTCAACGCTTCGGATAAAATATCACGCTTTGTTCGCTTCTGTGATTCATTCAACCTGCCCCTGGTCACCTTTGTCGATGTCCCGGGCTTTCTGCCCGGGGTGGAGCAGGAGTGGGGCGGCGCCGTCAGGCATGGAGCTAAAATCATGTACGCGTACAGTGAGGCTGTCGTCCCCAAAATATCCGTTGTCTTACATAAGGCTTTCGGCAGCGCGTGCATCGCCATGGGCTCCCGCTCCCTGGGCGCCGATCTCTGCCTGGCCTGGCCTGCTGCAGAGATCGCTGTTGCGGGGCCCGAGGAGGCGGTGGAGATCATCAACAGCGGCGAACTGGAAAGCGCAGGTGAGCCCGAAGCGCTGCGCCGGGAGCTGGCCCGGCGCTACCGCGATAGCTTTGCCAACCCCTATATCGCTGCGGCCCGGGGCTGGATCGATGAGGTTATCGACCCGCGGCAGACGCGGGAATATCTCTGCCGGGCGCTGGGTATTGTGGGGCAGAAAAGGGTGCAGCGGCCGCCGCGAAAGCACGGCAATATCCCCTTGTAAACAACCTGCTCTGTTGCTGGAACTGCTGTTAGTAGCTTTGGTGCCTGGCACCGGAGCGACTAAAATAAAAAAGATGCTCCGCCTATTGACAAGTTATTTCTATGTGGTAGCATAAATATCAATATTTATAAATTGATGAAAGGGAGATTAGCCCTCCGCGGAGGCAAAGCGAGCCGGAGTCGGTGAAAGTCCGGACCGTAAGCGGAAGGTGAAGCGCACCCTGGAGAAGGTGGTTGAAGCCGGTTTAGAGCCGGTGCGTAAACCATCCCGGCAGCCCGCCGTTACCGGGGCCGCTCGAGAAAAAGAGCGGGCAAGAGGGTTAACTGTGAGAGGTTAGCCAAAAAAGGTGGTACCGCGGGCCTCCCGTCCTTTTAATGGATGGGGGGCTTTTTCAATTACAGGGGGTTGTTCAAATGAATGTTGCAATATTGGGAGCCACAGGGTACACCGGCTGTGAGCTGGTGCGGCTGCTTAGCCGTCATCCTGCGGTAGAGATCAAATTCATCAGCTCGGAAAGCCATGCCGGGAAAAAGTTAGACCAGGTTCACCCCCAGTTTTACAGCACTTGCGAGCTGGAGCTTGAGCCCCTGAATCTTGCCTCCATACCGGATGCAGTGGAGCTGGTTTTCTGTGCCCTGCCGCACGGCCGCCCCGGCGAGCTTGTTCCCCGCCTTCTGGAAGCCGGTAAAAAGGTGATCGACCTGAGCGCCGATTTCCGGCTGCGCGATCCGGCTCTTTACGAAAGCTGGTACAGCCGCGTTCACCCGGCGCCGGAGCTGCTGGGTCAGGCGATCTACGGGCTGCCCGAAATCAATGGGGAGGTCCTCTCCGGGGCGGCGCTCACCGCCAACCCGGGCTGCTTTCCCACAGCGGCGCTGCTGGCCCTGGCCCCCCTGGCCGGGAGAGGGTGGGTTGACTGGGGCAGTGTCGTTGTTGATGCCAAAACGGGGGTCTCCGGCGCCGGGCGCACCCCGCGTCAGATATTTCATTTTCCCGAGTGCACTGAAAATCTGCAGGCTTACCGCGTCGGCCGGCACCAGCACACCCCGGAGATAGAGCAGCTGCTGAGCTCCCTGAGCGGCGAGGCTGTGCGGATCACTTTAACGCCCCACATTGTGCCCATGGCCAGGGGGATATTTTGCACTATATACCTGCGTCTGCGCCGCAGCACGGCACCGGATGAGCTTGATGCGGCTTACCGGCAGTTTTACAAAGGCCGCCCTTTTGTGAGGGTGCTGCCGCAGCCGTGCCTTCCTGAAACCAGGCTGGTCCGGGGCAGCAACTTCTGCGATCTGGGGATATGTCTTGATGAGCGCAGCGGCAGTTTGATTATTCTTTCAGCTATTGACAACCTGGTGAAGGGGGCGGCTGGCCAGGCGGTGCAGAATATGAATATCATGATGGGGCTGCCCGAGGAGGTAGGCCTGGATCAGCTGCCTCTTTGTTAATGTTTTCAGCTGCAGCAGAGATCTTTCAAGAGGTGATCGTATTGAATGGAGAAGAGTTTGTTTACCGGAAAATGGAGCGGTCTGCTATCACGGCAGTGCGGGGGATAAAGGCCGCCGCCGTTCATTGCGGCCTGAAAAAAAGAAAGCTTGATCTCGCTCTTATATACAGCAGCAGCGAATGCGCGGCGGCAGGGGTGTTTACCCGCAACCGGGTCCAGGCCGCCCCGGTTAAACTCTGCCGCAGCGGCATTGCCGGCCCCATCCGGACCCTGGTGGTGAACAGCGGCAATGCCAATGCCTGCACCGGTGAGGCGGGCATGCAGAACGCCCGGAAAACTGCTGAGCTGGCCGCTGCCCCCCTGGGACTTTCCCCGGCAGAGGTGCTGGTCTGTTCAACAGGTGTGATTGGCCTGCAGCTGCCCATGGAAAAGATTGAAAGGGGTATTGCCAGGGCGGCGGCGGTCCTGGCAAGCGGTTTTAAATCTGCAGAAGCAGCCTCCAGGGCAATTCTGACAACCGATACAGTGCCAAAAGTTGCCGCCTACCGCGGCTCTGCGGGAGGGAGAACCTTCCACCTGGCCGGCATGGCCAAGGGCTCGGGCATGATCTGCCCCGATATGGCGACAATGCTGGCCTTTTTCTTTACCGATCTGGCTGTCCCGCGGCCGCTGCTGCAGCGGCTCCTGCAGCAGGCGGTTGACCGCAGCTTTAACCTGATCACCATAGATGGTGACACCTCGACAAATGATACTGTTCTCCTTATGGCCAACGGCGCCGCCGGGGCGGCGGAGATCGCCCCCGGCAGTCCGCAGTGCTCCGCTTTTGCCGCTTTGCTTGAGGAAGCCTGCCGCGATCTGGCTTACCGGATCGTGGCCGACGGCGAGGGTGTTACCAAGGTGATCACCCTGACCCTGCAGGGGGCCCCTGATCTGCCCTCTGCCCGGGCCCTGGCCCGCACGGTGCTGAATTCACCCCTGGTAAAAACCGCTTTTTATGGTGAAGATGCCAACTGGGGGCGCATTCTGGCCGCCCTGGGTTATGCCGGCGTTGAATTCGATCCCGCGGGGGTGGATATCTATCTCGGGTCGCTCCAGGTAGCTTCCAGGGGCGGGGCCCTGCCCTTCCGGGAGAGCGAAGCTAAATCGATCTTGCAGCAGAAAGAGATCCCCATTCTGATCAACCTGAAAGGCGGCGGCGCTTCGCTGACGGCCTGGGGCACCGATCTAAGCCATAATTATGTTTCGATTAACAGTAGCTACCGCACCTGATGGAAGAGAGGCAATTTCATGAATGCGGCTTTTATTGAACAGCTCATTTCCAAAGCAGAGACCCTGATGGAGGCCCTGCCATATATGCAGGCATTCTCCGGAAAATATTTTGTGATCAAATACGGCGGCCAGGCCATGGTCAGTGATGAGATGACCGCTTCTGTTGTCGCCGATATTGTTTTACTCAAGCATATCGGGATCAAACCGGTCCTGGTGCATGGCGGGGGGAAAAAGGTCAGCGCCATGATGCAGAAGATGGGCAAAAAACCCCGTTTTGTCGAGGGCCTGCGCATCACCGACGACGAGACGATGGAGGTGGCCGAGATGGTTCTGCTGGGCAATATCAGCAACCGTATTGTCAGCCTGCTGAACCGGTGCGGCGCCCCGGCCGTGGGCATCAGCGGGGCCGATGGGGGCCTTATCCAGGCGGTGCGCAAGCCGCCGTTTTTAGCGGGCGGCTCCCCCGGGCAGATTGTGGATCTGGGCAGGGTGGGGGAGGTCAACAGCGTCAATACGGCGCTGATCAAAATACTCAGCGAAAACGGCTATATCCCTGTGGTCTCTCCCGTCGGCGCCGGCCCCTGCTGGGAAAGTCTGAATATCAATGCCGATCATGCGGCCGGTGATCTGGCCGGGGCGCTGCAGGCGGAGAAGCTGGTTATCCTGACCGATGTGGAGGGGGTCTACCGGCAGGATGATGGGGGTTTAAAATTTATCTCGAGGATTACCGGGAAGGAGATCGGTGTCCTGGTGAAGGAGGGGCAGATCAACGGAGGTATGATCCCCAAGGTGGAAGCATGCCTGCTGGCTTTGAACAAGGGTGTGGCCCGCACTCATATTATCGACGGGCGCAGGGAGCACGCACTGGTCCTGGAGATATTTACCGATGCTGGCATTGGAACTATGGTTACATTGTAAGGCGGCATCTCCGGGTGAACATCAGGGGGGGGCTGAAAAAAGTTTAGTGGAAGGTGAGGCTGATGACCGCAGTAGAAGATCTGGAAGCAAGGTACATCATGAATACCTACAACCGGGAAAAGGGCAAGACTCTTTCACTGGTCCGGGGGGAGGGCTGCCGGGTCTGGGACAGCAGGGGGCGGGCTTACCTCGATTTTGTCGGCGGCCTGGCGGTAAATATTTTGGGCCACTGCCATCCTGCGGTGGTGGAGGCCATCTGCAGCCAGGCCCGGGAGCTGATCCATACCTCAAACCTTTATTACACCCGGCCGCAGGCCGAGCTGGCCCGGGTGCTGGTGGAGTACTCTGCAGGCGACAAAGTTTTTTTCGCCAACAGCGGCGCCGAGGCAAATGAAGCCGCTATCAAGCTGGCCCGCAAGTACCGCTACCCAAAGCGCCACAAAATTATTACCGCCCGCTCCTCCTTTCACGGGCGCACCCTGGCCACGGTAACAGCCACAGGACAGCAAAAATACCAGCAGGGCTTTGCGCCGCTGCCGGGCGGTTTCGCGTACGCCTCCTTTAACGATCTCACCTCCTTTGAGCAGGCGGTGGACGGGGAAACTGCGGCAATCATGATCGAGCCGGTACAGGGTGAGGGCGGGATTCATGTAGCTCAGCCCTCCTTTATCCGCGGTTTGCGCGAGCTCTGCGACCGCACAGGCGTGCTGCTGATTTTTGACGAAGTCCAGTGCGGCATGGGGCGCACCGGAAAGCTGTGGGCTTACGAGCATTGGGGGGCGGCGCCCGATATACTTACCACTGCCAAGGGATTGGGCGGCGGTATGCCCATCGGGGTGGCGCTGGCCCGTCTGGAGGCGGCGGAGGTCTTCAAACCGGGCGATCATGCTTCCACTTTCGGGGGCAACCCGGTAACCTGCCGGGCGGCGCTGGCTGTTCTGGAAATCCTCCTGAAGGGATCTTTTCTGGATCAGGTGCGGCAGAAAGGCGCATTTTTTATGGAAGGGCTGCATCGCCTTGCCGATCAATTCCCCCGCCTGGTCAGGGAGGCGCGCGGGTTGGGCTTCATGGCCGCCCTGGAGCTTTCCGGGCTGTTTGCCGGGCAGGTGCAGCAAAGGTGCCGGGGAAAGGGGCTGCTGGTTAACGCCATTGGGGAAAGCGTCCTGCGTCTCTTGCCGCCCCTCATCGCTTCTGAAGCGGAGCTTGAGCAGGCCCTGGCGACCCTGGAGCAGGCGCTGGCGGATCTGGTATGAGATTATAGAGTAATAAAAAGAGGCTCCCGCCAGCCGGGAGCCCCGATTCCTGCCTGCTATTTTACTTGCCGGCCTGTTCAGCCGCCTTTTTCTCTTCTTCCTCCCGGAGAACACGGCGCAGAACTTTGCCGACCATGGTCTTCGGCAGCTCCGCCCGAAATTCAACGAGCTTGGGCACCTTGTATGCGGCCAGGTTCTCTTTGCAGAATTTGATAACCTCTTCCTCGGAAAGGCTTTCCCCCTCTTTGAGGACTACATAGGCCTTCAGTGTTTCCCCACGGTAGGGATCCATAATTCCGGCCACAGCGGCTTCCATGATCTTCGGATGGGTGAATAGAACCTCTTCAATATCCCGCGGATAAATATTGTAGCCGCCGGCGATAACCATATCTTTTTTCCGGTCAACGATGTAGGTATACCCTTCCTCATCCAGCTTGGCTATATCACCCGTGTAGAGCCAGCCTTTGCGCAGGCTGTGTTTTGTCTCTTCGGGCATGTTGTGGTAGCATTCCATCACCTGCGGACCCCGGACGCACATCTCGCCCACTTCTCCAAGAGGCATCTCTTTCTTGCCTGTTTCTATGTCCATGATTTTGACTTCGGTGTCGGGGAAGGGCAGGCCGATGCTGCCGATAATGCTCTTGCCGTAGATGGGGTTGGCGTGGGTCACCGGAGATGCTTCCGAGAGCCCGTAGCCCTCTACCAGCTTGCCGCCTGTGTTCTTCTCGAACTGTTTTTGCACCTCAACGGGCAGAGGCGCGGCGCCGCTGATGCAGACCCTGATGGATTTGACGTCGTGTTTGGCCAGGTCGGGAGAGTTATTGATCGCCACGTACATGGTCGGCACGCCGGGGAAGAGCGTGGGCTTCTCCTTGTCGATAATCTTGAGCACATCTTCAAGCACAAAGCGGGGCTGCATTACCACCTTGCATCCGGAAAAAAGCGGTGTATTCATTACTGTGGTCATGCCGTAGCTGTGGAAGAAGGGCAGCACCGCCAGGAAAATTTCTCCGCCCTCTTTCAGGTCTCGCACCCAGGATTTAACCTGCAGGGCATTGGCCAGCAGGTTGCGGTGCTGCAGCACTGCTCCCTTGGAGACGCCGGTGGAGCCCCCGGTATACATGTAAACCGCCCTGTCTTCAGGCAGCACCTCCACGGCCTGCGGCTTTTTCCCTGCATTTGCTTTGATCAAATCGAGGAAAGCATGATCCCCGGCGGCAAGCTTCACCCTGTCGCCTTCTTTTTTCTCTTTGACCACGGTGTAGAGAAAGCGCAGCATTCCGGGGAAATAATCCTTGATATTGGTTACGATAATATTTTTCAGTCCGGTTTGCGGCTGGATCTCTTTTACAAGATTGTAGAAACGGGTCATGGTGACGATTGTTTCCGCCCCCGAATCTTTGAGCTGGTAGCTGAGCTCGCGGGCTACATACATGGGGTTGCAGGGGACCACAATCGCACCGATGGCATGGGCTCCATAAAAGGCGATGGGGAACTGGATAGAGTTGGGCAGGTGAACGGCTACCCGGTCGCCTTTTTTAATGCCCAGTCCCTGTAGCGCAGCAGCGAATGCATCGATCTCCGACAGCAGTTTCTGGTACGTTAGGACGCTGCCCATGAATGAAACGGCTTCATGGGAAGGGTAAAGCCCGGCAGTTTGCTTATACATGTTGTACAGGGAAACCTTGGGGTAGTCAATGGTATGGGGCACTTCAGGTTCATAGCTCTTCAACCAAATCTTTTCCATACTTGAGCCTCCTTTTTAAAAAATACTGCAGGAATAACAGCAGAATAGAATTAATAAACTGGAATATACACCTCCTTGGAAAGGGGATTTGAATTTCAACTTCCGGCAGCCGGCCGCGGGAAGGCCTGTCTGTTCTACCGCAACCCAACAGTTGCCTCAGGTATAATATTCTGCACGATTTAAATTATTCCTGCAAGGAGGTATTTTCGGAAGATAAAATTTTAAATAATTATTCCTACAATGCTTCAATAAAAAACCATGAGATCATGCCGACCTCCAGGATTATCTTAAAAACAGCGCCGCTCCAGAAACCGATGACCGCGCCCAATCCCGAGCGCAGGGCAGTCTTGGAATCGCGGGTAAATATCAGTTCAAAGAGCACCGCTCCGGCAAAAGGACCGATCAGCAGGCCCAGGGGAAGGAAAAATAGGCCTGCAAACAGCCCGACGACAGCGCCGAAAACAGCGGCTTTGGAGGCGCCAAAATAGCGGCTGCCCAGGGCTGTGGCCAGGTAATCGATGCCCATCACCGCGACAGCCAGCAGACCCTGCAGCAGAAAAAAAAGCCAGTCCAGCTTCTCGAAGCCGGTCATGAGGCCGAAAACAAGCATACCCGCCCAGATGAGCGGCGCACCGGGCAGTACGGGGGCGAAGGTCCCCACGATTCCGGCCGCAAAAAGGATGGATGCTGCGATGTAGGCGGCAATCTCCATCAAGATCACCTCAGTTCCCTAATAATGCATGGTTGGGTTATATCATAACATATATTACTGCTCAGGCAGAACAGTAACGGCAGGCAACAGGCAGCGATAATTCTCAGGAGGCAGGGCATGCGAAAACAGTTGATGGCGCCGGTTTGCATTCTGGCGGTTCTTGTGCTTGGCGGCTGCTCCCTATGGAGGGGAGGGCCGCAATCCGCTCCGGAGAAGCTGGTGGAAACATATATGGAAGCTTTCCAAAGCAAGGATTTTGAGACCATGTTCAGCCTTACTGCCGAACGGGTGGAAAATGAAGATGAACTGGAATATTTGATCAGCTTTATCCGGATGATCGAGATAGAAGATTACAGCATCTTGCAGGTGGAATATATCTCCGACAGCGAAGCCGTCGTCGAAATTGATCTGATCCTGCGTCTCATGGGGCAGGTGAGAAGGCACAGGGATCGGCTCAGCCTGGTGCGGAGCGAGGGCAGGTGGTACCTTCTTGAGGGAATAGTTGAATAGCGCGCTCCCGCCGGCCGCCCGCCGGGTGTATTCAAGAGGCGCAGGCATGACTTTCAAAAATAACGCGCAAATAGTATAATGGAACATCAAGGAGGGCTGGACATTGGGAAATTGGCCGGAGCTGGTACTTGATCATATCAGCGATGCACTTTTAATCACAGACGAAAACCACCGGATCACCTGGTTAAACCGGCATTCCGAGGAGATCTTCGGCATTGCCCGGGATGAAGCCCTGGGCAGGCCGCCGGCGGAGGTAACGGGTATCCAGCAGCTCTCCTCTCTGCTGGAGGATCTTCCGGAGCGGCGGGGTTCCCGCGATCCCCTTTTTGAAAAGGTGGAGGTCAAGGTCAGGTTCAATGGCAGACGCTACTACTTTAAAGTGGCGGTTTCGCCGGTTAAAAATGCGTCGGGTGCTGCGGGTGCGCTGGTGCAGTTGACTGACATCACCAAATTTTATGAGATGGAGAGGTTTAAGGACGATTACATCTCTATCATCTCGCATGAGTTTCGCACACCCCTTACATCGATCGTGCTGGGCGTGGAGATGCTGCGGGAGGGGATGCTCGGTGAGCTGAATCCCCGCGGCAGGGAGATATTTTCAGCAATTGGAGATGACTGCAGCCGCTTAACCAAACTGGTGGACAACCTGCTGGAGCTATCGCGCATCGAGTCGGGGACGATCTATATCCAGGCCGAGCCTGTTGATGCGGCGGACCTGGTCCGCGAGGCGGTGCGGCCCATGCAGATCCAGGCTGAAAAAAAGGGGATTACCCTGTCGGCGAATCTCCCGCCGGCGCTGCCTTCAATTGCTGTTGACTTCAGCAAGGCGGTGTGGGTTTTAACCAACCTCATCGGGAACGCCCTGCGGTACACTGAAGCGGGCGGATCCATTACCGTTAAAGTGGAGGCGGGCAAAAGGAGGCTCTATTTTTCCGTCAGCGATACCGGTTGCGGCATCCCTCCAGAATACCAGGAACAGATCTTCCAGAAATTTATCCAGGTGCGCGGTCCGTCGAAGAAAAAGGGAGGGGCCGGCCTGGGCCTGGCCATTGCCCGGGAAATCGTGACCGCCCACGACGGTGAAATCTGGGTTGAAAGTGAAGTAGGAAAAGGTTCAATCTTTACCTTTACCTTTCCTCGTTTTCGCCGCGAGGGGATGCTCGGCTAATCTCAGGGCGAGGTAAAAGAAGGAGTCGGTCACATGGGAAAAACAATACTACTTGTTGAAGATGAAAAAAACATTGTACTTGGGGTGAGCACCTGCCTGGATGCGGTAGGCTATGAGGTGGAAATTGCCGAGAACGGCGAGATCGCGCTGGAAGCGGTGCGCCGGAAAAAACCGGATCTCGTCCTTTTGGACCTGGTGATGCCTAAATTTGACGGTTTTGAAGTTCTTGACAGCTTGAAAAATGACCCGGCAACGAGCGATATTCCCGTAATAGTTCTTACGGCCAGGGCGGGAGAGGAAGATCGGCAAAGAGCTCTGGAACTGGGAGCGGAAGCTTATATGACGAAGCCCTTCCGGCCCCAAGAGCTGTGGGATGTTCTGAAAAAATTTCTTGCAGGCGGCGGTGGGAATATTTCAGAGGACTTTCCTTTGTAATGAACCGCGGCCCGGCGGGTGATGCTGTGAACTCTTGCTGCAGTGAAGAACGGATGAAAAAAATTGTGGCGGCCCCCAATTCATTCAAGGGATCCCTGGGAGCCCCTGAAGCCGCCGCGGCTATTGTCCGGGGCATTCAGGCGGCTTGCCCCGGAGTTGAAACGGTGCAGATGCCCCTGGCTGACGGAGGCGACGGTACCGTTACCTGCATCGTCAGCGCAACGGGTGGGCGCCTTTTCAAGGAAAGGGTTACCGGCCCCCTGGGCGGTTCCCTGGAGGGGGTCTGGGGCATTAGCGGCGACGGTTCTACCGCCATTGTGGAAGTGGCTTCGGCATCCGGGCTGGCCGGCATTCCCAGGCAAAACCTTGATCCCATGCGAGCGACGAGCTACGGGACGGGCGAGCTGATCCGCGCTGCTCTTGAGAAAGGCTGCCGGCGCATTTTCCTCGGGCTGGGCGGCAGCGCTACAAATGACGGCGGGGCCGGCGCTCTCCAGGCGCTGGGGGTCGGCTTTCTGGATGAGAGGGGGAGGCCGCTCGATCGGGGCGCCGCCCCACTGAAAGACCTGGCCCGGATCTCCCTTGAACACATTCATCCGCGCCTGCGCGGGGCCGAGCTTCTGCTGGGGCACGATGTGGGCAACACACTGTACGGCCTCGAAGGGGCCACCTATATCTATGGGCCGCAAAAGGGAGCCTCGCCTGAGCAGCTGCCGCTGCTGGACCGGTGTCTGCGCCGTTTTGCAGCAGTGGTTGAGAAAGATCTTGGGGTTCAGATCGGTGAGCTTCCCGGCGGCGGGGCAGCAGGTGGAATCGGAGCGGGGCTGGCCGGCGTCCTGGGGGGCAGGCTTGTTTCCGGTGTGGGGGAGGTCATGAAAATAGTGGGGCTGCGTGCCCTTCTCGGAACCGGCACGGTGGGGTTGGTCATTACGGGAGAAGGGAAAATGGATGCCCAGTCCCTTTACGGGAAGGTCCCTGTAGGGGTTTCCCGCCTGGCAAAGCTCCACGGCGTTCCTGTCCTGGTTCTGGCGGGTTCGGTGAAGCTTGATCCGGTGGCGGCATCGGGAGAGGGGGTTACGGCAGCGTTTTCCATAACCGACGGCCCTCTTTCGCTGGAGGAGGCCATGATGCGGACTGCGGAGCTCCTGGAGAGCGCCGCCCGCACAGCCATGGAGCTGATCCGGATCAGTCTCTAGCTGGTTCCCGTTGCCCCTGCAGTTATGGTTTTTGCCGTATATAAAAACTGGGGAAGCGAATGGTTAACAAAAGACTGCTGTTCCAGGCGGCCCGGATATTTTTATGGGCGACTGGAAAGGGCCGGCGCAGGGTTGAAACCGGGCGCCGCCCTGCTTTTCATTGAGTTAGCTGCCGGATTGGGTTATAATGTGAGCGAGAATGGGGCTCCGCGGAGAATGCGCGCCTGGGGCCTCGCACAGGTGAACTCTGTTTTTCCTGCTCCCGCTCAGTAAGATGAGAGAAGGTGCCCTGCAGGTGATCCCCGTAAAGGTAAAAGAGGTGGTTCTGGACTCGGTGCAAAACCCGCTGCTTCTGCTGGTTGATATGCAGGAGACCCTGGTTTTGCCCATCGGAATCGGTTTCTGGGAAGCCCAGGCGATTGTGTTGAAGCTGCAGGGGCATATCACGCCGCGCCCAATGACGCATGATCTTTTTAAAACATTTTGTGACCGCCTCGATGTTACCGTAGAAAAAGTTGTGGTGAGCGACATCAAGGATAGCACATTTTTTGCCGAAGTTTACCTCAACACGGCGGGGGGGGGGCTGCTCATCGATGCCCGCCCCAGTGATGCCGTGGCCCTGTCATTGACCGTGGGCTGCCCCATCTTTATCGGCAAAAAGGTGGTTCCCTACACCGTTTCTCTTGAGGAGCTCATTGAAAAGCAACCTTCCGAACCGGAGGGTTTCGGCGATTCAGAAGACAGCGGCGGTCCGCTGGTGCATTGACCGGATCGCACCGCAGCCCGCAGGGGAGTTGATTCGGGTCCGGCTGGCTGTATATATCCTTGAGCTGCATATTCCAGAATCCTCTTCGTTGAAGAGGAAGAGACAGGTTATCCGGAGCCTGGTTAAGCGCTTGCGCAACCGCTTCAATGTTTCCGCGGCTGAAATAGGTTGCCAAAACCTCTGGCAGCGTTCTGATCTGGCGGTGGCTGCCGTCTGCCAAAACAGCGGCAGCGCCGACAGGCTCATGGAACAGTTGCTCTCATTTATTGAACAGGAGAACCGGGTCAATATTATCTCTTCGAAAAAAGACATATATTAGTACTGGTTACATCGGAGATACTGCCCAACGTGGTTAGATCATGATCAGGATGACTGAAATGGCCCGCAAAGAGATCGCCGGAATATTGCATGAAGGCGATACCGCTGTAGATGCCACCGCCGGAAAGGGCCGGGATACGCTCTTTTTGGCCCGGCTGGTCGGTTCCTGCGGGGAGGTTTATGCCTTTGATATACAGCAGGATGCGCTGGATAGAACGGCTGCTCTTTTGAAACAAAACAAAGTGGCGCAAAAGGTAGTCCTGATTCGTGCGGGGCATGAAGCAATGTTGGCATACATTGAGAAGCCGGTCGCGGCGGTGATGTTCAACCTGGGTTATCTTCCCGGCGGTGATCACTCCATCGTAACCCGCCCGGAAAACGTTGTTCAGGGCCTGGCCGCAGCGCTGCGGTTGTTAAAACCGGGCGGCCTGGTGACCCTGGTCCTCTATCCCGGTCATGGGCCGGGGGAAAGAGAAAAGGCTGTCCTTCTTGAGTACTGCCGCCGCCTTGACGGTGCCCGCTTCGGGGTAATCCATACACAGATAATCAATCGCAGCAGCTTTCCGCCGGAACTGCTGGTAGTGAAAAATAACCTCCGGCATAAAGCCGGCGCCCCCGGATGTGCCGCGGGCCGGGGGTTGGGGGCAGTAAGGAAAATAATTCTAAGAGGGAGGGCAGGTGGGTGAGATGAATTCCCGAAGCGTCTCAAAAATGGTGATCAAGCGCTTGCCGGTGTACCTGCGCATCCTTGACAACTTGATCCGCCGGGATGTAGAGATCGTTTCCTCCAGGGAGCTGAGCATGGAATCGGGCTTTTCCGCCGAGCAGATCCGCAAGGATCTCGCCTATTTCGGAGCTTTCGGAACCCGCGGGACCGGTTACAATGCCAACTATCTGCGGGAGAAGCTGCTGAAAATTATCGGTCTGGATCAAAAAACCAGGGTAATCGTCATCGGTGCGGGACACCTGGGGACAGCCTTGACCCGCTACAACGCATTGAAGAACCCCTATGTCGAAATTGTGGCCGCTTTTGACCGGAATCCGCGCGTCACCGGCAGGAGAATAGACGGGGTCAGGATACTGCCCTTTGAAGAGGCGCCAGGAATTATCAGGGAGCATAATATTAAAGTGGCTCTGATCACGGTGCCTGCCGATCTGGCCCAGAGTGTTGTCGATGAAGTGGTGAAACACGGGGTGACGGCGATCCTGAATTTTGCTCCGGCTAAGCTTCATGCCCCCGAGGGAGTGCATATTCACAATTCCGATCTGACCATTGAACTGCAAAGCCTGATCTACTACAGCACTGCTGAGGAAGAACGTCTTTCCCGGCTGCAGCACGAAGCGGAAGAGGCTAAATCAGGCAAAATGCTCAGCCTCGAACAGCACTCCCGAGACGGGTTCGAAAGCAGTGACAGCAGCGATGGGACATGGTAAAAGCGCTGCGGGCGGGTTGACTTTTTAAAAGCTCTTGTGTATACTTATTTCACGCGGAGCTGTGGTGTAGCGGTTAACATGCCGGCCTGTCACGCCGGAGATCGCGGGTTCAATTCCCGTCAGCTCCGCCATTTTTTGCCGAGATAGCTCAGTCGGTAGAGCAGCGGACTGAAAATCCGCGTGTCCCCAGTTCGATTCTGGGTCTCGGCACCATGTGCGGAAGTGGCTCAGTGGTAGAGCATCGCCTTGCCAAGGCGAGGGTCGCGGGTTCGAATCCCGTCTTCCGCTCCATTTTGAAAAGAAAAGGCGACATAGCCAAGTGGTAAGGCAGAGGACTGCAAATCCTTTACCCCCGGTTCGAATCCGGGTGTCGCCTCCATTTTATTTTTATGCCGGGGTGGCGGAACAGGCAGACGCAAGGGACTTAAAATCCCTCGGGTAAACCATCTACCCGTACCGGTTCGATTCCGGTCCCCGGCACCAAAAAAGCCTTGAATATAGCGGAAGATCGAGATTGCAGGCAAAAAGAAAGCCGCCCACTAAAGGCGGCTGTTTTCTTTTAAGTAGCGCTTGGTGCCAGGCACCGGAGGGGAGTAACTCTAGCACGCGTACGTGCAGCCCGGTGAGTCAAAGTCACCGTCCCCTTGACTCAAGGCTTGCCAGGCGGGCTTATCCCTGAGAAAATCAGTATAAGCCGGCTGGGGAATCCTCTGTCTCCCCTGCGGTGTGATTAAGCCCCGCTGCCGCTCAAAGGGTGATTAAATAAAAACAGCCCGGCAAAACGAGGTGAGCATTAATGCAGGATCTTACACCGCTATGGGAGCTCGATACGATTTTTCCCGGCGGGAGCAACTCCGCTGAGCTGGAGGTGTGGCTGGAGAGGCTGGCTGAGGATATCGCCGCCCTGCAGGAGCCGGCTCTTGCGGATGAGGATACGGAACGGTGGCGGCAGTTCATCGACAGAATCCAGGATATTGCGGCCAGGCTGGGGCAGGCCTCCTCCTTTATCCACTGTCTTGTCGCCGGGGATGTCAAAGACGGAGGGGCCAGGCTGCTCGGCGGGCGCCTGCAGCAGCTGGAGGCCTCGTTCAAATCGGTGATGGCCGCCTTTGATCAGAGCATGCTGGCCCTGAGCGAAGCCGGGTGGCGGCGGTTGATGGCCAGGCCGGAGCTGGCGCCGCTGGCTTTCCCCCTTGATGAGCGCCGCACAAATGCACGTGAGAAAATGGCGCCGGAGCAGGAAAAACTGGTCATCGACCTGGCTGTGGACGGCTACCACGGCTGGTCCGATCAGTATGAGCTCGTTGCCGGCCGGATCAGCATCCCCTGGGAGCGGAAGGGCCGGGTGGAGGCGCTCTCTGCCGGCCAGGCAAGGAATATTTTTGAAGATTCCGATCCGGAGGTAAGGGCGGCCATGGCGGTTAAGTGGGAGCAGGCCTGGGCGGATGAGGCTGAGCTCTGTGCGGATATCCTGAACCACCTCAGCGGGTTCAGGTTGAATCTTTACCGGCACCGGGGATGGAATAGCATCCTGAAAGAGCCCCTTACCCTTAACCGCATGTCTGCGGAGACCCTGGAGGTGATGTGGGATACTGTAGATAGGAATATGGATCCCTTTGTCCGTTATCTGGAGCGAAAAAAGGAGCTCCTGGGGCTGGAGCAGATCTCCTGGTTTGATCTGGATGCTCCGCTGGGAAATGTGAGCCGGAAATTCACCTTTACCCGGGCCTGCCGTTTTGTGATGGAGCAGCTGGCCGGAGTATGTCCCCGGATGGCTCATTTCTGTGCCGGAGCCTTTCAGAAGCGCTGGGTGGAAGCGGAGGATCGCCCGGGAAAACGCGCCGGCGCCTTCTGCTGCAGCTTTCCCGTAAGCCGCGAATCCAGGGTGTTTATGACCTTCGCCGGCAGCCCGGGCAATGTCTTCACCCTGGCCCATGAAATGGGCCACGCTTACCACCATCATGTTATATCCGAACTGCCCTACCTGGCCCGGCGCTATGCCATGAATGTGGCCGAGACAGCATCCACATTTGCAGAAATGGTGGTGGCCGATGCCGCTGTGAAAAGGGCCGCCAACAGGGAGATGAAAATCGCCCTCCTTGACGGCAAGGTCGGAAACAGCGTTAGCTATTTTATGGATATCCGTGCCCGCTTTCTTTTTGAAAAGGCTTTTTACGAGCGTCGCCGCAGCGGTCCCGTGGGCGTTGAGGAGCTGAACCGGCTCATGTTGGAGGCGCAGAAAAGAGCCTACCGCAACAGCCTGGACCGCTACCATGCGCATTTCTGGGCTTCCAAGCTTCACTTCTACCTGACGCGCGTTCCTTTTTACAACTTCCCCTATACCTTTGGCTACCTCTTCAGTGCTGGCATATATGCCCTGGCCAGGGAAGGGGGGCGCGGCTTTGAGGAGCTCTACATCAATCTGCTGCGGGATACGGGGCGCATGTGCGTTGAGGATCTGGCCGCCAGGCATCTGGGGATTGACCTTACGGAAGCTGCATTCTGGCAGCGCGCTGTGCAGACGGCGGCGGCCGATGCCGCAGAGCTGCTCCGGCTCACGGAGTGAGGAGCCCCGGGCGGCGGAAATGGCCCCCCAATCCTCTCCCGATCCAATTGCGGATGAGCGCACCCTGCCGGTGCCAAGGGTGAGTGTTACCACCCCTGTAATAACCCCCTGCCCGGATACGGACCGGACTTCTTTCCTGCCGGCAACAAAGCTGTCACGGCGGCTATTCCGGGAGCAGTCAGGAGATGTAAAACTTCGGACCAGGTATTTTCATGATCAGGCAGGAATCCTGCCTTCCGTATAGAACTAGATAATTTTAAAGGTATATATCCCGATATTTGCAGAAAGGGGGGGGTGCCGGGGTATTTATGTGTGGAGCCGTTTTAGGTGCCATAAAATTACAAGGGGGTTTTAAACTTGAAGAGGAGCCTTACCATTATTGCGCTCATTCTGGGGTTGGCTCTCATTGCCGCCGGATGCAACGGCGGTGAAGGCGGCGAAGAAGGCAATGGCGCCGCTGATGAGATGGTTGTTACCTACAATGTGGGCACAGAACCGGAGACGCTGGACCCGGCTTTGATGACCGGGATTCCTGAATTTCACATGACCCTGCAGATGTTCGAAGGGCTGACCAGACTGGATGCCGATTGCAACCCGCAGCCGGCCTGCGCCGAGAGCTGGGACGTCAGCGAAGATCAGACAGAATACACCTTCCATCTGCGCGACGACCTGAAATGGTCCAACGGCGATCCGCTGACGGCATACGATTTTGAATTTGCCTGGAAGAGAGCCGTAGATCCTGATATAGCTGCTGATTACTGCTACATGTTTGACCTCATCGAAGGGGCTACAGACTGCTACGAGGGTGAGGGTAGTGCCGATGATGTTGGAGTTACCGCTGTAGATGAGCAGACCCTGAAGGTGAAGCTGGTATCAGGAGCACCTTACTTCCTGGATCTCACTTCATTCCCGACGTACTATCCTTTGCACCAGGAGACAGTGAAGGCCGATGACGAGGGCTGGCATCTGAAGCCCGAAACAACCATTGTGAACGGGCCTTTCAAGCTGGAGAAAAGGGAGCAGGGGCGGCTGGAGTATGTTCCCAATGAGTATTACTGGGATGCGGGCGCAGTGAAGCTGGCCCGCCTGATCTTCACCATGGTGGAAGAGCTTAACACCGAGCTGACCATGTTCGAAAACGGTGAAGTGGATATGACCCATACCGTCCCCGGCCCGGAGATCCCCCGGCTGAAGCAGGAGCTGCCCGATGAGCTGAACATTTTCCCCTATCTGGGCACATACTACTATATTTTCAACTGCGAAAGAGAGCCCTTTGATGATGCCAGGGTGCGCAAAGCTCTGACCATGGCCATAGATCGCAAGGCTATCTGCGAAGAGGTCACCCAGGGCGGCGAGCTTCCGGCTTTTGCCTACGTTCCCCCCGGCATTGCCGACGTTGCTGAAGGTTCCGATTTCCGTGAGGTGGGCGGAGACTTCTACGAGGAGGATGTCGAAGAGGCGAAAGCTCTGCTCGCCGAGGCGGGTTATCCCGACGGCGAAGGCTTCCCCTCCTTTGAAATTCTCTACAACACCCATGACATGCACAAGATCATTGCCGAGGCGATCATGGAGATGTGGGAGCAGAACCTGGGCATCACCGGGATCACCCTGACGAACCAGGAATGGGGCACCTACCTGCAGACCCGTGACGAGGGCAACTTTGAAGTGTCCCGGGCCGGCTGGATCGGGGATTATGTTGAGCCTAACAGCTTCCTCGACATGTGGAAGACTGGCAGCGGCAACAACAATACCCAGTGGGGCGATGAGCGTTACGATGCGATCATCAAGGAGCTGGTCACCCTTGCCGATCCTGCGGACCGCATGCCTCTGATGCATGAGCAGGAAGAGATCCTGATGGAAAATATGCCCATCATGCCGGTGTACTACTACACCAGCCCCATGATGGTCAACAGCAAGCTGAAAGGATATCTCTACCTGACCACCGGCGGCCTTGACTTCAAAACCGCCTACTTGGAACAGTAAGCTGTTTTTTGATTTCCAGTAAACGAGGGGTATGCTGAGAAAATAAAAACTGGAGGCGTACCTCTCCATCGGGGAACGGACACGCCGCCCCGGCTCGCAGGCATCATTTCCGCCGGAGTGCGGTTCGTTCCCCGGTTTGTGTAAAGGGGGTAGGGGAGGACTTGTGGAACTATCTAGTGCGGCGATTGCTCTATGCATTTTTGGCTCTTTTTGTTGTGGTTACGGTAACCTTCTTTTTCATGCACTCCATACCCGGCGGCCCCTTTCAGCGGGAGAAAGCCCTGCCGGAGGCGATCAAGAAAAATATCGAAGCCAGGTACAAGCTGGATCAGCCCCTTCACCTTCAGTATCTGGATTACCTGGTTCATCTGGCCAGGGGTGATCTTGGCCCCTCGTACAAATACCGGGGCCAGACTGTCAACGATATCATCGAGGCCAGGTTCCCTGTCTCCATGCAGCTGGGCGCCGTGGCTATCCTCATCGCTCTGCTGCTGGGGGTGCCGGCCGGGATTCTGGCGGCGCTGCATCAGAACAAGATCCCGGATCACGTGGTCATGTTTTTCAGCACCATCGGCATCGCCATGCCCAGCTTTGTCATCGGGACCCTTCTCATGTACTACCTTTCATATAAATGGGGGCTGTTGCCCTCGTCAACATGGGGCTCTCCCAGGCATATCATCATGCCGGCTATTGCCCTGGCGGGGCTGCCCATGGCCTTTATCGCCCGCCTGACCCGTTCGAGCATGCTCGAGGTTTTGGGCCAGGACTACATGAAAACCGCCGTGGCCAAGGGCCTGTCCCGGATACGCATCCTGTGGGTGCATGGAATTAAAAATGCAATCATTCCGGTAATTACCTACCTGGGCCCGCTGGTGGCCCAGATTTTAACGGGCAGTTTCATTGTGGAAAATATATTTGCCGTGCCCGGACTGGGCAAGCATTTTGTGATCAGCATCTACAACCGCGATTATACCGTAATTCTCGGCGTGACTGTCTTTTTCTGTGTTTTGCTTATATTTGCCAATCTTTTTGTCGACCTGGTATATCCTCTTCTTGATCCCCGCATCCAGCTGAGCGCCGGAAAGGAGCAGGCTTGATATGGCTCTATCTACGGATTTATTTAGACCGCTGCGAAAAAAAGAGCTCCAGGTTGAACTGGTCCGCCCGAGCACAACGTACTGGCAGGATGCCTGGCGCAGGCTGAAGCAGAACCGGGTTGCCATGGGCAGCCTGGTCCTGATTGTACTGATCCTCCTTCTGGCCATATTCGGGCCCATATTTTCGCCCTACACCTACTCCGGGCAGGATTTCTCAAGGAAGAATCAGAAGCCCAGCGCGGCGCACTGGTTCGGCACCGACGGCCTGGGCCGCGATCTCTTCACCAGGGTCCTGCACGGCGCCCGCATCTCCCTCTCCATCGGATTTGTGGCCGCACTGGTGGCTATGCTCGGTGTATTCTATGGGGGCATTTCCGGTTTTGCCGGGGGCTGGGTGGACAATGTGATGATGCGCTTTGTCGATATCATGTACAGCATTCCCTTTTTGCTCTGGGTGATCATGATGATGGTCTACCTGAAAGAGATCCTTCCCGAAAATGCCGGGCTGATCTCCATGTATATCGCCCTGGCGCTGGTGTACTGGCTGGACATGGCCAGGATCGTGCGGGGGCAGATCTTAAGCCTCAAGGAGCAGGAATTCATTTTGGCGGCGCATACCATCGGGGCTGCGCGGACCCGGATCCTGCTGCGGCACCTCATTCCCAACAGCATGGGCGCCGTAATCGTCACCGCAACGCTGGCCATACCCGAGGCCATCTTCACGGAGGCTTTCCTGAGCTTTATCGGACTGGGCGTCTCTGCGCCAAGGGCAAGCTGGGGGATGCTCGCTTCAGACGCCCTGGTCAGCCTGAAATCCTATCCGCATATGCTTTTCTTCCCTGCCGCAGCCATCTGTATTACCCTGCTGGCGTTCAATTTTCTGGGCGACGGTTTACGGGATGCGCTCGATCCGAAGATGCGAAAGTAGGAGGTCTCTTTCATGGAATATCTGTTGCAGGTGAAAAATCTCGAAGTTGAATTCAGGACCTATGCCGGGGTGGTCAGGGCGGTCCGCGGGGTGGATTTTGAAGTTGCGCCCGGTGAAGTGCTCGCCATCGTCGGCGAATCGGGCTGCGGTAAGAGCGTTACCGCGCAGTCGATCATGCAGCTCATTCCCTCCCCGCCTGGCAAGATCACCGGCGGCTCAATCATCTTCGACGGGGAAGAAATTTTAAAAAAGAACGAGCGGCAGATGCAGAGGATCAGGGGCAATTCTATCGGGATGATTTTCCAGGATCCCATGACCTATCTGAATCCCGTTTTATCAATTGCTGTACAGGTTACAGAAAATCTCCGCCTGCACAAGGGCATGAGCAGGGCTCAGGCCGTGCAGCGGTCAGTGGAGCTGTTCAATCTTGTGGGCATACCGGAGCCGAAAATTCGCTTAAAGCAGTATCCGCACCAGTTCAGCGGGGGGATGCGGCAGCGGGTGATGATCGCCATGGCCCTGGCCTGTGAGCCGAAGCTGATCATCGCCGATGAGCCCACCACGGCGCTTGATGTGACTGTCCAGGCGCAGATCCTGGAGCTGATCAAAGAGCTGAAGGATCGTTTCCAAACGGCGGTTATCCTGATCACCCATGACCTGGGGGTGGTGGCGGGCCAGGCCGACCGGATCCTGGTCATGTACGCCGGGCAGATTGTCGAAACCGGCGCCCTGGACAAGGTGCTGAAAAAGCCCTCCCACCCTTACACCTGGGGGTTGCTGAAATCGGTGCCCCGGCTGGATGCGGTAAAGGGTGAAAAATTAACCCCCATCTGGGGACAGCCGCCCGATCTGCTGCAGCGTTTCACCAGCTGTCCCTTCATGCCCAGGTGCGATTTTGCCATGGGTATATGTGCGCGGGAGATGCCGCCCTTTTTCAACGGCGGCAGAGTCAGGTGCTGGCTCTACCATCCCCAGGCCCCGAAAGTGGAATTCAGGAAGGAGGTATCCTGATCATGGTCGCTACACCGGCCCAGGCGCCGATCCTGCAAGTTGACAAACTTAAGAAATATTTCCCTCAGGGCAGCGGCCTGTTCAGCCGCGGCAGAAGATGGCTGAAGGCTGTTGACGGCGTTACTTTTTCCATTCAGACCGGGGGCACCCTGGGACTCGTCGGCGAAAGCGGCTGCGGCAAAACCACCGTGGGCCGCACCCTCATCGGCCTGTACCGTCCCACGGCAGGCAGGGTTGTTTACAAGGGAACCGATCTGGCCAAAGCTACAGGCGCGCAGAGCCTGAAAAACAGGCGGCAAATGCAGATGATCTTTCAGGATCCGTACGCTTCCCTGAATCCGAGGATGACAGTGGGCGACATCATCGGCGAGCCTGTGGATATTCACCAGCCCAAAATGCCCAGGAAGCAGCGGGCTGAGAGGATCAATGATCTGCTGAATATGGTCGGACTTAACCCCGAGCATGCCAACCGCTACCCTCATGAATTCAGCGGAGGCCAGCGCCAGCGCATCGGCATTGCCCGGGCACTGGCGGTGGAGCCGGAGCTCATTGTCTGCGATGAACCTGTCTCGGCCGTGGACGTCTCCATTCAGGCCCAGATCATCAACATGCTGGAGCAGCTTCAGGAAGAGCTTAATTTGACGTACCTGGTTATTGCGCACGATCTCTCCATGGTCAAACATATTTCGGACTGTGTGGCGGTCATGTACCTGGGGAAAATAGTGGAGATTGTTGAGAGCGAAGAGCTTTACCACAACCCGCTTCATCCATACACCAGGGCCCTGCTCTCGGCGGTGCCCATTGCTGATCCCGACGTGGAACGCGAGCGCAAAAGGATACTGATTGAGGGCGATTTGCCCAGCCCGGTGAATCCGCCGCCGGGGTGCTATTTTCACACCCGCTGCAACCGCGTGCTCCCGATATGCCGCGAAGAGGAACCGGAGATGCGGGAGCTGGATGGGGGCCACCTTGTAGCCTGCCACAACATTTAACCCGGAGGAACATGGAGGGACGAACAGGGGAACACGGAGGGACGGTTCTCCTGTGTTATCTTGCTGTGTCGCCTTCGCCAACGGTACCCTGGCTCCCTTTCGACCGGGGGGGGGTGCTTTCCAATTCCGCCGTCCAGGTTGGCCTTTTTTTATCTTTTTATTGATGATATAATGTACGCATTGTAATTTGCAAATTTTGCCCCTGGCCTGGAAAGGCAGTGCAGGTAAAGGAGGAGAAGAATCTGGCAAAGGTAAAGACCAGCAAGCAGCTTAAAAGGCAGCGTAAAAAAAGACGCAGAGCTAAAAAAAGAAAGAGATTGAAAGGCCGGACCTAGTTGCACTGGCCTTTCGCCATGTGACAGGGGCTGTGAAAGACTGAAAAAAATAGAGCAATTATTTCTCCTTACAGGAGCTAGCCGCCAAGGCGAAGTATTGCAATCATCTTTTTCCGTAACCCCGGTTACGGTTTTTTCTTTGACGGGCCCGGCGCTATGAAGCTTTATCTTTGCCCGGCGGTATGCTAATATCTTTCTTATATTGAGCACAGTTCTATTTGACGGAGGTGTCGCAGTGAAGGTGCTGGTCAGCGATCCCCTTTCACCCGAGGGGATTGCATTGCTGGAGCAGCATTGCCGGGTGGATTATATCACGGGGCTCAATGAAGCTCAATTAATCGAAATAATCGGAGATTACAGCGCGCTGGTGGTGCGCAGCGGGACCCGGGTGACGGCGGCGGTGATCGATGCCGGAAAAAACCTTCGAGTCATCGGCCGGGCCGGTGTGGGAATCGACAATATCGATCTGGAACGGGCCACGGTGCGGGGTATTATCGTGCTCAATGCGCCCGAGGGGAACACCATCTCTGCGGCGGAGCATGCCATCGCCATGCTTACCTCCCTGGCCAGAAATATACCGGCGGCGGACGGGGCTTTGAAGGACGGCCGCTGGGAAAGGGGCCGTTTCATGGGTGTGGAGCTGCACCAAAAAACCCTGGGGATCATCGGCCTGGGCCGGATTGGCGGCGAGGTGGCTAAAAGGGCGGGGGCCATGGGTATGACCGTTCTGGCATATGATCCCTACATTGCCGGCGGCCAGGCGGAAAAAGCAGGTGTGATCTCTGTTGCGCTGGATACCCTATTAAGCAGGGCGGATTTCATCACCCTGCATCTCCCCTGCAACAAGCAAACATATCATCTTATCGGGGCAAAGGAGCTGGCTGCGATGAAAAAGGGGGTACGCCTGGTAAACTGTGCCCGGGGCGGTCTTGTCGATGAGGATGCCCTCCACGCGGCCATTCTTGATGACAAGGTGGCGGGGGCGGCCCTCGATGTTTTTGAGCATGAGCCGCCTCTAGAGAGTCCCCTGCTGAGGCTTCCCGGTGTAATCGCCACGCCCCATCTTGGCGCATCAACGAGGGAGGCCCAGGTCAATGTGGCGCTGCAGGTGGCGGAGCAGGTTGCCTTTGCCCTGCGGGGCGATCCCGTTGTCTCTGCGGTGAATATGCCGGCCATGCCGCCTGAAGTGATTGCTGAAATAAAACCTTTTTTGCCCCTGATGCGCCTGCTTGGTGCTTTTTATTTTCAGCTTTACGGGGGCCGCATCGAAGAAATTGAGCTGTATTACGGCGGTGCGGTAGCGGGCCTTCCTGTTGCTCCCCTGACCACCGCCTGCATGATCGGACTCTTCTCGCATATCCTGGGCGGGCAGGTAAACTTTGTCAATGCGCCACATATTGCCCGCAGCAGGGGCATCCGCGTGCGCGAATCGGTGAGCAAAAATATCGAGAACTTCACCAATCTTGTTGTGCTCACCGTGAATGCGGGCGGAGAGAAGCATGCTATTGCAGGAACAATATTCAACCGTACCGATATTCGTATCGTCAGGATTGGCGATTACCGTATTGAAGTGATCCCGTCACCATTCATGATCCTCTGCACTTATATCGACAAACCGGGGGTAATCGGCCGTGTGGGCACCTTTCTCGGAGACAATGAGATCAATATAGCCGGGATGCAGGTGGGCCGCCGCTCCATTGGCGGTGAGGCGGTTATGGCGCTGCAGGTAGACGACCAGATCACGCCGCAGCTCCTGGGCCGCCTGGCGCAGCTGGAGGGTGTGCTCACCGCCCGCTTTGTCCAACTGGAGGAGCAGGAGCTCTCCCCCGGGAGCGGTAGAACCCGGGAGATTTAACGGGCCGGCGCAGTGTAATTACCTTGGAGAGGAGGTTTTCAGGTGCCCCTTTACGAGTTTTACTGTCCGCAGTGCCGTAAAAAATTTGAGGAGCTCTGCCACGCCTCTATTGCCAGCGTGCCCTGTCCGCAGTGCGCTGCGGAATCGAAGAAAGTGCTCTCCACTTTTCGCTCCGGAAGGTGTGCTTCAGGCGAGGGCCTTTCTTCTTCAGGCGGATGCGGCGGGTGAAGCGCTAAAAATTGCAGCAGTTGCTGACATGGATCTGACTAAGGCCCCTTTAACCGCTTACGGTGAAGGGGCCTTCCGTGCATATCCCTTCAGGGCCGGGGGGAAAGATAAACTGTCCTCCATTTTCAGGGCGCAAAGGTGGGAGCGGTTGTGTTTGCAGGAGCCCCCGGAATCATGCTTGTGGTCATTGTCTCTGCGGTAATTTACCTGATCCTGCTCCACCGGGTGCTGGATCGCCTGCGGATGGACAAGAAAACCGCTCTGCTCCTTATCGCTTTGATGTATGTGGGCGGTTTTCTCCCTTCCCTGCCGCTGGGCGGCGGGTTGGCTCTTAATATAGGCGGGATGGGCATTCCACTGGGCATCTGTATATACCTGATCATCAGAGCACCCGGGAGGGAGGAAAAATTTCGCGGCCCCCTGACCGCCCTTGCCGGGGCGGCCCTGGTCTGGAGCCTTGACCGGCTGCTGCCGATTAATCCGGGTGCGCCCGGTTATGAGCTGGACCCCCTATACCTGCCCGCGGCGGCGGCCGGGCTCATTGCCTATCTCCTGGGCCGTTCGCGCCGCTCCGCCTTTATCGGGGGCGTCGGCTCCATTTTTCTGATGGATCTGAGCTCCTGGATCGAAAATATAGTCCGCGGCTTCCGCAATATTCCAGTTCTTCTCGGCGGCGGAGGGGTTTTTGACGCTGCTCTTGTTGCCGGAGCGGTGGGTACCCTGCTGGCCGAGCTGGTTGGGGAAGTGAGGGAGCGTCTCGGCGGCGGCCCCCGGGAGGATGATTGAGCTGAACTCAACCCAGGGCGGTGACTTGAACTGATATGAAGCGTAAACTGCTGGCGGCAACACTTTTCCTCATTCTGCCGGCTCTGATCTGCTGCCCTTCGCCTTGTTCCAAACCTCGCGCGGCGGAGCATGCTCCAGGGGGGGTGCAGCAGCTGGATGAACTGGGCCCGGAAGAGCTGAAAAGCAGACGCTATTACCACATGGTTGATGAACGGGAGCGCTTGATCCTGGTCACCGGGCACCGTCTCAGGGTGAAAGATCGCTATCTTACTGCTGAAAATGATCTTTTTGAGGTTCAGAGTGTAGAGGGGTACCTGGCCCGGGCCCGCTTCATCGAAAAGATCGATCTGATTATCCCCCCGGATCCTGGCCTTTCCGCAGTCCCTGCTCCTGCACTGCCTGCCCGTGGGCAGGCAGGCACGGCGGGACCGGCTTATAAGATCGCCATATATCACACGCACAATGCCGAATGCTATGTGCCCAGCGACGACACCGATACCATCTACGGCGCCGGGGGGATTCATGACGTGGGCCTGGCTTTCAAAGAGGCGCTTGAGAAAAAGGGGATCGATGTTTTATATTCAGATCAATTGCACCTGCCCCACGATCGCGGCGCTTACCGGCGATCAAGGGTTACCGCGCTGCGCCTGCTGCGCCGGCGTCCCGACGCCATCTTTGATGTGCACCGCGATGCGGCGCCCTGGGAGGCCTATGCATTGGAACTGAACGGGGAGCCGGTGACGCAGATTCAAATTGTAGTGGGCTTAAGCAACCCGGGCACTGCGGCAAACCAGCAGTTCGCCTATGATCTGAAGGGATATGCCGATCGCATCTACCCGGGCCTGATCCACGGGGTAATGACAATCTGGGGCAGCTACAACCAGGATCTCTCGCCCCTTGCGCTTCTGCTCGAGGTGGGTGCCCATACAAACACCAAGGAATCAGCCATGCGGGGGATTGCCCGTTTTGCCGATGTGGTCTCTTTCTATTTCTACGGCCCGGCATTTATCAAGGGGGGCAAAATGATTCCCAAAGCGGGCGAACTGCCGCCGGGAAGCACCACCGTCACCCGGGAAAACTATGGTATCATGCATGCCGTATCCGGGACGGTGATCAGTTTTTTCCTTGCCTCCCTTGGGGCGGCGCTGGGTTTCTACTTTCTGAATAACCCCGGCGCCCTGGGAAGGATTTATCGCCTGTGGAAAGTTTTACCCGGCAGAGCCGCCGCCCTGTTCCGCCGGGGAGGGGCTTACGTCAGAAAGCTGCCGGACATTCTGAAATCAGTCCGCCGGGAGGCCCCCTCCAATTTGCGGCGGGCCTGGCTGGTACTGGTCCTGGAGAGGCGGATAATACCAGGGCTGATCAGGGCGCTCGGCTCCAGCCTGCTCCTTCTAGTCCGAAGCCTGAGAGGTGCTGCAGCCGTTCTCTGGAAAGAGGCGCCGCTGAACCTGAAGCGCGGCTGGCGGCTGCTGCGCCGCGAGAGCCGCGCCCTGCCCGGCCTGCTGCGCCGTAATATTGGTTTCCTGCAAAACAGTTTGCGCTCGTTTTTCAGCCGTGCAGCCTCAGCGGCGCACAAAACCGAAGAGAGATTAAGGATGGCTCTTGATGAAGCAATAGCGGAGGGAGCGGCGCTTGTTGAACTGCTCCGGAAGAGCTACTTTCTTCTCCGCAACCGGCTGCGTCCTTAGCCGGCAACCCATACAGATTACGCTCCCAAGGTCTTTGCCGCTTCGGGGAAAGAGCACGGGGTCTCTGCCGCCACCCTTCACCCGGGTTGGCAGCTGTTTCCATGAATAACCATGGATGATCTGCCTTTATTCCGTCGGTGTTCGGGCGGAGCAGAGCTTTGCAGGCACCCCCCCAAAAAATTCCGGGGATCATGGGGCGACGCACCGGCTCAAAGGCAGGGAAAGCGCGGGCAGTGTAGAATCCATTTCAGAAGCGATTTGCGTCACACAGCGGGGACGCCCCAGGGTGAAACAGCTTCAATTGTCATGAGGGCAGGGCTGTGCCTGCCATCCTGGCTGAAGTCCCTGAGATCAAGTCTCTAACATGGGCAGCAAGGTATATATTATGGAGGGTGCAGATGACCAAATTTATTTTTATTACCGGCGGAGTTGTTTCATCATTGGGGAAGGGGATCACTGCCGCCTCCTTGGGCAGCCTGCTGAAGACGCGGGGGTTGAAGCTGACTATCCAGAAATTTGACCCCTATATAAATTATGATCCCGGGACCATGGGGCCGCACCAGCACGGAGAGATATTTGTCACAGAAGATGGAGCTGAAACCGATCTGGACCTGGGCCATTATGAGAGATTTATCGATCAGAATTTAACAAGGGACAACAATGTAACCACCGGCAAGATCTACTGGTCTGTGATCGAGGGCGAGCGCAAGGGAATATACCGGGGGCAAACGGTCCAGGTCATTCCACATATTACCGATGAAATAAAGGGACGGATTCAGAAAATTGCCCTGGACAGCGATGTTGATGTGGTCATTACGGAGATAGGGGGCACTGTGGGCGATATCGAAAGCCTTCCCTTTCTGGAGGCTATCCGCCAGCTGCGCTATGATCTGGGTTGGGAGAATGTCCTTTTTATTCATGTTACCCTTGTGCCTTACCTGCCCATGTCGGGTGAACTGAAGACGAAGCCTACACAGCACAGCGTCAAGGAGCTGCGCTCCATCGGTATCCAGCCCGATATTATTATTTGCCGGACCGAACAGGCTTTGAACGATGACGTCAAGCGGAAGATCGCCCTCTTTTGCAATATCAAGCCGCAGGAGGTGGTTGAAAACCTGGATGCTCCTACCATTTACCAGGTACCCCTGCAGCTGCAGAGCCAGGGTTTGGACCGGATGGTCATAGAGAAGATGCAGCTCAGCTGCGCACCTGCACAGATGGGCGCCTGGGAGGAGCTGGTCTGCAAAGCTTCCTCCCTGCAAAGGGATCTTACTGTTGCGCTTGTGGGAAAATATATTGCTTATCCCGACGCCTACCTCAGCGTCAATGAATCGCTTTTTCATGCCGGCTGGGGAAATAGCGCATCCATAAATATCAAGGCGCTCCAGGCTGAAGACTTTGAGGCGGAAGATCCGGAAACGCTGCTGCAGGGGGTTGATGCCGTACTTGTTCCCGGCGGTTTCGGGCACCGCGGGATCGAGGGGAAGATCAATGCAGTGCGCGTGGCCCGGGAGAAGAAGATCCCTTTTCTGGGGCTCTGCCTGGGAATGCAGTGTGCGGTGATTGAATTTGCCCGCCATGTTGCCGGTCTGGCCGGCGCTCACAGCACCGAATTTGATACCGAAACGCCCCATCCAGTATTTGACTACCTGCCGGGGCAGGATAACAACACCCGGCTGGGCGGCACCCTCCGCCTGGGAGCACACCCCTGCACAGTCAAAAAGGGGACCCTGGCCCGGAAGGCCTACGGCAAAACCGGGATTGTGGAGCGGCACCGGCACCGCTTCGAGTTCAACAACGATTACTGCAGCAGGCTCGAAGACGCCGGAATGGTCTTCAGCGGTATCAACGAGAAGACGGGGCTGATGGAGATGATTGAGCTGCCCGGCCACCCCTGGTTTGTGGCTGTTCTATTTCATCCTGAGTTTAGCTCAAGGCCGCAGCGGCCTCATCCCCTCTTTCGCGATTTCATAGCCGCCGCCCTGCACTATCATGAGTCACGGGGACGGTGACTTTGACTCACTTCGCGTCAGGGAGGCGGCATGAGAGCATCTCAATTTCCCCCGGTACCTTTCCCAAAGGGGGCTCAGGGGGTTTTATGATTTCTCCGCGTAAGTAATAATTTTTTCCAGCACTTCCCCAGCCAGGCGATTGATCTCGCCGAAACGCATATTGGGGATATAGTAGGATTCCAACTTGCCGTGTGCATCCCTGGACCGTCCTATAAATTCGATGGCGGCTTCAAAAGTCTGCTCATATAGATTCCGGGCCAGGTCGCGCTCCTTTTCCAGGCGGCGCCCCGGATTTTTGACGAAAGCATCGGTTTCAATAGCGCGGTCCCCGCCGGCAGCTTTTAAAATGTGCGGCGTTACACTGTTGAGAACGGCAGTTTTCAGCTGGGGGATGATCACATGGTCGATTTTGACCGGATCAAGGGCGCAATGATAAACCTCTACAAAAAAACTGCGCATAACAGCGGCATCCTTGATCCTGGCAATGAGCTCATTTTTCCCCGTTCCGTCATCGCCGCTGATGATGTAGCGCTGGAAGCCGGCGCCGACAAGCGTATCCAGGAAACTGACGGGACCATCAGGTGTAATTGCTGTGGCAAACAGGTGGCGCTCCCGCCGCTCTGCGCTGCTTTTGTTGATCCTCTCCCCAAAAATCCCGCCAATCATCTGCAGAGCCAGCCGGTCCAGGCCGGCTACATCGAGACATCTGTTTTCCCTGTAGTAATCTTCAATCTCATCGAGGAAGAGCTTTGCTGCAGCCAGATAGCGGTAAGCGCGGCGGTAAAGGCGGGCGGTCTCCCGGTTTAATCTGAGGATCTCTTCCCGCCTGGCAATCATCCCCTCTTCATCCCAGAATTCTCCCATATGAATTATTTCATCCACCGCACCCGGGTTTTTCGGGTCGACCATGTGCGGCGTGGTTCCGTCTATGCAGGCAATCCGCAACTGCGGAAAAACAATACCGTCAAGGGATTTGCTGTCGGCGGAGCAGCAGTGAAATTCACAATCATAGCCCCTCTTAATCAGTTCCCGGGCAACATTCTGCATGAAAGTGGATTTCCCCACTCCCGGTCCGCCCTTGATTACAAAAATGCGGGTGGCGTTGTCCTCAATGATCTGATCATAAAATGAATAGAACCCGTAGGCTGAGTTCGATCCGGGAAACATCTTTCTAATCGCTCCATGGCTCATTGCAAAAAAGCCTCCTGCCTGGTTAGTTACATCTGTCACTATATAGTATGACCCGGTACGGCTCCGGGTTAAAGATCGTCTTCGAATGTATCCCGGCTGCTGTTTTCCCTTGTCTTTTCCAGATCCTGCAGGTATGATTGTAGCGAGCCTTGCCGAATTTCGAAGCTTTATGGAAATTTATTAGATGAGGGTGGGATTGCTATGGAAAGAGTGATCTCTGGAGAATGGAGTCCCCGCACCTTTATTCAGGCGGCGCTGCGTCACATTGAACGCACTGTTGGAGCGGAGGAGAGGGTGCTTTGCGCTGTGAGCGGAGGCCTCGACTCCATGGTTGTGGCGCTCTTGCTGGACCGGGCTATCGGCGACCGCCTGGTCTCCATTTTCGTGGACCACGGGCTGCTGCGCCTGGGGGAGGCGGCTGAGGTCTCCGCCCTCTGTGGAAAAAACCTTCAGGGATCATTTTACCGCCTCGATGCCAGGGACCGCTTTTTAAAAGCTTTGCGCGGTGTAATCGACCCGGAAGAGAAGCGCCGTATCATCGGAGCGGAATTTATCAGTCTTTTCAAGGAGAAGGCCCTTACGCTGGGCCATATCTCCTACCTGGCCCAGGGGACCATCCGTTCCGATGTTGTTGAGAGCGGGGCCGGCCCCGATGGAAGGGCGATCAAAGCACACCATAATGTGGGCGGATTGCCCGAAGAGCTCGGTTTCAAGCTTATTGAACCGCTGCGGGAGCTGTACAAGAACAGAGTGCGGCTTGTCGGTGAGCAGCTGGGACTGCCGGAGAGCGTGCTGTTGCGCCAGCCTTTTCCCGGGCCGGGCCTGGCTGTGCGGATCATCGGCGAGGTTACTGCCGGGAAACTGGCTGTTTTACAGCAAGCCGATGCCATATTCCGCGAGGAGATCATTGCGTCCGATCTGGCCGGCCGGCTCTGGCAGTATTTTGCCGTCTTTACAGGAGTTCGTGCTGTGGGGATGAAAGGCGGGCAGCGTCATTACGGAGAGGTGATCGCGCTGCGCGCGGTGATCTCCGGTGATGCCATGACCGCCGGTTGGGCGAATCTGTCGGGCGATCTGCTGGAAAAGATATCCCAGCGCATCACCGGCGAAATCCCCGCCGTATCCAGAGTTGTTTACGATATTACCTCAAAGCCCCCGGGCACCATTGAGTGGGAGTGACCTGACAGGTCCCCGAATCCAGATTGATAGAGACGGATAGCTGCGCCCTGCTGTTCCTGTTCAAACCGGCATGCTGCAAACAACAAGGGCCAACCGTTTATTTACACGGCAGGCCCTTTTCGTTTCATCGCCACCGCTCGCCATTGCTCTGGAGCAGAACCGGGGAATCTGATATCTTATGACCATGCCGATATTTTAGTTGACAAGGTGCCAGGCACCGGAGCAACTAAAATTGCCGGGAGCCGTCACGCGGCTTTTTTGATGTATAGCAGAGGGGGGATGTATGTTTGAGCGGTACAAAAAGAATGGCCTTACTGTCCTATATCACTGTCTGCATCGTCTGGGGTTCTACCTACCTGGCCATAAGGGTCGGGGTCAGTGATATGCCGTTTATGCTTTTTGCAGGGGTGCGTTTCACAGTGGCGGGCCTGCTGATCATTTTGTATTCCAGGATAAAAGGGTGGGCTTTTCCCCCCACCCGCAGGGATGTTGGCTCCACGGTTCTGGCCGGCCTGATGCTGCTCTTTGTCAGCAATAGCTTGATCTGTTGGGCGGAGCAATGGCTGGATTCAGGCCTGACAGCGTTGCTGATTGCCGCCACCCCCCTGTTCATGGCAGCGCTGGAATTTTTCCTGCCGCAGGCGAAAGGCATCGGGTGGCCTGGCTGGTGCGGCCTGGCCATCGGTTTTAGCGGCGTGGCGCTGTTGATCGGCCCGGGCTTTCGCCTGGCTGACAACAACCACATTCTGCCGGCCATGCTGGCCGTTCTCCTGGCGGCGCTGTGCTGGGCTGCCGGTTCGATATTTTTGCAGCGGCGGGCGGTGGGCGGGGATATGATGCCGGCGGTGGGGCTGCAGATGCTCAGCGCCGGTGTGTCCTTCCTGCTGCTGGCCGTTCTTACCGGCAATTTTTCGCTGGCCGGGGCCACGGTGAGGGGCTTTGCCGCCCTGGCTTACCTGATATTTTTCGGCTCTATCCTGGCCTACAGCGCTTTTATATACATGATAAAATCCTATCCAGCCGCCAAGGCGGGCACCTACGCCTATATCAACCCCATTGTGGCGGTGCTGCTGGGCGCCCTGATTTTAAAGGAAGAGATTGCTCCGCGCACCATCCTGGCCTCCGCGGTGATTCTGGGCGGGGTAATACTGGTCCAGGCGGCAAAGGTCAGGGTAAAACCCTCCCCTTCGGGCAGGCAGGCGGAAACAATAGATGAACCGGGCGGGTTATAATTAACATCGCTATGAAAGCAAGGGTTTATCAACATAATGCCAATAAAAATCAAATAGCCCGATCTATCTGGATAATGTAAACAACCTGGATGGGATGGCATAATTCCCATAAAATAACTGTCTGGAGCATCCTTAATGGGATGAAGTGTAAATAAATCATTGCGAAAAGAGGGATCCTAGGTAAAAAGCTGTTTTACAATGATGTCAAGGCCATCAAAGGCGGGCGAATTCAGCTGTGCATCGTGGTTGTAAACGCGGTAATCGGCGATGTCCCGCTCCTCGAAGGTGTAAATATAGACCTCTTCCGTGAGGGGGTTAACAATCCAATATTCCTTCACGCCGCCGGCCCGATAAAGATCGAGTTTTTTGATCATATCATGGCTGCGGCTGCTTTCGGACAGGACCTCAATTACGATGGCGGGGATGCCGCTGTAGCGGCCCTGATCATTTATATTTTCCAGATCGCAGATCACCACCACATCCGGCTGTACTACATTGATCAGGTCACCGGTTTGAAGAAATACGTCAAAAGGGGCAACTACAGCCTTGCAAGGGCTTTTCTCCAGCCCTTCTTGCAGCTGGCTGACCAGCGCCACAACAATTCTTTGGTGCTGAAAGGAAGGGGAGGCCAAAAGAAATACTTCACCTTCGATGTACTCATAGTGCTCATCGCATTTGGAAACAAAATCCAGGAATTCATCCAATGATAACCTCGGCTTGTTTTCGCCATAGGCAGTCCTTTCTTCAGCTGCGACAGGTGGTTCACAAGCCCCCAGGACTGCAACACGTATGCCGTTGCGGGTGATATATATCTCTTCATAATGCGCGTATTTCAGGTACGCCCCAAAATTGTTTTGCACCTCCGTGGATGTCACTTCCAATTCTCATTCGCCTCCTTATTAGCCAGGATGTTATATATTAGCTAATTATGTACCGATTATATATGGCAGGCGATTTACTGTCAATTGCGCGCAATCGCTCACGTATAATCTTTCCTAAGGGGATCGGCTCACTCATGATAAAATCTTACCGGGGGGTACGATCATTCCGCGGGCCTCAGGTGCGGCCGGGGCCCGCCGCCGGTAAAAAAAGAGGCCCGCAATTGCGGGGCCTCCTCTACTGTTTTTAACTGCAGCCGCTGTAGTCTAGTTCCCCCGCTCTTGCATCCGCTCCGCTTCGCTCAGCGCGGAAATCTCCAGGCCGCGCATGGCTTCGCCAAGCCCCTTTGAAACCTTGAGCAGGACTGCCGGGTCGTTAAAATGCGCTGTTGCCTGGACAATGGCATCGGCCCGGGCCTGGGGGTTTTCGGATTTGAAGATGCCCGAACCTACAAAGATTCCATCTGCGCCCAGCTGCATCATCAATGCGGCATCAGCAGGTGTGGCAATACCGCCGGCGGCGTAATTAAGCACCGGAAGCCCTTTTTCCTCCCTGAGCAGCCTGAGCAGCCCCGGCGCCGCCTTCATCTCCTTGGCCATGTCGGAAAGCTCATCTTCGGGGGCATGGAGCACCCGGCGCAGCCCCTCCATAACCCTGCGCATATGGCGCACCGCCTCCACAACATTGCCTGTCCCCGGCTCGCCCTTGGTCCGCAGCATGGCCGCTCCTTCGGCCAGCCGCCGCAGCGCTTCGCCGAGATCCCTGGCGCCGCAGACAAAGGGGGTTTTGAAAGCATGCTTGTCGATATGGTAGCGCTCGTCCGCCGGTGTCAGCACTTCGCTTTCATCGATAAAATCAACATCAAGCGCCTCCAGTATCCGGGCCTCCATAAAATGACCGATCCGTACCTTGGCCATTACCGGGATGTCCACTGCCTCCATGATCCGGAGGACCATTTCCGGATCCGCCATCCGGGCCACTCCTCCCGAAGCCCGGATATCGGCCGGGACCCTTTCCAGGGCCATAACTGCCACAGCCCCCGCCTTCTCAGCAATTTTTGCCTGTTCCACGGTGGTGACATCCATGATAACGCCGCCCCGCTTGATCTGGGAGGGGGTGTGTCTGATGCAACTGCTATTTTGCTTCTCCATGTCCCAGTCTCCTCCTGGTTAAATTGTTCTACCGTTTCTGTTCGCTCCACGAACCGGCAGGCTCCTCGCCTTGAGAAATCTCTTGATCTCACCGATGGAGCAGCGGTCCTGGTGCAGCATCGAGGCTATAAGGACTGCATCTGCTCCCCCTTCGGCAAGGGCCTTGTAAAGATGCTCCAGGGTGCCCGCCCCGCCGGAGGCGATTACGGGGATGGAAAGGCCGCCGGTAACCATTTTCAACAGGGCCAGGTCGTAGCCCTCCCCCGTTCCGTCCGCATCCATGGACGTAAGCAGGATCTCGCCTGCGCCCAATTGCTCGGCCTCGCGGGCCCAAAGAGCGGCATCCCGGCCCGTCGGCTGCCGGCCGCCCCTGCTGTATACCTCCCAACGAGGCTCCGATCCCCCGTTGTCCGGAGGGGATCTGCGGGTGTCGATGGCCACTACTATGCGGCTGCTCCCAAAAAGCCTGGCGCCTTCTGCAAGGAGCGCAGGGTTTTCCAGGGCGGCGCTCCCGATGGAGACCTTGGTCGCGCCCCATTGCAGCATCTCCTCCATTACTGCCGTCCGGTCAATCCCGCCCCCCACAGTGACAGGGAGTCCCGGCGCCGCCGTCGTAATGCTTTCAACCAGTTTTAAAGTAAGCCGACGGTTTTTCCCCAGGGCGGCGATGTCGAGTAAAAAAAGCTCATCAGCCCCCTCCCGGGCATACAGCGCAGCTCGCTCAATGGGGTCTCCGGCATCCTGCAGGTTGGAAAACTGCACCCCTTTAACGATGCGTCCTTCGTGCAGGTCTAGACAGGGTATAATTCTGTGATGATGCATGTACGGCTCCATCGCTCCCGGCAGCGTTTCTTGAAAAACAAAACGGTGCTCATTTGCACATTGATCTTACCAAAATAATTAATACGCCGCAAGCCCGCGCGCTTCGATTCTTTCCGCGGAGATCATATCATCAAAGGGCCCGCCTCCCTGTTGCCCCGGGGAGACGGGCCCGCGCTGTGGGACTTTTTTTCTTAACCTGGAGGGCTGTGCATTGCGGCGGCGGTTCTGCCGCCGCTCATGCCGGCAGCTGTCATCTTTTTTTGATCTGGGCGCCGCTGTTGGGATCAATATAATAGCTGTCCTTGTAGATTAGTTCGGAAATGGGAACAATCTCGTAGCCGTGCTTGTGAAAGTAGTCGATGATTCCGGGAAGGGCGTCAGCGGTGTAAAGGCCGTTGTTATGCATCAGGATAATCGCTCCCTTGTGCGCCCGGCTGGTGACCCGCTCCAGGATCTCCTCTTCGGTCAGGTTTTGCCAATCCAGGGAATCTATGCTCCACTGAATGGTTTTGTAGCCCAGTCCTTCGGCCGCCTCGATCACCTGGTTGCTGTATTCACCGAAGGGAGGGCGGAAAAGGGTGGTTTTTTGCCCCGACACCTCTTTGATCAGCTGCTCGACCTTTTCGATCTCCGTCCTGATCTCCTCACCTGTCAGGCTGTTCAGATGGGGATGGGTGAGGGTATGGTTTCCAATTTCATGGCCTGCTCCGGCAATGAGCCTGACATATTCGGGGTATGCCTCGACCCAGAAACCGGTCAAAAAGAAAGTAGTCTTTATCTCCTTCTCTTTTAAAAGCTCGAGGATTTTTTCAGTGCGCTCCGCCCCCCAGCTGGCGTCGAAGGAAAGGGCCACTTTCTTTTCATCCGTCTCTACATAATAGATGGGGACAAGCCGTTCGCCCGGGCTTACCACCGCCGCCAGCCTTCCCGGTATATTGAGCAGGGAAGATAGAAGCAGAATCAACGCCACCAGGCACAGCCCGGCAATCAGCCTGATCCGCTCTTTTCTAATCAGCACAGTGACAAACAAGAACATCACCCCCCTAATCGATATGCCTCCGCAAAAAGCTTTATGCTTCTTCACTGCTCCTCACTTTTCGGCTATAATAGATGAAAATGTATACTGCTGGAGGAAAGAGACGAGATGAAGGGACCCGCCATACGCCGCTGCCTGGAGATGATCAAGCCATACGAACCGGGGAAACCCGTTGACGAGGTAAAACGGGAGCTCGGGTTGAGCGATGTGGTCAAGCTTGCTTCAAATGAGAATCCGCTGGGGCCATCACCGGCGGCGCAGAGAGCCGTTGCAGAGCTGCTGGGGGGGCTGCACTTTTACCCTGATGGAAGCTGTTATCGGCTAAAAGCGGCCCTGGCAAAAAAATTCGGCGTCGGCCCGGAAGAACTGATCATCGGCAACGGGACCGATGAGCTGCTGGCTCTGTTAACACTGGCCTATATCAATCCCGGCGATGAGGCTGTTATGGCCCGGCCCACCTTTTCCGAGTATGAATTTGCCCTGCGGCTGATGGGGGGGATCCCCCGGCCCGTTCCCCTGCTGACAGGCGATGAGTTCAGCTATGATTTCGGGGCATTTATCGCCGCTGTCAATGAGCGTACCCGGATGCTTTTCATCTGCAGCCCCAACAATCCCACGGGAACGATTGTCCGGCGCGAACTGCTGGAAAAATTCCTGGCGTCGCTGCCGTCGTCTGTACTTGTTGTGCTTGATCATGCATATGTTGAATATGTTTCCGATCCCGCACACCCCGACGGCCTTGATTACATCAGGCAGGGCCGGCCCCTTGTGGTCCTAAGAACTTTTTCCAAAATATACGGCCTGGCCGGTCTGCGGGTAGGTTACGGCATCGCTCCGGCCCCGGTGATTGCCGATCTGAACCGGGTCAGGGAGCCTTTCAATGTAAATGCCGCGGCCCAGGTTGCTGCCCTGGCTGCCCTGGAAGACGGCGACCACCTGCTCCTCAGCTGGGATGTTGCCGAAAAGGGCAGGAGGCAGCTGGCGGCGGGACTGGAGCGGATGGGTTTTCAAGCGGTGCCCACTGAGGCCAACTTTTGCTTTGTTGATCTGAAAACCGATTCGAGGCGCGTTTTCAAGGCTTTGCTTGAGCGCGGGGTTATTGTGCGCAGCGGGGATATTTTCGGATACCCCACTTATATCAGGGTTACCTGCGGCACTGAAGAGCAGAACCATCGCTTTCTCACCGCCCTTGGGGAAGTGCTCAAGGGCCGGTGAATCCCGGCGCCGGGATTCACCAACCGCCTGTGACGCCCCGGCTTCATTTCAAATAAATTAAACCCACATATTGCACCCTCCCAAAAGCACAACAGGGCAGCTCGCCCGGTTTTCTCATCCCTGGAAAACAAAAGATTTGAAAAATAGCTTGACGGGCGACTAAATAAAATTTATCTCCAAATTAGGACATTACAGGAAAACAATATCTTTAATCATCAAGGTATTAGCAGGGATCGCAGATAGAGCCGGTACCTATTAATATTAAAGGAGGAAGAGCGATGTCTGTCATGGGACACCAGGGACGTACCTTTTTGTCCCACTTCTATTTTGGACGCACCTGCTATTATGCACTCCCCTTTTTGTTTCCTGAGTTTACGGTAAAAGCATTCTGCATAGGATTGTATGCTAACAGACTATATCCGGCTACATCCGTACCCGGCCTGTTGACAGGCAAAATCAGGTCTAAGCCCCCCCCCCGCTCACTATAATAGATTATAGCTGCGAATAGGCAAGGAGGAAAAGCCCTTTGCGCCCGGTCATAACCGCTGCGGTAATATTGTTCTTCTTATATCTGCTTTACCGCCTCAGGGATGAATTACCCCGTCAAAAAAAGCATCTTATGGCCTATCTCATCGCTTTTTGTGCAATATTTATCACTGTCTCCATGGTCCGTTTTCCCAAGGATGCCTACGAAGCTGCGCTGGCAGGGTTGCATATATGGTGGGATATAGTTTTTCCGGCCCTTCTGCCCTTCTTTGTCATATCGCAGATACTGATCGGGCTGGGCGTTGTGCACATGATGGGTGTGTTTCTGGAGCCGGTGATGCGTCCCCTGTTCAATGTCCCCGGGGCCGGTTCCTTTGTCATGGCCATGGGCCTGGCTTCGGGTTTTCCCATCGGAGCCGTCTTAACTGCTGATCTGCGCGCTCAGAATCTGTGCAATCGCGTGGAGGCTGAAAGGCTGCTCAGCTTCAGCAATACCGCAGATCCCCTATTCATGATCGGGGCGGTAGCCGTGGGCATGCTCGGCTATCCCCAGGCCGGGCTGACCATTGTCCTGTCCCACTATCTTTCCAGCCTCACCCTGGGTTTGCTGATGCGATTTTACCGGCGCAAAGAGGCCGGTTTAGCTGAGCAGGCTCCACGGCGCGGATCGCTCATTGCCCGAGCGCTGCAGGCCCTTGTGCAGGCGCGGGAAAAAGACGGCCGCCCCTTCGGCAGGCTCATGGGAGAGGCAATCCAGAAATCGATCGAGACTCTTTTGCTGGTAGGCGGCTTTATCATTCTATTATCTGTGGTCATCCGCATACTCGACCTGATGGGGCTGGTAGGTTTCCTGGGCCGGGGCATCGGCTCACTGCTTGAACTGACAGGTCTCAGTCCGGCCCTTGCTGCACCCCTGGTCAGCGGTTTTTTTGAAATTGACCTGGGCTGCCAGGCCGTTGCCGATGCAGCCGGGGTTGCCATGGGGGAAAGATTGATCGCCCTGGGCATGATCATTGCCTGGAGCGGTCTCTCGGTACATTGCCAGGTGGCCAGTATTATCTCGAAAACCGACCTGCGCATGGCCCCCTACCTGGCTGCCCGGGGCATCCATGCCTTCATAGCGGCAGGCTTCACAGCGCTGCTGATGGGCCCGGCAGGCGCCCTGTGCAGCGGTATTGTCCTGCCTGTTTTTCTTGAAACGGCGCCTTCGGGCAGCCTCTCCTTCTGGTGCTCCCGAACTATGTTCATGTTCAACCAGTTTCTGATCTTTCTCGGTTTCCTCACCCTGCTGGCTGCGGCCGTGTACATATTTCGCGCCCTGCGCAATCTTTTTTCCCATACCCGCAGATTTTAACGGGCTGCTGCGCCGGGTGCTATAATTCACCGGCTTTTGGCCAGGGAGGCAAGGGCGCGGGGGAGTGAAGCCGCTTCAATAAAGGCGAGTACGGCATCGCCGTATCTTCTTTGATCAACATGCTCCTGTTCCTCCGGCCAGAGGCGGCTGCGGGCAAACAACTCGAGCACAAGCAGCCCCCCTTCGCGGAGCAGGCAGAAACACTCTATGGTTTGAAGCGATTGCGGTATATTTGTTTCCTGGTATGGGGCATCGATAAAGATCAGATCGGCCTGCTGCTTTTTCCTTGTCAGCAGGTGCAGGGCCCTGTCCACGTCAGCTCCCATCAGCTTTGCCCGGTTTTCCAGGCTGGTGCGGGCCAGGTTTTCCTTGATCAGCTCCAGGTGCATCCTGTTCCTTTCGACAAAGATACATTCCGATGCACCCCTGCTCAGCGCTTCGATGCCGATGGCGCCGCTGCCGGCAAAAAGATCCCATACTGCCGCCCCGCAGATCCGCTCACCCAGGATGCTGAACAGCGCTTCCTTCACCCGGTCCGAAGTGGGCCTGACTGCCATTCCCCTGGGGGATTTCAACCTGGTTCCCCCGGCCGATCCTGCGATTACCCGCATGGCGGCTCCCCTCCTGCAGCATTTTCTTAGAGTTTAACATCCCCACCGGCTAATAACAATTTGGGTTTGCGAATAACAATGCCTGAAAGGGTGGAGAATATCCGGCGGCCGGTCCGCATATATTGATCGAACCTGGCCGGAGGGGCGGTTGAAATGATTGATCCGAATACTTTCTTTTACCTGGTCTTGAACAACCTTGGAGTCCTGTTGCTGCTCTGGCTCGTCTCCGCAGTCTGGATTTATTATGCCGCCTGCGCCGGTGCCCCTAAGTGCAGGATTCAGGGGCTGGCGCTGTCCTGCTATCTTTTCTTTTTCTTAAAAGAGCTTTTCAGGATTAACCGGAACGTCGCTGATTTCAGCAGGGGATGCAGTATCCCGTACCGGGATATCCTGTTTAACCTGATATTACCCCATGGGGTAATAGAGTACCTGGCTTTTGCGCTGGCGGCGGCTTTCGCCCTGATCTGGATCGGCAGCTCACTTGAGTGCGGACGCTGGCGCTACCCCGGGCACCGGGCCCTGTTTCTACCAGCCATGCTGATCCTCCTGGCGGCGGCTGTTGAATCTGTGCTGACACCCTATCTTTATCAGTTGTACCTTATGAAGGTCTAAAAAAGGGCAGAACCGCCATTTAAGCAGCGCTGCCCTCCCGCATATTCCGGATTAAGCGAGCAGTTCTTCTACCAGCTCCCCGATAACGCCGACATAGCGGTTGACCTCTTCTTCTGTTGTTACCGGAGAGACCAGGGCCATGTCATGCACCGGCGACAGCAGGATCCCGCGATTGGTGCAGTACACGTGGATCAGCGCTTCCAGCGGACCGGTGAGCCCTTCGGTGAGCAGGTCGACTTCATTGTATTCGACATCAAAAAGCGTGTCGATCCCTCTGCGCGGCGGCTCGGGCAGAAAGCGGAATTCCACGCGGCAGCCGATGCGGGCCACATACCACTGCAGCTGATGTTTTTTGATGATGGCGCTGATCCCCTCTTCCATCTTTTGGGCCAGGGGGATCATGTGTGCGTACGATTTCTCAGTCAGCAAGTGCTTCAGGGTGGCCTTGATCGCGGCAAGCGCAGGGGCGTTTCCGGAGAGAGTCCCCCCAAAACCGAAAAAGTTGTACCAGGGAATCCGCCCCGCAATCATCTCGCCGATCTCCTTTGACAGGCCCAGCACCGCCGCCGGGTAGCCGCCGGCAATGAGCTTGCCCAGCACGAAGATATCGGGTTCAAGATTCAGTTTGCCCGTCATTCCGGCGTGTCCGCCGCAAATGGAGTGGGTTTCGTCGATGAGCAGCAGGGTGCCGTACTTGCGGGTCAGTTCGCGCAGCATCTTGTGAAACCCCGGCTCGGGGTGGATGATTCCCACATTTGTCATCACCGGCTCGGCAATGACGCAGGCCACATCCCGGGGCTCCAGCGCTTTTCCAAGGGCTTCAACGTCGTTGAACTCCACGATGCGAGTCATTTTCGTGGGATCTTCAACAAGGGGGCCCATAAGTCCGGGCATGTTCATCATGTTACCAAAAAAATCGACCACCAGCGTTTCGTCCACGCTTCCGTGGTAAGAGGCGTTGAAGGCAAGAGTCAGCCTGCGGCCGGTAAATTCGCGGGCCGCCTTGAGCGCCATCCTGTTGGCGTCGGAGGCGGTCATCAGCACCTGCCAGTAGGGTAGCCCGAAACGGCGGGCCAGCTCTTCGCCCACCTCTATGCAGTCTTCAGTGGGGAGCATGGTGGTAATGCCCCTGTTCAACTGCTCCGTGAGCGGCTCGACCACCTCGGGGGGTGCATGGCCCAATAGTGCACCCGTATCCCCAAGGCAGAGATCCAGATAGCGGTGACCGTCCACATCGGTGAGGTACGCGCCCCTGGCTTCCCGGACAAAGACCGGAAAGCCGCCCGGCCAGATCCTCATCCAGCTCATGGGCACCCCGCCGGCATAGCTGCGCCGCGCCCTTTCGTAAAGTTCTTTTGATCTGGGCCGCTCCTCCCCGTAGCGTTTCTCCTCGCGGGACAATAGCCCCTTTACTTTTTCCAGTGTGATTTCAGCCAAGATTGATCCTCTCCCCTCTGTTAGATGTATATTCCAAATATTCTCCCTTTTGTCCGGAAAATCCTTTCTCTTCTATTGGACAGGCAATGCCGGAAGAAAAAGGGTTTACCGGCCCGGTAAAGAAATTATCTACATCTTGCAATAATTAATCAGGGGGCTGATAACTTTGACAGAATCCGCGGAGATCAGAATTGGGAAGAAGGCCTTTATTACCACGGCAGTGATTGTCCTGTGCTTGATGATACTTTCAGGAATACTCACGCAGGTGATTCCATCGGGAAGCTACAATTATATTGAGGTTGAAGGGAAAAAACTGGTTGATCCCCAATCATACCATCTGATTGAAAAACCCGAAATTCCCGTTTACCGCTGGTTTACCGCACCGGTGGAGGTGCTCTATGCCTCTGCGAATGCGCAAGTGGTTATCGTTATCTGCCTGCTCATTCTTTTTATCGGTGGCGGCTTTGCCGTGCTGAACCGCGTCGGTGTTTTTGAGGAGATTATCACCAAAATTGTTAACCGGTTTGGGAAAAACCGTTACCTGCTAATATGCATTGTCTCCCTGGTGTTCATGTTCTTCGGTTCAACCCTGGGCATGTTTGAGGAGGTTGTTGCCCTGGCGCCGCTGGTGGTGATCCTGGCTTACACCATGGGCTGGGATGCCCTGCTTGGATTGGGTATGAGCCTGCTGTCCATCTGCTTTGGTTTTTCCGTGGCCATCTCAAATCCTTATTCCGTGGGCTTATCCCAGCGCATGGCGGGACTGCCCGTTTTCTCGGGAGCCCCCTACCGCCTGCTGATTTTTTTCATACTGTATGTGTTTCTCTGCCTTTTTCTGGTCCGCTATGCAAAAAAGATCGAAAAAGATCCGCACCGTTCCATTATTTACGAAGAAGATCGGGAAATGCAGCAAAAATTTTTCCAGTCCTCAGAAAGCGCTCTCCGGGCAGGGGGAACAGAAAAAAGAGGGATCAACAGAGCGGTGATCTGGTTTCTGTGCTGCTTCGGGGGGATTCTGGCTGTGATTACTGCGGCGAACCTCTTTCCATCCTTTTCCGATTTCTCCCTGCCGGGTATTGCGCTGCTTTACCTCCTGGCCGGTGTGGGCGCCGGTCTGTGGGGCGGCTTGCGCGGCAGGGAGGTGGCCCGGACCTTTTTCAGAGGCGTGGGGGGGGTGGCCCCGGGGGTTGTTCTTATTCTCATGGCCATGAGTGTAAGCTACATCATTGAGCGTGGTGGGGTTATGGATACAGTGGTTCATTATGCAGCCGGTTTGATTTCGGGCGCCTCTTCGTACATTGCCGCCTACCTTATGTACGGACTTGTCCTGGTGGTGAACTTTTTCATCGGTTCCGCCTCGGCCAAGGCCGCCCTGCTTATTCCCATTCTCACACCGCTGGCCGACCTTTCCGCACTGACGCGGCAGACAATGGTCCTGGCTTTTTGTTTTGGCGACGGCTTCTCTAATGTGTTCTATCCTACAAACGGGGTGCTGCTCATTTGCCTGGGGCTGACCACGGTGAGCTATCCCAAATGGTTTCGCTGGATCGGACTTTTACAACTGCTGGTTCTCGCGATTACCGCTTTAATGCTCACCTTCGCGGTCTGGTGGGGCTATTAGCACCAAAGGCTCACATAAGGGGACTATCACAAGGGGAGGGTTCTTCCGTGTTGGGGGGGCGTGGCAAACCTGGTTATTATTTACATAGGCGATCATATGCCGCAGGTGTTCCTCTTCCCTGAGTAGACCTGGGTGTTGTAGAATATCTGTAATGTCCGTAATAAGTCTATTTAAGGAGCTGCACCAATGAACAAGAAACCATCATTGAAACCTTTGGACCCTAATTTTTCTTCCGGCCCCTGCGCCAAGTATCCCGGATACAGCCTCGAAGCGCTAAAAGATGCTCCACTTGGGAGATCACACCGGAGCGCCCTGGGCAAGTCACGGCTATTTGAATCGATAAAACAGACGAAAAAGCTGCTGGGCATACCTGAGCACTACCTGCTGGGCATTGTTCCAGCCTCCGACACCGGTGCCATGGAGATGGCTATGTGGAATCTGTTGGGTAAGAAAGCGGTTGATGTGATTTACTTCGAAGCCTTTGGCAAGGGCTGGGCAAATGATATTCTGAATGAGTTGAAAATAGAGGATGTGCGGGTGATCTCTGCCGGCTACGGTTTTTTACCCGATCTAGCCAGAGTGGATTTTGAGCGCGATGTTGTCTTCACCTGGAACGGCACTACCAGCGGGGTAAAAATCCCGGGCGGCGATTTTATACCCATGAATCGCAAAGGGCTGACTATCTGCGATGCCACCTCCGCCGTATTCGCTATGGCAATACCCTGGGAGAGGCTCGATGTGATTACTTTCTCCTGGCAGAAGGTGCTCGGCGGGGAGGCGGCTCATGGTATGCTCGCAATTTCCCCCCGGGCTGTTGAGCGTATAAAAGAGTATACTCCGCCCTGGCCTGTCCCGAAAATATTCCGGCTGAAGAAAAAGGGAGGGCTGCTCAAAGGTGTTTTTGAGGGATCAACAATAAATACTCCCTCAATGATCTGCAATGAAGATTACCTTGCCGCCCTGCGGTGGGCTCAATCTATCGGGGGGCTGCCGGCCCTGATCCGGCGGAGCGAGAGCAATCTCAAGGTTATAGAGGACTTTGTGGCGGCACATGGCTGGATAGATTTTTTGGCTTCCGATCCCCTGGCCCGTTCCAATACCAGTGTCTGTTTGACTGTTGATCTGCCCCCGGATAAACCTGGCCTGATCGCAAGGCTTCTGGAGGAGGAGCAGGCTGCATTTGATATCGCCTCTTACCGCGAGGCGCCCCCGGGCCTGCGCTTCTGGTGCGGCGCCACAGTAGAGCAGTCCGACCTGGAGCTGGCTATGCAGTGGCTGGAGTGGGCTTATGAAGAGGTAAGGTGACCGTTTGCGGATGCCTGCGCCATGCTTCCCGCTCCCGGGGGCTTTGACCCTGAGTTGCTGCTCAGCACATTCGAGGCCCTGAAAAGAAGATTCAATATAGCCGGATACAGCATCCAGGAATATTCGTCCCGCAACAGTGAAGGGCTGGAGCTGGTACAGCCCTTTGTCGAGTTCGGACTGGCCCTGTAAGCTTCAATAATACCGCTCCCCCTGCTTAACTTTTCCTCTCCCCGGCTTGAAACAGCCTTGATACCTGGGGATATGCTCCGTCAGTTAAGAACCCTAAGGATATAATGTAAAACAGTATTGACATTTCTGGCTTTCCTGTTATAATTGATGTCAAGATGTATTGACATTAATGCTCAGGGAGGTTGCTGCCATGAAAGGGTTTTTTAAAAGGATTGGCTTTCGCCGTTCGGATGAGATGGAAATGGAGATTTCACTGAAATCCATGCGCTGGTCTTCTCTTTATTCGGGATGTGCGCTTTTTGCCCTGGTTGTTTATGAAAAAGTCACGACCGGCGAAATGGGTTGGGCTTTTTTTATCCTTATCACCCAGTACCTTGTTTTCTGGATTGCCCATCTTGTATTGACCAGGAAGATGAACGGTGGCGCAGATGAAAAATAGGATCAGAGAACTGCGCAAAGGGCTGGGCTTGCGTCAGGAGGACCTTGCCCGCGAGGCGGGAGTGACGCGCCAGACGATTAATGCTATCGAAAATAACAAGTACAACCCCACCCTGGCCCTGGCGATGAGGCTGGCCCGGCTGCTGGAGACTCCGGTAGAGCAACTTTTTCAGCTTGAAGAATGATCAACCCATCATCTATTCAGGACAAACTGTAAAGCACCCATACCAGGGGTAATTTTGGGGGGCTTCATCAACGCCTTCTACGCAATATACAACCATGTGCATTGAGGCGCCTGACGCCACAGCCTATCATCAAATGTCTATAAATGAGGGTGAGTCAAAGTCACCGTCCCCCTGACTCAGAAGCGATTATACCTGGATCCACTTTTTTTCAAGGCTTTTGGCCAGGATAAAGCCGGCGGCAAAGGCAACGGCGGGGTTTACGGCCAGGGAAATAGCGGCAACAGCCAGGATCACATAAAAATCCTGCCGCTGCTCAATATGCTTGGCCGCCGAGGCCAGGTCAATGCCGCTGTAAAAGAGCAGGCACCCCAGTGCGGCCTCGGGGATGAGGGCAAAGAGTCCGGCTCCGTCTTTCCCCAGGAAAAGCCCCACTGCCAGCAGCGCCGCCCCGATGATGTACGATGTGTAGCCCGTTCTTCCGCCGAAGCGGTGGTGGGCGGCCACCCCACCGGCGCCGTGGCACATCATGTAGCCTCCAAAGGGTGCAGAGACGAGGTTGGCCGCCCCCATGGTCAGGCAGAGGTTTTTATCGCTGACCCTGGCGGCGCGGGCGCCAAAAAGTTCCCTGGAAAGCGCCGTTGTCACCAGGACGGCATTGGCCAGGGTCAGCGGCAGCTGTGGCAGCGCGGCCAGGAAAAAGCCCCTGTTAAAATCGGCTGCAGCGGGCAGAGATATTTCTGGCAGGTGTATCCCCAGGGAGATCGAGGGCAGGGGCAACCCGGGGTGCAGTATAAAATTCAGGGCCACCCCGGCCAGCACGGCGGCAATGGCCGCGGGGAAACGCCGGCTTTTGAGCAGGGGCAGCATCAGCGCCAGGATGGGCCAACCGATAAGCGGTTCTGTCATGATGAGCTTCACGCCCAGTCCGGCAAGGGAGAGCCCAAGCCCCACCTGGATACCGCTGATCACCGGCGCCGGTGTGATCCGGCCGATAAGATTGATCAGCCCTGTGAGGCCCAGCAGCAGCAGCACCGCACCGACAATCAAACCCGCCGCCGCCACTTCGCCCGGTGTGAGATTATGAATCAGCACCGCAGCCGAGGCCACCTTCATTGGCTGCACCGCCATGGGGATTCCGTAAAACCAGCCGCAGAAAACATAAAAGAGCCCGAAGCCGGCAAAAATAGTTGCCGGGTTGAAACCGGCTACAGAAATAGCGCCTAAAACATAAGGCAGAAATGTGCCCAGATCGCCGATTGATCCTGAAAGTTCTCCCAAAAACCTGGTCCGGCCCTTCTCCTTTTCCAAAGTCTATTCACTCCTTCGATAAGGGGCGACAGGGGGTGGCTCTCCTGTCACCTCATGCTCTGACAGATAAAATCTCCATATTTCAATATTGTTCACCACGCCACACCTTTTCTCCTTTCTGGTAGAAATGTCCCCTCATATTTCCCGTTATTAAAGGAAATAGAGATTATTATAAGAACTCATAATTAACAGCATCTCCTGCATTAAGCAACCGGTTGATGTCACCAGGCACGGCTTTATCAACATCTGTTGCATTGTTTTTGGGGTGATCCTGGCTGTAAATCATAAAGGGACGACTCTTTTGTAAAGGCGTTAGCAATCCTAAATATATTTGCTCCCTTTGCAAAGAGGGTGTAGTATTTAATTGGCAGCTGCAATTGCAGGCTTCATGATAAAGATCCGTGAAACGCTGCCCGCCGGGATGGGGAATTTCCCGGTTTGCGTTTCATATTTTAGCGGGAGGCGAGCTATTTGCGGCAGGTCAAAGCTTGGGACATAACTGTACAGGTGGCTGAAATGTGCCGGGAGGCCAATGTGTGCCTTGGTGAGGATGTTATTAGGGCCTTAAAAAAAGCGCTGGCCGGGGAAGAATCTGGTGCAGGCAGGGATGTCTTGGAGCAGCTCCTTGAAAATGTGGAGATTGCCCGCAGCGAGCAGATCCCCCTTTGTCAGGATACGGGGTTTGCTGTTTTCTTCGTGGAGTGGGGGCAGGAGGTTCATCTGACAGGGGGCACCTTAGAAGATGCCATCAACGAAGGGGTGCGCAAAGGTTACCGGGAAGGTTGCCTGCGAAAATCAATTGTCGCCGACCCGCTGAACAGGGTCAACACAGGCGATAATACTCCCGCAGTAATACATATATCCCTGGTCCCCGGCGACAGGGTCAAGATCGCCTTTGCAGCCAAGGGCGGCGGCAGTGAAAACATGAGCGCTCTGAAAATGCTCAAGCCCTCCGATGGCGTGGAGGGTGTCATCGATTTCGTCGTCAACCAGGTTAAAGAGGCGGGACCCAACTCCTGCCCGCCCGTTGTTGTGGGTGTGGGCCTGGGCGGCACCTTTGACAAGGTGGCGGTGATGGCCAAAAAAGCGCTGTTCAGGCCCCTGGGGCAGCCCCATCCGGAACCCTTCTACGCCGATCTTGAGAGAAAAATTCTTGAAAGGATCAACGATCTTGGTATCGGGCCCCAGGGTTTTGGCGGGCGGATCACCGCCCTGGCGGTGCATATCGAAACCTTTCCCGCTCATATCGCCTCTCTGCCTGTGGCGGTGAACTTGAACTGTCATGCCGCCCGGCATGCGGAACGCATCATCTGAGCCTGCAGATAAAGGAGGATCCCTTTGGCGATTAAACATTTGCATACCCCCCTCAGCGATGATGATGTGCTCGCCCTTAAAGCGGGGGACAGCGTCCTGATCAGCAGCGTGATCTATACCGCCCGGGATGCCGCGCACAAGAAGATGGCGGAACTCATCGAAAAGGGGGAGCCGCTGCCCCGAAAAGGCCGGGAAGTTTTCAGAGATGCAGGAAAGCCTTTGCGCAGAATTTAATTCACATATTTTTGGTGCGTTTGGAACGGACGACTACAGGGGAGCGTCCCCGGGGTTGAGGGAGTTGGGATGGAAAACAAATCGGCTGCCCCCATTTTGAAATGGGTGGGCGGCAAGCGGCAGATCCTGGATGAAATTAAAAGGTACATACCGGAAAGTTTTGAGACCTATCATGAGCCTTTTCTGGGCGGGGGGGCGGTCTTGTTCGAGCTTCAGCCCGCCAAAGCCCTGGTCAGTGATATTAATCCTGAGCTGATGAATGTGTATACGGTAATCAGGGATGATATTGAAGAGCTGGTGGACAGCCTTAAAGCGCATGATCAGGCGTACAGGCAGCACAAAAGCCCCCGGGAGTATTTTTATCGCATTCGGAAGCTGGATCGGGATAAAGCTGTCTGTAATAATTTAATGCCCGTCCAAAGGGCATCCAGAATAATATTTCTTAATAAGACATGCTTTAACGGGCTGTTCAGGGTAAACAGGGCGGGCCAGTTCAATACGCCTTTCGGGAACTATAAAAATCCCAACATAGTCAACGAGGAAATGTTGAGGGCTGTGAGCGGCTATTTTAACAGGGCAAAAATCAGTTTCTCCTGCGAAGATTTTGAAACTGTTCTCAGAGCAGCATCAAAGGGGGATTTTGTCTATCTGGATCCCCCTTATGATCCCCTTTCCCAAACCTCCAGTTTCACCGGGTACAACCGGGGAGGGTTTGACGGTGATGAACAGATCAGGTTAAGCCGGGCCTGCCGCAGGCTCGATGAACAGGGAGTTAAATTTTTATTGTCGAACTCCGCCACAGGCCTGATCAAAGAACTGTACAGGGAATACAGGATCGAAACAATCCAGGCCAGGCGGGCCGTTAATGCCCGGGGTGACGGCCGCGGCGGCGTTGATGAAGTGCTGGTAAGAAATTATGACCTCTAGCCGCAGGTTTCTGGAATTGCCGGGCCCGGTTACAGGGCGGTTTCGCGCTCATAGTTCAACACCGGGCAAACCGGAGGAGGGGGCTGGCAAATTCGCGGTGTGATTTGACAGTCATGGCAAAAATTATATAAAATACCTCCAGGGATGCTGCAAAACGGCGCAATGCATGCGCTGTTTACAGAAATGTCTGATTGCTAATTTTTAAAGAGGAGGCGGTTGCATGCTTTGTGAGAAATGCGGCACAGGGATTCCCGAGGGTGAGCGGTATAATCATGGTGGTAAAAATTACTGCGAAGATTGCTACCTTGAGATTGTCAGCGTACCTAAAACCTGTGATCCCCTGGCGGTACGCTCGGCCAGGATTTCCAGGGAGCAATCCGGGCAGAAAGGCGTACAAGGGCTTTTGCCGGTACAGAAAGAGATTTACTACTATCTAAAAAAACATGGCAAGGCAACGAGGGAGCAGGTGGCTGAAGAATTCAAGCTGGATCAGAAAGAACTGGAGAAGCATTCTGCTGTCTTGCGGCACTGCGAACTGGTAAAAGGCCTTAAGGAAGGGGAAAAAATTTACATGACCCTGATGGAGGGGGGCAATGCAGCAGAAGGGATTTAACCGCGTTCCTCTTTGTTAGGGAGATCTTGTTGCCCCGCGAAAGCGATTTCTTCCTCTTTTTGCGGTTGTGCAGGTAATATCAGGGTTTCTTGATCTTAACAAATGTGCCCCTTTTTCTTTGCTCTGTCTCGATGAGGCCGGCGGCTAAAAGCTGACGCAGGTACTTTTGCACCTCCGCCGGATGAATGCCCGCCATTCCTGAAAGATCCTGCACTGTACAGGGCCTTCGCCGTAAAGTTTGCAGGATGGTTTCCCTGTATCCTTTGTCAAAGCCCGGGTTTTTTGGATGCGTCAGCTGTTCTTCAATCAGCGCTGCGTTTTCACCCAGGTAGGCGGCGATCTCACGCATTTTATCCGGCGCCGCTTCCTTGACCCATGTCTCCGCTCCAGGCCGGTCCAGCGTTCCCACCTGGATCCGGTCCGGATTGATCTTGCCCACGGCTGTCTTGATTGCCTTAAGCTCTTCAAGGCTGTCGTTCAGGCCGGGAACAATAAATATTTCCAGGCATATAGCTCCCCTGTATTCACGGCGCAGATCCGCCAGTCCGGCTATGATCTCTTTGCACTTAAGGGCGATATGGGGCCGGTTCAGCCGCTGGAAAACACCTTCTGTGGCCGCGTCGAGGGAGGGGATGATTAAGTCGGCTTTGCCGGCCTGGGCGCGAACCGCAGGGGAGGTGAAGAGCGTCCCGTTGGTGAGAATGCAGACGGGGTACTGCGGGAAACGGCTCTTGAGATAGTCGATCACCCTGTCTATGTGCTTGTGCAACATGGGTTCACCGGAGCCGGCAAAGGTGATGAAATCAAGTTCGGGCTTGTTTTGCAAGAAGCGTTCCAGCTCTTCCAGGACTGCATCAACGGGAACATACTCTCTTCTCTCCGCTGTTAGATGAGTGGTACGGCCGCACTCACAGTAGACGCAGTTAAGGGAGCAGGTTTTCAGCGGTACAAGATCTACCCCCAGCGATGCGCCCAGGCGACGCGAGGGGACAGGACCGAAAAGGTAGCGTTGTTTCATCGAAGTTACATCTCCTCGGGGCTGTCGGTGAAGTTAAAGATCCAGCTTATGCACAGATGCTTTTACAAGTCAGCATCACTTTCAATTTTAATGATGCGGTTTAACTCTATCATATCAAAAAGGTGCCTGATGTAGCTGTGGTTCACATTGATCAGTTTCAGCTCGCCGCCCCGCTGCTTCAATTTTTTTTGAAACATGATCAGGCTGCCCAACCCGGCGCTGTCTATAATGGTCAGGCTGGAGCAGTCAAGCATGATGAGGTTGTATCCCTGATCATAAAGCGTTTGCAGGTCGCGTTTAAAGGCATTTGCATTTGTCAGGTCGATTTTATCCGGGAGGATAATCTTACCATACTGCTCATGATGTTCGCTTTGCATGGCAGCTCTCCTTTTTTAGCTCGATGACAAGCGTTGCCCGGTTACCTTTATCATTGTAAAAAAACCGGTCGCAGCATTCCCTTGCCAAAGCAATCCCCCGGCCGCGTTCCGATAATCCATCTAGCTCTATCGGTTTGTTAATATAGTCACGCCAGTTGAAACCTTTACCCCTGTCCTCTACATCGGCCATAAAAAACCGCTCCGTGACAACTATATTTACGGATACTATTTTCTCAGGATCCAACATGTTGCCATGTTCCATGGCATTGGAAACAACTTCATGCAGACAAGTTAAAAAAGGTTCCGCCTCTTTGCGGCGGCCCAGGATGGAGGAGACCCTTTTGCGCAGATGCTTCAGCTCAATAAAATTACTGGCGAGTTCCAGCTTTTCCGTTATTTTGGATCGGGGATCAATCTGCATGACGAGTAAGGTTATGTCATCATTTCCCTGCAGTGAGCCGTTGTTAAATGTCTGAAAGTCTTCACAGACAGCCTGTACTATCAGTTCGGGAGGGAAGATGCTGTTCTTATAGAAAACAGACGGAAGGCGGGTGCCGTAATATACTCCTTTTGCTCCCTGTTCGGTCAGGCCGTCAGTGTTAAAAAAAATGGTGGTGCCTGGGGTAAGGTGCAGCCTGTCCTCATGTAAATTCAGCAGTTCATCGGAAATTGCAGGAGAAAGGAAGAGCCCCTTGCTGATGAGTTTCAGCTGCTTACCGCTACCCAGGCTCACCAGCGGGGTATCCTGGAAACCGGCGGCGCTGTAGGTTAGCACCATTGTTTCCAGGTCCAGAACGGACAGAAATATGCTGATGAAATATTCGGCGGATAAATTTTTTTGGTGAAATTGAGTGGAGAGATAGCGCAGTATTTTTTCCGGTCTCATGTTCTCCTCCGGCGAAAAAGAGAGGTAACTTTTGATTGTGTGCTTGACAAAGACGCTCAACATGGCCCCGTCAACACCGTGTCCTGTCACATCGGACAGGTAGATGACCATTTTTTTGCCAAGATGCACAACATCATAAAAGTCTCCGCCAAGTCTTTTGGCAGGCTGGTAGTGGGCGGCAAAAGAAAGCCCTTTTACAGCGGGAAACTCTCTGGGCAGGGTGCGTTCGTGAACATCCCTTGCTTTATTCATCTCCTCACCAAGTTCCAGGTAAAGCCTTTCCAGCTCTGCAGTGTAGTCGGCAATCTTTTGTTCGTTCAGCTTGCGCCTGGTAATATTCCTGATAAAAGCTTGAATAAGGCCATTGCCTTCGCGGGAAACAACCTTCAAATTTGTTTCCACCGGTACCGGAGTACCGTCTTTGTGCATAAGTTTTCCCTCGAAAAGGAAACTATTATTCTTCAAGAGCTGCTCCATAAACCGGGGTGCATTTTTTTGGTCCTCTTTGCTTGTGATCTCGGCCAGGTTGGCGCCGAGCAGTTCGCTTTGCTCATATCCCAACATCCTGTTCGCCGTTTCATTGAGATCGGTGATCTTCAATTGTAAATCAAAAATAATGAGCGCTTCGTTAATGTTTTCTACAATGGTCCGGTACCTGCTCTCACTCTCCTGGAGAGCCTGCCGCGCATTATACTGTTCCGTTACGTCAAAGAATATTATTACCGCACCGGATATCTTTCCCTCGCTGTCCCGAATGGGAGCGGCGCTGTTGCTAATTTGACGCTTCGATCCATCCCGGGCAACAATGACGCTTTCATTGGCCATCCCCACCGCCTCACCGGTTTTGATGACATGCTCTACGGGGTTAAAGGCGGGTTCGCCTGTCTTAAAGTTAGTTATATTGAATACTTCCTCCAGCGGACGTCCCGCCGCCTCCTGCAGGGTCCACCCGGTAAATTTTTCTGCTTTTGGATTCATCCGCTTTATTCTTCCCGCTGCATCGGTGGCGATAACACCGTCGCCGATGGAATGCAGTGTTATGGAGAGGTTCTCTTCGCTCTCCTTCAAGGCGCTCTGGGAACGCTTGTTTTCGGTAATATCGCGAAAAATCGCTGCAAAAAAACCGGGCGCGTCGCTGTAAGCGGTTACTTCATACCAGCGTTCTCCCGGTTTAAAATACTGCTCGAAGCGGACTGTCTCTCCTCCCGCAGCAACCCTGCCGGCAGCCTTGATCCAGTCGGGGATGTCCGATATTTTAGGATTGATCTCGGTTATCTTTTTCCCCAGGATCTGATCTTTGTTAAGCCCGGTCATTACCTCAAAAGTCGGATTGATATCAAGAAATACAAAATCTACAGCTTTGCCCAGGCTGTCTGTGAGGATCTGATGATAGGCAAAAGCATTGGGAAGGTTTTTTAGCAGTAGCCGGTATTTTAATTTTTCCACAGTCCCTTCCTCCGGAGGCAATTGGCCTTTGCATTTCTTTGTTCTACAGACAGAGGAAAAATCCTTTTACAGGCAGTTTCTGATTTTAAAATTATCACGCAGGGCGGATAGCGGAAGGGAAAACAGGGATGATTGTCCAATATATTAAGTATTATGCGAATTTTACGTCTAAATAGCACCAATATTCTTTCCGCTTGGAGGAAACGATCTGCACCGTGTTGAATTATTACACCATAATGTGGCGTTTTGCAGGGATGGAGACCTGTTAAGGATAAATTTGCCCCCTGTGCGAAAGACAGTAGTTGCATGAAATTATTGTTCGGAAGCCCTAGGATGTGATTTTTCTAAAGGTTTCATTCGAGGAATTGCTCCTGCAAGAGACCAGGGGGCACCTTGATACCATTTTTTCCAATACCCCCGCAGTGCTCTACTCTTATAAATGGTTGACGGAAGGAAAGCGTTCACCTGTGTGAATAATAGTGTAACCGCCCTGCTGGGGAGGGGACCCCGGGAAATTATCGACAATCCTGAACCTTCGAAGTAATGACATATGGGAGGCCCTATAAAAAACGACTGTCGCAGGGGGAAGCTGTTACTGAAATAAAAAGGTGTTCGGCCAAACAGTTTGATCCGGAACCGGCAAGACTATTTTTAGAAAAGATTGTTGCTCAAGGGCGGGCATAAACCTGACCCCTGTGTGCAATTGCCCGGTATTTACGGAGGATGCCATGGACCTGCTCAGGGAAAAAGAGTATAGTTCCATTATCGAAAATATGCAAGACGGTTATTTCGAAGCTGATCTGGGCGGCTCGATTACCTTTGCCAATCCGGCTTTATGCGAGATATTCGGTTACTCCAAAGAAGAGATAATCGGGGTCAACTACCGGGACTATACAGACGAAGTTAATGCGAAGAAGGCGTTTGAAGCATTTAATAATATATATAAAACCGGGGCTTCGGGCAAACTGATGGACTATGAAATATCGAGGCTGGACGGCACCAAACGGCTGATTGAAATATCGGCTTCGCTGATCAGGGATAAATCGGGCAAACCCGTTGGGTACCGGGGTACCGTCAGGGATGTCACTGAACGCAGAAAGATGGAGGAGAAGTTGCGCCAATCTGAGGAAAGGTACCGCACCATAATTGAGGATATGGCGGATCCCTATTTTGAACTTGACCTGAGAGGCAGATTTACCTTTGTCAACGACGCTTTGTGCAAAGGGATAGGCTATTCCCGCGAAGATTTGATGGGGATGAGCAACCGGCAGTATGCGGATAAAAAAACAGTTAACGAGATGAACTTCCTTTTTAATAAGGTTTATAAAACAGGGGTTCCAGTCAAGGCCTATGCATTTGAGCTGATACTGAAAGATGGGGCCAGGGTCTACTATGAAGTATCAATTTCCCTGATTAAAAATAAGCGGGGCAGGCCCACTGGTTTCCGGGGCATTGCCCGGGACATAACGGAACGAAAGCAATATGAAGAGCAGATCAACCATATGGCGACACACGATATCCTCACCGGTCTTCCCAACCGCATCATGTTCAACGAGCTGCTCCAACAGAATATTGATTATGCACGTCGTTACAGGCAGCAGTTCGCTCTCTTATTTATGGACATGGACGGTTTTAAAATTATCAACGATACTTTTGGGCATGAGGCCGGCGATCAGATGTTGATCGTTTGCGCCACCAGGTTGACACTGTCGCTGCGGTCCTCTGATTTTGTTGCCCGGCTGGGCGGAGATGAGTTTGTTATCCTGGTGAAAAATGTTACCAGCATAAAAAAGCTTACCATCCTGGTCGACAAAATCCTATCCACAGTGAGGGAGCCCATCCTGATCAAGGGTAGAGAGTATCGCTTTACCGCAAGCATCGGCATAAGTATTTATCCACAGGACGGCCAGGATAAGCAATCCCTGATGAAAACTGCCGATCTGGCAATGTACTCTGCCAAGGAGAAAGGAAGCGATAATTATCAGTTTTTCACCATGGCGGCCACAACCCGCTCGCAAGAAAGAAACATCCTTGAAGAGTATCTTCCTTACGCACTGGAGCGCAATGAATTTTATCTTGAATACCTGCCCAAATTTGACCTGAAGAACGGCTCTATAACAGGTGTTGAAGCTTTGCTGCGCTGGTGTAACCCTCAACTGGGGCTGGTGGCCCCCGTGCGTTTTATACCTGTGGCCGACAGCACAGGCCTCATCGTCCCCATTGGCGAGTGGGTGCTAAGAACTGCTTGTTTGCAGAACATGGCCTGGCAGCGATGCGGACTGCCCAGGATCAGGATGGCTGTGAATTTATCACGCCGGCAGTTGGTGAATGACCGGCTCATCAATGGAATTAAAGCCGCCCTTTCAGAATCTGGCATGGCGGCGGAGCTGCTTGAACTCGAGATTACCGAAAATATATTAATCACCTATTTCCCCCGTATCATGGAGGCAATCACCGGGATCAAAGAGCTGGGGGTGCGCCTGGCTTTGGATGGGCTTGGATCGGGCTATTCCACCCTTGCCCAGCTCAGGTATTTACCTCTGGATACTCTTAAAATCGATAAATCCATTATCAACAATGTTCCGGAGAACAGAATAGATAAGGCCGTTGTCCGGGCCATCGCCGGCATAGGCAGGGCGCTAAATCTGAGTGTTGTTGCTGAGGGCGTTGAAACACAGGAACAGCTGGCATTTTCGCGGGATTCTTTCTGCGATGTGGCGCAGGGTTTCTATTTTTCCAAAGCTCTTTCCCCTGAGAAGATTGCTGAGCTGATGAACAAATACGAACCCCCGCTCCATTAAGGAAACATGGTATCGTAGGGAAATGAACGTAGAGTAATTTTGCCTGCAGGGTAATTGTTTTTAGCATAGAGCTCAATATGCTGGCGATATTGGGCATTCCAGGGGCAGGCATGCTCCTGGGGCTAATGTCCCACGTGATTTCGAATATTGAAAGGAGCTGCTCTAAATGAAAAACAAGAAAACAAGAGCTGTTTTATCCCTGGCGCTAGTGGCGATATTGCTGTTATGCTTTTCAGGATGCGCGAAAAATCCAGGCGTGCAGGGAGGCGATTTCAAGAAACACGATTCATTGTCAGAGGCTTTTTCAGCGGAGGGCAACACAACCGTCAGTTTATCGCAAGATGAAACCCTCGACTTGACCGGTATCATTATCAAAGGAAGAAAAGAAATATTTTTAAACAACCACACCCTGAAAATTGTGGGACATCTGAAAATAACAAAAGATGGTGTCATTGATATCAAGCCCGGTGAGGATTTTGAGGATGGTGTCATTGATTTGGGCGAGCTTATGTTCGATCCCTCTGAAGCCCCTGCCAACATCCCAAATGAGCTGCCCCTGATTGAGATCAGGCCTGGAGTAGAGATCGTAGAACCTCAAATAGGAGGGGAAATTGGAATACAGGAATTTCCAGACGTTTTGACTGTTATTGTATTTTGGCCGGCTGAGTAGCCGGTTCACACCTTTCCTGGCGCAGCCCTGTGATGAAGCCCGGGCCTGAACCAGGAGCGCCCACTAAAAAAAGCGTGGCATGATCAGATTGGAGTTGAGTCAGGGGAATATCCCGGCATCCTGACGGGCTTCCGCACGTCTGCGCGCGAAGGTGAACACCGAAACCGCCCAGAAAAATAGCAAGCAGCCCGGCTGCAAGTTTGCTCTTTGAGCCTGTTGCTGTGCTGGTGTCAACAAGGTAGATCATCCCGGCCGGCTCCCCGCTGGTTTCGAACCCCTGCCGGGGCTTTATCCTGACCTTCCAATTGTACCGGTTCAAAGAGTATCTTTTCGCATCGGTCCCCGGTATCAAACCATCACCGGTTTCGCCGGAATAATCCAGCACCGATCCTGCACAGCCCTTTATTACCCCTTCTCCATGGTTATATATATAAGCATTTATTTCCACAGTTGCCGTCAGATCTTTGCCTATTATAAAAAATGCAAATTTATGAAAAATCAAGTTGACATGAACTGGCGCTTCCTATATCATAAATGGTGAACAGATTAACAAAATGTTTACTTGTTTAGGAGGTCCCTGCATCTATGAATAAGCTGCAGAAGCTGCTGCCGGCGGCGCTGCATATATTTAGCCGCTTCGGCTACAAAAAAGCCACCATGGAAGACATTGCCGCTGAGCTGGATATCACCAAAAGCGCACTTTACCTTTATATCAAGAACAAGCGCGATCTCTACGAAAAAACCGTTGCCTGGGCTCTGGAACGCTGGCAGAGCCGGGTGAGGGAGGCTGTGGAGAAGGAAACGGATCCGCTCGGCAAGCTGAGCGCTTTGGCTTACAACGCTTTTTGGTACCTGGCAGAAGATGATGACCTGAGGAATGCCCTGGCTCACGACCCCGATATTTTCCCCATGTTTCCCGCAGAAGATCCCTATTTAGAGATCAACGAAAGATCGAGAAATATGATCAGAGAGATACTGGAAGAGGGAATCGGGCAGGATGTTTTTCGAGAATTACAGGTGGAAAACACAGTCTGGCTGCTTTTCTCCCTGTACAAGATGTTTATCATAGAAACCTACATCAATAGGGGAAAAGAATCCACATTGGACCTTTTCGGCCACACGGTGGATCTGGTGATCCATGGCCTTTTGGCCAAATAATAAAAGGAGGGCGATTGGATTGCGGGTAAAGTATCTGAGTCCCCAGTGGAAAGAAGAGGTGGAGGCCCGTTTGAAAGAGGAGCTGTCCCCTGAAAGAATGAACTACACCACATCCTCCATGTCCAACATTTACCTCAACTGTCCCGACGGTAAGGAAAGGTTCATGTTTTTTCGCTATGTGAAGGGTGAACTGGAACAGTTTTCTGTCGGCGAAGGGGAGCCGCCGGAGGCGGAATTCAAAATAACCGGAGATTATGCGACCTTTGCCCGGATTTCCCAGGGAAAGCTGGGCTCCCAGCTGGCGCTCATGAGCGGCAAATTAAAATTGAAGGGTAATATGGTAAAAGCTTTAAAGCTGGCCGCCATAGCCGACAGGCTCAACAAGGTGCTGGCCCGGGTGGATGCCGAATATTAATTTTCGACAGAGGGAGGAAAAAAAGATGGCTGAAAATGATCCCTATTACATCAATTTTCCTGAGAGGATAAAGATGATCCAGGGAGAGATGGCCAGGGAAGGTCTTGATGTCTATCTGGGCAGCAGGCTGAGGACTCTCTCCTGGACCCTGGATGCTTTCTGTCCCTGGCGGAGCTATGTTGTCATTCCCCGTGAGGGCTCACCGGTGGCCTTCACCTTTGTCATCGATGCCGCCCGGGTGGCAGATGAAACCTGGCTGGAAGAGGACAATGTGCGCGGTTACGCCCCCATGGGGGGGCAGGACCAGATCACCCAGATTTCCGATTTCATTGCAGAGGAGCTGGGGTGCGGCAAAGGGCGCATCGGCTATGAAACCGGTCTTTCCAATTACCTGCCCGAGGGCAATCTGAGCCACTATGAGTACGAATCTTTCCGGAAAGCGCTGCCTGGCGCTGAGTTCATCAATGCCCATGCCATTGTTGACCGCCTTTCCCTGATCAAGGATGAGGGGACCATGAACCGCTTTCGCGAGGCGTCGCGCCAGGTGGATCTAGGGCACCAGGCGGTATATAAAGCCATTGTCGACGGCGGGTTCAAGAATCTAACAGAGACAGAGATAGCCGGCATTGCCGCCCATGCCATGAGAAAGGCGGGCAGCGAATGGGAATGGTCCTTTACTGCCGGCAATGAAATTGCCAGCGGTTACCGCACGGGCTATACCGGGGGGGCCTGCACTCCGGCAACAAGGCGCAGGCTCCAGCCTGGAGAATCACTTATGGTGGACCTGCACGCCATGTTCAAACTGGGCCTGGGCGATCACTCCGTCAATTACCTGCTGGCGCCGGCCACCGCCCGACAGAGATGGCATGCGGACAACTTCCTGAGCATTGTCAGGGCCTGCCTGGAAAGATACCGGGCCGGAATCACACCGTCGAGCCTGGCGGCAGAGATGATGGAGATAGCCGAGGAAGGCGGTTTTTCCGACTACATGGTTCCAGGATTTGAGCATGGTATCGGCATGATGGGGGACGAGTGGAGGATCGGAGCTCATGACGGTCCCATTCCTTACTGGACGAATCCTTACCATTGCTATAGCGCAGGCGAAATGCTCATCTGCGCCATCCAGTACGCCTGCTCCGATGAGGGGATCGGATTCCGTTACGAGGCGCCCATCATTATTCGCGAAAGTGATTGCGAACTGCTGCCCAAACACCCCCTGGAGATCCTGGAGATCGAGTAATACCTTAAGTCAACCACGGACACTTAAATCCCGGCCTTCATGGCCGGGATTTTGCATGCGAATTATTCCCCGCCCCACCTGCCAAAGTCTCTGTCCTCGTGGCTGGTTTTATTTTACTGCTGTTTTGAAAAAGCAGGAAATGAGGGCTCGCGCAGCCCTGTTCTGCACAAAGGGGCTGTGGAAGAGCGAGGCCAGGGCCCGCGTGCGCCGGCGGTCTCCCCGCGGCAGCTCCGGCAGGGGGGCCGGCTCCGGCGGGATATCTTTGGGTTGAAAGGGCCGGCGGTAGGAGGGGGAGAAGGCGTACTTAAGGAAGTGATTGCTGATGATTGCCGCCATGTCCCAGGCCCGGCGGCCGTGGCGGCGCAGCGGCTCTCTCCCGGCAGCCATTTCCACCAGCTCCACGGGATGGTACAGGGGCATGGCGGAGCCCGCCATCTCACCGATGAGCGAGATGATGAAGATGCAGGCGGGGCAGTAGATCACCGCTGCATCCGCCCCTGTTGCCTCCAGCTCTTTAAGGCGGCGGTAGCCCGATTGCATGATATCCCTGATCCGGTAGCGCGTCGCGGCGGCTCCGAAGCCGCAGCAGAGGGAATGCTTGCGGGTGTGGCGGGGTTCCACGATCTCGCAGCCGGTGCGCCCGATGATCTCCCTGTTGATCTCCTGCAGCCGCCCCTCCTGCATCTTGGAGAGGCAGTTGTCATGCACCGTCACCGTGAGACCCAGTTTCTTAAGGGGTGCGATCTTATTTTTCTGCAGCCTGCGCAGCAGCCATGCCTCCAGGGGCTCCACCTCGAAATCGAATTTTGCCCCGAAGCGGCGGGGCAGGATCTCCTGGAGCACCATCCCCTCGGCGCTCATGGAGCAGACCAGCCGTTTCACGCCCATCTTCGTGAAGATATGCTCCAGGCGGCGGGTTATCTGCTCCACCATGTCGAAGCGCCCCATCTTGTAGATGTCGCCGGCGCATCCGAAAAGCGCCTCGGAGCCCACAATCTTCGGCAGCTCCTCCAGCACCTCCGCCTTGAGCAGATAGGGGACCACGCTGGTGTGAAAGCCGGTGAGGCAGATCTCCTCGCAGGGGGAGAAATCCTCCCAGGCGCGCAGCAGGGCCAGCTCATCGGGAGGCATAATCGCCTTCAGCGAGGACCAGATATTGCAGGGCTCCGAGGGTGTGACCAGACGTGCGGCTGTGGGAAGACCCGCCGCGCCCCTTTCGTTCCAGCGCTCCAGGACAAGCCCGTAGGGTCCGGCGCCGGTGGGGCAGAGGGCATCGCAGGTGTGGCAGGTATTGCAGAGCTCCAGGGCGAGGGAGTTCCCCTCTTCAATAAGCCGGGTGATCTCGCGCCTGGCCTCCTCTTGCGGCAGCTCCATGTAGGGGCAGGCGGCGAAGCAGTCGCCGCAGCGGTTGCAGAGATCCTCGCGGAAGAATCGAAATGTTCTCCGGGTCATATCCCCGCTGTCTCCCTATTTCCCCGGGGCCGGCTTCCCGGCGGCGGGGATTGCCGCGCCGGTGTCTCCGGTGTGCTGTTCCGGGGATCCCAAGGAGGGAGGCATTTCCGCTATTTCCGGGATGCGATATCGCTTTTGCGAGAGGGTGAGGGGGGCCTGGTGCCGCAGCACTCCTGCCAGGAAGGCGGAGGCCCGCCACTTCATGGAGCGCTCCATTTTCTCGCCCAGGGCTGCGGCCAGCAGCTCCAGCAGGTGATAGGGCGGTTTGCCCAGGGGGAGGAGCTTGCGGCCCACGGAGAGCATCTGCAGGCAGCCGGCGCAGTAGCCCACGGTATAATCGGCCCTGGCGCCGCGCGCCTGCAGCAGGCTGTTCAGCGTGGCCCTGGTCAGATCCATGATGTGATAGCCCGAGTCGGGCGGGAAGCCGCCGGCAATGCCGCAGCAGAGCGCCCGCCCGCGGCTCTTCTTCTCCTCCACTATCTCCAGGCCGATGAACTCCAGGATGCGGCGGGGGACATCCATATACTCCTCCCCCAGGTGTTTGCCGTAGCAGGACTCCTGGATGGTGGCGGTGCCCTGAAGTTTGTTGGTGACTGACAGCTCACCCGACTCCAGCTTGTCGAGAATTACCGGCAGGTATGGCCGGACCTCGAAGTCAAAATCGACGCCGAAGGAGGGGAGCACATTCATGAACATGTTGCAGCCTGCTGTGCAGAGTATATTCACCCTCTTTACGCCCAGGGTCTTGAAGTAGCTCTCCAGGCGGCGGGCTACCTGCTGCACCTCCTCCAGCAGCCCCATGCGGTAGTAGGTCTCGCCGCAGCAGTAGTCCAGGGCGCCGCGGATATCCATCCCTTCCAGGGCCTTTGTGCGGGTGACAAAGGGGGCGGTGATGATATTGCAGCCGGGGTAGAGAATCTCCTTGGCGGGGGTGAGGTCGGCCCAGGAGCGGATCAGTTCGCGTTCATCAGGGGGCATTTTAGAGACCACGTAACTGCGGAAGTTCAGCTTCTCGTGGGGCGAGAAATAGCTGGCGCGTATGGGCAGCCCTTCTCGCCCGTACTGCTCGTACCAGCGCTGCAGCACCAGCTCCGCCGGGTTGCAGCCTTCGGGGCAGATATAGTCGCAGGCAAAGCAGCTGGCGCATCTGCGCAGAACATGTTTCGTGGGCTTTCCGGCGATGAGGCGCTCTATCTCTTCCCTGGCCGTCTTGAGCGGCAGCTCCATCACCGGACACTCGCTGAAGCATATGCCGCAGCGCGTGCACGCCTCTGCGTTGAACTGTTTTGCAGGCTTGAGCGATTCCATTGGAAACCTCCTTGAATCCGGCGTTACATCAACCTGGATGAATCATAACAACATTCCGTCTTGAGTGTCAACATGCTGCGTCATTACCTGGAGATTTTTTCATAATTCTGTCAGTTCATCCAAAGGCATTTCTGCCTGCTCCACGATGCAGGCAGCCTGTCCGGACTCATACGCTCTGCCGGGTCCGGGCTTATCGGGGCCGCCCGGGAGTTGGAGGAGGCCCCTTGAGATATACCCTCACCTGTCACCCCAGATCTTTTCCGTTTCAACAGAGAGGTCCAGTTCCCTTAGCCTCTCCTCTGTGGCGACGCCTCTCTCCGGATCCATCTGCATGAGCCTGTAGAACTGTGATTTCATCTCATCGAACCTGATCTCAATGCCCGCCGGTTCGCCGTCACGCGCCGGCTCGAGCATGCGCGGCGTGAGGATGTCATCGCCGGCTCTGAAACCCAGCCGGTAATTGATGCATCTCTTCAGATGGAAAATCCGCGTCCCCGCCTCCATGAGCCCTTCAATGGTCAGGCCGTACCCTGCCGCCGCGTTGATGAATTCCACCATTTCCTCAATGGTGAAGGAGCGGTCTGCATATTGGCAGAAAGAGGCGCTGTTCTCGATCGCCCCCAGAGCGGCCGCAAGGACCATGGTTTCAGGCTTTTTCTCATGGGTCATTGCTTCAAGGTCGAACTCAAAGCCGATCTCCGGGTAGTTGCAGGCCCCTGTTTCCATGAAATGCATGGCCGTGGACACATGGCAGGCGCCGCGGGGGCTTACCGCATAGGCCAGGGCGTGACCGTGCCCTCCGCCGCGGGGATCGTGCATGGGCGCCTCCAGGCCCTTGCTGTGAACCGTGTACTCCGCCGAATTCCCGCCGAGCTCTTTGGCGGCCAGGGCGCTTCCCTCTGCCAGGAGCTCTCCCAGTTCTCCTTCCCTTGCAGCTATGGCAGGGAGCAGCACATTTACCACAGTATCCATGTCGCCCCACTCCAGGGCGATACCGCCCGTTTTCTCAGCCGTGAGATCCCCCCTCTCCCAGGCCTCCATGGCCCAGGCGATGGTGGAGCCCACCGAAATGGTATCCATGCCCAGGTCATTGCAAAGGTAATTGGCCTTGCAGACAGCGGCCAGGTCGGAGGAGTTTAACAGGGTGCCGAAGGCGGCCACCGTTTCATATTCCGGGCCGGGGCTCTCGGGGATGGAGAAAGGTCCTTCCTCCACCCTGACCATCCCCTTGCAGGCGACAACGCAGTAGGCGCAGCTTTTTTTCCTTGTCAGATATTTCTCCGAGAGGGTGCTGCCTGTCAAAGCCTCACCCATCTCTTCATTGAAATTGGATTGCCAGTTCTTGATGGGCACATCCCCGGTATAGATATGCCCCTCCAGGTTGCCCGCCGAGCCGAAATCATGGAGCACCTGTGATATGATCGACTCCCTTATCTTCGGAATAACTGCTTTGGCCAGCTCTTTCAATCTTTTTTCATCGGCAAAATTGAGCTCAGCTTTCCCCCGGTTTGCAATTACCACTGCCTTGATATTTTTCGAACCCATGACGGCGCCCAAACCACAGCGGCCGAAAGCATGATGGCCGTCGTTTAAAATGCAGGCAAAGGGGACCCTGTTTTCGCCGGCGGGCCCGATGGAGAGCCCGGTGGAACTGCGCCCGAAACGCTCTTTCAGGATCGCCGATGTTTCATAATTGCCCTTGCCCCACAGGTCGCCGGCATCTTCGACGGTGATCTTTCCTGCCCTTATCAGAAGGTAGGAGGGAGAGGCGGCTCTCCCCGTGACCATGATCCCGTCGAAGCCCTGCCTTTTCAGGGCGGGCGCAAAATAACCCCCGCAGGATGAATCGGCAAAGGTCCCGGTGAGCGGTGAGCGGGCGGCGGCGCAGATCCTGCTCGCGCCCGACAGCCTTGCGCCCGCCAGCGGTCCGTTCATAAAAATAAGGGGGGCCTCCGGCGAGAGAGGGTCAGGGGGGAAACCGGCCCTGTCGCTGTAAAGTTTTGCCGCCATACCGCTGCCTCCGATGAAGCGGGCGTAGATCTCTTCGGGGTAGTTCAGCAGATCCACGGCGGCGGAGCTGAGATCAATATGGGCGATGACACCGGTGTTGCCTTTCATCTCAATTCTTCCCTGTGATTATTTTATCCTCGTAACCCATCTCCTTGAGCACCACGGGGAAAAGCTGAAAAGCAGGCCTTACCACAGGGAGGAGCTTCAGCATGGCGGTGACCTTGCCGCCCTGCTTGATGATCCCCTTGGTGATGCCCGCCATGGGGTTTTCCAGGCCGTGCCAGAAGCTGTGGGAGTGGTCGGCCGGCTGCTTCGACCAGACATCCTCCTTCAGTTCACAGGGTCCCAGGTAGAATGTGCCGAAATAGCCTTCCTTCTCCGGCTTGTTCTTCAGATCAATGGTGATCTCGGCATCGGGGTTGGTGTAGATGAACTTGATGATGATCCCCGCCTTTGACATCTTCTTTCCGATCCTTTCGTCTTGAAGGACCCGGTCCATGTAGTAGCCGTAGATCTCATAGAGCTGCTCTGCATCACGGTAATACTTGCTCATGTTCACCCTCCTTTTTTTAAACCCTTTATCGCTGGCTGAACCTCTGTTTGAAGATCATGCCGGCGATACCGATTTTAAGCATCTCGATGGTGCCGCCGGCCACGCCCCAGGCCTTGGCGTCGCGGTACATCCTCTCCAGCGGGAGCTCGGTGCTGTAGCCGTAGCCGCCAAAGATCTGCATGGCCAGGTTTGTCACCTCCACAACCATCTCATTGGCAAAGGCCTTGGCCATGGAGGCCTCATATATGGAAGGCATCCCCCTCCCGGCGCTGTTGATGGCGCGGTAGACGAGAAGCTTAGCCGCATCGAGCTTTGTGGCCATATCCACGATCATGAACTGGACGGCCTGGCGGTTGCAGATCTCTTTCCCGAAAGTTTTCCTTTCCTGGGCGTAGGATATCGCTTGCTCCAGCGCTCCGCCCGCCACCCCCAGGCACATGGCGGCATTGCCACACCTCTCGATATCAAAGGTGAGCATGAGATTGGCAAACCCGCCTGCGGGAAGAACGAGGTTGTCTTTCGGCACCCTCACATCATCAAAAAAGAGATCGCATGATGGCATCCCCCGCAGTCCCATGTATCTTTCCTGCTTTCCAAATGTGAATCCGGGCATCCCTTTTTCCACGATCAAAGCGCCGATGCCCCTGTAGCCCTGGATATTGTCGAACCTGGTGTAGACCATGTAATGGCTGGCATGGCCGCCGCCGGTGACAAAAGATTTGCTGCCGTTGAGGATGTAGCAATCGCCATCCTCCACGGCATTTGTGTCCAGCGCCGTGAGATCGGAGCCTGCCTCCGGTTCGGTCATGCATACAGAGACGCTGTTTCCTCCGCTGCATACGCCCGGCAGGATCCTCTTTTTTTGCTCCTCCGTGCCGAAAAAGCTGATGACCCTGACGGGGCCCACATTTGATTCAAAGACCGGCGAGGCGATCATGGGGCTGAATTTGGCAAGCTCTTCGATGCAGAGGATGGCATTTATGGAGGGCTGGTCGCCGCCCCCGTATTCGGAAGGGAGGGTCATCCCCAGCAGGCCGATTTCAGCGAAGAGATCGAGCAGGTGAAAGGGGAATTCACCTGTTTCATCCACATGCCTGGCCAGCTCTTTGAAATTCTCTTTTTTGCCCATGGATCTGATCGTCTCAAGCAGCATATTCTGTTCCTCATTCAGGTTGAAATCCATCTAATTCCTCCTTATAACGCATTGTAATGGCTAGATGAGCGAGACAAGTTCTGTGATGCTGTAAGAGTTCTCCAGCTCCATGATCAGCCTGATGACTTCGTCTATCCTTTTCTTTTCCCTTGATCCGGCAAAGCGCCTCACTTTTGCCGTCACATCCTCTTCGGTCATGGGATCGCGGGGATCCCCTTTCGGTATCTCCACCAGCTTTTCCAGATGGCTGCCGTTTTTTAATTCAACTTCGATTCTGCTGGCTGTCACTTCAGGATAACGCGCTGAGAGCTCATCATCGGGAACGATATTGATCCGCTCCGCCAGCGCCAGGATGTCTTTTTTCTTCATCCGCCCTTCGGTTAGCTGCTCCGGTCCCAGCTCGCCGTCGCAGAGGGCGGCGGCAACGACGTAGGGAATGGAGAACTGGGCGGAAACAAAGCTGCCGCCCGGGGGCACGCTTTTACCCGCCGCGATTGCGGCCATGGTATATGTGTAGACGCTCACCAACCCTATCTCTGCCGGATTTATCTCATGTTCCCGCACCAGTTCCAGGGCGGCCTGCGCCGCTCCGTGGGTGTGCCTGCAGGAGGTAAAGGGCTTGAAGTAAACATCGTCGATGGCATAGCGGCTGCCCAGCCCGTCAGTGAGCTTTTTCGGATCCGATCCCATGGTATTGGTGATCTGAATGAAACCGCCGCTCAGCGATGACCCTTCAATTATTTCCGGGCATCCCGTGATCCCCCTGCCGGCCAGCCCCGCCGCCATGATCCCCGCACTTGCAGACTGCCCTCCCTGGACAATCTTGACGGTGTAGCCCCCCATGAGCTGTTCGGCCATGGAAAGAGGCAGCAGGTAGCCGGCATTGCCCATGGCGTTTAGCGTCTCTTCAGGGCTGTAGCCCTGGATCTTCGATACGGCGGCGGCGGCGCCAAAGGCGCCGCATGTGCCCGTGGGCAGAAAACCGGAGACAGTATGTCCCGGATGCACTGCCGCGGCGACCCTGTTTGCCACCTCGTAACCGGCGATGATCGCCTCGATGAGCCTGCCGCCTCCGGCCTCCCCGGCTTCGGCAACGGCCAGGGCGGCGGGGATAACCGCCGACACGGGATGGTTCCCCCCAAATCTGTAACCGTCCTGGGCTTCAATAGCCTCGGCAGTGGTGCCGTTCATGAATGCGGCGCTCTGGATACCTGTTTTGAATCCGCACCCGAGAGCCGTGGAGATTCTCTTTTCACCCAGGGAGCGAATGTATTCCGCAACGGCTTTGGTCGCTTCAAGCTCCAGGGAACCGTAAATATTGGCCACATAATCGAGAAGGCAGAGTTTGGCCTTGTAAACAGCCCCGGCGGGGACAGATTCAAGCTTCAGAGCGGCGGCAAAATCAGCAAGTTCTCTTGTTGCGCCCATGGCAATTCCCCCCTTTTCTAGTTTTAGACATAGCCGCGCCTCTCGTAGATCTGGATCATCCTGTTGGGATCGAGCACTTCGCGCAGAAGGCGCAGCTCCTCCGTGGTGGGCGGTTCTGTCTCGTGGACATCATCGGCCACTTTCAGTTCCCAGGGAGTCAGGCTGATCACCTCGTCAACGGTGGTATCGGGGTGGTAGCTGGCCAGGTAAGCCTCCTTTGTGTGGGTATCGAATCTTAGAACCGCCTTGTTCGTGATGATTGCCTCCGGGCCCGTCCCGGGCGGCAGTCCCCATTTTTCACGGCTTCCCGGGCCTTCCAGGTATCCCGGAGTGGTGATAAAATCGACTCTCTCGGCAAGGGTCCGGTCATTGTGGACGGCGATGATGAGGGTGCGTTTCGCCAGCGCCCCGATGGGGTTGGCCCCTCCCGATCCGGGCAGGCGGTGGCTGGGGTTCCCGTAATCCCCGATCGTGGTGGTGTTGATGTTGCCGAATTTATCAATCTGGCTTCCCGCAAGAAAGCCTACATCAACCCAGCCGCCCTGGAGGAACATGCCCATAATTTCAACGAGCCCTCCGATCATGGCTGCGCCGGGATTGAGGCAGGGATCTCCCACGGAGAGCGCCGGTCTTAGAGGATGCGCATCGTACACCCCCGACTCCTGCATCATCTTTGCACTGGGCGCGTGGGTATGGACGGCAATGTTGGCGGCCATGGAGGGAAAGCCTGTGCCCACGACGACGATATCGCCATCGCGGATCTCCCTGGCGCCGCAGCAGGCCATGAGCTCAGGTTTTATATAATCTGCTCCATCTGCGGTCAAAACTGTTGCCTCCCTTTCAGTAAGAATAGGACACCGGGTATCCGTAGTCGAACGGAGCCATCAAAGAGGAAAACTTCTCATAGCCGTACTTTTTGATGAAATGTTCCGTGTATTGAGCGCGATCCTTCACCCCGAAGACCCACTCGTCAAGAAATGTTGTAAACCCCTCCACGGTGTTTGAAGCCTGCTGATAATCATAACCGTAGCCGAAATCGACATCGTAGAAACCGGGCGTGTATCCCGGATGGGCACCGAAGGGCTCCTCTGTTACGGCGACGACTTTGAATCCCGGGACAATGGTCCTGGAGGGATCTTTACCTACAACATCCCTGCTCACAAGGCGTTCGCAGCTGACGATCACCTTCCGGGCGGCATTGGCGCCCCACTTGCAGTCGCCGCCGATGCCCCACATCTGGGCATTGCCCTCTTCATCGGCCTGCTGCACGTGGATGATGGCCACATCGGGCTTGAGGGCGGGCACGAGCATGACGGTACTGCCGTCAAAGGGCGATTCGATCATTTTGAACTTCTTCTCACCCAGGAAGGAGCTCACCTTCATCAGGTCGGTGCCGGCCATATCCTTGACGGGCACGAAGGGCATTCCCGTTGCTCCCGCCAGAAGCATCATGGGCAGCGAAAGGTTGGTATACTCCTCAATTTCAATTTTGTGGGGGATGCCGCTCTCAACAGACCTGCGGTAACACCTGGCCAGCCCGTACAGGCCCAGGGAAATAAATGTTGAGATAAAGCGTTTCACGCATCCTGCGCCGATGAGCATGTCGAAATCATCGGCGGCGTTGCTGCGGGTGATGGTGAGCTCTCGTTTTTTCTGGCGGATGATCTCGTGAATGGCGGCAAAGGGCGGCCTGGCGATGTAGCCGCCGATAAAGAGAAAGTCGCCGTCATCAACATGCTTTTTGATCGCCTCAGCCGTTGTCATCACCTTGCCCATGGGCATTCCTCCTTTTCAGTTGTTATACCGCTATTTCCAGCAACATCTGCTATATTTTATATGACTTCTTTATTCAAACCCGGTACGGCTGATGATCTCATCCTGGGCAATATCGCTCAGATCGATGAATTCCGCCGAGTAGCCGCTGACCCTGACAAAGAGGTCGCGGAATTTTTCCGGCTCTTCCTGTGCTTTTCTCAGGGTCACCGAGTCGACCATGTTGAATTGCACCTGCATGCCGCCGCCCTCCATGTAAGCGCGGATCAGGCTCGCCAGGTGATCGGTTTTCACCTTTTTCCCCTGGAAACGCATGTTCAGGTTCGCCCCGTTGTAGATCCGCTCAAGGGGCAGCTTCACCACCGAATTCATTACCGCCGTGGGGCCTGAGAGGGCATTCCCCGTTGTGGGCGTTACCCCATTGCCCAGGACATCGCCGGCGTACCTGCCGTCGGGAGTGGCTCCGGTGAAGGCTCCGAAAGAGATATGAAATCCCACGGAGAAGATGCCGGGCCAGAAAGTGCCGCCCCGGAAGTTTTTATGGGCGGTGATCCTGTCGCAGTAATGCTCAGTCACTCTTGCCGCCATGGCATCAACTTCATCGTTGTCATTGCCGAACTTGGGGATGCGGTTGAGCATGTAGGCGCGCCATTTTTCAGCATTGTACCAGTCGTCGGAAAGCATCTCCACAAGCTCCGCCATGGTGAGGACTTTATTTTCAAAGACCGCTTTTTTTACACTGTAGAGGCTGTCAACGGTATTGGCAAAGCCCATCAGCTGGACACCGGTGGAGTTGTACACCGCTCCGCCCCGCGTCAGGTCCAGGCCCTTTTCAAGGCAGCCCTCGATAACCGCCGAGGCGAAGGGGGAGGGGACATTGTCGGCGATGGCTTCATCGAGAACATGCATGCCCCTGGCGATCTGACGGGTAAAGTGGCTCACCTGCTCATCGTAAGCTTGCCAGAGCTCTTCAAAACTCGAGAAGAGGGCCGGATCTCCTGTTTTCAAGCCCGACTGGTAGCCGAAGATGCTGTCAATGCCCCTTGTCAGTGCGAACTCAAAGCATTTCAAGGCATTGAACTGAACGGCAAAGGTGGAGCCGAAGGTCTTGCCCTGGGCATTGGGCTCCAGGCAGCCCACGATGCCGTAGTTGCGCGCATCTTCAAGGGTGTGTCCGCTGTGAAGGAGTGTTTTGATGATGGTCTCATCATTGAAAAAATGCAGCAGAACGCCCTCCCGGACGTAGTCCACCGCCTTTTTTAGAAAATCTGCGGGGCTTTCAGAGGAGATGCGCACCCCAAAATTGGGCTGCACCGTCCGCACATCGCTGAAAGCATCGAGAGCGATGTAGCTCAGCTCATTGGTGGCATCCTTCCCCTCCCGGTCCATCCCGCCGACAATGGCATTCTGGGTTGTCTTGCCCTGGGTCCCCTCGCCGCCGGGGATGAAAGCCTCTTCAAGAAGATTCCAGATCTCATTGGTCTTGATATACATAAGGGAGAGCAGTTCTCTGGCCTCTTCGCGGGTCAGGCGGCCCGCCTCCCTGTCGCTGCGGTAATAGGGATAGAGGATCTGATCGATCCTGCCGAGAGAGATGGAGTTCCCCCCTGATTCGATCTGCGATGTCAGGTGCACGAAGTAGAGGCTTTGCAGGGCTTCATGAAAGCTTTGAGCGGGAAACTCGGGCACGCGGGCGCAGATTTCCGCGATATTTTTCAGCTCTGCGGCGCGTTTCTGATCCTTTTCTTTTTTCGCCAGGCTGCGGGCCAGTTCGCTGTAGCGGCGGGCAAAGCTGATCACAGCACCGCAGGAGCGGATCACGGCCTCGTAAAAGAGCCGCTTTTTGTTGTCGCTTTCCGATGAGCCCAGCAATTCAAGCTTACCCCCGGCTTCTTTGGCGATACCGCCGAGCCCCAGGGAGAGCACTTTATCATGATCTATGGTGAAGTGGCCGATGCCGTACGTTATCTCCAGCATCATAGTAAAGACATACTTATCCATATCCTCCGACAGATCAGGGGGCATGCGGGATTCCATAACATCTTCAACGGTTTTTCCCTGCCAGAAAGGGAGGATCTCACTTTTCAGCTCCTCTATTTCCGCGGGGCTGATCAGGGCTTTCTGCACGGCGCGGATCCCCAGGGCCTCCAGGTCCCCTTCGATCCACCGCGATTTGTTTTCCGGGAAAAGCGGCGCCCCTTTAAGCTTGCTCGTGCGGCATCCCACGATGAGCTCACCCTCCCTGATGATGGGGGTGATATTGTTCAGGATATGCTCAAAGGCGAGGCTCATTCGCTCCAGGGGATCCCTATGCCAGCTCAGCTCCATCGACTCTGTGAGATATCTGGCGCGCTCCACGCATACCTCCATGGGCGCATCGATGATTCTCCACCTTAACCGGCCCACTCTTGAATTGAGGTAGCTGTTGTCAGTCATCGCTGTCTGATTTCCCATAATAACACCTCACTTGACTTTTATATCCATGTGGCTTACAAGGATGGCATCCCGCAGGCCTCCGGGTATGAAGCGGTTCAGCCACAGCAGAAACCTGCTCTGGGAGTCAATCTGGTTGAAGAAATGCATTCTGGGCGCCGTGACCACCCTGACGATTTTTTCAGCGGCGTATTCCGGGTCGGGCGCTTTCTTGATCAGCTCGTTGTCGCGATCGATAAACCTGGCGGCGCGCTCCCGGTAGGGTGAACCCTCTTCGGGGAGGATATGGATCTTGGCGGCAAAACCTGTCGAAACCTGGGCCGGCTCGATCACGGCTACATCTATTCCGAAATGCTCCACTTCGTACTTGATGGACTGCATGAGGCCCGTGATGGCGAATTTGCTGGCCGTGTAGATGGACTCAAAGGGGAAGGGGATCCGCCCCACGAGCGATGACATGGCGATCATCTTGCCCTTGCCCCGCCGGCGCATGGAGGGGAGAAAAGCCTGGAAAATGGCTGCTGCGCCGATAACATTGATCTCCAGGCAGCTCAGCGCCTTTTCCAGATCGGCCTCTTCAAAGGGGCTGAAAAAACCGATCCCCACATTGGAGAGCACCGTATCCACATGCCCGTATTTTTCAAGAACCCTGTCGCGGAATTTCAAGATCTTCTTGCGGTCGGCAATGTCGAAGGCCTCCAGGAGATGATCTCTCCCGCTGCCGGCGAGCTCTCCTTCAAGCGTGGCGAGCTTCTCCGAATCAACATCAAAGCCCGCAATGCTGTGTCCGGCCGCGGCCAGTTTCCCGGCTGTGACCCTGCCCATTCCGTCTGCCAGGCCGGTGATCACTACAACTTGCCCCATCAAAGACACCCCCGTCTTATTTGTTTTTCAAGCTCCCGCTTGAGATTGGTACCGCTCACCCATCTGGTTCATGGAATCAATAAAATCGGGATAGATGAGACGGTAGCCTGCAGCTTTTAACTTGCTGTTGTCCACAATATAATCATCACAGAGGTATTTCACCGCATCATATTCCAGGTCCGGTATTTTATGCTTGCGGGCCGAGGCAGCCCCCTCAATTTTTGCTGCGATTTTGACAAGCCAGAGGGGGAGGTGCAATGCGGGGCGCTTCGTACCGAATGCTTTTGCAGCGGCGGTAAGGGCTTTTTCAAGCTCGGGGTGGGAATCCTCGGCAAGATTGTAGGCCTGGCCGATTGCCGAATCCAGGCGGGAGAGGTGCTCTATGGCCGCCGCCACATCCTCGGCACGGATATTTGACAGCAGCTGTTTGCCCTTGCCGGGGATGCCCGCAAGGCTTGTGGGCCTGGAGAAGGCCTTGCCGGCGCCGTCATTGCAGCCGGGCCCGTAGACGGTGCAGGGAAGGGCAATTGTTGCCGGCAGCCCCTCCCTGATCCGCTCCCAGACAATATTCTCCCCGTCGCGCTTGCTTCTTCCGTAGGCGTCGGCAGGCTCGCGGGGTGAAACCTCGGTAAAGGGAATTCCTTTGTAGGTGCCGTATATACTTGTTGATGCGACATGGATGAAGCGCTTCACACCATGCCTTAACGCCAGCCCCGTGATTCTTTCTACGCCCTCCACATTGGTGGGGTAAAGTTCTTCGTAGGGAGTGGAAAAATTGCAGATGGCGCCCAGGTGGAATATCCGCTCCACGCCGCCTTCAAAGAGAGGCGGCAGGGTTTCCGGTTTTGTTAAATCGGCGGGCACATATTTTACGCCCAGATGGTCGAAAAAGGAGATGTCGCTTCGCGGCCTGGAGGTGGCCCTGACCTGCGCTCCTTTTTTTACCAGCAGTTCCACCAGGTGGCGCCCCATGAAACCGGCCGCTCCGGTGACAAGGGTAAGACCGTTAAATTCCACTATCTGTTCCCCCTATCTTTTTACTGAAAGCTAACCGCCGGTACTGCTTCTCTTCAACTCTTGCCTGTGACTCTCAACCTCAAGGGCGGCGAGGCGAAGCCATTGCAGGTAGGCTTCGTTCAGCGTCACACCCAGCTGGGCGAGAAGGCTTACATATACTCCCCGTTTGCTCCACCTCTGCCGGTTGGCTTTTCTCCGCTCCAGCTGTCTTTCGTGCAGGGCGATCTGTTCTCTGATAATTTCCAGGGCCCTGTTATCATCGCTGAAGCCGAAAAAGGCGAACTTGAGCAGAAAGGAGTCTCTTAAAATCATGGGGTGCACCGGATCCCGGGCCAGCCACCGGGCAAACTCCTCCCGCCCTTGCTCTTCGATGGTGTATAATTTTTTTTGTGGACCTCCTTTTTTAGAAGGTGATATCCCTTTCATACGGATGAGGCCGTCCCTTTCCAGGGCCTTCAGGTTGGGGTAGATCTGACCGAAGTTTACTGTCCACATGTGGCCGAAGTTTTTTTCCAGGTGTTCCTTGATGCGGTAGCCGTGCATGTCGGAGTAATGCAGCAGCCCCAGTATCGCATACTTTATCGTGATCTCGAATCAGCCCCTTTCACAGTATATATAAACTATATATATAATTTATATAGTTGTCAATAGTCAGCCGACTGGTCATTTAAAATTTACCACCTCTTGGCGGTAGGGCAGGCATGGATAATTTTATGCCCTGCAGAATGCCGATGAACCGGGCAGAACAGTTGACATGTTAAGGAATTTGTACTTGACACGATGGGAAAAGGATGTTATTTTTATATTAGCACTCGGCACATGAGAGTGCTAATATAAAAAAGGAGTTGAACAACATGGCGGGACTCGTTCCTTTCAATCGCAGGGACAGAAGTTTGGTGCACACCGGGTTTGGGGATTTTTACAACATGCTCGATGACTTTTTTGGCGACAGCTGGATGCAGGGTCGCACCCTGTTGAGAGATACTTTCAAGATCGATGTCAGGGATAGCGACAAGGAGTATATCATTGAGGCGGAGCTGCCGGGGATCAAAAAAGAGGAGATTGCCCTTGATGTTGTGGGAGGCGATCTGTGCATCTCCGTAAAACGTGAGGAAGAGACAGGTGAAGAGAAGGAGAACTACATCCATAAGGAGCGCCGGGTTACCTCGATGAGCCGCCGGGTGCGCATGGCGAATTCTCGTCCCGATCAGGCGAAAGCCAGGCTGGAAGAGGGCGTTCTCTCTATTACAGTGCCTAAGCTCGAGGCGGCCTGTGACAGCTGCCGCATAGAAATTGAATAGTAACAGGGTGCAAATTGGCGGCGCTGCGGTTATTGTCCTGGCGCCGCCGCAGCCAACGCAGCAGGGAACCCCTGTTAGAGATACCTGACCCTCTAACAGGGGTGTTCTTTATGAAAATAGTTCACCATAATTTGCAAGATTACTGCGTGCCCGGCAGGCTTTATTTTAACCCTGTCCGCCCTTTCTGCATTTTGCACGGAATATCGAGACCGGATTGCTGTCTGAAAAACCTCTGTGTCCCCGGCAAAGCGGCGGTTAGACTCCAGCCCATGAACTGCGTTCGCCCCTTGCAACGGATCACATTTTTTCCTGTCTTTACTTGTAGGAGGGTACAGGTGGCTGAATGATGGAGGATTCCCAGATCCTATTGCTCTATTGGAATCGCGACGAGAAAGCGATAGCCCAAACCCGGGCCAAGTACGGCTCCTACCTGGGCGCCATTGCCTACAATATTCTGGCAGACCGGGAGGACAGTGAAGAGTGCGTCAGCGATGCCTATCTCAAGGCATGGAGCGCTATCCCCGAAGAGTGGCCGGCAGATCTGCGGGCCTATCTGGGGCGGATCGTGCGCAACCTCTCCCTGAACCGCTATGCCGGGCGGATGGCCCTGAAACGGGGCGGGGGGGAGGTGGCGCTGCTTCTGGGGGAGCTGGAGGACTGCCTCCCTAGCCCGGATACCGTTGAGGGGGCTATCGAGAGCACCGCCATTACCGATGTGCTCAACAGCTTTCTCGATGAGCTGGGCGCCGAGCAGCGCGCTCTATTCGTGCGCCGCTACTGGTACATGCAATCGATCGGAGATCTGGTGGAGCTCACGGGCTACAGTGACAGCAAGATCAAGTCAATCCTGTACCGCCTCCGGAAACAACTCAAAGACCGTCTGGATGAGGGAGGAATTGCTCTGTGAGATCGCTGCGTCTGCTGAAAGCCTTTGCGGATATCGATGATCAGCATATCCGGGAGGCCTGGGCCTTCCGTAAAAAGAAACCGGGGCGGCGGATATGGCCTGTCGCCGCCTGCCTCGCTGTTGCTGCCGGCCTCCTGTTTATACTGTTAAAAGCGCTGCCCCTTTCACCGGATTTGTCCGGGCCGGAAAGCGGTTTTGAAACGGGTCAACCTACGCAGGGCCAGGTAACGCCTGCAGATTTACCCCTGCTGCAGCTTGAATTCGAGACCGGCGGCATGGGCTTTGAGGGCTATATGGCTTACAGCATAGATGACCTGGTGAACGAGAACCCCTGGCGCGAAGATATGATTCTGGACACTCTGCCGGTTTACAAGGGCCCCGGCCATTGGGCCGCCTCCGGCTGGCAGACTGAAATTGATCTGGAGGCAATGCAGTCCTGGGCGCTGGAGCTGGCCGGCCGGTTGGGCCTTTCTGAAAAGGAGCTGACCGTCGGCGATAATCGCCCCGCTGCGGAAGAGATCGAGGCTATCAGGGAAAAGTATGCCGCCATAGGGGAGGAGCCCCCCCCGGGGAGTTTTTCGGGGCCGACGGAGGTGGTTGTTGCGGGTAAGGGGATCGAGATTACTGTGGACGCCCGTTTTGAGGCCGCAATATTCTTCGATCCGGCCATTCCCCTGCCGGGTGCATATAACTTCACCTACTATGCCGGCTACGCCGATACAGAGGCTGTGGCGGAATATCTTCTGGAACGCTATCGCGGCCTGCTTGGCATGAAGGAGCCGGTGATCAACATCTGCGGTGGAGATTACAATATCTACGATCAGCAGATGTTTAGAATCGAGTTCTTTGAGGGAGCAGGCAACGCTGCAGAACAGATTGCGGCCTACAACCTGGGCGCGGCAAATTTTTTCTGCGAAGACAGCGGCATGCTTTACGGGGCGCGTATCAGGAGAGGGGTCCCCGGTGATAAATTGGGGGACTACCCGCTCATCACCGCCGGTGCGGCAAGGACCCTTTTGAAAGAGAGGCATTTTCTAACCACCGTCCCGGCCGACTTCCCCGGAGTGGAATATGTGCGCCGGGTAGAGCTCATCTACCGCACCGGGTGGGAGTCCACCCTGCTCCCCTATTACCGCTTCTATGTGGAGATACCCGGGATGGCCAAAGGGGAGCGCAAGACCTACGGAGCCTACTATGTTCCGGCCGTGGAAGACAGGTACATTCAAAACATGCCCCTCTGGGATGGGAGTTTTAATTGAACAGGGCGGCTAGCCTACGGGGAAAAAGACAGGGAGGATATACAATTCCTTGTTGCGAAGATGGGGATTAAGACGCCGGATCATGCGAAAAAGATCGTGATGAAATACTACCCGCCGGAATGCAACAAATTGCCAAACGACAAATCAAACCAAGTGCCGCAGTTCCTGAAGGAATTCAGTACAAAGAGCTAACTGTGATTCGACGTATTGTTTGTCAAATGTTACCAGGGCCATGTAGTCGCCTTCCTGACGATCTTCAAAAAGTTGATCATATAATTTCCCCCATTTAACATCCAGCAAGCCTTTCCTAATTATTTCACGATGAAAAGCAGCACGCACTCCGGAATGTTTATTGAACGACATTTGCCCGTTTAAATAGTACTGCACTCACCGCATAAAACATGCTATAGTACAATCTGTTTATCGAATACTCCAGTGCTCCTGCCTCTAACTCGCGCTGAGCCGAAAGCAAGCTTGTATCTGCTTTGGACCACCAGTAACGCATCACTTCTGCACATTGTTTCATGTGGTTGTTCATATTGCGATACCGTCTTTACTGATTGCTTTTTTGATCGGCAATACCGAAACAACGCCTTTTTCCCAGGAAAAAGAATCGACAACCATTGCGCTAATATTGGACCCATGCTTCAAATTAACTTCAAATACAATGTCTGTTATGTCATGACGTCTTGTACGTGAAAGTGGTTGTGCTGTGATCACTAAAATGTCAATGTCAGATTCGTCGTCAGATTCGCCCCGCGCCGTAGAGCCATAAAGTATCAAGCTCCTTATGTGATCAAATTTAATGTTTAGCCTTTGTTTTAGTTCTTCCAAGGCGCGATGTTGGGATGGGGATAGACAAGCCAGGTTGCGGC
>CAYTXG010000002.1:0-118979 GCA_964441025.1 uncultured Syntrophomonadaceae bacterium
TTCGTCGTGAGTGAGCCGATCCCCCTTAGGTAAGATTATAAGTGAGTGATCGCGTTCCCTTTACCAATACATTTGCGCAGTCTATAATATGAACATGATCAACGAAGCAGCAGTAAAAGAGGAATCAAAGCGGATTCGCCGGATATTCCTGGCCCTGAAGCAGCGTTTTCCCTTTCCCCGCACCAGGCTGATCCATAAAAACCCCTTCCAGCTGTTCGTGGCCGTTCTTCTTTCAGCGCAGACTACAGATGAACAGGTCAACCGCATCACGGAAAAACTGTTCACCGCCGCTCCAACGGCACAGGATATAGCCCGCTTTGAACCGGAAGAGCTGGAACCTTATCTGAAGGGATGCGGCCTTTACCGGAATAAAAGCCGCTATCTTGTGGAAGCCAGCCGGATGATTGTTCGGGATTTCAACGGGGAGCTGCCGGAGAACTTTGACAGTCTGCTCATGCTGCCGGGGATCGGGCGCAAATGCGCCAATGTGATTCTGAATATTGCTTTTGGCAAGCCCGCCCTGGCCGTGGACACCCATGTTTTCAGGGTGGCGCGGCGGCTGGGCCTGGCAGACGGCAGCAAGCCGGAGCAGGTCGAAGCCCGGCTAAGGGAGATCCTGCCGCCCGAAGAATGGGGCAAAGCCCACCAGCGCCTTATCGCCCACGGACGGGAAGTCTGCCGGGCCCGGAAACCCCGCTGTGGTGAATGCCTGCTGAAGGATGACTGCTTTTGGGATAACAAGATGTAAAAAATATAGGCCTGCGGCATAGAATGCATAAAAGCCTGACGGGGAATCCGCTACCTGACCCGGGCCGGGAGGAGAAATAGTATGGCTGTATACAAATTAAGCGCAGGGGATCTGAAGTACCGCTGTGATCCACAAAATTTTCCCTTTGAAAACACCGGCTCGGTTCCGCCGCTGGAGGGGATGATCGGGCAGGAGCGTGCCGTAAAAGCCATGGAATTCGGCTTGCGGATAAAGCGCGCAGGCTACAATATTTTTATGACCGGCTTTACAGGGACGGGCAAATCGAGCTATGCTCTCTCTGCGGTTGAAAAAATTGCCCTGCAGGAGCCGCGCCCCGACGATTGGCTCTATGTGTTCAATTTCGACAATCCCGGTGAGCCGCTGGCCCTGCACCTTCCTGCAGGGCAGGGAGCCCTTTTCAGCCGTCATGTGGAAGAGCTGCTGGAGGATCTGAAGCAGGCCATCCCCAAAGCCTTTGACACGGAAGAATATGAACGGCAAAAAGCATCGTATGTAACGGAATTCCAGGAGCTGCGCAGCGCCCATCTGGAAGAGCTGAACAAGGCGGCCCAGGAGCATGGTTTCACCCTGAAGAGGACCGGCACCGGTTTTGTTACCGTTCCCGTTGTTGAGGGGGAGCAGGTCAACGAAGAGGACTACGCCAAACTGGATCAGCCGGTGAAGGATGAGCTGGAGAAAAAATCAACGTCTGTGCAGCTGAAAGCCATGGAGATCATGCGGCGGATTCAATCTGCCGAGAGGGGATTGAAGGAGAGATTTAAAAAGCTCGACCGGAAAATCGCCATCGCGGCAACAGGGCATCTTTTCAACGAGATCCTGGAGAAATACAGCGCTTTTCCCGAGGTGCAGTGCTACCTGCAGGCCCTTCAGGGCGATGTACTCTCCAGCCTGGGCGAGTTCCGCGCTGAGGAGGAGGAGCAGTCCTTTCCGCTGTTCTGGCTGCGCCGTCAGAGCCAGGAGCAGGCGGAGCAGCGCTACAAGGTCAACCTCATGGTTGATCACCGGGAAACAGAGGGAGCGCCGCTGGTGTATGAAACAAACCCCTCCTATTACAACCTCCTGGGCAGAATGGAATATGAGAACCGTCTGGGGGCGGTGATCACCGATTTTACCATGATCAAAGCAGGGGCTTTCCACCGCGCCAACGGCGGTTACCTGATCCTGCAGGCCAATGATGTCCTTTCGGGATTGCAATCTTGGGAGGTGTTGAAACGCACGCTGAAAACAAAGGAGATCCGCATCGAGACCCTTGGCGAGCAGTACGCCGCCATCACTGTTTCCACCCTGCGACCGCAGCCCGTGCCGCTGCAGCTGAAGGTGATCCTCATAGGAAATCCCCTTCTCTACCAGATTCTCTATTCCTATGATGAAGATTTCAGCAAGCTGTTCAAGATCAAAGTCGACTTTGACATCGAAATGACCAGGGACGGCGACAGCGTGGCCAAGATGGCCGGCTTTATTGCCTACCACTGCGCCCTGCAGCAGCTGCGCCATTTTGATCGCGAGGCGGTGGCAAAAATGGTCGAATACAGCTCCCGCCTGGCCGAGCACCAGGAAAAATTGAGCACCCGCTTCAATGATATCGTTGAGCTTCTTTACGAGGCCGATGCCTGGGCTGAAATTGACGGCGCTGCGGATGTGGGCGCAGCGCAGGTAGAAAAAGCGCTGCAAGAGAAGATTCACCGTTCCAACAAGTACGAGCAGAAGGTTATGGAAGCTATTGAAAGAGGGCAGATCCTGCTGGACCTGGAGGGCACCGGGGTCGGCCAGGTCAATGCGCTTTCGGTAATTGATCTCGGGGACTACCGCTTCGGCCGGCCCTCCCGGGTCACCTCCACAGTTTATCCCGGACGTCGCGGCATTATTAATATTGAGCGGGAGAGCAAGCTGAGCGGCAAAATCCACGATAAGGGCGTCCTCATCCTGAGCGGCTATCTCGGCCGCCGCTACGGCAGCAAAATCCCTCTAAATCTTTCCGCCAATCTCTGTTTTGAGCAGTCGTACAGCGGGGTGGATGGAGACAGCGCCTCCGCCGCAGAGCTCTTTGCACTTCTTTCAAGCATATCCGGCATACCGCTGAAACAAAATTTGGCGGTAACGGGTTCGGTGAACCAAAATGGGGAGATTCAGCCCGTGGGCGGGATCAACAGCAAAATTGAAGGTTTCTTTGATGCCTGCAAGATCAAGGGTTTCACCGGCGATCAGGGGGTCATTATTCCGGCGGCAAACCTGAAAAATCTAATGCTGCGCGATGAAATCGAGGCGGCTGTCGAAAGTGGAAAATTTCATATTTACGCCATTACCACTGTTGATGAAGGGATGGAGCTGCTGACGGGACGCGAAGCGGGGGGCGAAGGGGAAGAGGGCGATTTTTCCCCGGGGACAATAAACGAAGGGGTTATCCGCAGCCTGGCTAAATTTAACGAGACCATGCGCAGTCAGGCGGATCAGGGAAAGGCCAATGAGCGGGATGAGGCTTAAAAAGCATGTCAAAGGCGACTGAAGGGAAAACACCCTATGCCGGGTTTGCCGCAATCTACGATCAGATCATGGCAGGGGTGGATTATGAAGGCTGGGCTGATTACATTGAGTCTTTACTGCAGCGCTACGAACGGCGGCCTCGCTCCATCATAGATCTTGCCTGCGGCACGGGAAGTTCGGCCTTCCCCTTTGCGGCAAGGGGCTACCGGGTCAGCGGAGCCGACATATCGGAGTCCATGCTCCAGGTGGCCCGCTCACGGGGGGCAGCGGCGGGCTTGCATGTGGATTTCTACCAGGCGGATCTTCGCGCGCTCTCTCTGCCCGGGCAATACGATCTGGCCCTGCTCTTCCAGGACGGGCTGAATTACATTCTCACGGAAGAAGAGCTGCTGCAGGCTTTTTCCGGCATCGGGGAGCTGATCCGGCCCGGGGGGTTTTTTATCTTTGATCTGACCCGCCCCTCGCTGCGGGCGCAAAACGAGCAGTTTTCAGTTTGCTGGGCCGATGATCAGGATTTTTCCCTCATCTGGGAAAGCCGCTACCAGAGGGCGGTGGAGACCTGGGAGATTGTCCTGACTGTTTTTGCCGCCGCAGGCGGCGGGCTGTACCGTAAATTTCAAGAACATCATCGTGAGAAAGACTATCCGCCGGAGCTGGTGAACCGCCTTCTGGAGAAAGCGGGGTTCAATATCCTGGAGTTGCTGCCTACTTTCAAGTTAACGCCTGCCGGCGGCTGCGAGCCGAAACTGACCTTTACCGCAGAGCTGAAGAGATAAACAGGGGCCGGGGGACGCTTTCCTATTGCCGCCTGCTCCCCTTGTGCCAACGGCGGCTCCTCCAGGGATCGCCCCATCCCCCGGCAGCCCCGGTTAAAAAAATCATACTTTTGGATGATCATCGAATCCAACCTGCGCATCTGGGCTGGGCCCCGTCGTCCGGGTTATGATGAAAACAGCAGCTGCGGCGCGTCTGCTACGGGAATGCGACGGCGCACAACGGGGCAGGGGCAGACTGGAGGAGATCAGCCCCCGGGAGATGGAGGCCCTCAAATTGATCGGCTGCGGCCTGTGTAACAGGGAGATTGGAGAGCGGCTCTTTATTGCCGAACCCACAGTAAAGACACATGTAACCCATCTGCTGGAAAAACTGGCCCTGCGCGACCGAACCCATCTGGCGATTTACGTAATTCATCAAGGGCTGGTAAATTAATCATCCATCGCCCGGGTAAACCCGGGCGGTAAAGGCTTTTTTTGCTGTCGCGTCGGGCTTTGATATATCTGCCAATGCCCTGGGCAACAGAAATTCTACTTACGCTGACCTGATTGTTGAACAAGGCATTTTTCCAGCTGAACAAAAGATGAAAAACTATTGTTTCTGCTGCCGGCCTTTTTATTTAGAATCAGGTAAGGCATACCTGCCCGGCGAGCGCATTCACCGTCCCGGTCATCCCGGTCGCCGATAAAGAGGCATTGGCGTTGCGATAATCCCAATTTATTGGAAACTACTATCAATCCCCGGGGATGAGGTTTGAGCCGGTTTACATCACTATCTGTCGATGACACAATGGTAGCAATAGGGAGCTCCAGGGCAGCGATTTTTTCTCGTGCGGGATAGTCGGAATATACTGCCATGGCAAAACCGCGTTGTGCCAGGGTATCGCAGAAACCGGCCACTCCGGGATAACGGCAGCGCTTAAGGTATTTAAGCGGCACTTCATGGATCCAGCGACTGGTAATCCGGCGCACCTGATCCTCCCCAACTTTTGATCGGCCGGCCGCCCATTGGTACTGGGCGTTTTTTAGATTTTCCGGTTCTTCATGCACCCGCTTTTCGCGTTCCGCCCTGAAGTCGAGAATTATTTTCAATTCAGCCAGACGCCAGGGGCGCAGGGCATAAAACCTGAGTAATTCACCCAGGATCAAACGTCTCATGAACCGCTGGTTGTAGAGGGTTCCATCCACATCAAAAATAACAGCCGCAATATCGGACCAGTTGAAAGGCGATGATGCAAGATTCATCGGACTGCTCCCTATTCAAAAATGGTAACCAGCAAAGACTGCAAGTAAGGAAGATCCACGAACATTAACACTATAAGGAGAACTGCCAGCAAGAACAGGTAAGCCACAAATGGTTTTTCACGGTAAAGACGCTCAGGGTGCTGAGCCGGCGAGTTTGGCTGCACACCGATATGCATATACCAGGCAAAAAGGAATGCCAAAAAGGGAATGGTGAGAATCAGCTCGATGCGGTATTTAATCAGGAAAATGCCGGTAAAGAAAAGCGAGCACATCCCATAGAAAAATGAAGATATAAGCAAATTTTCCTCGTTATAGTGACGAAATGAACGGCGATACAGAGCAGCCGATTCCGGATCGGCAATGAAGCGATATTCGGCGAATCTCTTGATACCCATTAAAAATGCACCGCCCATCCAATAACCTAGAAGCAGGCTGGAAGGGGGGATAAACTCGGTGGTGACGATAAACCATCCCAAAAGCAGTCGAACAGGGTTGTTGATCGATTCGGATAGAACGTCAAGAAAGACCAGATCTTTTGTCCGAAAAGGCCTGACATTATACAGGAAGCCCATCAATAAAAAGAAAGCAGATACTGTTAGGAAAAGGAAATTGATTTGCCAGGCCAGGGTCAATCCGGCGGTGGCAAGAAAAAGATATTGCATTACAACATAGGGAGCTTTGATTTTCCCGCTTACTGAAGGACGGTTTTTTTTCACGGGATGAAAACGATCAAATCGCGCATCCAACCACTCATTGATCGTGTAGTTGGCAGAGGCGATTAAACAGGTGCTGCTCAAGCCTAAAACCAATTGCAAGGCGAAATCGCGCATAACAGCGCCGGAAAAAACTGCTGCTGCAATGACGCCGGGTATGACAAATATATTTTTGAACCAATGATCCGGGCGGGCAATAGAAAGATAGTTTCTAAAACCCACTATTTCCTCTCCTTTATTTTATTGGTGATGAGATAAAGCCCTTGCCCTGCAAAAAGGCAGATCAGGGGCATGACGGGACAGCGAAAGCGGCAGTAACCCATGGGTCCGCCCGCAAGGGCCATCAAGTACAGGCCTGTTAGAAGAACAGGGTATACTGAAGGATTTTTAAGCCCTTTTTTAGATAATAAACCAATCAGGGCCAGCAGATATATAGCGGCTAGAATGCACCCCAGCAAAAGATTGCTCCAAAATACCAGCGGTTTTTCCTTTAACAGCACCAGAGATGTACTAAAAAGCCCTTTGTCAACAACCTGTCCAATCAATCCCTCGGAATGGGGGTACAATTTGAACAGTTTAAGATATTTGGTTGCCCCGGGATCAGCGGCGGTTCTGAGTATCCCCTTCAGGTAAAGGCCCATGAATATGGGGAAATCGTTTTTAATGATTTCCAGTCCTTTTTTACTCATATAGCGGTAACGCTCGGGAAAACTCCAGCCTTCCTGCTCGGGATGGTTTTTTATATAAACAACGCCATCATGATAGCCCATTTTTTCCTGCATCTCATAAAAGGGCATACCTTCCTTGTGCGCAAGAACAGCGCCTGCGTAGAAGAAGTAGATATCAATCTCAGCAGTAGGCGTAAAACCGCCATAGCCGCTTTGGGTATAGTTTCTAAACTGCCAGGCGCCAATGGCTGTAAATGTTATCAGGATAAAAAGCAGCAAGTGAGTCAAGGCCTGAGGCCATTTAATAAAGCCCTTGATCGCCCAGGCCAGCAAAAACAAGATAAAGAGAAGCGGCAGGTAATAGGCAATAGGCCTGACATAAATTGAACCAGTCAGGCAAAGGGCTGCCAGGGCCATGAATTGCCATCTCGGTTTCTTCAGGTATAACATAAAAAGGTAAAGTGAAATCGAGAGCAGCAAGGTAAAGGACACTTCCGAGAGCAGAAGGTAATTGTAAAGTGTAGAAACAGGTTCCAGCGCATATAGCAAACAACAGAAAAGGGCCGCCTTTTCGTTTTTAAACAGTAGCAGCCCCATGCGGTATACTACATACAGGGTGATGCTGTTAGCCGCAATCTGCAAAAAAATAGTTACCAGTTCAACCTGTCCCAGAATGATTCCCGGCAGTAAAAAAAGGGGGTAACCCGGGGAGCGTATTATCGTTGGTAATCCTTGATAGGAAAAACTCCCGGACAGCAGCTCTCCGGCTGGGCTGAGGTAGCCCCAGGAATCCCCGGCATAAAATATGCCTTTGTCAGCAATAATCAGAAGCAATAGCAGGAAAAAAACCGATTTTACCAAAAAATTCAGCACGATTAGCATGCGTATAGGAGTTATTCTATTCAGGCCTGCACCGGTGCGCATACCTGGCAATATATTATCAAATTGCTCATTCTCTGTTTTAAGGGTGATGCCTCTTCACCTCCACAGTGTTTTATTCAAATCTGTTCATAATATTTCCATAAGGAATTCACAATTCCTGCACGATCTTCGTCAACATTCTGTTTCGTTTACCGTTTTCACCAATAAACGGGGTATAAAATTAATATCCAACGCAAACATCGATCTATTGACAGATTGCTCACTCTGCATACATGAAAACATGTCGCATAAATCCCTTTAATACAAAGAACCGCTGCGAATTGCTTTGGCGCAAAACGCAGCGGGCGACAGCACAGTACAGCTGCTTAAACTTTTTTCTTGGCCAGGTAATAATCCACCAGAAGCACCTTCAAGACAGCGCTCAGGGGAACAGCCAGGATGATCCCGGGAATTCCGGCAAGCTGGCCGCCGATCAGGATGACCACAACAACGGTCAGGGGGCTGAGATCAACGGCCTTCCCCAGGAAAAGCGGCGTGAACACAAAGGCGTCGAAAATTTGCGGGATCACATAGGCGGCCAGCACCAGGAAGAAGTTGGGCGTGCCCGGCAGCAGGCTGAGGAGCAGGCCCGGCACGGCAGCCAGGACAGGCCCGATATAGAGGACAATGTTGAAGATACCGGCAAGGGCGCCCAGCATCAGGGAGAAGGGCAGCCCCAGGATGGCCAGCCCCCCCCAGGTAAAAAGACCGACAAACAGCGCTTTCAGCAAGGTGCCGCGGATAAATGCCCCCACCTTTTGATCGATAACACCGAGGACATGGATGACATCTTTCTGGTAGATCTGCGGCGCCAGCAAGGTCAGGCTCGATTTGGCTTTCTCCAGATCCTGGACCAGGTAGAATACAAGAAAGATCAGCATCAGGCCGATCCAGGCTTTAGATACGATTGCCATTGAGAAATTGGCCAGGGACTTAAGCAGCTGCTGCACAAAACCGGGCGCCTCCTTGCTGAAAACGGCGTAGCGCTCAGTCAGCATGTCAGCCAGGTTGAGGTTGAAGCGGGCATCAAGTCCGGCCAGCCGTTCAACAAAGTCCGACCAGTCGCTGACCAGTTCGGTTGAGATAAAGTTGGTTAACTGGGAAAGCTCCCTGATGAGCCCGGGGATGAGAAAGTAAAAAAAGAGAAACATGGCGACAAGGACGACAATAACGGCGCTGGCCGACGCCAGCAGGGGGGGGAACCTGCGCCGGATCAAGAAATTTACCGGCGGCAGGAGCAGATAGACAATGAAAAGAGCAATAATAATAATGCTGATAATCGGCGCCAGCCTGACAAGCATGAGTATGAAAAGGCCAACAGCGGTAAAGGCGAGGGCAAGCTTGAAGGCCGCCCGCCACTCTCTATCTTTTAGCACCGGCTAACCCCTTTCGGCAAACATGATATTTCAGGAGTTTACTTTTCTGAATTCTAACATGGACTCAATAAAAAGGAAAGCGGGGGCTGATAATTATGGTCTGAAAACAGCCTCCGGCGCCTATATATATTATGGAGAGAGGCGGAGGAGGGGATGTGATGAAGGCTTTCTGCGGGACCCTGGCGGCGCTGTCGCTGCTGGCGCTGGGCCTTTTTTTTCTGCCCGCCCGGGAAACCGCACCGGCGTCCGCCGTTTTTTCCCTGCTCTGGCTGTCGGCGGCCCTCACCTCTGTAGTTGCTTTCAGCAGGGAGCTCTTGCTGTTGCTGCGGCTGAACCGGATCCGGAGGCGCTGGCGCCTTTCCGGGAAAAGGGGAGGCCCTCGCCCCGCCCCCGCCCTCTCCCGCCTCACTCATCTCCGGGAGCGCGAGAGATATCTAGATTAAATATCGTCGCCGGGGCGACGACCACCCAGTTGACAGTGACAAGATAATCCCTGCTCTCCACGGTAAATTTGCGCCGGTGGAGCAAAGAGACAATCAGCTCCGGCTGCGCCTCCCCGATTATCGTACCGGGAAGGCTGGAGGCGGTCTCACGCACCAGCCGCTGCAGCTCCAGTTCAACAGAAGGCCCCATCTTCCCATTCATGATAAAGTCAACGGTGTTGATCTTCTCCCTTTGTTCACCGGCCCACATCTCCTCCATTTTGGACAGCTTCTCCGTTGTTTCAAATAGCTGCACCTTGAGGCTCTCCTGATCCCAGTAAAGTTGCTCCAGACGGTAGGCATAGAGCAGATGAATGAGCGTCCCTCCGGCGAGCGCGCCCAGGAGAAGAGCTGCCGTTAAACGGCGCAAGGCTAACGCTCCCCGCCCAGCGAAGCTATGATCAGGTAGCCGATATGTGCGCCGAGGAATGCGCTGGCGATGATCAACGCCTGCTTGAACAGGCCGGCAAACTGCTTGCCGAAAAATCCGGCCTCGAAACTCTTGATCACCCCGAATGTCCCCCCCAGGGCGGCGACAAGAGCCCAGATCTTCAGCTCTTCTGAAAGCTCAAGCATGGTTTTCAACGGTGGCCTCCGCAGCAGAAACGCACCCAGCGAGCCCGCCAGGCTGCCGCCCAGGTTAACTCCCAGGGCCACGCAAAATGTTAAAAGGATGGTGACGATAAAACGATCCGCCTTCATCAGGAAATCGCCCCTTCGGCAAATTAATATGCCGGTGAGAGGAAATAGTTGCCGGGAAGTAGAAATAAAGCATGAAGCCCATTGCTACTGGAGTGTGAAAATTGTCGAATCAAAACTTTGTTCATCTGCACTGCCATACCGAATACAGCCTTCTCGACGGCGCCGCCCGGATCAAGGAACTGATCCGGAGGGCGGTGGATCTGGAAATGCCTGCAGTGGCTATCACCGACCATGGGGCCATGTTTGGAGTAGTCGATTTTTACAGGGAGGCCCTCAAAGCCGGCATCAAGCCCGTTATCGGATGTGAGGTTTACGTGGCGCCCCGCTCGCGCTTTCAAAAAGAGCCGAAACTGGACGACCACCAGTATCACCTCGTTCTTCTGGCGGAAAATCAGCAGGGATACCGCAACCTGATGCGGATTGTCACCGCCGGCTATCTGGAGGGTTTCTATTACAAGCCGCGCGCCGACCATGAGCTGCTGGCTGAGAACGCTGAGGGGCTCATCGCCATGAGCGGCTGCCTGGGCGGAGAGGTCCCCGCGCTGCTGGCGCGGGGTGAAGATGAAGCCGCCTTGAAGCTGGCCGGACGCTACCGGGACATATTCGGCCCTGAAAATTTTTATCTGGAGCTGCAGGATCACCGCCTTCCGGAACAGCCCGGAGTTAACCGGGGCCTTTGCAGCATTGCCCGCCGCACCGGCACCGGACTGGTGGCCACAAATGATGTCCATTACCTGCGGCGCGAAGATGCCGCAGTCCATGACGTCCTGCTCTGCATCCAGACGGCAAAGACCGTTCACGATACCGACCGCCTGAAATTCGAGACGGACGAATTCTATTTTAAGAGCGCTCCGGAGATGGCGGCGCTGTTCAGGGAGCACCCCGATGCGATTCAGAATACCCTGCGCATTGCCGAACGTTGCGCTGTTGATTTTGAATTTGACCGCCTTTTTCTCCCCGGTTATGAAGTCCCCGGCGGGCAAAGCGCCGCCGCTTACCTGGAGGAGCTCTGCCGCAAGGGCCTCAAAGAGCGCTATTCCGAAATAACGGAGCAGCTGGAGAAACGACTGGACTATGAGCTGAAGATCATCAACCAGATGGGATATGCAAGCTACTTTCTCATTGTCTGGGATTTTATCAGGTTTGCCCGCAGCGACGGCGTGCTTGTCGGTCCGGGGCGGGGTTCCGCCGCCGGCAGCCTTGTTGCTTACTGCCTGCGCATTACCGATATCGATCCTATCGCCAATGCTCTCCTTTTTGAGCGCTTTCTCAACCCGGAACGGATCTCCATGCCCGATATTGATATCGATTTTGCCGATGACAAGCGCGACCGCATCCTGAGCTATGTTGCCGGCAAATACGGCGCCGAAAGGGTGGCCCAGATCATCACATTTGGGACCATGGCAGCCAGGGGGGCAGTGCGGGATGTAGGCAGGGCGCTGGCATTCCCGTACGGCGAAGTGGACCGGGTGGCCAAGATGATCCCTAATGAGATAGGGATGACCATAAACCGGGCCCTGGAGCAGAGCCGGGATCTGAAGGAGCTTTATCAGGAGGAGGAACGCTACCGACGGCTGCTGGACACATCAATGGCGGTGGAGGGGCTGCCCCGCCATGCTTCCATCCACGCCGCCGGCGTGGTGATTTCCAGGGAGCCGCTGGTGAGCCATGTTCCCTTGCTGAAGACAAATGATCAGACCGTAGTGACCCAGTTTCCCATGGGGACGCTGGAGCGGCTCGGCCTTCTCAAGATGGACTTTCTGGGCCTCAAGACCCTGACCATTATTGAAGAAACAGCGGGCCATGTGCGCCGCCGCCACGGACGTGAAATACTGCTTGAGAAAATTCCTTTAGACGACGAGGGCACCTACCGGCTCCTTTCCCAGGGGGAGACTACCGGCGTCTTTCAGCTGGAAAGCGAGGGGATGCGCAGCGTCCTTCGCGAGCTGATGCCCAACAAGTTTGCCGATATCGTGGCTGTTGTTGCCCTGTACCGGCCCGGGCCCATGGAGCAGATCCCCGTCTTTATCAACAGCAAGCACGGCCGGGAGCCTATCCATTACCCCCATCCCGTCCTGGAATCTGTTTTGAAAGAGACGTACGGCGTCATCGTTTACCAGGAACAGATCATGGAAATCGCCGCCACCATGGCCGGTTTCTCGCTGGCCCAGGCCGACCTGCTGCGGCGGGCTATCGGTAAAAAGAAGAAGCAGATCCTCGATGAGCAGCAGGAGATTTTTGTGCGGGGCTGCCTGGAAAAAGGCTACTCCCAAAAGCTGGCCCGCGAGGTCTATGATCTCATCTTAAAATTTGCCTCTTACGGCTTTAACAAGTCCCATGCCGCCGCGTACGCCCTTATTGCCTACCAGACCGCCTATCTGAAAGCCAACTATCCTGTCGAATTCATGGCGGCGCTGATGACCGGTTACTGTGGTAACAGCGATAAGGTGGCCCTCTATATCGAAGGCTGCCGGCGGCAGGACATCGAGGTACTGCCGCCCGATATAAATGAAAGTGAAATAAACTTTACCGTTGTCAGCGACAGGCGCATCCGCTTCGGGCTGGCTGCAGTAAAAAATGTGGGGGCGGGAGCCATTGAATCAATTCTTCTGGCCCGCCGGGACAAACCCTTTGTCTCCATGCGCGATTACACGGCGCGTGTGGACGGGCGTCTCTGCAACCGCAAGGCCGTGGAGAGCCTGATCAAATGCGGCGCTTTTGATCGGCTGGGGGGGCACCGGGCCCAGTACCTGGCCTGCATGGAAGAGAGCATCGCCGGAGGCCAGGTTATGCAGCGGGAGCGGCAAAATGGCCAGATGACCATGTTTGCACTGATGGACCGGGAGAGCAAGGAGGAGCTCATCCGGGACCGCCTGCCCGAAATTGAGGAGTTTTCGGACAAGGAGAGGCTGGCTCTTGAGAAGGAGATCCTGGGCTTCTATATTTCCGGGCACCCACTTGAACAGTACCGCCCACTGCTGGACCGGATGCCCGGGCTGACTCCCTGCGCCTCCTTGAAAGAGGCGGGCGAACGGAGTATTGTAAAGGTAGCGGGGATTGTTACCGGGGCCCGCTTTATCTATACAAAAAAGGGAAGGCCCATGGCCTTTGTCAGGCTTGAAGATCTTAGCGGCAGTGTGGAGGTCATTGTTTTCAGCGATCTTTGCGAAAAGTGCGGCGGGATATTCCACGAGGACAGTCTCCTGCTGGTGAAGGGTAAAATAGATCTAAAGGAGGATGAAGAGGCCAAGCTCATTGCGGAGTCCGCCGCGCCTCTGCCCCGGGAGACGAAACAGCTTTTTTTAAAAATTACAGAGGGCACCGACAGGGATGCCCTGAACAAGCTGCGCAAAATACTGCGCTCCGCTGCCGGTGAGCTGCCCGTTTATCTTTTTTTTGAGAGAGAGAAGAAGACGCTCCTGCTTGATGAAAACTACCGGGCCTCGGAAGAGAGGGCTTTTCTGGCGCAGCTGGAAAAACTGCTGGGACCGGACTCCGTCAGGCTGAAAGAGTTGAAACCGGGACTGTAGAATTCTCTATCAACGAGGTGAGATATATAAGATGCAAAAAATAGCAGTCCTTACCAGCGGCGGCGATGCTCCGGGTATGAACGCGGCCATCAGGGCAGTTGTCCGTACCGGGATCCATTATGGGATGGAGATGTATGGTGTGGAAAGGGGCCTGAACGGACTGTGCAGCGGCAGCAGAATGAAAAGCTTCAACCTCGGATCGGTAGCCGGGATAATCCATCGCGGGGGAACCATCCTGCACACTGCCCGGGCCCCGGAATTCACGGACAGGGCTGTTCAAGAGCAGGCAGTGCGCCGCCTGGGGGAAGAGGGGATCGGAGGAGTTGTGATCATCGGCGGCGGCGGCTCTTTCCGCGGTGCGCAGGCGCTTCAGGATCTGGGGATAAAAACGGTGGGCGTTCCGGCTACCATCGATAACGATATTCACGGCACAGACAGTGCAATCGGCTTTGACACGGCGGTAAATACCGCCCTTGACGCCGTCAACAGGCTGCGCGATACCGCCACATCACACGAGCGCATATTCATTGTCGAGGTCATGGGCCGGGAGAGCGGCTTCATCGCCCTGGCTGCCGGTATCGCCGGGGGAGCGGAAGCGGTGATTATCCCCGAGATCGAAATAGATCTGGAGCAGATCTGCAGGCGCCTGTTAAAAGGCATCGCCCGTAAGAAAACGCACAGTCTCATTCTTGTTGCCGAGGGAGCGGCCAGCGCCTATCAAATTGGCGAAATGGTGCATGAGAGGACGGGGCTGGAGACGAGGGTTACTATTCTGGGGCATATCCAGCGCGGCGGCAGCCCCTCGGCGGCGGATCGCCTTCTGGGCAGCCGCATGGGCGCCGCGGCCGTTGAGCTGCTGCGCCGTGATTGCAGCGGGGTGATGACCGCCCTGAGCAACGGCCAGATAGTTCCAGTGCCCCTGCTGAACACATTTACCGGAAAGAAGGTGCTATCGAGAGATCTTTATGAACTTTCACTTGTTCTGGCACTCTAGCTGCGATTGCCCCTGCAGCGCCTTAATTCTGGAGGAGGAGGCCTGGTCCCGATGCGGCGCACAAAAATAGTCTGTACCATTGGCCCCGCTTCCGAAAATCCCGAGGTTCTGGCCGCCCTGGTGGAAGCAGGAATGGATGTAGCGCGGCTCAATCTATCCCACGGCCGGAGCGAAGAGCACTGGCGCAGATTTTCCGCCGTCAGCGATGTAAGCCGCCGGTTGAATAAGATTGTAGCCATTCTTGTTGATACCCGCGGACCCGAAGTGCGGACCGGCCCCCTGCCCTGCGGGGAGATCTGCCTGAAAGAGGGGGCAGAATTTATCCTGACTACCGTTCCCGGAGCGGGGGATGAAGGGAAGGTTTCCATAACCTACCCCGGGCTGCCGCAGGACCTAACACCCGGAAAGCTGATTCTCATCGATGACGGCATGATTACAATAAAGGTGGAGGCGATCAGGGGCAAAGAAATTATCAGCCGGGTGCTGCACGGCGGCATCCTGAAAAGCAACAAGGGGCTCAACCTGCCCGGGAGTGTGATCAGGTTGCCTGCTCTCGGTGAAGCGGACCGCACCGATCTCAAAATAGCCCTGGAAATGGGAGCGCATTTTGTGGCTGCCTCCTTTATCCGCGATTGCGATGACATACTGGAGCTGCGCCGTTTTCTGGAGGATGAGCACAGCGAGGCGAAAATAATCGCCAAGATCGAAAATGACAGCGGCCTGGAGCATTTTGAACAAATTCTGGAGGTTGCCGATGGAGTGATGGTGGCGCGGGGAGATCTGGGGGTGGAGATTCCTGCCGAAGAGGTGCCCCTGCTGCAGAAGAAAATAATTCGTATGTGCAACAGGGCGGGCAAGCCGGTAATAACCGCCACGCAGATGCTGGAAAGCATGGTCAAACAGCCCCGCCCCACGAGGGCAGAGGCCAGCGACGTGGCCAATGCTATTTTCGACGGCACTGATGCGGTCATGCTTTCCGGAGAAACCGCCGTGGGCGCTTACCCCGTTGATGCTGTAATGACGATGGCCCGCATCAGCAGCAGGGCCGAAGAGTCCCTGCAATACGAGAAGATCCTGGCCGGCGCCGGGCCTTCGGTGGAGAAAAATATCACAGATGCCATCAGCTATGCCGGCTGCAGTGTGTCGGAGGAGCTGGGCGCGGCGGCCATTATCACCCCCACGGAATCGGGACATACAGCCCGGATGGTCTCGAAGTACAGGCCGCGGGCGCCGATCATAGCGGTGACGCCACGTTACGGAGTGGCCGCCGGGCTCCAGCTGACCTGGGGGGTCAAGCCGGTACCCTGTCCCCCGGGGGAAACGACAGACGAAATGTTTTTCAATGCCATCGGCGCCTCAAAGGAAACGGGGTTGATCAGGGAGGGGGATCTTGTGGTGATCACCGCAGGTGTGCCTGTGGGCGTTTCCGGAACAACGAACCTGCTGCGGGTGGAGACAGTGGGCGAAATAGTGTTGAAAGGAACAGGGATCGGGAAAAAGGCGGTTTACGGCAAAGCCGTTGTGATCAGGGATCCCGGGGAGCTGGAGTCTGTTGAAAGGGGTCAGATTATTATCACCAGGTCAACGGACAGTTCATTTTTACCGGCTCTGGAGAGGGCGGCGGCAGTGATCACTGAAGAGGGCGGCCTCACTTCACACGGAGCCATCCTGGCTCTGCACCTGGGCAAACCCGCCCTGGTGGGAGCGGAGGAGGCGACGCGGCTGATCCGCTCCGGCGACGCGATCACTGTGGACAGCATCAGGGGACTCGTTTACCGGGGGAAAGCAAGTGTGCTCTAGTTGAGCTGCAGGGACGGGGGGACTCGTTCCGGGGAGGACAGAGCCATGCGCAGGAATGAAACAAAACTCAGGGTCCGCTACAAGGAGACCGATGCCATGGGCATCGCCTATTATGCCAACTATTTTGTCTGGTTCGAAATCGGCAGGGCCGAGTGGCTTCGGGCACTGGGGCTCACTTATCGCGAACTTGAGAAAAGCGGGCTTTTTCTCCCGGCAATCAAGGCCTCCTGCGACTATCGCTACCCGGCGCGTTATGATGATGAGTTGCTGGTGGTAACCCTGCTGGAAAGTTTGCGCGCCGCCAGGATCTCCTTTCAGTACGAGGTGCGCTGCGACGGACGGCTTCTGGCCCGCGGGAGCACCGAACATGCTTTTGTCAACGGGGAGGGGCGGCCTGTAGCCCTGCGCAAAAAAAACCCCTTTCTATGGAAAAAACTTAACCAGTTGCTGGAGAGCCGCCCCGGCACCTAGCGGGAGTGGCTCAGTTCCAGGTGGTGAAGCACCAGTCCGCCGGGCAGCTTGGGGTAGAAACAGGTTGACTTTTCAGGCATGTTTTCGCCCCGCAGAGCCCTGGCGGTGACCGCCTCCAGGGGGGTGGGGTTCAGGATGAAAGCAGCCTGCGCTCGACCGTTCAGAAGGGTCCCAAGCGCCTCGCCGCCGTCAATTATATAATCAAGTTGCCGCCCGGGTGTGGCGGTGGCGCCGCCCATGACGGGATCCAGTATAAGCCGTTTTAAAAGGGCGACATCCAGTTCATCATAGGTGTTGCCCTCTTTAAGGTGGAGCAGCGAGGCCCCGCCGGGCAGAAGCAAACCCATTGCCGGGGCTTCTTTTCCCACGGTCCCGATCTCTGAAGAAAAGCCCTCCATATCCAGATCTTCCAGCCGGCCCCGGTCTTCAACATGGTAATATCTGCCTGATAGGGCGCGCAGCTGTTCCAACTGCGCCGGCGGGAGCCCGGCAAGCAGGCGGTGGAACGGTAGGATTACCAGTCCCGGATCCTCAAGCGTCACCAGCACGGCCAGGACATAAGCGCTGCCCACGGCGGTACCGGCGCCCTTCTCTTGCGCGTACTGCAGGGCCGTGTCATAACGATGGTGGCCGTCGGCAATGAAAATCTGCTGCTCCGCCATCAGCTGTGCCGCCGCCGTCAAAGAGGGGCGATCCTGTACAGCCCAAAGGGCGTGCTCTTCACCTTTGCGATCGGTAAACTCATAAAGAGGCTTTTCCTGCCGGAGGCGGGTACAGATTTCGCGGAAACGTTTTTGGGGATCGGAAAAAAGTCCGAATACGGGGCTAAAATTGGCCCGGCAGCTGCGCAGCAACTCCAGGCGGTCCTTTTTCGGAGCGGCCAGCGTATCCTCATGGGGCAGAATAATCCTGCTTGAATAGGGCTCCAGCTTCAGGGCGGTGATGATGCCCGTGCGCCGGAAAGTGCGTCCCCGCAGAGCGAAGCTCTGCCGGTAAAGGTAAAAAGAGCGCCGCCCTTCCAGGATCAGCGCTTTTTCCTCCAGCCAGCGCTTCAAATCCGCAGCGGCCCGGGTATAGCGGTTGTTACCGGCCCCGTCTTCAGGAAAGGCCTTTCCGTATTCCAGGCGGATAAGGTTGTAGGGGCTGTTGTGGTAGAGCTGCTCCTGTTCCGCCGCAGTGATCATGTCATAGGGCGGTGCGATTGCATCCGCCGGATCTCCGGCAACCTTATCATTGTAGCGTAGCCCTCTGAAAGGAACAATTACTGCCAATTTCGCTTCCTCCTTTTTCATGAACAGCCTAATCTTATTACACCCGCCCCGGTTTGTGCAACACCCCTGCTGCCGGACAGGATGGGACAGGAGGGACGGTCCCTCTTGTCCCAGATCTACTTTCAAAACCGTATTCCTGAGGATCTTCGCTATTATTTACCAGGGTATCTTTGACCGTAGGAATAGCTATCATCGAAATTGGTCAGAATAGGCTATGGTTTTCCTGAACAATGGAGGCGGTAAAATGCGGGTGGGGATACCACGGGCGCTTTCCTACTATTACTACCTGCCTTTTTATAAAACTTTTCTGGAGACACTGGGATGTGAAGCACTTCTCTCCAGCCCCACCACGGCGCGGACCCTGGAGCGGCTCTCCATTTGCCCTACCGATGAACCCTGTGTTTCCGTTAAACTGGCTTTTCCCCATGCCCGTGAGCTGCTGGAGCGGGGCGTGGATCGCCTGTTTGTTCCCACCCTGGTGAGCAAGGATCGCCACAGCTTTTACTGCCCCAAGCATATCGGCCTCCCGGCCATGCTGCGCAGCGGCCTTGATCTGGATCCCGGGAGGATCATCTCACCCCGGATCAACTGGCGCGAAAATATCAGAGCTACATTCAGCTCCTTCCTGGAGGCGGGCCGCAGTCTGGGGCGGAGCAGTTCCGCGGCGCAGCGGGCTTTTCACAGGGCGATCCAGGCACAAAAAGAATTTACCCGCTTTACTGTGAAGCGGAAGCTGAGCACCCCCGAGGCCTACGAAGAGCTTGCAGGGGTGCAACTCTTTAAAAGGAAGCGGCCGTACCATCAGGCAGCCCCTCTGGAGAGTGACCTGCGTATCGGGGTGGTGGGACACAGCTATATCCTCTACGAATACATAGCCCACAATATTGTGGAACGACTTCAGGAGCATGCCGCTGTCCTTGTCCCGGAGATGGTCTCGCCCGGGGACATCCGGGAGAGCCTGCAGGGGACAAAGTATGGAAAGGCTTTATGGAGCTTCGAGCAGTCCATCGTGGGCAGTGCGCTGCACTGGCTCCGCCGCCGTCTCGTGGACAGCCTCATCCTGCTGGGGCCATTTGAATGCGGCCCCGAAGCGGTAATCGAGGTTTTCCTGGAGAAGGAAGCCGAAAAATACGGCATCCCTCTTCTCATATTGACCGTGGACGAGCAAACGGGCGAAGCGGGGCTGCTTACCAGGCTGGAGGCTTTTCTGGATACGATCCGGGGCCGCCCCAAAAAAACAAAGGGAACCCCGCCGCGGAGGCTTGATACGCCTGAGGGCCCGACCTGCTTTGCACCGCTGCCTGAAAAAAGGGTGCTCGGTTTCCCCAACCTGGGCAACCTGGGGGCGGCCCTGGCAACTGTCTTCGGCGGGGAGCTGGTCAGCGCGGTGGAGCCCTTGCCGGTGACGCGGCGGACGGCGGAGCTGGGGGAGGAACTGGCTCCGGAATTTATCTGTTATCCTTTTACCGTGACCATAGGCCAGATGCGCCAGTGTCTGGAGGCGGGCGCCAATACCATTATCATGGTGGGAGGCAAGGGGCGCTGCCGGCTGGGCTGGTATGCCGAGCTGCAGGAGATCCTGCTCAGGCGGGCCGGTTACAAATTTGAAATGTTGACCATTGACTCGCCCTTTCCGCTCCGGGAAAATTACAGGGCCTTCATGCAGGCGCTGGGCGCTTTCTACAACCCGGGGCTGGGCAGTAAAATTGCCGGCTGCGCCCTGCTGGCCTTTTACAAGGCTCTGTTCACCGAAAGGGCCGAGGCGCGTTTCTACGAGCTGCAGGCCAGGGAGAGCAGACGCGGCGCCGCCTGCCTGCTTTTCAGCCGCTTCCTGCGGCGGGTCAATGAGGCGGGAGCCATGGGATCGCTGAAAACATCTTACCGCGATTATCAAAGAGACTGCGCATCACTCAGGCTGGATCATGAGGCCAAGCCGCTGAAAGTAAGGCTTATAGGAGAGATCTACGCTGTTTTCGAGGAGTATGTCAATGGCGAACTGGCTCGCACCCTGGGCTCGCTGCCCGACATTCGCATCGAAGTGCAGCGCGAGATAACGGTAATGAACTGGCTGCGGCACAACATTTTAAAAAGCCCGGCCCTGCTCATGCGCCACTGCCGCATAAGCGCCGCCGCAAGGCCCTACCTGGAAGAATCTGTTGGGGGACACGGCCGAGACAGCGTGGGCCTGGCGGCTCTGGCGCAGCGCGAGGGCATGGACGGTGTAATCCACCTCTGGCCCTTTACCTGCATGCCTGAAATTGTGGCCCAGAGTATCCTGACCCGGGTGAGCCGGGAGCTGGAGCTGCCCCTGCTCACGGTGATTGTCAATGAGCAGACCGGGCGGGCGGGGCTGAAAACGAGACTTGAATCCTTTGCCCATGTTCTCGAGGAGAGAAGGGCGGGTAAGGAGGAAAAGCGCCATCTACTTTCTAGGAGCTGACGTAGGCAGCCTTACCACGAAGATCGCTGTGATTGACAGGGGGGGCGGCGGGCTCGTTTTCTCTTCCTACCGGCGCAACGATGAGGGGCCCATTGAAGCGCTGCGGCAGGCTTTCAGCGGGGCGCAGAACATCTCAGGCTCCTTTGTTGCGGCAGGAACAACAGGCTCGGGGCGGCAGCTGGCGGCGGTAATGATGGGGGCGGACACAGTGGTCAACGAGATCACCGCCCACGCCCTGGCGGCGCGGACCGTGGAGCCCGGTGTCAGAACCGTAATCGATATTGGCGGGCAAGATTCGAAGATCATCTATCTGAGAGAGGGGATCTCCATGGGCTTCAACATGAACACGGTCTGCGCCGCCGGAACGGGCTCATTCCTGGATCACCAGGCCTCCAGGCTGAATATCCCCATCGAAGAATTCGGCGGCTATGCCCTCCGGTCCAAAAACCCGGTGGCCATTGCCGGCCGCTGCGGCGTCTTTGCCGAATCCGATCTCATCCACAAGCAGCAGCTGGGCTACCGCCGCGAGGATCTCATTGCCGGCCTTTGCCTGGCACTGGCTAAAAATTACCTGACCAACGTGGCCCGCAACCGCAAAGCCGAGCCCATTGTCCTTTTTCAGGGTGGGGTGGCTGCCAACAGTGGGATCCGCTGGGCTCTGGAGCAGCTTTTGAAAGTTGATCTGGTCGTCCCCGAGCATTACAAGGTAATGGGCGCCTACGGCGCCGCCCTCCTGGCCAGGAAGCGCTTTCTCGAGGGGGCGGTGCATCAAAGTGCCTTTCGCGGCCTGACGGCCGTGGCGGAGAACAACTACCGCCCCCAGGGGTTCATCTGCGACGGATGCGCCAACAGCTGCGAAATCAGCGAACTATACATCGGCGGCACCCTGGCCGGGCGCTGGGGCAGCCGCTGCGGCAAATGGGAGACCGGCACCCGGAACGCGGCACCTTCGAAGGCATGCCGCACCGACTGAAAAGAACTTTTATCCATCGGTTGAATGTCAAAAAAGGGATTCAATACAAAAAACACGTATAAAGAGAGTCCAATGAAGGAGATCTGAAAAGATTGCAGAAGGAATTCATTCAACAAAAATATTAGAGAATATAACAAAATTGTATCAGGGCGAAATGGTTTCTGCCAATGTGTGGCCGGGCAGACTGGAAGAATAAGCATATGCACTTTGAGACAGAGCAGTAAAATTCAAGTTGCTATTGGAAATTATAAAATATTCCAGGGGGTAAATATTCAAATAGGTAGAGGAGTGGAATGAACATTTACGATAAAAGGGTTTTCATATTCGTCATGTGTCTTCTGGTTCTGTTGCTGGCCGGCGGGTGTTCCAAAGAAACAGGGGGCGACAGCGGTGAACTGGAGGCAGAGATTGCACGCCTGCGGAGCCAGGTGCTGGAACTTGAGGCGGAGCTTGCCGGGGGGGAAGATAATGAAACTTTTTTGCCTGCACTTTCTCGAATTCACCGTCAGGGTGGAATAAACCGGAAGAAATGTTTCGTCCCGTAACTTCCCAGCAGAACAAATAGATCTAACTCATACTTTACCACCAACCGCTTCAAACCAGGTTTTAAATCATGGCTGGAATTTGATTGTAGAGCGCTGTTTTTCTTTTTCATGTCCATTACTCTCCATCACAATTGGGTTCATTATCACAATTTATGGTATTAAGGTCAATTGCACCGCTTTGCGGAAAAAGGTTCATGTCCGGCAGGAAAACAGTGCAGTAAAATTGAAGAAATAACCTGTTTATGTTAGACACCGGTGCTGTTCGCCAAGGGGGAAGCCTTAAAATATGACAGGCCCAGGGTAAGCACGCGAAGGAGATAATTGTAAAAGGAGAGACGATGTGGGGAAGATGATCGAGGTTTCACACCTGACAAAGAGTTACGGGGATCTTCTCGCCGTAAATGATATCAACTTCTACGTGGAAAGAGGCAAGCTTTTCTCTTTTTTAGGTCCCAATGGAGCGGGCAAGTCGACGACCATTGATATCCTATGTACATTACTCGATTTTAACAGCGGCGAATGTGTCATCGGCGGTTACGATCTGCGGCGGGAAAGCCAGAAAATAAGGGAGATCACGGGAATAGTGTTCCAGGATCATGTACTTGATGATATGCTTACTGTCCGGGAAAACCTTACCGTTAGAGCCGGGCTGTACACTTCTGACAGAAGAGCAATCAGTAAGTCTGTGAATGAAGCTATTCTGGCGACGGAACTCGGTGAAATTGAAAAACGCCCTTACGGCAAGTTGTCCGGGGGGCAAAGGCGCAGGGTCGATATTGCCCGCGCGCTGGTTCAGAAACCCCGGATACTCTTTCTCGACGAGCCCACCACGGGTCTTGACCCGCAGACCAGGAAAAGCATCTGGAACACTATCAGGGGGCTGCAGCTCCAAAGCGGGATGACCCTCTTTCTCACAACGCATTACATGGAGGAGGCCGCGGGATCGGATTATGTCATCGTCATAGACCGCGGCAGGATCGTGGCCAAGGGTTCGCCGGCAGCGCTGAAGACACGCTATTCCTCAGATACCCTGCGGCTCTTTGCATCAAATGAAGAGCCGCTGCGGCAGACATTGAAAGAACTGCAGCTTCTCTTCCAGGCGGCCCCGGGAGAGTACATTGTTCAACTGAAAGATACCATGGCGGCCTTGCCAGTACTGGAGAGATGCAAGGGATTCATCAGCGGTTTCCAGGTTCTCCAGGGGACGATGGATGATGCTTTTATCAATATCGTTGGGGAGGGGCTGGTTCAGTGAGATTGCTTGTAAAACGCAATCTCAAGCTATACTTTCGTGACAGGGGCGCAGTATTTTTCTCCCTGCTGGCGGTATTCATCATCATTGCCCTGTACGCTATATTTCTAAGCGATGTGTGGCTTTCAGGCAACATGCGTGATCTTCCCGGTATAGATTTTCTCATGAACAGCTGGATCGTCTCGGGTCTTCTTGCCGTGGCGTCGCTGACAACGACAATGGGGGCCTTCGGTGTTCTCATCGACGACAAGGTGAAAAAAATAGAGAAAGATTTCCATGCTTCGCCGGTTAAAAGGAGCAGCCTGGCGCAGGGTTACCTGGGCGGCGCTTTGCTCATAGGGATGATCATGACCCTTGTAACTTTTGCACTTTGCGAGCTATATATCGTGCTCAAGGGCGGCCACTGGGTCCAACCTCTTCCCGCCCTGAAGATCCTGGGGCTCATCTTTCTTTCAACCATGACAAATACGTCGCTCGTCTGCTTCATCGTCTCCTTTTTCAAAACCCACCAATCCTTCGCTACAGCCTCAACAGTTATCGGAACGCTCATCGGTTTTCTTACCGGGGTGTACCTGCCCATTGGCGCCCTGCCGCCGTCGGTGCAGACGGTGATCAAGCTCTTTCCGCCTTCCCATGCTGCCGCGCTCTTCAGGCAGGTGCTGATGGAGGAGCCCATGGGCACTGTTTTCAAGATGGTCGATGAAAGCTATGTCCAGGGATTCAAAGAATTCATGGGGGTGACCTTCATCTGCAGCGGCCATGAGATCACGCCTCTGGTGAGCATCCTCATACTTGTAGGCATATCGATTATTTTCTACGGCTTATCATTCTGGAAACTGTCGCGAAGCAGTTTTAGAACGCTATAGGACAGCAGTTATCCATCTTCTGCAATTCATATCCAAAAGGCGTAGATGTTCCTTTGAAGGTCCCGGGGCTTAAGGTACGGCGATGCCTGCTGCCCCGATGTTTTTAAAATAAGATCGGGATAGGCTAACCCTGCTGCTGCCGCAGGGTTTTTTTAACCCCGCCGGAAGGCTGACCCGCCCGTACATCCGGCAGGGTAAAAGAGAAGATAATCCCCAGAAGCGGCAGCAGGCAGATAATATGCATGGTGAAGGGGAGTCCGGCGCGATCAGCGATGGCGCCGAGAAGCGTTACTCCAACGGAACCCATACCTACACCAAAGCCCATCACCAGCCCAGAAGCAAGCCCGATATTATGAGGCAGAAGCCGCTGTCCGAATACCACCGTGGTGGAAAATGTTGAAATAAGTGCCGCGCCGGCAATAAAAGCCGCGATTTGAACTGAAAACCCGCTGAGATGTAAAAAAGGGTAAATAGCAGCCAGGGAAATAACCATGGAGAGCAACAGGCCGTTCCGCCCGCCGAAACGATCGGCAAAGGGCCCGCCCAGGACAGTACCAATGGCGCCTGCAATTAAAAATGTTGTTACCAGGTACTCGGGCCTGGAGATACCGGAAGCCCCCTGAAAATAAAAAGGAATGAAATAGACCAATCCTGCCTGGATCCACGACCTCATCGTGACATACAAGACTAAAAATGTGAGGCTGCCCAGTCTATTTTTACCCTGGGCAGCCTTTTGCTCCTGTTCCACAGCAGATCGGGAATGATTCTGAGCCAGGATGCCCTTCAGCCTGGGCATCAAAACAGTAAAAACCAGCGCGGCAATCGCTCCCGGAACTGCGATGCCGTAAACTGAGTCCAATCCGGAAAAGCTAAGAACAAAAACGACCAGCAAGGGCCCGAGTCCGTAGCCCAGGTTTCCCCCTACTGCAAATATGGCCATCGACGTCCCCGCCCGGTCGTCTTCGCTGATATGGTGCGCCAGTTTGGAGCCCTCGGGGTGATACCCGGCCACTCCCATGCCGCTTATAAGCACCACAAGCAGCAGCAGCCCAAAAGAGTTGACTGTACCCGTAAGCGCCAAACCAAAGCCGGAAATGAATAGCCCCAGGGGCATTAACCAGGGCATGCTGTAGCGGTCGCTCAGTATGCCGAACAGGGGCTGGACAATAGCCGAGCTGAAGGTAAAGGCCAGTGCTATCAAGCCCACCTGGAAATAGGTAAGATCAAGGCTTTTCGCCAGCAGCGGCGTCAGGATAGGCAGTGCGCCCTGGCATAGATCGATGGTGAGATGGCCGATGCTTAAAATCCACAAATATGGGCTGAACATATTACCTGCCTCATTTCTTTGCTCCGGGACACGTTGTTCCAAGGGCTTTTTCTTCTTTCAATCATATGTTATCTCAACACAAAAGCAAAGGGTCCGCATCTGAAAAAAGATATATCGGGATTTGCCCGGGTGAACATCCTTTCATCCATTCCATGTGCCGGCACGCCGGGCACATGGCAATAGATCATGGTCAGACCCTTTGCGTTAAAAAGGTTTGGCCTTGAACATTTGGTATGCGGTGGGGGAGCCGGATGGCCTTCTTTCTCACAGGCCATCCGGCGAATATTCCGTACATGGCCCCGTTCTTAATATCTCCGTAGAGGAGATAGATGCCGGAAGAGTACCTTCCAACCTGTGTCCCCAACATGCCTTGAACAATCATAACAATTTGTTGCATGGAGATCAACAGAATGCACCTATTGTGGCAATCCCGCTGTTTACAATGTATGATCTGATGCATCGGCAGCGGCGTGATTCAAATGGGCTATCTTGTGGGCAAGCAAACTTATATCACCGGATCCCCGGATTCCCGGAAAATTTCTTTGAAAATGGGGACAACGTTGGACAGTTCTGAAGCAGGGGTTGTCCGGAGGTGCTTGACAGGAGTGCAGATATACCCGGCTATCGACGGGTGGTCTATTGGGCGGTTCTTTTCTTCTCCTCTTCGCGAAGAATACGGCGTATGACCTTGCCAACCATGCTTTTGGGCAGCTCTGCGCGGAATTCGACCAGCTTGGGCACCTTAAATGCAGCAAGTCCGGCTTTGCAGAATTCGATGACCTCGTCAGCGGTCAGCATTTCGCCTTCTTTGAGAACGACATAGGCTTTCAAAGTTTCACCGCGGTAGGGATCCCTGATCCCCGTTACCGCAGCCTCCAATATTTTTGGATGGGAGAAAAGGACCTCTTCGATGTCGCGGGGGTAGATATTGTAGCCGCCGGCAATGACCATATCATTTTTGCGGTCAATGATATAAGTGTAGCCTTCTTCATCCATGCGGCCGATATCTCCGGTATACAGCCACCCGTCGCGCAAATTCTGTTCCGTCTCTACTGGCAAGTTATGGTAACCCTCCATCACCTGCGGTCCTCTTACGCAAATTTCACCCAACTTCCCAATTGGCATCTCGGTTTCGCCTGTCTCAATATCCATAATTTTTACGTCGGTATCGGGTACCGGGAGTCCGACACTGCCGGCAATATTTTTGCCGTAGATGGGGTTTGCATGGGTGAGCGTGGAGGCTTCGGAAAGTCCGTAGCCTTCCACAAGTTTGCCTCCCGTGTTTTTTTCAAACTGGCGCCTCACTTCGGCCGGCAGAGGCGCCGCGCCGCTCATACAAATTTTAATAGATTTGATATCGTACTTATGCAGGTCGGGAGCGCTGTTGATCGCCACATACATGGTCGGCACTCCCGGTAAAAGGGTGGGTTTCTCCTTGTGGATAGTTTTCAGGACATCCTTTAGCACAAAGCGGGGGAGCATTACCACTTTGCATCCGACAAAAAGGGGCATGTTCAAAGCCATGGTGATCCCATAAGCGTGAAAGAAGGGGAGTATGGCCAGGAGGATTTCTTTTCCCTTCTCAAATGTGGGCATCCAGGCCGTCATCTGCTGCGTGTTGGCCAGAATATGTCTATGCTGCATTATTGCTCCCTTGGAGGCGCCGGTGGAGCCTCCCGTATACATGTAGGCGGCCCTGTCCTCAGGCGCCACTTTGACGGGGGCGGGTTTTTTACCCATGTTATCCTGCATTATTTTCAGGAAACTGTAGTCCTCCGGGGCGATTTTAACCCGGTCACCTTCATTTTTTTCCCTGGTGATGGTGTAAAGGAGACGCAAAGCTGCAGGAAAGTAATCCTTGATATTGGTTACAATGATGTTTTTCAAAACGGTTTGGCCTTGAATATCTTTGACCATCCTGTAGAAACGGGTCATGGTAATGATGGTGCCGGCACCGGAATCATTAAGCTGATAAGCCAATTCACGGGCTACGTACATTATATTGCAGGGAACTGCAATAGCCCCGATAGAGAGGGCGCCATAATAGGCTATAGGGAACTGCGTGCAATTGGGCAGATGTATGGCAACGCGGTCGCCCTTTTTTACTCCCAGTTCTTCCAGGGCTGCAGCAAAGGCATCAATTAGAATAAGCAGTTCCCGGTAAGTAAATTCGCGGCCCATAAAAGAGATGGCTTTGTTGTCGGGATAACATTCAACAGCTTTCCTGTACATCTCATAAAGTGATATCTCAGGGTAGTCGATGCTGAGCAAGACTGCAGGTTCATAACTTTTCAACCAGAATCTGGTCATGCTGCTCCTCCTTCTCAGGCAGATATGTGGGTGATACCGGGACCTGCATCACCGGCCGTGGATAGCGGGGACTGCCTTATATTATCTATATAATATTCTGCAAGATTCCGAAGATTCCTTCAAAAGGGTGGGCAAAGATGAAAATTTTGGCAGCGGGCGGGAACGCAGGAGGAGCGTCCCTCCGTGTTTTCCAGGGAAAGAACGAAAGGGCCGGCCCGTCAGGACCGGCCTTGATACCTTGAGGGACAGCTTTTATCTATTGCTCCATGAACATTTCCAGGTCCGCATCAACGGTGCCGATGCTGCTCAGGCCGAATTTATCCACGAGCACATTGGCAACATTGGGAGAGAGAAATCCGGGAAGCGTGGGTCCAAGGTGAATATTTTTAACACCCAGGTAGAGCAGCGCCAGGAGGACGATAACCGCCTTCTGTTCATACCAGGCGATATTGTAGGCGATGGGCAATTCATTGATGTCATCAAGCCCGAAAGCCTCTTTTAGCTTCAGCGCGATGACAGCCAGAGAGTAGCAGTCGTTGCACTGCCCGGCGTCCAGGATCCTGGGGATGCCGCCAATATTGCCTAAATCCAACTTGTTGTAGCGATATTTGGCACAGCCGGCGGTAAGAATGAGCGTATCCCGTGGGATTCTTTTGGCAAATTCCGTGTAATATTCCCTTGATTTCATCCGGCCGTCGCAGCCGGCCATGACGAAGAATTTTTTAATTGCTCCTGACTTGACGGCTTCGATAATTTTATCTGCCAGGGCCAGCACCTGATTGTGTGCGAAGCCGCCCAGAATGGTGCCGCTTCAATTTCCTCCGGTGGGGGTAGAGTTTTCGCCAGGGCGATGATTTCGGAAAAGTCCTTTTTTCCTCTTTCACCAGTCGCTATATGCTTGCAACCGGGGTAGCCGGTGGAGCCTGTGGTAAAGATTCTGCCCCTGACTTCTTCACTCCGGGGAGGGACAATGCAGTTGGTGGTAAAGAGAACAGGGCCGTGAAAGGAGGGAAACTCATCCAGCTGTTTCCACCAGGCGCTGCCGTAGTTGCCGGCAAAATGATCGTACTTCTTGAAAGCTGGATATGAATGAGCGGGCAGCATCTCGCTGTGAGTGTATACATCCACACCTGTACCTCTTGTCTGCTCCAGCAACTGCTCCAGGTCCGTCAGATCATGGCCGGAAATAAGGATGGCAGGATTTTTCCTGACGCCGATATTGACCTCAGTCATCTCTGGATGTCCAAATCTGGATGAGTGGGCCTGATCAAGCAGGGCCGTCACCTTTACGCCGTGCTCCCCTGTTCGCAGTGTAAGCGCCAGCAGATCATCAGCGGAAAGCGAATCACTCAGTGTTTCGGCCAGCGCTTCGTATATAAAGGCGTTTACATCCAGGTTCTCTTGTCCAATGTTCTTTGCATGTTCGGCATAAGCCGCCATTCCCTTCAGGCCGTAGGTGATCATCTCACGAAGGGATCGCACATCCTCATCGGCTGTTGACAGCACCCCAAAAGCAGCCGCCTTTTCCAGCATCTCCTCCCTTGAGCCAACGGCAAATACTGCAGCATCGTGCAAATTATCCAGAGAAACGGATTTTCTTAGCTCATCCCGAAGGTCGATCATTTTGTTGATCTTTTTCTCGAAAGATCCGTCATCAAAATTTGCATTGGTAATAGTCATAAACAGGCTGCTGAGCACTTCGTAGTTTGTACTGTCAAGAGCGCTGATATCGAATTTGCCTCTGATAACAATTTCTGAAATGCCCTTAAGCGTGTAGATGAGAAGATCCTGCAGTCCGGCCAGTTCTGCATCTTTACCGCAGATACCGCGAACTGTGCAGCCCTTACCCCTGGCGGTCTCCTGACACTGATAACAGAACATACTCATAGTATTTTTCCTCCTTTTTAAGCATGGTCCGAACACAAGAGAACCGTCCCACCGTGTTGTCCCTTCGTGCTGGTTGTCCTTTAATTCGATATTCCATTTGGATAGCGTTTCTCCTTTTTCACGGATAAATATCCGATCCCGTGTCTGTGAGGGAGAGAAGAGCAGGAAGAGGGAGAGCATAATTGAGGTAAAATTGACGATTGTTGGAGCGCTTCGTTTAAATTGCCTTGCGGAGCCAACTGTGCTATACTACCGGAGGATAATTTAAATTACACACGCCTCCGGAGCGCGGACCGGGTCAGCCGCCAGCAGGCTGCGGGAAGTGTCGTGAGGGAGCGCGGTGGATAAACCAGGGGAGGATTTTTTTTGGCAACCGTAACAATGAAACAGCTACTCGAGGCGGGGGTTCACTTCGGGCACCAGACCCGGCGTTGGAACCCCAAGATGAAGAGCTACATTTTTACCGAGCGCAACGGCATCTACATTATTGACCTGCAGAAGACAGTGAAACTCATGGATGTGGCCTACAACTTTGTGCGCGATATAGCCGCAAGAGGCGGCCATATCGTTTTTGTGGGCACCAAGAAACAGGCGCAGGAATCGATTGTGCTTGAAACGGAAAGATGCGGCATGCATTATGTGAATCAGCGCTGGCTTGGCGGGATGCTGACAAATTTCCAGACTATCGGCCGGCGGATTCAGCGGCTTCATGATCTTGAAAAAATGGAGGCGGACGGCACTTTTGATGTGCTGCCTAAAAAAGAGGTACTCATCCTGAAGCATGAGCATGCCAAGCTGCTGAAGTTTCTAGGCGGTATCAGGAACCTGAAGGGACTGCCTGATGCTGTTTACGTCGTTGATCCTCGCAAAGAGAGAATTGCCGTGGCAGAGGCGCGCAAGCTGGGCATACCCATCATTGCCATCGTTGACACCAACTGCGACCCCGATGAGATAGATTACATCATTCCGGGGAACGATGACGCCATCAGGGCAATCAAGCTGATTACTTCGCTCATGGCTGATGCTGTTATCGAGGGACGGCATCTTTTAGAGGCGGAAGAGGCGGAAGAGGACGACGCAGGAGAAGAGGCAGCGCCGCTCGGGGAGGCTGATGTAGAGAGTGAAACCGGTATACCGGAGGAAACACCGGAAGAAGACAGGGATATTGAGGCTTCTGAAAAACCTGCCGGTTAACGGTCAAGGAGGGCTTGAATATGAAAATTGACGCAAAAGCGGTGAAATCTTTACGCGAAAAAACAGGAGCCGGTATGATGGATTGCAAAAAAGCGCTTCAGGAAGCCGGCGGAGATGAAGAAAAAGCTGTTGTAATTTTAAGGGAAAAAGGTCTGGTTGCAGCGGCGCGGAGGGCCGGCCAGGCGGCAATGCAGGGGGCGGTCGATGCCTATATCCACCTGGGGGGCAAGGTGGGCGTACTTGTTGAGGTAAACTGCGAAACTGATTTTGTAGCTCGGAATGAGCAGTTTCGCGAATTTACACGTAATATATGCCTGCAGGTGGCGGCGTCAAACCCGCTGTACATTGAGAAAGAGGATGTCCCCCGGGATATCCTGGAGAAAGAAAGGGCCGTGCTGCGCGGCCAGGCTCTTCGCGAAGGCAAACCGGAGAAGGTTATCGAGCGCATTATCGAAGGGCGCATCGACAAGTACTTTCAGGAAAACTGCCTTCTCGAGCAGCCCTACATCAAGGATCCGGACCAGTCTGTCCGCGATTTGCTCAACGGGCTTATCGCGAGGATTGGAGAGAATATTGTAATAAGGCGCTTCAGCCGCTTTGCCGTAGGCGAAGAGGCGGAGAGCATTTCCTCCCCAGGGGGCGAAACATGTGAATAAAAAAGAACACCTTGCGTGTTCTTTTTTTTCACCTGAAAAAGGATTGCCGCCTGAAGCCGTCGAATAGATTGGGGGGTTGAGATGAATTGGTAAAACCTGCCTACAAAAGGGTTGTTTTGAAATTAAGCGGTGAAGCCCTGGCCGGTGAAAAGGGGCTGGGCATAGATCAGGGCGTTCTGGAGAGCATTGCCCGGGAGTTGAAAGAGCTTGCCGGTACAGGGGTGCAGATAGCAATTGTTGTCGGGGGAGGTAATATCTGGAGGGGTGCGACAGCAGAGCAAACGGGTATGGACCGCGCCGCGGCCGATTATATGGGGATGCTTGCCACGGTGATCAATGCGATGGCCCTGCAGGACTCCCTGGAGCGCAGCGGTGTTGATACGCGCGTTCAGTCAGCGCTGGAGATGCGCCAGGTTGCCGAACCCTATATCCGGAGGCGGGCCATGCGGCATCTTGAAAAAGGGCGTGTGGTCATATTTGCCGGTGGAACGGGAAATCCGTATTTCTCTACCGACACCACCGCCGCGTTGCGCGCTGCGGAGATAGAGGCGGAAGTAATCCTGCTGGCAAAGGGAAAAGTTGACGCCGTTTATGACGCCGATCCACTGCAGTATCCCGATGCAAACCGCTTTACAGAGCTGAGCTATCTAGAGGTAATCAAACGCGGCCTTGGCGTGATGGACACAACAGCGGCGTCGCTGTGCATGGACAATAAGATCAAGCTTGTTGTGTTCGGCCTTAATGCCGGAAATATTAAAAAAGCGATTATGGGAGAGAAAATAGGGACCCTGATTAAAGGTGGTTAGATATGCTTGAGGAGATCTATGTGGAAACCGATGAGCGGATGGAGAAGGTAATCGGAGCCTTTCAGCGAGAGCTGGCCACCCTGCGTGCGGGGCGGGCTACTCCGGCCTTGCTGGACCGCATTGAGGTCAACTACTATGACGCCCCCACTCCCCTGATTCAGCTGGCCGGGATCACCGCTCCCGAACCCCGGCTTCTCGTGATTCAGCCCTGGGATAAATCTTCCATCGGGAATATTGAGAAAGCTCTTTTAAAATCCGACCTGGGGCTTACGCCTATTAATGACGGAAATGTGATCAGGCTGAACATTCCCCAGCTGACGGAGGAGAGACGCCGTGAACTGGTCAAGCACTTGCGAAAAAAAGCTGAAGAAAGCCGTGTCGGAATCCGGAATGCCAGGCGCGACGCCAATGATGCGCTCAAGCAGTTGGAAAAATCCGGCGACATTTCAGAGGACGGCTGGAGGCGGGCCCAGGATGAGATTCAGGAACTCACTGACGAGAAAATCGCTCGCATAGATGAGCTTCTCCAGACAAAAGAAAAAGAAGTGTTGGAAGTTTAGGGCCGGCGGGGCGCTCTCCCCGCGGCCGAAGGCCGGTACGTTTGATGCGGCTCTTCCTTGCGCAGGGGGAGCCGTTAACGCTAAAATAGAGAAAAAGCTGCGAGGAACTGGAGCAATGGAGCTGACAGCACAGGAAAAGGATCTTTTAAAAGAGATAGATCCCGGGTGCATTCCGGGCCATGTGGCGATGATCATGGATGGCAACGGACGCTGGGCCAAAGAAAGAGGCCTGCCCCGCTTTGCGGGCCACCGCCGGGGCGTGGATACGGTGCGCAACATAGTTCGCTTCAGCAATTACCTGGGCATCAGGGCGCTGACTCTTTTCGCTTTCTCCACCGAGAACTGGCGGAGGCCAGCCCGGGAGATAAATTATTTGATGAGCCTGCCCGAGCAGTATTTGCAGAGGGAGCTGCCCGAGCTGGTCAGGAACAATGTCCGGGTGAAGCTCACCGGCGATCCTAAAAGGCTGCCTCTCCAGGTAAGAAAGGCAATTGATCGGGGGCTGGAGGCAACAGGAGAAAACAGCGGGATGATCCTCAACTTTGCCCTTAATTACGGTGCGCGCATGGAGATTGTGCGGGCGGTGCAGGCGGTGCACGATGATATGCAGCAGGGTAAAATCAAGGGAAGAGTGACTGAAAATATATTTACCGGCTATCTATATACCGCCGGAATAGCTGACCCCGATCTGCTTATCCGGACGGGCGGCGAATACAGGATCAGTAATTTTTTGCTGTGGCAGCTGGCTTACAGCGAACTCTGGTTCACTGCCGTGTACTGGCCCGACTTTGGGCGGATACACCTGCTGCAGGCGATACGCGACTATCAACAGCGGGAGCGGCGCTTCGGCAGGGCTCCCCTGGAATAGAGGTGGCAAGAAGGTGCTTCATCTGCGTATTCTTTCCGCCCTTGTGGGCATTCCCCTCATTCTAGGCCTTGTTTACCTGGGGGGGCATTATTTTGCCGCTTTCATCATCCTGGTGGTAATCCTGGGAATGCGTGAGTACACGGCTTTGCTGAAAAGAAAAGGTTTCCACCTTCCGCCTGCCGCCGGTTATGCCGGAACAATTATATTTTTGCTTGCGCTGTACCTGGGAACGCTACTGGAGGTTGACCTTGTCCTGCCGGCGCTTATATTCATCGTGGCCGGCCTGGCCATACTTTTCCTGATCTACTATGATAAGACAACCATCCAGGAATCAGCACTAATTCTCTGGGGTATAATCTATCTTGGCGCTTTTGGGGGCTACATGATCTTGCTGCGGCAGCTGCCGCAGGGCCTTACATATACTTTTCTCCTTCTCTTTGGAGTCTGGGCAAATGACACTTTTGCCTACTTTATCGGGCTGAAATGGGGGAGAAGGCGCCTGGCGCCTGCGATCAGCCCCAAAAAATCAGTGGAGGGGGCCTGTGCCGGAATTGCCGGCAATATTATCCTGGCTCTTCTTGCTGCTTATCTCTTTCCTGTCTGGATCGGACTGAGTGCCTGGAAGGCGTCGCTGCTGGGACTGGGCATCGCTGTATTTGCCCAGCTGGGCGACCTGCTGGAATCGGCGGTAAAGCGAAATTTTGAAGCGAAGGACACCGGTCAGCTGATCCCGGGCCACGGCGGGGTCCTGGATCGCTTTGACAGCCTTCTCTTCACCGCTCCCATGGTCTATTGCTTTTTTATACTTATCAGATAAAAAATTGGGTATATATTTTCTGGGTGGCGAAAAACAAACATGTTAAAAAATATAGCCCTGCTGGGCGCTACCGGCTCAATAGGGCGCCAGACACTTGAAGTTGTCGAACACCTGGGCGGCGGCTGCCGCGTAGTGGCGCTTACTGCAGGAAGCAACAGCAAGCTGCTTGAAGAGCAGGTGCGCCGTTTTAAGCCAGAGCTGGCGGTATTGAACGATCCGGCGGAGGCCGCTCAACTGGAATATTCTCTCAGAGGCCTGGGCTGCCGGGTCGAGAGCGGCCCCGGCGGGCTCATTGAGGCGGCACGCTGCCCCTCTGCTGAACTCGTGGTCATTGCCCTTGTCGGCTTCAGCGGGTTTGCGCCAACTCTGGAAGCCCTGCTAGCGGGGAAAACCGTGGCCCTGGCCAACAAAGAGGCGCTTGTCGTCGGCGGAGAGCTGCTGGCTGCAAAAGGACTTCTGAATGGGGAGAAAATCCTTCCCCTGGACAGCGAGCATTCCGCTATTCACCAGTCTCTGGGCGGAACTCCCATCAACAGGGTCAGCCGGATCTGGCTTACCGCCTCGGGTGGGCCCTTTCGAGACTGGGATGAACAGCGGCTGGCCCGCGCCACCCCTGCAGAGGCGCTGGCTCATCCGAACTGGAGGATGGGGCCCAAGATTAGCGTTGATTCGGCGACGCTGATGAACAAGGGTTTTGAGGTAATAGAGGCCCACTGGCTTTTCGGGGTGCCCCTCGAAAAGATCAGGGTGGTGATCCACCCGCAGAGCGCTGTTCATTCCGCCGTAGAATTTATAGACGGTTCCATAATCGCGCAACTGGGTCCGCCGGATATGCGTTTGCCCATTCAGTATGCCTTGTGCTATCCGGAAAGAACGGCAAATCCCTGGCCGCGTTTCGATTTTTTAAGGCAGGATCTAACTTTTGCAGAGCCGGACCGGGCCCGCTTTCCCTGCCTGGACCTTGCTTACCGGGCCATGGAGGCCGGGGGTACGGCGCCCGCCTGCCTGAATGCCGCCAATGAGGTGGCGGTGGAGCTGTTTTTAAAAGGCGAGATCGGTTTTTTGGATATCTCCCGCTTCATCGAGCGGGTGCTGCAGGAACACACTGTAATCCTGAAGCCGGAACGGCATGATCTCGAGAAAGCAGACAGGTGGGCCCGCAGCTGCGCCGCAGCTCTGTCCCGCCGGTCCGCAGACAGGAGTTGAAATCCCTTGCAGACGCTTATTGCTTCAATTATTGTTTTCGGCATCCTGGTTTTTGTTCATGAATTCGGGCACTATATCGCCTGCCGCCTGAACGGGGTGAAAGTGCTTGAGCTGGCCATCGGATTCGGGCCAAAATTGCTAAGCCGGAAGAAAGGGGATACCGCTTATTCGCTGCGACTTTTTCCCCTGGGGGGATTCTGCCGCATGCTCGGCGAAAGCCCGGAGGAGATAAAGGAAGAGGGTAATTTTAACAGCAAATCTACAGCCCGCAGAGCCTCCATATTGGCTGCGGGGCCGGTGATGAATCTGCTCCTGTCGCTGCTCCTCTTTTTTATCATATTTTTCTTCTTTATCGGCGTACAGCAGCTGGAGAGCTCCGTTATAGGCGCAGTCCTGCCCGGGACTCCGGCTGAAAGCGCGGGACTGCGCGAAGGGGATGAGATTTCCTCCGTTAACGGCGAGCCGGTGGCAAAATGGGAGGAGGTCGTTCGCTCCATTGAAAAGTATCCGGGCGCGGATATCTTTATCCTGGTAAAGCGCGGTGGAGTGATCAAGGAGTTCTCGCTCACCGCCGCGGTGGAGCCCGAAACGGGAAAAGGTAAGATCGGTATCGCCCCCATTATGGAAAGGTACAACTTCAGCGGGGCCCTCAGGGAGAGTTTCGATCGTTTCGGCATGATTATCGCCTCGATCTTTCAGGTAATCACCGGGCGGCTGCCCCTTGATATCACCGGCCCGGTGGGGATCGTGATTGCCATCGGCGAGGTGGCCCGGACAGGTTTTGTGAACCTGCTCTGGCTGACGGGGCTGATCAGCATAAGCCTGGGACTGGTCAATCTTCTACCTATACCCGCCCTTGACGGAGGCAGGCTCCTGTTCCTGCTCATCGAGGCTTTGCGCGGGCGGCCGCTGGATCCGGAGAAAGAGGGGTTGATCCACTTCATCGGTTTTGCCCTGCTCATCCTGCTCATCCTGCTTATCACTTACAATGATCTGATCCGATGGGATATTATGCCCGGCCGTTAGGCCGCGGGGAGGTAACAGACAATGGACTCTTATGCGCGCCGCAGCTCTATTGCCGTGAAAGTGGGCGATCTGACCATGGGCGGCGGTGCTCCGATAGTCATTCAATCGATGACCAGTACCAGGAGCAGCGATACAGCCGCCACCCTGGTTCAGATCCGGAGGCTGTGGGAAGCGGGCTGTGAGCTGGTCCGGGTGGCTGTGCCCGACAGCGACTCCGCCGGTGCCCTTGGCAAACTGGTGCAGGAGAGCCCCGTTCCTCTTGTTGCCGATATCCATTTTGACATCCGCCTGGCCTACATGGCCCTGGAGCAGGGTGCGGCCAAGATCAGGATCAACCCGGGCAATATGGGCGGCAAGGGACTGCTGGGTGAGCTTTGCCGCAGGGCCGGGGATCGTGGCGCCGCTTTGCGGATCGGGGTGAATGCAGGTTCCCTGGAGCGTCCCCTGCTGGAGAAATACGGCGGCGTTACCGCCGCGGCGCTGGTTGAATCGGCGCTGGGATATCTGGAAGTCGTTGAGAAAACAGGTTTTTACGGAACTGTTATTTCTCTTAAAGCCTCCGATGTGCGCACCAGTATCGAGGCTTATCGCCTTATTGCTCCCCAGGTGAAAAGCCCGCTGCACCTGGGCGTTACAGCTGCGGGACCGCTGGAAAGCGGAACCGTCAAAGGGGCCGTGGGCATCGGAACGCTGCTGGCTGAAGGGATCGGGGATACCCTGCGTGTTTCCCTGACAGCCGATCCCGTGCATGAGGTCCGCGTAGCCAGGCAGATACTGGAGGCTTTGCAGCTGCGCCCGCAATCCGGGCCCGAGATCATCTCCTGTCCCACCTGCGGACGCTGCAGTATGGATCTGCTCCCTCTTGTTGAAAAGGTTTCCGCACTGCTTCAGGGTTATCCCCATCCGGTGAAAGTGGCGGTGATGGGCTGCGCCGTCAACGGGCCCGGCGAAGCCAGGGAAGCAGACATCGGTATTACTGCCGGCAAGAAACGCGGCATCCTTTTTCGCCGCGGTAAGGTTGTCCGCACCGTGCCCAAGGATATGCTGCTGGAAGCGCTGCAGGAAGAGCTGAAAGAACTTGCAGATCGTTAATCTCACTGTTCATCAGGACGATAACTTCCGGGAGGTTGAAATGTGCGCGTATCTGTAATAATACCAGCTTACAACGAAGAGAAGACTATTGGCGGCGTTCTGGCAGTGGTGACGAAATGCAGCTTTATCCACCAGGTTATTGTCGTCAGTGACGGCTCCACCGACGGCACTGTAGAAGCAGCCCGGCAATTCAACGGGGTAAAAATAGTGGAATTGAAAGACAACAGGGGCAAAGGCGGCGCCATGAAAGCAGGACTGGAGCAAACCCGTTCGGGGATTATTCTCTTTCTGGATGCCGATCTGATCGGGTTAACGGAGGAGCATATCCTGGCACTCCTTGAACCCATCCGGAACAGCGATGCCGTGATGAGCCTGGGTCTGTTTGAAAAGGGGCGGGTTGCCACAGACCTGGCCCAGAAAGTGGCTCCATACCTGACGGGACAGCGGGCGCTGCAGCGGGATTTGCTGAATCGTATTTCCGACCTCGATCTTTCGCGTTTTGGGGTAGAGGTGGCGCTGCACCGCTATGTTGAGGAGAACAATCTCCCTGTAGCCCTGGTCAACCTGCCCGATCTCTCGCACCTGATGAAAGAGGAGAAGCTTGGGCTCTGGAAAGGTCTTGCGGCAAGGGGGAAGATGTACTGGGAGATCCTCAAATATGCCGCCAGGATCGACCCCCATCTTAAGTAGAGACAAATTGTTTCCTTTTCCTTGCTTTTCAGCTTATTTTGTGATACTCTTTTAAAGGTGAAGCAGGTTTCACGGCAAAGGGTGGGTTTTCCCACTCTTTCCTGTTAAAAGGCCTCTTTTGAAGGGAGCGGGCTTATGTTTGTTCAGCAGTTGAAAGAGAGATTAATCGGGCTGGTGCGACCCCTTGCCGAAGAGCAGGGCCTGGAGCTGGTCCGCCTGGAGTACAGCGCCGGCAAGAAAGGGCATCTTGCAGTCTATATTGATAAACCTGGCGGTGTTACTATTTCCGATTGCGAGTCCATGAGCCGCAGCCTCTCCGGGCTTCTTGACGCCTACGACCCCATTCCCCGGAGCTATGTTCTGGAGGTTTCTTCGCCGGGCGTGGAGCGTCCCCTGGACGGAGAGGGCGACTTTAAGCGTTATCAGGGGGAAATGGTAAAAATATATACCAGTGAGCCGGTGGCGGGAAGGAAATATTTTGGCGGCGAACTGATCAGCGCCGGAGAGGAATCCGTGGAGCTGCTTACTGAAAAAGAGGAAACGATCAGGATACCGCTGGATAAAATTAAAAAAGCCCACTTATGGTTCCGGCCTTAAGTGTGAAGGCCCAGAAAGGAGGTTAGATCCAAATTTCAGTTAACAGCAAGGAGCTTATTTCCGCTTTGAAAGCTATAGAAAAAGAGAAGGGGATAGAGCTGGAGGTGCTTTTCGAAGCGCTGGAGGTGGCATTGGTCTCGGCATACAAGAGAAATTTCCAGGCTCCCGGCAATGTGCGGGTAAGCGTTGACCGGGAGAGCGGAACGATCAAGGTGTTTTCGCAGCTGGAGGTTGTCGAGGAGGTGGAGCTGCCTCACCAGCAGGTGGAGCTGTACGAGGCCCGCGTCTATGATTCCCGCTGCCAGGTGGGCGACAATATCGAGATGGAGGTTACCACCAGGGAGTTCGGCAGGATTGCCGCCCAGACGGCCAAGCAGGTGATTATCCAGAGAATCAGGGAAGCAGAGCGGGAGCTGATCTACAGCGATTTTTTGGACCGGGTTGAAGATATTATCACAGGGACAGTGCGACGCTTTGAGCAGAGAAATGTCATTGTCGATCTGGGAAGGGTGGAGGGGATCCTTCCCCTACAGGAGCAGCTCCCCCGGGAGCGCTACCGCATGAATGAGAGGATCAAAACCGCCATCGTGGAGGTCAGGAAAAGCAGCAAGGGGCCCCAGATCATACTCTCGCGGAATCACACGGGTTTTCTAAAAAGGCTTTTTGAGCTTGAGGTTCCGGAAATCTACGAGGGGATTGTGGAGATAAAGGCTGCGGCTCGTGAACCGGGGTACCGGGCCAAGCTGGCCGTTTATTCCAGGAATACGGATGTGGATCCTGTGGGCTCCTGTGTAGGGCCGCGGGGAAGCCGTGTCCAGGCCATCAGCAGCGAGCTGCGAGGCGAAAGGATCGATATTATCAGGTGGAGCGAGGACCCGGAGGAGTATCTAGGCAATGCTCTCAGCCCGGCCAGCGTGGTTTCGGTGGAGCTGCGCGATAAAGAGGCGCTGGTCATAGTTCCCGACAACCAGCTTTCACTGGCCATCGGTAAGGAGGGACAAAATGCGCGCCTGGCGGCGAAAATCACCGGCTTCAAGATCGACATCTGCAGCGAAACAGAGATAGCCCAGCAGCGTCTCTCTTCGCTTGGCCTGGGCATCGCAGGAGAGGATGAAAATCCGGCAGAGGAGACGGAGGTTGAAGAGCCTGCTGCAGCAGCGGATGAGGTGCTCCCTGCCGCCGCCGCGGATGATGAAGCGGAGGGCTCGCCGGAGGAAGAGTGAGCGGGTTTAGGGAGGCGGAATTGTAATGTCCAAAAAGCGTAGAATACCCTTACGGATCTGCGTCGGCTGCCGGGAAAAAAAGCCGAAACGGGAACTGCTGCGCCTGGTACGCACTCCGGAGGGCGACATCCTCCTGGATCGGGGCGGTAAAATGTCCGGCCGCGGCGCTTATATCTGCCGTCGGGAAACCTGCCTGGTAAAAGCGCTGAAAGGCAACAGGCTTGAGAAAAACCTGGAGCGACCCCTTTCCGGCGAACTTATTGCCGCACTAAAGGAGCTGCTTGAACAGGAGAGCGATTTTACATCTTAAAGGTCTCTACAGGGAGGGCTTTTAATGGAGGTGTGTTGAATGGCTAAAGTTAGAGTTTATGAGCTGGCCAAAGAACTGGGAACCAGCAGCAAGAAATTGATCGAGATCATGGAAGGAATGGAGATCAGGGTTAAAAATCATATGAGCACGCTGGAAGATGAAGAGGCCCGGCGTGTAGTCGCCATCCTGACCGGCAAGGCAGAGCGCGTTGAGGATAAGGCAAAAAAAGAGGCGCCGCCCGCAGCGGTTGAGGAGCGGACGGCCGTGGCGGCACCGGAGGAAGCTGCAGTTGTGGATAAAGCTGCGCCAGAGGTGGAAAAAGGGCGCAAACCGGTAGCCGCCCCGGCCGCCAAAAAAGCGGCGGTGAAAAAGAAACGGCGGCGGGTGAAAATCGAGGGCCGCGTCACTGTCGGGGAGGTGGCGAACCTCTTTGAAGTTACCCCGGCGGAGCTTATTACCAGCCTCCTTAACCTTGGCATTGTTGCCAATATCAACCAGGCCCTGGGACCCGAAGCCGCCGAGCTTGCAGCGGAGGAATATGAAATTGATCTGGAATTTGTTGCAGATCCCGTTGAGCAGGAGCTGCTCGGCGATGATGAGGAGGCGGGCAAAAACCTGGCGGCCCGCAATCCCGTTGTTACGGTGCTGGGCCATGTTGACCACGGTAAAACATCGCTGCTGGATGCCATTCGGGAATCAAACATAACCGCCGGTGAGGCGGGTGGAATTACCCAGCACATCGGAGCCTACGAGGTTGAGACGGCGGGCAAGAAAGTTGTCTTTCTGGACACACCGGGGCATGAAGCCTTTACCGCAATGCGCGCCCGGGGCGCCCAGGTTACCGATATGGCCATCCTCGTGGTGGCCGCCGACGACGGGGTCAAACCGCAAACCGTGGAGGCGATCAACCACGCCCGGGCGGCGGAGGTGCCCATCATTGTGGCCGTCAACAAGATCGACAAAGCAGGCGCCAACCCCGAGCGGGTCAGGCAGCAGCTTTCGGAGAATGGCCTTGTTCCGGAAGAATGGGGCGGAGATACAATCTACGTCAATGTGAGCGCGCTGCAGAAGCAGGGCCTTGACGAGCTTCTGGAGATGATCCTGCTGGTGGCCGAGGTGGGCGACTTGAAAGCAAATCCTGAGCGCGCAGCCAGGGGAACGGTGATCGAGGCCCATCTTGACAGGGGCAGGGGGCCTGTGGCCACGGTCCTGGTGCAGGACGGAACACTCCGCATCGGCTCCCCCGTCATCTGCGGCACCGCAACGGGCAAGGTCCGGGCGATGCTCAATCACAGGGGAGAGCGGGTGCAGCTGGCCGGCCCCTCCACTCCGGTGGAACTGCTCGGTTTGAGCGATGTGCCGCTGGCCGGGGACAGGTTTCAGGCTGTAACCAGCGACCGTCTTGCCAGGCAGGTTGCGGAGCGGCGCTCGCACAAGATGAAAGCGGCGGCGCAGAGCAGGCAAAGGATCACCCTGGACGATCTTTTCAAGCAGATCCAGGAGGGAGAGGTCAAAGATCTCAACCTTGTGATCAAGGGAGATGTACAGGGATCGGTGGAGGCGCTCCAGGAGGCCATCATGAAGCTGAGCCTGGATGAAGTCCAGGTCAAGGTGATCCATGCCGGCGCCGGGGCGATCAATGAATCGGACGTGATGCTGGCTTCCGCTTCAAATGCCATTGTTATCGGCTTTAATGTGCGGCCCGATAATAATGCGCGCCGCCTGTCGGAGCAGGATCAGGTTGATCTGCGCCTTTATCGCGTCATCTACGAAGCCCTTGCCGATATCGAGGCGGCGGTCCGCGGGTTGCTCAAACCCGTCTACCGGGAGCAGATCCTGGGACAGGCTGAAATCAGACAGGTGTTCAAGGCCTCACGCATTGGAAACATTGCGGGTTGCCATGTAACTGAAGGGAAAATTATACGCAATGCGCTTGTGCGCCTGATCCGAGACGGCGTAGTAATCCACGAGGGAAAACTGGCCTCGCTCAAGCGCTTCAAAGATGATGTCCGTGAGGTATTGAGCGGCTTTGAATGCGGTATCCTTCTTGAAGGGTACAATGATATAGCTGACGGCGATATTGTCGAAGCCTACACCATGCAGCAGGTTAACTGATCGGGGCCGGAGGGTAGGGAGGTAAAAACCATGTCTTTGAACAGGGTCCGGCGGGTTGCCGGGGAGATGAAAAAGGAGATCAGCCGGATTCTAGCACGTGAGATCAAAGATCCGCGCATCGCTGAGCTGACCAGCGTCACCGGAGTAGATCTCTCCCGGGATCTGCGGCACGCCACTGTGTACGTGAGCATCTACGGCAATGAAGCAGAAAAGGAGAAGACCATGCTGACGCTGCTGCGAGCCGCGGGCTTCGTGCGCAGTGAAATAGGCAGGCGCATCCGGCTGCGGTACGCCCCTGAAATTCATTTTGCCGAGGATCGCTCCCTGGAATACGGGGCCCATATAGAAAGCGTTTTAAAATCGCTGCACAAGGATAACGGGGAGCCATGAACAACCGCGAAACTGTGATGGAACTCTTACGGGAAAGGGGCTCCCTCAACCTCATCTCCCATATCCAGCCCGACGGGGACAGTATAGGCTCTCTGCTGGCCCTGGGGGAGGCGCTCATGCATCTGGGCAAGAGTGTGCGCCTCTTTACACCCGCCGCCGTCCCGGGGAAATATACCTTTCTGAGGGGCAGTGAAAAGATCTCCTCCGAGCCGGAGCGCTGGGACAGAGAGGCGGCGGCAGTGGTTCTCGACTGCAGCGACCTGGAGCGGACGGGCTACTTCAAAGATGAGATCCTGCGCGCCGGTCTGGTGATTAATATCGATCATCATGTTACCAACCGCTCTTTCGGCACCGTCAATCTTGTTGATCCTGCCGCCGCGGCTACAGGGGAGATTATATTTCACCTGCTGAGGGCGATGGAATTGGAGATTACTTACTCCATTGCCGAATCGCTTTATGTGGCTATCTCCACCGACACAGGATCCTTCAAGTATGATAATACCACCGCCGGGACTCACCGCACGGCGGCTGCATTGCTGGAGCTGCACAGGCTGAACCCGGGGACGATTTCGCAACATATTTTTGACGAACATCCGCTTTCGTACTACCTTGTTCTAAAAAAGGTTCTGGACACCCTTGAGCTTTACGGCGGAAAGAAGATCGCCGTAATTACAGCTGCCAGGGAGATGCTGGAACAGTGCGGATCTTCGGTGGACGAACTTGACGGGATGATCAACTACGCCCGAAATATTTCAGGCGTTGAGATGGGAATCATGTTCTTCATAGACAGGAACGGCGAGATAAAGGTGGGTTTTCGCTCGAAAAGTGTTGATGTCAGCGCACTGGCCGGGAAGCTGGGCGGTGGCGGGCACACCCGCGCCGCCGGATGCAGGCTGAAAGGAGAATACGGCGCCGTAAAGGATCAGGTTCTCCGTGAAGCCCTGGCAGCCGTTTGCAGCCCTGCCTAGGGCTGCGCCTGTTGATGAGGCGGCAAAATACGGCTGGTGGAATGCATAGATGATGAATGGGATAATCAATATGAAAAAACCGTCAGGAATTACTTCGCACCGCATCGTGGCAGAAGTGCGACGGCTGGTGCCGGGCGTCAAAGTGGGGCATGCCGGAACCCTTGACCCCGCGGCCACGGGAGTGCTGCCGCTGTGCCTGGGCAGGGCTACCAGGATCGCGGAATACATCATGGATCTGAAAAAAGGATACCGTGCCTCCATCACTCTTGGTGTTTCCACCGCAACGGGTGATGCCGAAGGGGCGGTACTCGCAAGGCAGGAGCCGCCGCCGCTGGGCAAAGGGGATATTGAAAAGCTGTTTCTTTCCCTGACGGGCCTGCAGCAGCAGGAGACGCCGGCATATTCAGCATCCAAATACCGCGGCAGGCCGCTGTACAGCTATGCCCGCCGCGGCGATGAAGTCCCCGTAAAAATGCGCACCGTTCACATCTACCGCCTCCGCCTGCTGGCCTTTTCTCCGGAAAAAACGCCGCAGATCATCTGCGAGGTGGAATGCTCAAGGGGAACTTACATCCGGGCTCTGGCAGAAGAGATGGGGCGACGCCTGGGCTGCGGAGCGCACCTTCAGGGGCTGGAGAGGCACTTTGTGGGCCCCTTTGACCTGCGCGACGCCCACTCCCCAGCCGGGCTGGAAAAAGCAGCTGCATCCGGCTCTCTGGTAGATCTGCTGTTGCCCATGGAGCTGGCGCTGGAGCACTTTGATGCTCTCACCGTCTCTGACGGGATCATAGAAGACCTTCGCGCCGGTCGGGCGGTTCCCTGGAGCGGCCCGGGGCAGGGCGCTGAGGTGGCGCCCGGGGCGGCAGCAGTCGACATACAGCCTCTGCGGGTTTATGACTCCAGGGGCCTTTTCAAAGCCCTGGCCCGCATCCATGTATGCGGGTCCAGGCGGTTCTTAAGAACAATAAAATTCCTGGCGCCCTGAGGAGAGGGAACATGGAGATCATTTGCCGCCCGGACAGCTGTTTTGAAAAAAAGGGACTTTATCTGGCCCTGGGCAATTTTGACGGCATACACCGCGGTCACCAGGCGGTTATCCGCAGCGCCGTAAATAAGGCCTGCGCCGGAGAGAGGACCGCCGCGGTGCTGCTTTTCGAGCCCCACCCTTCCATGATCCTTCACCCCGGGAGACGTTTCTGTCTCCTTAGCGGCATGGAAGAAAGAGCCCTGCTTATGGCTGAGCTGGGACTGGACTATCTAATCGAGGAGCCTTTTACCTCGGGAATGGCTGCCCTGTCACCGGAAGCATTTGTCCGGAAGGTCCTTCTGCAAAGATTCAAAATCAGCGGGGTATCCATAGGCGATGATTACACCTTCGGTAAGGGGGGGGCCGGCGGAGAAGAGCTGATGCGGGAGTATGGGAAAAGCATGGGCTTTGATGTTACAGTATGCCCCATGGAGCAGGACGGCGGAGCCGCAATCAGCAGCTCGGCGATTAAAAAACTTCTGGAGGAAGGAGCGGTGGAGCAGGCGGCCCTTTTGCTGAACTACTATTTTTTTCGCCGGGGTGCAATAGTTTCGGGCCACGGCCGCGGCGAAAAGCTGCTCTATCCCACCGCCAATATAGTCCCTGCGTCGCAGCTGGTCTGGCCCGGTGCAGGCGTGTACCTCACCGCCGTGGGCGGCCTTGAGCAGCCTCTTTATTTCGGCCTCACCAACGTGGGGTCAAACCCCACCTTCCGGGACAGCGCCTTATCCGTGGAGACCCATATCCTTGATTTTCACGGCAATCTCTATGGCCGGGAGATCACCCTTTATTTCCTGATGCGGCTGCGCGACACCCGCAGCTTCTCCTCGCCCCTGCTGCTGCGGGAGCAGATCGGGAAAGATATCGCCAGGGGAAGGAGGGAGGCGCGGGAGCGTTTTGCCCATATCAGGCGTTTCGTGGAGCCGCCCCGCTTTATTCGTCCTCCAGGCGGTTGATTTTACTTTTACTTTTAACTGTGTTAAAATTTTTTTGACATGAACCGCAGGCTAGGTTCAAGGCACCCCGCCCTTCCTCTTGGCTTGCGGCGAAACAATGACAGGGGAGGTAAGAATCATGCTGGGCCAGGATAAGAAACAGGAGATTATTGAACACTACCGGGTTCACGAAAGCGATACCGGTTCGCCGGAAGTGCAGATTGCCCTGCTCACCGAGAGAATCAACACGCTGACGGAGCATCTGAAAGCGCATAAGAAAGATTTCAACTCGCAGCGCGGATTGCTGAAGATGGTGGGAAAGCGGCGCGGTCTTCTTAATTATCTGCGTAAAAACTATCCGCAGCGCTACCAGGAAGTAGTTGCCCGTCTGGGACTGCGGAAATAGGTCATTTCATAAAAAGAAGTGAAAGGAGGTTGTTATCAGCTTGGATACATTTTCGCTTGATTTGGAAGGCAGAACCTTGAAACTTGAAACAGGCCGCCTGGCTAAACAGGCCGGGGGGGCTGTTTTAATCAGTTACGGCGAAACAGTGCTTCTGGTAACAGCGACCATGTCGGATGAACCCCGCGAAGGGGTTGATTTTTTCCCCCTTACCGTTGATTATGAGGAGAGGCTCTACGCCGTGGGCCGGATCCCGGGCGGTTTCATCAAGCGCGAAGGACGGCCCACGGAGAAAGCAATTCTCAGTGCCCGACTGACGGACCGTCCGCTGAGGCCCCTTTTTCCGCAGGAGCTGCGCAACTCCATCCACATCGTGGCCACAGTTCTCTCCGTTGACCAGAACTGCCCGCCTGAAATACTCTCCATTATCGGCGCTTCGGCGGCGCTTTCAATTTCCAAAATCCCCTTTGGCGGCCCTATTGCCGCAGTCATTGTGGGGCTGATTGATGGGCAACCGGTGATCAATCCGGACCTGGAGCAGTCGCAGAAGAGCACTCTCCATCTCATTGTAGCGGGGACAAGGGATGCCGTGACCATGGTCGAAGCCGGAGCCGGCGAGGTCAGCCGCGAGGAGCTGCTTGCCTGTCTTGATGCAGGGCATGCGGCAATCAGGGGGATCATTGCCCTGCAGGAGGAGATGACGGCCGGGGCCGGTCTGCCCAAGATAGAGCTCACATTATTTGAGCCGCTGCCCGAACTGGCTGCGGAAGTGGAGCCCTTTTTCCGCAGCAGGATCAACGGCGCCCTGCGCAACGCTGACAAGCAGGAACGCGAAGAGCAGCTGGCTGCGCTGAAAGATGAGGCCATGGAGAAATTCCTGGAGAAGTACCCCGAAAATGAGCGCGATATAAAGCATCTCTTTGAAAAGGTGCTCCAGGAGACGATGCGGGCCATGATCCTCGACGAGTCGCTGCGCCCTGACGGGCGTAAACCCGAGGAGATCCGTTCCATCAGCTGTGAAGTGTCCGTGCTGCCGCGCACGCACGGTTCGGCCATATTTACCCGGGGGCAGACCCAGGTGCTCAATGTGTGCACTCTTGGCGCACCGCGGGATGTCCAGATACTTGACGGGCTGGGGATAGAGGAGTCCAGGCGCTTTCTCCATCATTACAATTTCCCGCCGTACAGTGTGGGCGAAGCGGGCTTCATGCGCGGTCCCGGACGACGCGAAATCGGTCACGGCGCCCTGGCGGCGAGAGCGCTGGAGGTTGTAATCCCCGGCGAGGAGCAGTTCCCCTACACCATTCGCCTGGTGTCGGAGGTGCTGGAGTCAAACGGTTCCACCTCAATGGCCAGCGTCTGCGCCGGATCGCTCTCCCTTATGGATGCCGGTATTCCCATTGACAGGGCGGTAGCGGGCATCGCCATGGGGCTGATCAAGGAGGGGGACAGGGTGGCCATCCTGTCTGATATCCAGGGGATCGAGGATTTTCTTGGCGATATGGACTTCAAGGTGGCCGGAACAGCCGGGGGGATTACCGCCCTGCAAATGGATATCAAAACAACGGGTATTTCGCTGGAGATTCTCTCCCGGGCTCTGGAGCAGGCGGAACGCGGTTACCGCTACATCCTGGAGATTATGCAGCAGACAATCGATCAGCCGCGTCCCGAACTGTCGCCCTATGCCCCCCGGATGATCACCATGCAGATCGAGGTTGATAAAATCCGCGATGTGATTGGACCCGGCGGGCGCATGATCAATAAAATCACCGCGGAGACAGGTGTTGAAATAAACATCGAATCGGACGGCAAGGTCTACATCCTGGCCGTGGACCCCGAAGCGGGCCGGAAGGCGCAGGAGATGATCGGGGCGCTCACTGCAGATGTTGAGCCCGGGCGGGTCTACACCGGCAAGGTTACCCGCGTCGAAAGGTACGGCGCCTTTATCGAAGTGCTTCCGGGCAAGGAGGGGCTGCTGCACATTTCGCGCATGGATCACTGCCGGGTGGAGCGGACCGAGGATGTGCTCAACCTCGGGGACGAAGTCGATGTTAAAGTCACAGATATCGACGAAAAGGGAAGGATCAATCTCTCACGCAAGGAGCTGCTGCCCAGGCCGCCGGGACTGCCGCCGCGCGACAGGGACCGGGGGCGGCGACAGCGACCCCCGCAGCGTTCAAAAGAAAAACCCTAGCCTCTAGGGTTTTTTTTATGCCGCATAACCACAGAGCAGGCGCATAGAATTTAACAGGTAAGATCAAAAAAAGCGCGGATGTGGTTGCTGCCATGTTCAGAACCTGGCGCAGGGCAGAAAAATTCGGCCTTGTTTTGCTTATGCTTATTGGCGGGATGATTATTGCCGGCGCCCTGCAAAAGCTTTCCTCCGGACCCCCGGGCGCGATCTATTTTGCGCCGGGAGAGCCGCCGCAGGTGGCCCTTACCTTTGAGACGCTCTGGAGCAGCGACGGTGTGGAAAATCTTCTGCATCTGCTTCAGGAGGAGGAGGTCCAGGCTACATTTTTTCTCACCGGCATATGGCTGGAGAATAACGTGGAGACGGCAAAAGCGATCCTGGAGCGGGGTCATGAGATCGGCAATCATACGCTGAACCACGCCAACCTTCTTTATGCCACCGGGGAGGAGATCGTCAGGGAAATTGAAGGGTTCAACGAAGCTGCGCAGGATACCCTGGAATACAGCCCCCGCCTTTTTCGCCCTCCCCAGGGGCTTTACAATGGCGCGGTCCTGGAGCAGGCCGGCAGGTGCCGCTGCCGCACCGTGCTCTGGTCTGTGGAGTCATATGATTATATCAGCCAGGATGCCGCCGAAGTGAGCGCAAGGGTAAGTAAAAGGCTGCAGGGAGGGGCAATAATCAACTTCAGGGCGGGCTCGCCGCTCCTTCTCAAAGCGCTGCCGAAAATACTGCAGATGGTGCGCGGGCGGGGCCTGGAAGCGGTGAAAGTATCAGATCTGCTCAAAAGCCGGACCTGGCCCGGCCCGGCTGTGGGTAGATAAATACCGGAAACAGGAAAGGAGCGGGGAGGAATGCCGGAAAACAGGTCCAGGGGGCGGTGGTGGAAATGGGCCGTCACGGCGCTGCTGATTGTGGCGGCGGTGGCGGCGCTCTATTCTCAATTTGATGAACCGCTGCGGCGTCATTTCAAAGGAGTCCAACCCGGGGTAACTCTGCAGGGCGAACCGGTAGAGCGCCTCTTTCCTTCTGAGGTGGCTGAGGTTGTCACCCGGATGGCTGCAAGCCAGGGTCGCGATCCCGTAAGCGCTGAAATAGATCCGGCAGCTGAGCGTATCATCCCCGAACTGAACGGGCTGGAAATAGATCAGGAGGCGACTGTTGATGCGGTGATGAAAGCCGCGGCCGGGGAGAGGCTTTTTCCTGTATTCCGCGAACTGCTTCCCCAGTTGCGCTGGGATCACTATCCGGCACTGCCGTCTGAGCGGGGCAACGCGCGCAAATCATGCATCTCGCTGATGATCAACGTGGCCTGGGGGGAGGAATTTATACCGGAAATGCTGCACCTGCTCCAGGAAGAGAAGGCCCGCGCAACTTTTTTCCTCACGGGGAGGTGGGCGGAAAAGCATGAAAATCTTATACAGCAGATTGCAGACGCCGGACATGAACTGGGCAATCACGGTTATGCCGACGACGAAGTTTTCCCCGAGCTCGATTCCTGGGAGATGGCCCGCTCCATCAGGCAAACAAACGAAATCATCTATGATGCCGTGGGTTCGTACCCCCTTTACTTTACCCCGCACAGGGGTGAATACAATCCGCTTATGCTGGAGATCGTTTCCAGGCAGGGGATGCGCACCGTGCTGTGGAGCCTGGATACGGTGGACTGGCAGAAACCAGGGGTGGAAGTGATGCGCCGGCGGATTACCCGCAACCTTGCTCCGGGGCAGATTATCTTGATGCATCCCACTGCGGACACGGTGCAGTTGCTGCGTGAAATTCTGCCCTGGATAGAGGAACAGGGACTCTCCGTTGTCAGCGCTGCGGAGCTTTTTGATCCCGGCCTTTTGCGATGAGAGAGGTTTTCCGGCTCCCCCGTCAGCGACCGGGCTCGATTCTGCCGGCGCTGCTCTGCAGCCTGGCCCTGCTCTGGATGGGCGCCGCCTGCTGTCCCAACCTCTTTATGGGGGCGGACCGCGTTCGCCGCGGGGTGGAGCTGGAGGGGAAGGCCGTTGGAGGACTTTCCAGGCGCGAGGTTACAGCCCTGGTGGACGCTCTGGCGGCGGAAGTGGACCTTGTGCCGCGCAATGCTTTCATCGATCCCCACAGCGGCGAGATCACCGCCGGTGTAACCGGTTGCCTCATTGACCGCCCGGCTACTATGGAGAAAATCATGGCAGCCCCGCCAAACAGCAGGCTGTTGCCCCGGCTGATCCATCTGGATCCCGAGATAACAGCCGCTCATTTTGAAATCATCGACAGGGAGATCGGATCTTTCAGGACCTGGATCAGCGGGAGCGGCGGGCGCGTCACCAATATTATTCTCGCCACCGCCTCTTTGAACAACTGCCTGCTTTTGCCGGGAGAAATTTTCTCCTTCAACAAGGCCAACGGGCCTCGCACGGCGGAGCGGGGTTACCGGCATGCTCCGATCATCGTGGGCGGCGCGGTAGTCCCCGGACTGGGCGGTGGGGTCTGCCAGGTATCCACCACCCTTTACAATGCTGTTCTGAGCGCCGGCCTGGAAGTAGTGGAACGCTATCCGCACAGCCAGCCTGTTGGATATGTGCCTCCGGGCATGGACGCCACCGTCGCAGACAGCCTGGACTTCAGATTTCGCAACAACACCGACAGGCTCATCCTGATCCGCAGCTCCAACTGGGGCGGCAGTATCGATATTCGCATCTGGCAGGAGTAAAGGAGGCGCCCGCCGTATTCTAGAGAGGCGGAGCCGGGTCCACGTTTGAAAGCCAGCCGCTGCTGCGGGCGCCTTGAACGGGAGCGGAGCACCGGGGCTCATTGAAAGCCCACGCCGCTACCTGGAGGGCCGGGCCTGCCAAATATAACAAGGGTGGCTGATGAAGATGAAGCAAGAGATTGTGGAGCTGCCGGTAGAAATAATGGCCCACGGACGGGGGCTGCCCCTGCCGGCTTACATGACAGCTGGAGCGGCGGGAATGGATCTACACGCAGCTGTTACCGGCGATGTTGTCCTGAAACCGGGAGCCGTTGAGATCATTCTCACAGGCTTGAAAGCGGCCGTTCCCCCGGGATATGAGCTGCAGATCCGCCCACGGAGCGGGTTGGCGGCCCGCTTCGGCGTGGGGCTGCTGAATTCACCGGGCACGGTGGATGCCGACTACCGCGGCGAGATCAAGGTTATCCTGATCAATCTGGGGCCCGCTCCCTTTACAGTGCGCCGTGAAGATCGCATCGCCCAGATGGTGCTCTGTCCCATTCCCAGGGTCAAGCTTGTTCCGGCGTCTGCGCTCCCGGAGACAGCGCGTGGGGAGGGCGGTTTGGGGCACACCGGCATTGATCAATAAGGAGAGGGCGGCAATGCGCTTAAGCGAACTGGCTCGCAAGGAGCTGGTTGATATTGAGGAAGGCAACTTTTGGGGGCCTGCCGGACGTGCCGACCTGCTTATAGATGAACGCAGCGGGGAGATCAAAGCGTTGCTTCTGGCCGGGAAGGGCTCACTGCTGGGTTTCGGCTACCGCGAGGAGGTGACCATCCCCTGGTCCGGCGTGGTGAAGATCGGCGGGGATACTATTATCATATCAATAAAGAAAGGCTGAGTCGCCCGGTCCTGAAAACAGCATAAATCTGCTCACCCCGGAGATAATATCCTTTAGACTGTGAACTAAAGGAGGCAAAAGGATGAGCAAAGTTGTATTGGGCATATTTCACGACCGGAATAAAGCTGAAGAGGCCCTTGAAGAGCTGAAGGAACAGGGTTTTGATCGCGACATCTCACTCATCGCCAGGGAGGAGGAGCAGGCAGGCGGAGAGGGAATCATGGGCGGACAGGATCTGAGCGAAGGCACCTTCACCGGCGGAGCGCTGGGCGGGATTGCCGGTCTGCTGACAGGCGTGGGCGCTCTCCTCATACCCGGTGTGGGACCCATTATTGCAGCGGGCCCCATTGCCGCCACCCTGACGGGTGTAGTGACCGGGGGGATTGCCGGCGGACTGGTAGACTTCGGCATCCCTGAAGAGAGAGGAGAGTTCTTTGAGGAACAGGTCCGCCAGGGCGGCATCCTGGTCAGCATGAAAGCAGAAGATAAAATGGTGGAGGAGGCCGGTGCCATCCTGCGCGAACACGGCGCCTCCGATGTCGAGGTTCACCGCGTTTCCTAGCCGGCCGACAGATCATCACCTGATATTCAGAACCCGGGTTTCACCCGGGTTTTTTTTAACGCAATCTCCTGCCGTCTCATATACTAAAATGACACAGGCTCGGGAGGAGGGGCCGGCTTTGCCCTGGCAGGATAAAATGATCATACTCTGCGGTGGTGACAGGCGGGAAATAGAACTTTACCGCTGCTGGAAAGAATCGGGGCTGAAGGTCAAGGCAGCCGGTTTCGAGCAGGCCTCGCCGGTTTTAGATCACGGCTGGCGGGCTGTTGAGGAGGATTTTGCGCTGGCCGGTGTGTTCATCGCCCCGCTTTCGGGCCTCAGAGCCGATGGCAGTGTCAGCGCGCCCTTTGCAGGGGGCAAATTTCCTCTGCTCCCCTGTCTTGAAAATGCCCCTTCCGGAGCGCTGCTGCTGGCCGGCGCGGTTGCGCCGGGACTCAGGGAGAGACTTGGTCAAAAATTTCGCCTGGTAATTACCGGTGCGGAGGAAGAGCTTGCACTGCTCAACGCCATTCCCACAGCTGAAGGGGCCATTCAGAAAGCTATGGAGCTTTCACCGGTAACTGTACACGGCAGCACCGCCCTGGTTGTAGGTCTGGGTCGCTGCGGCGGAGCTCTGGCCAGGGCGATGCAAGGCCTGGGCGCCCGGGTACGGGTCCTGGTGAGGCGGCGGGAGTGCGCGGCGCTGGCCTTCTCCGCCGGCTATCGCCCTTACTATATCGCAGAGGGAGAGGACGCGCTTACCGGTGCTGATTTCATCTTCAACACGGCCCCGGCGCCGCTTCTAACTGCCGCCCTTCTGAAGCAGGTGAAAAAAGAGGCGCTCATCCTGGATATTGCTTCAGCGCCGGGTGGTGTTGATTTTGCCGCAGCCGCCTTGTACGGCCTGACTGCGCTGCTGCTGCCTTCCCTGCCGGGGCAGGCTGCTCCGCGAACGGCGGGGCTTAACCTGGCGCGGATTTACCGGCGCCTCATAGCGGAGACTTTCCAAACTGTAGATACTCCTGAAAGGAAGAGCAAAGATGTCCATACTTGAAGGTAAACGGATCGGGGTGGCGCTGACGGGATCCCACTGTACCATTGGGGCGATCCTGCCCCAGTTGGAGAAACTGGCCCTGACCGGCGCACTTCTCTTTCCCATTCTATCTCCGACACTGGAACAGACCGACACCCGGTTCGGCACTGCTGTGGAGCTACGCCGTAATATTGGGCGGATCACCGGAAGACAGCCCTGGACCGCCATTGTGGATGTGGAGCCCATAGGACCGAAAAAACTGCTTGATCTGCTGCTTATTGCCCCCTGCAGCGGCAATACCATGGCAAAACTGGCGAGTGGAATTGTTGATACCGCTGTTCTCATGGCGGCCAAGGCCCAGCTGCGTAATGAAAAACCGCTACTTATCTCCATCTCCACAAATGACGGTTTGGGCTTGAATGCACTGAACCTTGGTCGCATTCTCACTACAAAACATATTTTTATGGTACCCTTCGGACAGGATAACCCGGCAGAAAAGCCCAACTCCCTTGTGGCGGAAGCCGGACTGATCCTGCCGGCGGCGGAGGCCGCGCTGTCGGGACGGCAGCTGCAGCCTGTTCTGATTAGCCCGCTCAAGGACCCGGCCGGGGCGGGTCAGCTATAGATTTATGATTCGCCCCCGTTTATGTTATAATTAGGAGGTGCTTTTTTTGTCAGCATCACTGGGTACTGTGATTACGGCAATGGTAACCCCCTTCGATGAAAAAGGGGATGTAAATTACAGGGGAGCCGCGGGCCTGGCCCGATATCTTGTTGAACAGGGCTCCACAGGACTGGTTGTTTCCGGCACCACAGGGGAATCACCCACCCTGACCGCGAAGGAGAAGGTGAGGCTTTACAGCGCCGTTGTTGAGGCGGTGGAGGGGAAAGCGGCGGTTATCGCCGGCACGGGGAGCAACTGTACCGCCTCGGCTCTTTCAATGACAAGTGCGGCGGCGCGGTGCGGTGTTGAAGCCGTTCTGCTGGTAACTCCCTATTACAACAAGCCGACGCAGGAGGGACTTTACCGTCATTTCAGCGCCGTCGCCCGGGAAACCGATCTGCCGGTCATGCTCTACAATGTTCCCGGAAGAACGGGCGTAAATATGAATGCGGATACGGTTCTCAGGCTGGCGGAGATCGAAAATATCGTGGCTCTGAAGGAGGCGGGGGGCAGCCTGGAACAGGCCTCTTGTATTTGCGCCCAGGCGCCGCCGGGCTTCAGCCTCTATTCGGGCGACGACGCGCTGACGCTACCCCTGCTCAGTGTGGGGGCTGTTGGTGTGGTCAGCGTTGCCTCCCACCTGGTGGGACCCCAGATTGCCGCGATGATCGATTTCTTCAAGCAGGGGCGGGTCATGGATGCGACCCGCATGCACCTGGCTCTGCTTCCGCTGTTCAAGGGCCTGTTTACTGCGGCAAATCCCATACCTGTCAAGGCGGCACTGAACCTCATCGGCATTGATGCGGGCGCCCCCAGGCTGCCGCTGCTGCCGTTGGATGGGGAGCCCCTGGATTCGCTGAAGGAGTTGTTGCGCATTCGCGAGATGGCGAGTGCTTGAACAAATATAAAAATTTAGAAGGAGTATTGATAGTTTGAAAAAGAAAAACAGAAGCCTGCGGGTAATCCCACTGGGCGGTGTTGGGGAGATCGGGAAGAATATGTTTCTTTTTGAATGCAACGGTGACAGCATTCTCCTCGATGCCGGTCTCAAATTTCCCGAGGAGGAGATGCACGGCATTGACATCGTGCTGCCCGATATCTCCTACCTCATGAAAAACAAGGATAAGCTGCGGGCAATCATTCTAACACACGGGCACGAGGATCACATCGGGGCGATCCCCTACATTATCGAGGAGCTGACGGTGCCGGTATATGGAACCCGTCTTACACTGGGACTGCTGAAAGCAAAGCTCGAGGAGTATGAGCACCTCTCCCCGGTGAAGATGCATGAAATCAAGGCGGGCCGGGAACTGATCCTGTCCAATAATTTTCGCCTTGAATTCTTCAGGACAAACCACAGTATCCCCGATACCGTCGGCGTGATCCTGAATACCCCCGCCGGTGTTGTAGTCTATACCGGCGATTTCAAATTCGACCACACCCCTGTAGATGGTAAGCTTACCGATTTTTACAAACTGGCGGAATTGGGGCAGCGCAATGTTCTGCTGACCCTGATCGATTCCACAAATGCCGACCGCCCGGGATTCACCGCCTCCGAGAGTGAAGTGGGGGAGACGATTGATGATATCTTCCGCACCTCCCGGGACCGGATCATCTTTGCAACTTTCGCTTCGAACATTCATCGCGTTCAGCAGGTCATTGATGCGGCGCTCCGCTACGGCCGCAAAATCTGCGTGACTGGGCGCAGCCTGGAAAACTCCGTGCGGATCTCTTCCGAGCTGGGCTATCTTGACTACCCCGAGTCGATGATGGTGGAGTTGAACCAGATCAACCGGATCCCCCTTGACAAGCTTGTTGTACTGACCACGGGCAGCCAGGGCGAACCCATGTCCGCCCTGACCCGCATCTCCACCTCCGGGCACAAACAGATCGAGATTATCCCGGGTGACACGGTGATTATAGCGGCAAACCCCATTCCTGGCAATGAAAAGCTTGTTGCCCGTACTGTAAACAACCTTTTCCGCCGGGGGGCAAAAGTGATCCACCGCTCCGTTTCCGGGGTACATGTTTCCGGACATGGCAGTGAAGAGGAGATCAAGCTCATGCTTAACCTCATTCAACCCCGCTACCTGCTCCCGGTGCACGGTGAATACCGCCACATGGTTCACTGCTCCTATATCGGACAGAAATTAGGCATACCCGGCGAGAATATCTTTCTCACCGATCCAGGAACGGTGCTGGAGTTCGACGGGGGTAAAGCCTCCATAACCGGTGAAGTGGCTGCGGGCAAGGTCATGGTTGACGGCCTGGGTGTGGGCGATGTGGGCAGCGTGGTCCTCCGGGATCGTTGTTTGCTGGCCGAAGAGGGGATTGTCATTGTTGTGGCGGCCATGGATCCGAAAAAAGGACGGCTCCTGGCCGGCCCTGAAATAATCACGCGCGGCTTCGTCTATGTCCGCGAGTCCGAGGAGATGCTGGAGGAGGCAAAGCGGGAGGTGGCCCGCCGGCTGGCCGCACTGAGCCCGCAGCAGCTCATTGACTGGAATGTCGTCAAGTCGCATGTAAGAGATGAAGCGGCGTCATATTTCTTTGAAAAAACAGGCCGCCGCCCCATGATCATGCCGGTAGTTATCGAAGTGAAGGGCGACTAGCAATGTATAAGGGCGAGGCGTGCCTCGCCCAAATATATCAGGGTCGAAGTACAAAGAACTGCCAGGAAAGATGTAGATTTATAGACAGCATTTGCTACCTGGTGAGTCAAAGTCACCGTCCCCGTGACTCGCGTGACTCAAGCAATGTGCGCGTGGCCACCAGATCCGCGCCGCTGCCGGCAAAATTTTCTGCAATAACATCGCCGCAATGCAGCGGCGCCGCTGCACCGAGCTTCGCCAGCGCCCGCGAAGCCTCCAGCACTAATTTTTTTGGGATAGGCGAGGATGTCTTTACAGGCAGCCGGGGAAGAAAGGCGCCGGTTACCCTGATTGTACCCGTCAAAACCCGGCGGGGATCCGAAAGCTCCTGCAGGGCATATTTTTCGCCGCGGCCGCATTCATGCCCGCTCGCGACAGGACCCTCAGGGCCTTCCAGAACCCGCACCAGGCAGCCCAGCGGGCAAACGATGCAGGTGAAATGATGTTCCCGGCTCAGCTCTTTTTCGCCTCCTCAGTTTTAATCATGCAGACAACAGGCTCTTCACCGGCAAGGTCCTTCAGAAGAGAGGGGTCGATCTCAAGGTGAATCATCTCGGGGGGGCGGGCCATGCGCAGCTTTTTTCGAAACAGCAGCCTGTCCCGCACCAGCAGGCTTAAAACGGCGCCGCGAATTTCGGAGCGGGCGCGAATGTAAAGATCTACCTTTTCATCCTCGCACAGCGGCAGGCTGAGCTGCTGCGGTGTCACAGCGGCAACATTTTCTCCCCTTTCAAGCGCGATCCGGCCGCCGCCGCGCCTGAATCCGGCTGCGAAGCGGGCCGCCGCTCTGCCGGCGGCGGCAGCCGCCCTGCTCACATGATCCACCAGGTCATAGACATGAACCACGTTACCGCCGGCATAGATGCCCGGCCGGCTGGTGGCCATATCCTGATCCACCCGCGGCCCTTTTGTGGCCGGATCAATGGCTATGCCGGCGCTCCGGGACAGTTCGTTTTCGGGAATGAGCCCCACTGAAAGGATCAGGGTGTCGCAGGCGATGAAGCGCTCCTGCTCCGGCAGCGGCCTTCCCAGGCTGTCAACAGGCGCCACCGAAACCCCGCTGAGCCTCTTCTTGCCGTGAACAAAGGTAACGGTATGGGAGAGGAAAAGAGGAATCCCAAAATCGTGGAGACATTGCACAATATTTCGGGTCAACCCCCCGGGACGGGGCGCTATCTCGAAAACGCCGCAGACATGGGCCCCCTCTAGAGTAAGGCGGCGGGCCATGATCAGGCCGATGTCGCCCGAACCGAGGATGACCGCCCGTTCACCGGGCATCAGGCCTTCCATATTGATCAAACGCTGCACCGTCCCGGCTGTGTAGATGCCCGCCGGGCGGTAGCCTGGAAGGATTGCCTGGAAGCGGCTGCGCTCGCGGCAGCCCATGGCCAGGACCAACGCGCCGGGCTGCAGTTCAAAAGACTTTTCCCTGTTCACCGCGCGGATCCGGCGGTCAGGATCCAGCTGCAAAACCATAGTCCCAGTGAGCGCCCTGATCCCCCTCTGCTCCTGCAGATCTTTGATGAAACGCTGCGCATACTCCGGTCCTGTCAAACTTTGACCAAAGGTGAGGTTGCCGAAACCGTCGTGAATACACTGGTTCAGAATGCCGCCCAGCTCCCGATCCCTCTCGAGGAGAATAACATCGCCGGCCCCGGCTTCAGCTGCAGCCAGTGCGGCGGCCATTCCCGCAGGCCCGCCCCCGATAACCGCAACCTGCCCCGGGCTCATGGAGCAAAAACCCCCTTTGGCAGAGGATCCTCCTTGGTCCGGCGGCTGAACAAAGGCGAGCCCGGACCGCTTTTCGTCACCTGCACCGGCGGAATATTCAGCTCCCGCGAGATGATGGAGAGCACCCTGGGCAGGCAAAAACCGCCCTGGCAGCGGCCCATGCCGGCGCGGGTACGCCGCTTCACCGCATCAAGGGTCAGGGCGGGAAGGGGTCGGTGCAGAGCATCTACAATTTCTCTCTCCGAAACCTGCTCGCAGCGGCAAACAATATGCCCGTAGCGTTCATCATGCCGGATCAGCCTGTTCTGTTCGGCCGGTGAAAGGGAGTTGAAGGGCGGCGGTTCACGCCGGAGCGGGTTGAAATTTGTCTTCTCTGCCGGCACATTTCCCTCCTCCCTCAGGATCTCCAAAACCATCCCGGCAATGGCCGGCGCCGCCGCAAGCCCCGGGGACTGGATTCCGGCCACATTGATCAGCCCTTTCATCTCTTTTGAAGGAGCAATATGAAAATCCTCGGTATAGGTGGCCGCCCTGATGCCGGCAAAGAAGGTGATGATGTTGCCCCAGGAATCATAGCCGGGCATGAGAGGGCCGAATTTTTCTATAATTCGCTGCAGCCCTTCCCGTGAAACTGAGGTGTCTTCTGGATCGGCCATCTCTATGGCCGTCGGCCCCCATTCGGGGTTGCCGTCCACAGTAAGCATGGTGCCGCCGCCCTTGGTAAAAGGGTCGCGGGTTATCTCCAGAATCCCGGTGGCCATGCAGGCATGTTCCGGCGCAGACTCCCGGTCAAATATGATGAATTCTCCTTTGCGAGGGTGTATGGTGAATTCCGCAGGACCGGCCATTTCAGCGATCCTTCCGGCATGGACCCCGGCGGCATTGATACAGCACCCTGTCATAAAAGAGCCCCGCGAGGTAACCACCTTGTTAAGAGAGCCCTTTTCCCCTTTCAGGGCGGTTACCTCTGTATTCAGGTAGAATACGGCCCCATTGGCGGCGGCATTTTCAGCGCAGGCGATTGTCAGCTTGTAGGGGCAGGTCATTGCAGTGGTAGGCGCAAGAAGGGCTCCCTTGATCCCGGGGTTGAGCGCCGGTTCCATGAAGCGCAGCTCTTCCGGTCCCACCAGCTCAACGGGAATATCGTCCATCTCCCCCCGCGCCTTCAGCATCTCCAGCAGAAAAAGCTCCTCATCCTTGAACACGATAACCGCCAGGTTGCAGCGCCGGTAGGGAACATCAAGATCGCGGCAAAGGTTTTCGAAAAGCGCGCTGCCGCGTAGGTTCAGAGTGCTGCGCAGGCTGCCCGGTTCCTGGACAATGCCCGAGTGAACCATGCCGTTGTTCGCTTTGCTGGCGCCGCAGGCGACATCGGCTTCTTTTTCCAGAACAACGATATCCAGCTGAAAACGGGACAGCTCCCTGGCTATGGCCGCGCCCACGATGCCTGCGCCGACGATGACCACATCGGCCCTGCCGATGACGCTGTGATCACCTTCCGGTGCAATGTACGACGGCGGCCCGCCTTCGACGGCGGTTATTGTATTGACCACTCCGCGGACATTTCTGATCCCGCCTGCCAGGCGGCCTGCAAGGACTACCTGCTCCCAGCTGTCCACGGCGCCAGACAGCCGGAGCAGGCCCTGCTCTTCGGAAACCTGTAAATTAAACTTATCCAGGCCCTGGCCGGCCCACAGTTCAAGCAGCAGCGCCGCCGGATTTTTTGTCATGTCCTGAACCACCTGCGCAGAGAAAAGTATTAAAAACTTCTTGATAATTCAACAGATTTCCTTTAAATATTATTTTATTTTGGGATCTTTATTCTCAACCCGCCCTTTTTTATTGTGTTACATTATTTCAAGAAGGATCTTCTAATAGTATAGTAGAATAAATACAATATAGTAACCTATTCGGGAGAGAGGGCCGGTATTACCCTATCTCCTAAACATTTACAGCACGGGGAGGGCTTGTTGTTGAAAATTACATTAAGTGTGATCAAAGCCGATATCGGCAGTATTGGGGGCCACCTGAGGCCGAGTGCTGCGCTCATGGAGACGGTGGGACATCATATTGAACAGGAAAAAGGCGGCCTGTTCATCGATTACCGGATCAGCAGCACCGGTGATGACATCGCCATACTTTTTTCTCACAATAAAGGCACCGGCAGCAGCGACATACACGAACTTGCCTGGAATGCATTCATGGCCGGTACAGCCAAGGCCAGAGAGGAAGGGCTCTACGGCGCCGGGCAGGATCTGCTGAAAGACTCCTTTTCAGGAAACATCAAAGGCCTGGGACCCGCCGTTGCGGAGATGGAATTTGAAGAGAGGGAGAACGAGCCCTTTCTGTTTTTTGCCGCCGATAAAACCGATCCCGGCGCGTACAACCTGCCGCTGTACCTCGGCTTTGCCGATCCCATGCACTGCTCTGGACTGATCCTTTCGCCGAAGATGAGCAAGGGCTTCAAATTCGTGATCATGGATGTTGCTTGCACGGAGAAGGACCGTATCATTGAGCTGAATGCTCCTGAGGATCTTTATGATATTGCCGCTCTGTTGCGGGACAATGAGCGCTTTGTCGTCGCCAAAATATATTCGCGGGACAGCGGTGAGATAGCGGCGGCGGCCAGCACCACCCGTTTGCACAACATTGCCGGTACATATACGGGGAAAGACGATCCAGTCATGCTGGTCCGGGTTCAGGGCGCCTTCCCCGCCGCGGGCGAGGTTCTCTCTCCTTACAGTATCGGACACTATGTGGCCGGGTTCATGCGCGGCAGCCACACCGGACCCCTCATGCCTGTAAAGACCGGCTGCGGCACCTCTTTCTTCGACGGACCGCCCATTGTCACCGCGGCTGCGTTCTGTGTCCAGAAGGGCAAATTTACCGAACCCGTCGACTGTTTTGAGCATCCCTACTGGGACCATGTCAGGGATAAGGTAGCCCGCAAGGCCGCCGGGCTTCGCGAACAGGGCTTCTCCGGAGCGGCCATGCTGCCTTATTCCGAGCTGGAATACGGGGGCATTGTTGAAAAGATGAAAAAGCTGGACCGCAAATTCAAGTCTTAAGATAATCCCGTCGGAAAGATTAAAAACCGCCCTTGCAGGCGGTTTTTTTTCTGGATATTAGATAGTCGCTGTCGAATTTAAGGGAAATTTAATAGTATGTAAAGCAGGAAATTTGAAACGGCACCTGAATTAATTAGTAGGACCAGATCATTTTGATGCCATTAATTACAATGATATCTTATTTCGACAACAGGCAGACGATAAGGGCCTGCGGGTGATGGGAAAGCGCCCTCTTAATCCGGGAAAGCGGTTTTTCGACCTCGATGTTTACATAAGATTCCGATATAGTGGTTTCTAAATGACGGCACCAGGAAGGGAGGTCATCTTACTGAAACAGCTGCACAAACAATATTCATTGATCTTGCTGTTAGTCTTGTTTTTGCTCGCCATCATTGCCCCCGGATGCCTCAGGGTCAGTTCGGAAACGCTGGATCCCGATGAGCCCGGAGAGGAGGTTCCCGATCCCGAGGAGACCAAACGTCTTCAGGAGGAGTGGGAAAGACGCAACGAGGAGCTTAAAGAGGAACTGGGCTCTCTCTTTGTGCCCCTGCCTCCCCTGGACCAGCCGGACAACCCGCCCATCAAAGTGCGGGGCATCTACTTTACCGGCCATTCCATAGCCTACGGGGAACGGTACGAGCGAACGTTAAAATTGATTGAAGACACAGAATTGAATGCCATGGTTATCGACATAAAGGATGACAAGGGCAGGATGGCCTACCATAGCGATATTGCCGCGATCAACGAGATGGATGCCTATTACGAGCCTGTGCCCATCACCGATATCGAGGCCACCATGAAAGAGCTCAAGGAGAGGGGCATCTATACCATAGCCCGGATTGTCGTTTTCAGGGACAGCCAGATCCTGCCCACGGTAAAGCCGGAGTGGTGCATTCCACTTAAGGGCGGCGGCCTGTACAAGGATGCCGGTTTCGCCTATGGCAACCCCTTTAACGAGGAGCTGTGGGATTACAATATCGCCATAGCCAAGGAGGCGGCCCTGCTGGGCTTCAATGAGATACAGTTTGACTATATCCGCTTTCCCGATAAAGCCGCCTACGTGGAGCAGGTAGCCAACTTCCCCGGCAGGAATGGTCGGACCAAGGCAGAAGCGATCCGCGGATTTATGGAGAAAGCGCGCGTAGAGCTCGCTCCGTACAATGTGCATGTGGCTTATGATGTCTTCGGCGTTATCGCCAGCTCCTGGGGCGACACCGACGATATCGGCCAGTGCTGGGAAGATTTCTCGGCAAACAGCGACTATATTTGCCCCATGATCTATCCGAGCCACTATTACCCCGTTGCCCAGGGAGGAAAGGTTGTCCCCTGCTGGTTTGGCCTGCGCTTCCCTGACACCAATCCCACCGTCACCATTACCGGAGCCCTGAGCGACGCCATCAAGCGCACCGCGCCGGTTAAGAATCCGGCCATCATCCGCCCCTGGCTGCAGGCTTTTACCGCCAACTGGCTGGGCAGCAGATACGGCAGTGAAGGCTTCATCCATTACGGGGCGGCGCAGATCCGCCAGCAGATCGATGCCGCCATGGCGCTGGGAATTGATGAATATATGCTCTGGGATGCCAGAAACGAGAACTATCCCCGGGAAGCATTTTACAGCGAGTCCGAGGCCCTCGAGAGGTATGAACAATCCAGTAGCGCGCGGGAGGCAAAAGGACGCGATTCACTGGGAAGGACCCCGCAGGAAGCTGTGGAGTCCTATCTTGAAGCGCTGAGCAAGCTCAAGTGGCGCGAGGCATATCCCCTGCAAGCGGGTTATTCGGCAGAGGGCAATGCATATCGTGAATGGCTGCTCAACGCGCCGGGCAAGGTTGCGGAATGGAAAATTGGCGCCCTTGATCTTGCCGGGGATGCACCTGCCCTGGAGCTCTCCGTCACCCTGAACTTAGGCGGTGAAAAGAAAACACTGGGAAGCGAGAAATGGACCCTTCTCCAGGAGAACAATATCTGGAAGGTCAAACCCTCACCCCGCTTCCTGGAGCTTATCCGCAACGGCGAGACTGAAAAAAAGAAGCCGGAGCAGGATCCGGCATGACCAGTCTGCGCCGGTAAAAGTGGTGTAATTGAACGGAGATTTTTTAGGGCGGCCCGGCGGGCCGCACTTCTTTTTGGGCATATGAACCGGCAATCCCAAACAGCACCGGGGGTATCAGACTTCGCGCATATACTTAAAGTAGGGGCATGCGCCAACATTCAACCATCTGTATAAGCTGTCTCCATCTGCTGCAAACTAAAATGTTTCTTGGCAGGAGGCGATCGCTTGTCTCATTTTAGCCGCCGCAAGCGGCAGCCGTTGCGGCGAAACTGCAAAACCCAGTCGCCGCCTTCCCCTGCGCCGGCGGCTGTTCTGAACAATATCCAGCAGCTGGGCCAGGTCCAGGCGCCTCAGCTGGAGAGCAATGTCTATGCGCTGCCCATTATCGGCCAGATCGAGGGGCACCTGACTCTGCCGCCGCAGAATAAAACCACCAAGTATGAGCATGTCATTCCCCAGCTTGTGGCGGTGGAGCAAAATCCAAAAATTGAGGGGCTTCTCGTACTTCTGAATACCGTCGGCGGAGATGTGGAGGCGGGGCTGGCCATCGCCGAGATGATCGATACCCTCTCCAAGCCCACCGTAACGCTGGTGCTGGGCGGTGGCCACAGTATCGGGGTGACCCTGGCGGTGGCCGGCGATTATTCCTTTATCTCCGAGACTGCTACAATGACAATCCATCCTATCCGCCTCACCGGCCTGGTTATCGGCGTGCCCCAAACATTCGAGTATCTCGACAAAATGCAGGACCGGGTGATCCAGTTCATCACCAGGCATTCGCAGATCACCGAAAAAAAATTCCGGGAGCTCATGTTCAGCACCGGGCAGCTGGCCCGAGATATCGGCACAGTGCTGGTGGGAAAAGATGCGGTCAAAGTGGGGCTTATCGACGAGACCGCCGGGCTGGGCAGGGCCATCGCTCTTCTGAACAGGCTCATTGAGGAGCGGCGGGAGGAGGAGGGGGACCCATGATCCACTATGCCGCCCTGCCCCTCGAACTCATCTTTGAAGGCTGCGACAGCTACAGGCCTGCGCACCTGTGCATCCCCTTTCACCGGGGCTCCATTATTGTCGAACCCCTTCCGCCTGCGGGTGCGCGCATCATTCAACTTATCAGCAGCGATCTCCAGGATTATCTAGATCCCCGGTTTCAGCCCGGCCGTATCATAGATCTGCTTTCAGGTCTCCCGGAGCCGGAACGGTAATCTTGCGCTCCAGGCTTTGCTTCCGGCTGAATATAATCACGATGGCATATTTCTATGGGCAGGGCGTAAAAATGAGAGAGCCTGCATCCGTCCGGAGGGGAGGAGCCCTGTTGCTGTGGACCGGCCTGCTTAAAGCCGCAGTTTATCTGGGGATATTTCTATGCGGGCTGCGCCTGATGAGCAACGCCATCGCCCGCAGCTCCGGCACCGCATTCAAAAACATACTTGCCCGGCTGACCGGCAGCCCCTGGCGCGGCTTCTGCACCGGATTCCTGGTGACGGCGCTGCTGCAGAGCAGCAGCCTGACCACGGTTATGGTGGTCAGCCTGGTCAATGCCGGTGTGATGACCCTCTCGCAAAGCTGCGGCGTGATCATCGGGTCCAATGTGGGCACCACCATTACAGGGCAGCTGCTCTCCTTTGAGCTGTTCCGGCTGGCCTTGCCCCTTGCCGGCCTGGCGGCTCTCTTTCTATTTCTGCCGCACAGGGGCACGCGGAAAGCCGCGGCGCCGCTTCTCGGCTGCAGCCTTCTCCTTTTCGGAATGGACGGCATGACCGGGGCGCTGGCTTCACTGAAGGAGAGCGCTCTTTTCACCGCCTCGCTGCAGGCGGCGGGAGAGACGCCATTGCGGGCGATCCTCACAGGTTTTGCCGCCGCCGCCACTCTGCAGAGCAGCAGCGCGGTGATGGGGATCGTGCTGGGCCTGGCCCGGGAAGGGATGATCACCCTTCCTGCAGGCATTGCACTGGTAATCGGAGCGGACCTGGGCACCTGCTCCACCGCCTTGATCGCCTCCATCGGGATGGAGGACACCGCCCGCCGGGCGGCCTGGTTTCATTTTTTCTTCAACTTTGTCAGCACGGCGCTGGCCATGCTCTTTTTCCCCGACCTGGTTTTCATCGCGGTGAAAAGTGGCTCAACGCTGACCCGGCGCCTGGCCAACGCCCATTTCCTGTACAATTTTATCGGGGCCCTTCTGCTGCTTCCCCTTGTGGCGCCGCTGTCAAGGCGCCTGGAAAGGCCAACCTACCGCGGTTTTGGCCGCCGCCGGCCCTGAACGGATCTGCCGCAGATCAATATCCCGCCCCCTGCAGGATAATCAGCCTCAATACAGAAAAGATAAATGCACATACTTTCGGGACATAAGGAGGAAGCAATGGGCTTGATCAAGGTAATTCTGCTGGGCGTGATTCAAGGTTTGACGGAATTTTTACCCGTAAGCAGTTCGGGTCATCTCGTGATTTTTCAGCGCATCTTCGGAGTTGAAGGCACCGGCGTAACCCTGGAGGTACTGCTGCATTTCGGAACGCTTCTGGCGGTCTTCTGGGTATTTCGCCGCGACTTTTTAAATTTGCTTAAATTTACCAGGGACAGAGCCCAGCTTCGCTTCCTGCTGATGCTCATACTGGGATGCATCCCCACGGCGCTGCTTTACTTTCTTTTCGGCGATTTCATCGAATCCATCTTTCATTCCCTGCTGCTGACGGGGGCGGCGCTCCTGGTCACCGGAGGTATCCTGAAGCTGCTTACGCTTCTGCCCGAGGGTGGAAAAGATATTATAAAAATGAAGCCCCTTGACGCCCTCTGGATCGGACTGCTCCAGGGGATTGCCATGATCCCGGGGATTTCACGTTCCGGCTCAACCATTACCGCCGCTCTCTGGAGAGGGCTGGACCGCGCCACCGCCGTGCGCTACTCCTTCATGCTGGCTGCGCCGGTTATATTCGGAGCCACTCTTCTAGAGGTCAAAGATATGATCAAAGCGGGTATTGAAAAAACCATGCTCCTTGAATACACTGCAGGGACGGTCGCCGCCTTCATCTTCGGGATCCTGGCCATACGCCTTTTTATCCACCTGCTGCAGCAGAAGAAATTCCACTACTTTGCCTACTACTGCTGGGCTGCGGGGGCCGCGGTGATTGCCGCCTCATTTTTCTTGTAGATCATGTGGGTATCTCCCCGTTGAAATATCTGCGGGTTTATCCGGGGCTTTTTAAGATGGTTCCCCCTCTAACCGGGGGATCGAGGGGGATTTGCCCGGCCCCGCGGAATAGGTTATAATGTAACCCTGGAGGCAATATATGGGAAAACGCGGCAAAAATAAAAAGGGCAGGTCCCAGTCGGGATTGCGCGAAGAGATCGGCACCCAGATAAAAGGAATTCTGGTCATTGCCCTGGCGGTATTCTGCTATGCCGGCGTGACCTACTCGGAGCAGGCCGGCGAGCTGGGGCTCTTTGTGAATAACCTTTTTCGTATTATTGCCGGCGATACCGCGGTGGTGATCCCTTTTCTGATCGGCATACTGGGCTTGCGGATCGTGCTTCCAGATCAGACTTTTAACCTTAAATCCCGGCTCATCGGCATCATAATTCTGCTGTTGCTTTTCACGGTCAGGGCCCATTTCACCCTGATGCTCGAACAGGTGGATGCTTTTACCGGGCAGGACTTTTACCGGGCCATGCTGAATATGGGTCTGCAAAAAATGGGGGGCGGCCTGCTCGGCGCGGCCATGGCCGTGCTTCTTTTCTTCTGTTTCAAGGAAATAGGCAGCTATATTGTCATCGCCGCGGCGGCGCTGGTGGCCCTGCTCCTGATCATGAATGTCACGGTGACCCAGATATTCAGGCAGCTGGGCAAATTGCTGGCCCTGTCAGGCAAGATATTCAAAAAAGCAGGCGCTTACCTGAAGGAGCTATACTCCATTCTGATGAGCGGTTCTGAAGAGGAAGCGGCGCCTGAGGAAAAAAAAATTATCGAAACAGGTGAGGGGGAACTTCCGGGATTTCAGGAGCCGCCCCGGAACGGCCCGGGGGGTGCAAAAGCAACCCCGGAGGGGTGGAAAGGGGATTATGCCTCACCGGAAGGTTATTACCAGAAAGAGCGGCGACTGGCTCTTGTTGAACCGCCGGAAAACGGCAGGGAGCCCGCTGCCGGGGAGAAAAAATTCAGGGTGCCGGGCACATACATGACACCCTCTCCCGATCTGCTTGCCCCTCCCGGCCGCCTGGGCGAGCAGCAGCAGATCAAGGGTATCCGGGAGAGGGCCAGGCTGCTGGAAAGCACGCTGGAGAGCTTCGGGGTGAAGGCCAAGGTGAGCCATGTCCAGTCCGGTCCCACCGTCACCCGCTTCGAGGTGCAGCCGGAGGCAGGGGTAAAAGTCAGCCGTATCGTCAGCCTCTCCGACGACATTGCGCTGAACCTGGCTGCACCGCTGGTGCGCATCGAGGCGCCCATTCCGGGAAAAGCGGCGCTGGGGATCGAGGTGCCGAACAAGATCATTGCCCTGGTCTATCTGCGCGAAGTCATCGAGGATCCGGGCTTCTTAAACAGCCGTTCACCCCTGACCATAGGTCTGGGCAAGGATATTACCGGCGTTCCCGTCATCGCCGATCTCACCAGGATGCCGCATCTTCTTATTGCCGGCTCCACCGGTTCGGGGAAAAGCGTCTGCCTTAATGCGCTGATCATCAGCATCCTGTACAAGGCGCTGCCGGAGCAAGTCCGCTTTCTGATGATCGATCCCAAGGTTGTGGAGCTGAGTGTTTACAACGGCATTGCCCACCTGCTCATGCCGGTGGTCACCGAGCCGAAAAAAGCTTCGCTGGCCCTCAGGAACATGGTCAAGGAGATGAACCGGCGCTATGAAATGTTTGCCCGCGAGGAGGTGCGGGAAATTGGCGCCTACAATAAACTTGTCGCCTCCGGGGGCCGCGATGGAGAGATACTGCCCTATTATGTGGTTATTATTGATGAGCTGGCCGACCTGATGCTCGTCTCTCCGGGAGAGGTGGAGGATTCCATTGCCCGCCTGGCCCAGATGTCACGGGCGGCAGGCATTCACCTGGTCATAGCCACCCAGCGTCCCTCTGTGGATGTGCTTACCGGTGTGATCAAGGCCAATATCACTTCCCGTGTTGCCTTTACTGTCTCTTCACAGGTCGATTCGCGAACGATTCTGGACATGGCCGGCGCGGAGAAGCTTCTCGGGCGGGGCGATATGCTTTTCTACCCCGTTGGTTCGGTGAAGCCCATCCGTGTTCAGGGCGCCTATGTCAGCGAGCGTGAAATCAAGCGCATTACCGATTACATCAAGGAACAGGGGTGGGCTGAATACGAGGTGGATCTGGACTCGCTGGAGACGGAGACTGAAGAGCTTTTCGAACCCGATGAACTTTTTCCCGACGCCCTGGAGCTCGTCGTGCGGACAGGACAGGCTTCCATCTCCCTGCTGCAGCGGCGTTTTCGCATCGGCTACACCCGCGCGGCCCGCCTTATCGACGATCTTGAGCGGCGGGGTATTGTTGGAGAGTATGAAGGAAGCAAGCCGCGGGAGGTAATTGTCACTCCCGAGCAGGCGGCCAAACTTTACGAAGAGTTTAAAAAGGCAAATCAATAAAAAGCCTCTATCCGCCGTTAAAATTAAAGGAGGCCAGTGCTATGGAAAAAGTGGGGGATTTTTTGAAAAGCTCCCGGCAGGACCGGCAAATTTCTTTGCATGAAATCAGTGAACGGACGAAGATCCAGCAGCATTACCTGGAGGCGCTGGAGCGGGGCGATTTCAAGAAATTTTCCGGTGAGGTCTATCTTAAGGGAGCGCTGCGGAGCTACGCCGAATCCATCGGCCTGGATCCGGGAGAAGTGATGGAGCTCTACCGCAGACGAAAAGGTGAGGCAGAACCTGAAGAGCCGGCTGCTCCCGTGGAGAAGGCGTCGGCGCAGCCGCGAGTGCCTCGAGGCGAGGGGAGTCCCTCTTTTGTTTACGGGATTATTGTGCTTGCCCTGCTCCTGGCTGCGGGCGGCTACTGGCTTTCCAGCCTGGACAGCCCGGTAAACCCTTTCAAACAGAGCCATACCAATTCCCAGGCCGGCCATGTTGACCCCGGAAAACCCGGCCCACCCTCTGAGGGAGAAGCAGGCGGTGATGAAGCAGAACCGGTCGTCAAAGAGGCTGAAATCAAGCTTTCCACGGAAGAGTCAACTGCGCAGGAGACAGTTTTTACTGTAAGTAATACTGAGCGGCTGAAGCTGGAGCTCTCCTCAGGCGAAGCCTGCTGGATCAAGGCGCTCATGGACGACAGGGAACAATTCGAACCGCGAAACCTGAGGAGCGATGAAGGGATGACGCTTGAGGCTTCGGAAAAGATCTGGATTCGACTGGGCAACCCCCGGAGCATCAAGATTATCCTGAACGGCATCGAAGTGAAGGGGATAAGCGGCAAAAAAGATCCCCACAACATTCTTTTTATCCGCAGCTAGGGCCGGTGCCCGGACCGGGCACTCCGCCTGATGTATGAAAATGAAGGAGCATGAGTCAGGAGCAGCAGATATCGATGACAGAAGGGCTTAAAGTGGCCGCCGTAACCCTGGGATGCGCTAAAAACCGCATCGACACGGAAGAGATCCTGGGCCTGCTTGGCTGCAGCGGTTACCTGGTTACCGATCACCCGCTGGAAGCGGATGCAGTTATTGTCAATACCTGCGCTTTTATTGAGGCGGCGCAGCAGGAATCCATCAATGAACTGTTGAGCCTGGTCGTGCGGCGGAGCAACAAGCGCCCCCTGATCATCGCCGCAGGCTGCCTGGCCCAGCGCTTCGGCAGGCGGCTGATGGATAGCATCCCCGAACTGGGGGGAGTCATCGGGGTGCATAGCTATGCGGAGTTGCCGGCCTTCCTGGAAAGCTGCTTCACCGGAAAGCGGGAGCTCCTGCTTGCGCCCCCTCCGGCAGGTTACATCAGCCTGGGCCCCCGTCTCCTGACCGCCCCGCCGCACAGCGCCTGCGTGAAGATCGCCGAGGGCTGTAGCAACCGCTGCAGCTACTGTTTGATCCCCTCACTGCGCGGACCCCTGCGCAGCCGCCCCGCTGCGGATATCATCACCGAGATAGGGCAGCTAATTGCCGGCGGCGCCCGCGAGATCAACCTTGTTGCCCAGGATACCACCGCTTATGGAACCGAATTGGGGGAGTCCGGTGGGTTGAGTGAACTTGTGGCGCAGATACTGGGGGAAATACCATCCTGTTTCCGGCTCCGGATCCTTTATACCCACCCGGCCCGGGTGAGCAACGCCCTTATTGATCTCATCGCCCGGGAGGAGCGCCTGTGCAAGTACCTTGATCTGCCGCTGCAGCACATAAACAGCTCTGTGCTGAAAAGCATGGGCCGGCGCTACTGCCGGGAGGATGTGGTGAAACTGGTGGGAAAACTGCGTGGGCGCATCCCCGGCATTGTTCTGCGGACCACTTATCTGACGGGTTTCCCTGGAGAAAGCCCTGCGCAATTTCAAGAACTGCGCTCATTCATGCAGCAGAAGCCTTTTGAGCGGGTGGGTGTCTTCAGCTACTCCCGCCAGCGGGGGACAGCGGCGGCCCTCCGGAAGGATCAGATCCCCCGCCGGGTGGCGGAAAAAAGGAGAGATGCCCTGCTCAGGGTCCAGCAAAATGCGTCGCTCAATTTTAACCGCAGCCTGGTGGGCTCCACATGCACAGTGCTCGTCGAGAGCCGCGCCGTGGAGAGGCGTTCGCTCCACTGCGGGCGCACATCCTTTCAGGCCCCCGGGGTTGACGGGCTGCTCTATTTTTACTCTTCCCAACCTCTCCGGCCCGGCACTTTAGCCAGAGTAGCGGTAACCTCCGCCTCTGCCTACGACCTCTTCGGCAGGCTGTTGGGGTCTGCAGAAATGTCTGCCACCTGATCAAAAAAGAGGAATGCCCATCCTTCCGGCAATCTGTTGCCCGGTAGCCGCTTCTTTGCTATAATCAAACATACATTATGTAAACTACCAAGGGAGCGGATGACGGTGCCCCAACTGCGTTGGTCAAAAGTTTTGCTCATTGCGCTGACGGCTCTTGTTCTCTTCTTCGGCGGCAGCCACGTGTACCGGCGATATTACCGGGAAGAACCCTTTCTTGAAAAGCTCTGCCTTATTGAAGGTGTGGCCGGCGCCGGGCTTACCGCCACCGATGGCGGCACCGCTCTTCTAATCACTCCCGATGATTCTTATCAGGGTCAGCTGCAGACACTGGTCACCTCCGTGGAAAAAGAGGTTTCCGGGCGCTATCGCAGGCCGCTGCTCATTGAGATCAAGGACCGGCGCAGTGCCCGGCTCAATCTTTTCGCCGCAGCAGTGAGTCCCGATCTGTACGAAGCAGTCAGATCCGGGCGCTATCGCAGCGCAGCCGAAAGAATAAAGGAGAGCGCCGCCCTGTACGGGCTCACAGCCCAGGATTTAACAGTCGATTCTCGCTACCTGTACCTGCAAGCGCGCGACGGAGCCAACTATCTTTATTTGCTGGTACCTCTGCCGCCGCTAACAGAGGGAGGGTCGGCAGATGCTTGAGCTGTTAGCCGGAGTGGGGGCGGCGGCGCTGGTGATTCTGCTCTATTACCAGAGCAGCCTGATCCCGCTGGTCATCCTCGCGGGCCTGTTCCTGGCCCTTTTCGCCTTTCCGGGGCTCAAAACGCCCCGGCTGAATACTGTGGGCAGTGGATTTAAAGGCAAAAAGATCAGCTTCAACGAGATCGGGGGGCAGGATGTAGCCAAAAAAGAGCTCCTGGAGGCACTTGACTTTGTGAACAGGCCCCAGGAAATCAAGCGCATGGGCATCCGCCCCTTGAAAGGGGTAATGCTCATCGGCCCCCCGGGTACAGGTAAAACCCTTCTGGCAAAAGCGTCGGCGGGCTACACCGGTTCAGCTTTTATCAGCGTCGCCGGCAGCGAATTTATTGAAATGTATGCCGGGGTGGGGGCGCAGCGTGTGCGCAAGCTCTTTGAGCAGTGCCGGCGCAGAGCTGCAAATGAGCGGCGCAAGGGCGCCATCCTTTTTATCGACGAAATAGAAATACTCGGCGGGAAACGCGGACGCCACAGCAGCCACCTTGAATACGACCAGACCCTGAACCAGCTTCTTGTGGAGATGGACGGCCTGGGGGTAAAGGATGATCTGAACATCCTGGTCATCGGGGCCACCAACAGGCCGGACACCCTTGATCCGGCCCTGCTCCGCCCGGGGCGCTTTGACCGCATGGTCCAGGTGGATCTGCCCGACCTGGAGGGCCGGATTCATATTTTAGAGCTGCACCTGCATAACAAGCCTGTTGATCAGAGCGTGTCGCTGGAAAGGATTGCCCGCGAAACTTTCGGCTTCTCCGGCGCACATCTGGAGAGCCTGGCCAATGAGGCCGCCATCCTGGCCATGCGCCAGGGGCGAAGTTCTATCGGTGAGAAAGAGCTTTTGGAAGCAGTTGACAAGGTTATCCTGGGCGAGAAGCTGGAGCGCAAACCCGGTGAAGAGGAGCTGTGGCGTATCGCCGTTCATGAGACGGGTCACGCCCTGGTCAGCGAAGCGCTTAAGCCCGGTTCCGTCTCGCAGGTGACCATAACACCGCGCGGTAAAGCCCTGGGGTATGTCCGCCACAAGCCGGAACGTGATTACTATATCTATACTCTGGATCATCTGGAGGAGCAAATTGCCGTTTTGCTGGGCGGATCGAGCAGTGAGAGGCTTGTTCTGGGCAACGGCAGCACCGGATCGCTGAATGATTTCAACCAGGCTGTTGACCTGGCCAAAAAGATCATCTCCGCAGGTCTCTCCCGGCTCGGTGTCGTCAGCACCGGAGATCTGCCCGCCGGCTTGCTGCACCGCACCATCCAGCAGATTATCGGGAAGCAGGAGCATTGGGTGAAAAGCCTGCTGGCCGGGAAGATTGATCTGATCAGGGAAATTGCCCGCTCCATTCTCGAAAAAGAGAAGATCAGCGGTGAAGCTCTGCGCCGTTATATTTCAAGCTCATCGGGCGAAGCATGCTAGCGCCATGTTATAATTAATCAAAAAATGGCGGTGATTTGCGTGCAGATAGACCTGATCTGCATAGGCAGCGAGCTCTTAACAGGGTTGGTGGAGAACACCAATGCAGGATATATTTCCCGGCGCCTATGGTCCAGCGGCCTCCCGGTGCGGGAAGAGCGGGTGGTGCCCGACAGCATCCCCGCTATTGCCGGGGCGCTGAAAGAATCCCTGCTCAGGAGCGAGGCGGTGATCTGTATCGGGGGGCTGGGACCAACGGAGGACGATCTGACGCGGGAAGCTGTGTCTGAAGCACTGCAGCGCCCCCTGCGCCTGCACCCCGAATGGCTTCGCCGCCTGGAGCAGATGTTTGCCGCCAGGGGCTATTCCATGCCTCCGGGGAACCGCAAACAGGCGCTGCTCATTCAAGGAGGCCGACTTGTTTTCAATCACCGGGGAACGGCCCCGGGCGAGGTTATTCCCGCAGGCGAGCGGTGCCGGATCATACTCCTTCCCGGGCCACCCGTCGAGATGATCCCCATGTTTGAGGAGGAGATCCTGCCCCTTCTGGAGGCGGAGGCCCCGGCGAAGGGCTGGCGGACCAGGATTATCCGGACATCGGGCTGCGGAGAATCGCTGCTGGAGGAAAAAATAAAGGAGAGCGGTCTGCCCAACGGGGTACTGCTTTCCCTTGTGGCCAGGGGAGGCGAGGTGCTGCTGCAGCTGAAGAGCTGCGGCGAGGAGGCGGCGGAGCTCCTGGAGGAGAGTGCCGCGCGCCTGCGCCGGAACCTGGGCAAATATATATACGGTGAGGGCGAGGAGACGCTGGCCGGGGCCCTGGCGGTGATCTTTAAAAAACGCCGCCTGACCCTGGCTCTGGCTGAATCATGCAGCGGCGGACTGACGGCGGACAGCATCACCGATGTGGCGGGTAGCTCCCAATTCTTCAAAGGTTCGCTGGTAACTTACAGCAACGAGGCAAAGGAGGCCCTTCTGGGCGTGGATTCCGGGTTGCTCCGCCGGGAAGGAGCCGTCAGCAAGGCTGTTGCCCTGGCAATGGCCCGCGGAGCCGGGAAGAGGCTCAGCGCTTCAGTCGGCGCCGCCATCACCGGCATTGCCGGTCCCGACAGCGATTCCTCAGGCGCCCCGCCGGGCCTGGTCTACATTGCCGCCGCCGGCCCCTTCGGGGAAAAATGTCTCCGCCTGGAACTGCCCGGCACGCGCAGGGCGGTAAAAGAGAGGGCGGTGCAGTCCCTGCTGACTATGCTCTGGAGGATCATGCATGTTGACGGGCAATAGGAAGAAAGCGGTTTTTCTCGTGCTGCTGGCGGCACTGGCCGGCCTCTTTGCAGCCGCCGCCCTTTTCAGCGAAACATCCTTTCAAGTCGGCGCCTTTGAGATAACCGTAGCGCTGATTCCTTCTCTGCGTGGTGAAACCGTAATTGTGTTCCCGCCCTTCGGCAGGCTGCGCGCCTTGACCCACTATGCGCCTTTTCTTCTGGAAATTACCCTGAAAAATGTGGATCTCGGGCAGCTCCGGGCATCACTGCAGGAGCTATCCGCTGCGCCGGCAATTTCATTTTTGCAAAGAGAGCTACGGGACAAAGCGGCTCACTTCCTTGCCCGCCAGGCAATCATCTCTTTTTTTTGCAGCGCTTTGCTCCTGGTTGTTCTGCGCCGGGGTAGCAGGCGGCGCCTGCTTCAGGGTGCTCTGGCGGGCGGCCTTCTGTGCCTGCTCCTGCTGGCGCTGCTCCTTGGAACCACACTGATCTACCCTTATGATATCAGCGCTTTTAAGAACCCGCGTTTTGAAGGAGCTCTGGCGGCGGCGCCCTGGATCATCCGCCTGGCCGGTGAGGCGCAAGATACAGTTGGCATTTTAAGCGAACAGCTCGAGGTGATGGCGGTAAACCTGGAGAATCTGTCCAGCCGTCTCCGTGAGATCAACCCTCCTCCCGACAGCGGCGAGATCCGGGTGCTGCATGTTTCCGACATCCATAACAACCCCGCCGCTTTTGATCTCATCGAGAAAGTCACCGGAGCCTTTCAGATCAACTTCATCGTGGATACAGGCGATCTGACCGATTACGGATCGGAGATTGAAACAGAGCTGGCGGCACGCCTGGCCCGGCTGCCGCTGCCCTATCTTTTTCTACCAGGCAATCATGACAGCCTGGAAAGCATTGAGCTTTTGCGGAGCGAAGGGGCGCTGATCATCGGAGAGGAAAGGATTGAAATCGAGGGGCTCAGCATTGCCGGCCTGCCTGATCCCGCCTCAGAGCAGCCCACAGCGGAGGTGCCCTCACAGGACACACTGCTCCAGGCCAGCCTGCAGGCAGGGGAGAGGATATTCGAAGGTGAAAGGCCGCCCGATATTTTTGCTGTCCACAACCCACTGATGGCCGAGCCTTTCTTCGGAAAGCTGCCGCTGATCCTTTGCGGGCACACCCACAGCGCAGGAATATATTTCGATGAAGACAGCCCCACTATCCTGGTCAACGCCGGGACTACCGGGGCCTCGGGGGTCCGCGGCCTCCTGGCGCCGCATCAGAACCCGTACAGCGCCGCCATCCTCTACTTCAATCCCGGCCTCGACGGCGGCATGGAGCTGACCGCCGGCGACCTCATCAGCATTGAACAGCTACAGGATTCGTTTACGCTGCAGCGATTCTTCAACCGCCGATCCGGCAGTTGAAGCAGCCGCCAGGCCGCTGTAAAATGTTAAAAGGAGCAGGCTGCTGTCAGCGCTGTTCCTGAAGAAAGGTGAGTAACAATGCGACTCTTTATCGCCCTGGATCCGTCAACAGGTCAAAGGGAAAAGCTGCAGGAACTGCAGATGCGCCTGGCCCGCTCTCTTGACGGAATCAGGTGGGTTCGTCCCGATGGCCTTCATCTGACCCTGAAATTCCTGGGGGATCATGATGAGTCGATGGTGCCGCTCATTACCGCTGCGATGCGCAGGGCCGCCGCATCAGCAAACTCTTTTGAATTGCAGTTCGGGGGTGCCGGTGTTTTTCCTTCACCGCGGCGGGCAAGAGCTCTCTGGTCCGGGATCCACCGGGGCGCCGCCGAAGTAAAAAACCTTGCCGCCCGCCTTGAAAGGGAGCTGGCCCCAAAGGGCTTCCCCTTTGAAAACCGCCCTTTCAGGGCCCATATCACCCTGGGGCGGGTCCGCAGGCCTCTGCCGGAAAAAGAGCTGGAGCGCCTGCTCGAAGCGGAAAGCAGCTTTGCAACGGGGCCGGCCGGGGCGGAATCGATGCGTCTTTATGAGAGTCGCCTGACCCGTCAGGGTGCGATGTACACATTACTGAAAGAGATTTTGTTGATGGAAAAATAGAGGAAAATAAGGAGGAAACAAGAATAAGAAGAGTATCACCTGAATCCACTAAAGGAGGTTTTTCAAGTGGACAAAGAAAAAGCCCTTGAAGCGGCTTTGCTGCATATTGAAAAACAATTCGGCAAGGGCTCGGTCATGAAACTGGGCCAGCATGCAACTACAGGAATTGCCGCAATCCCTACCGGCTGCCTCTCCCTGGACCTGGCCCTGGGCATAGGCGGACTGCCGCGGGGGCGGGTGGTTGAAATTTTCGGCCCTGAATCATCGGGCAAGACCACCGTGGGACTGCATGTCATTGCGGAAGCCCAAAAACTGGGCGGCTACTGCGCTTTTATCGATGCCGAGCATGCCCTTGACGCCATTTATGCCGGCAATCTGGGTGTGAACATTGACGAGCTGCTCGTCTCTCAACCGGATACAGGAGAGCAGGCCCTGGAAATTGCCGAAGCGCTGGTGCGCAGCGGGGCTATTGATGTCCTGGTCATAGACTCCGTGGCCGCCCTGGTACCCCGGGCGGAAATTGAAGGCGATATGGGCGATGCGCACGTGGGGCTGCAGGCCCGTTTGATGTCGCAGGCGCTGCGCAAACTATCCGGAGCGATCAGCAAATCACAGACTGTGGCTGTTTTTATCAACCAGATCCGGGAAAAGGTTGGAATCATTTTCGGCAATCCCGAAGTCACTCCCGGTGGCCGGGCCTTGAAGTTCTACTCCTCGGTCCGGCTCGATGTGCGCCGGGTGGAGGCATTGAAACAGAGCGATGAGATCATCGGCAACCGGACCAAGGTCAGGGTAGTCAAGAACAAGGTGGCGCCGCCGTTCAAGGTGGCTGATTTTGACATCCTTTACGGCAAGGGGATCTCCGCGGAGGGATCGCTCATCGACATCGGTACCGATATGAAGGTGCTGCAGAAAAGCGGAGCCTGGTATTCTTACAATGATGAGCGCCTGGGCCAGGGACGTGAAAATGTGCGCGACTATCTGAAAGAGCATCCTGAGCTGAGCAGAGAGATAGAGCTGAAGGTTCGCCAACTTAGCGGGCTGCCCCCGCCGCACGGAGCGCCCGCTGCGGAAAGTGGGAAAGGAGAGTAATGCTCCGTCTGCAGGAAGATCAGGCGCTGAAAAAAGCCAGATCGGTATTGCTGCGGTTGCTCAGCTACCGGGGGAGGAGCCGTCAGGAGGCGGAAGAATACCTGCAGCGAAAAGGTTTTAACAGCGCCACAATCGACACTGTGCTGGGAGAGATGGAGGCGTGGCGCTATATTGATGACCGCAGCTTCACCGGCGAACTGGTTGAAAGCTGCCTGCGCAGGGGCTGGGGGCCTCTGCGCGCGCGCTTTGCCCTGATCTCCAAGGGTATCCCCCGCCATATGGCCGAGGAGGGGATCGCGCAATTTTACAGCCAGGAAGTGGAAGAATCCCTGGCCCGTAGGGCGCTGGCCGGGAGAGCTGATTCCGGCGCGGCAGATATGGACAGAAGCTCGCTCCGCCGGCACATTGCTTATTTGAAGCGGCGCGGCTTCCGCGATCAGGTGATTATCAAAGTTTTGCGGGAGAGCGGCTCCTCCTTTGACGACTGAAAAGGAAACATTTGCGCTGCCTCAAGGGGCAACGAGCGCCTTGAAGGTACAACGCCGGTGCATGTTTCCAGGAATGCTACAGCGGCCTGCGCACACTGCGCTCTTGACATAATTATTCCCCGGGGTTACAATATTAACGGAATGATTTACCATCAGGATTGGTTTTCTTATATGCGATTGTTTCTCAGTTCCGGTCTAAAAGAGAGACCTTTGGTGCTTTTAAAAGCGCTGCCATAGATTTATTGGGATGTAGGGTGCGTACACAGTTACAGGTGTAAGTATCTTTATATCAGCAGTTCTCTTTTAAGCTGTGTTCTGTGAACACAGCTTGTTTATTTAAACTACTGAAACGGTGGTGAGATATATTGCAGGATTATATTTTTATTTTAATTGCAGTTGTTGCACTGTTCCTCGGCGTTATCGCCGGTTACTTTATCCGCAAACTTCTTGCTGAGGCAAAAATAACCTCTGCTGAAGATGCAGCTAAAAAGATTATTGAAGAAGCCAAACAGGAGGCAAAGGCAAGCAAGAGGGAAAAATTTCTGGAAGCAAAAGAGGAAGCCCATAAATTACGAATTGAAATTGAACGGGAAAGCAGGGAGCGCCGTAATGAGCTGCAGCGCTTTGAAAGAAGGCTCATGCAAAAAGAGGAATCTCTGGATCGGAAAACCGGCTCCATTGAACGCAAGGAAGAGGATCTGAGGAAGAAAGAGGAAGAAAACCGGCGCACCCAGGATAAGCTGGAGCAGCTTTATAAAAAACAGATCGCCGAACTGGAGCGCATTTCCAACATGTCCATGGAAGAAGCGAAGGAAACAATTTTGCAGAGAGCTCGCGACGAGGTCTCTCACGAGATGGCCATGATGGTCAAAGAGGTGGAAAGCCAGGCCCGAGATGAAGCTGCAAAGAAAACGAGGGAGATCATTACCATGGCCATTCAGCGCTGTGCTGCGGACCATGCTTCAGAGGCCACTGTTTCGGTGGTCTCGCTGCCCAATGAAGAGATGAAGGGGCGGATCATCGGACGGGAGGGGCGGAACATCAGGGCGCTGGAGACGCTTACCGGAATTGACCTGATCATCGACGACACCCCCGAGGCGGTAATCCTTTCCGGCTTTGACCCCATCAGGCGGGAGATTGCCAGGTTGGCTCTGGAGAAACTCGTCAGCGACGGCCGGATTCATCCGGCCAGGATTGAAGAGATAGTGGAGAAAACACGTAAAGAGGTGGAATCCCAGATCCGGGAGGAGGGGGAGCGGGCCACATTTGAGACAGGGGTTCACGGGCTTCATCCCGAGCTGGTGATCATGCTGGGGAAACTTCGGTACCGGACATCATACGGGCAGAACGTGCTTCAGCATTCCATTGAAGTATCCCACCTCGCCGGGATGATGGCCGGCGAACTGGGACTGGATATAGCTTTTGCCAAAAGAGCGGGCCTGCTGCATGATATCGGCAAGGCCACAGATCACGAAACCGAAGGATCCCATGTGGTCACCGGGGCTGAACTGGTAAAAAGATATAAGGAATCCACCGATATAATCAATGCCGTTGCCGCACACCACGGTGATGTTGAATTTCATACTCTGGAAGCGGTGCTGATACAGGCTGCCGATGCAATCTCCGCCTCCCGCCCGGGAGCACGCCGGGAAACACTGGAGGCATATATCAAAAGGCTGGAAAAACTTGAGGGCATTGCAGAATCATTTGACGGGGTGGACAAAGCTTACGCCATCCACGCCGGCCGGGAGATCCGGATCATGGTCAAGCCGGAACGGATTGATGATCTCAAGTCAATCCAGATGGCCCGCGATGTGGTTAAAAGAATTGAAGGTGAACTGGAGTATCCAGGGCAGATCAAGGTAAATGTGATCAGAGAAACGAGGGCTATAGATTATGCCAAATAACCCCATCCATACCGGACAATGTTAAGTGCCCTGCGGGGCACTTTTCATTTTCAATGCAGGAGTTTCACCGCGTCCTATGGAATAGAATCTTAGAAAAAGGGGGAGCAGCCAATGCTGAAGGGATCGCTGGACGAATCATACCACGTAAACATGCTCATCGAATTGCTGGTTCGTTTTCCTGAAATATATACCATTACCTATAACATGGAGGCCTCGTCATGCTGCATTTCCTACATGGTAAAAGGGCAGCTTGAACAGAAGTTCTTAAACCGCCTGCGGCGGGAGCTGAAACAGAACCTGCAAGCGCTCTTGTTTTTCCATGATCATGAAGATCCCTGCAAGTTCAAAATAAGCAGCTGCGTATACCATAATTTAACACAGATCCAGATCAGCCTGGAAAGCGACACCCTGCTCGGGGAATCCGTCAGCATGATCACAAAAACGGTGCAGGGCTTTTTTGAAGCAGATCTGGTGGGCGAGATATCCCTGGAATGCGATGTCACCCTGCCCGACATGGGTGAACCTGTTGAAGAGCTGCTCAGTCGCTATCCTGCAGTCTCTCCCGACCGCAGAATCAGCCACCTTTTCGCCTTCCGTGAAGCCGGGAAAGTTTATATATATGACAAGTAGATTTTTTTTGACAGCGCCTGCCTGACTCTTTAGAAATATCTTGCACTGCCGTCCAAAATAAAGCATATTATTGGTACATGTGATTCCCTTATACCCTTTGACTGCTCCAGGGAGGTAAGAGAGGTGGAAATAAAAGAATTGTAATTTTCATATTTTTCAGGCAGGATTTACATATAATTTCACGAAGTACCATAGAGCAAATCCCGTTGAAGGAGGTATCGACTGGTTAAATGGAGGTATTAAAGGTTTCAGCAAAGTCCAATCCCAATTCTGTGGCCGGTGCATTAGCAGGAGTGTTGCGTGAACGGGGGGGCGCCGAGATTCAAACCATTGGCGCCGGAGCCCTGAACCAGGCCGTAAAGGCGGTAGCCATTGCCCGCGGATTTGTTGCCCCTGGCGGTATTGATCTGATCTGTATTCCCGCTTTTACGGATATTCAAATCGACGGGGAGGAGCGAACTGCGATCAAGCTAATTATCGAGCCGCGCTAACCTGTTAAATAGCAGCGTTTTAAAGACACCCTTAGTCCAATCCGGTTGGGGGTGTTTTTTTTAACCGGGTTTTGGAGTAGAATAGAGTCATGCACAGAAGCAGCTTCAAAATTGCCGACTGCCATTGCGACACCATTTCCCGGTTCGGAAAGGATAACTATGAATTTGGCCGGCGCAATACTGCCGGCCATGTCGATCTGCCCAGGCTGCGGGAGGGGGGCATCGCCCTGCAGTTCTTCGCCGTCTGTACGGCCCCTGTAAAAGAGCGCAGCTTCCTGCTGTCCGCCCTGGAGCAGATCAGCCGTTTTCACCGCTGCCTTGCCAAAAACAGTTTGCACCTGAAAAGCCTGGAAAATGTGGAAGACCTGGAGGCTGCGGAGAGAGAGGGGAAAATTGCCGCGCTGCTGGCCCTTGAGGGAGCGGAACCGCTGCAGGGTAGCCCGGAGCTTCTCGATATATTCTACCGCCTGGGGATGCGGGCACTCTCCCTGACCTGGAATTACCGCAACCTCTACGCCGATGGGATCGGTGAAGGGGCGGCCGGCGGCGGCCTGACCCGCGCCGGCAGGATCATGGTGCAAGGGCTGTCTCGAAAGGGAATTATCCTGGATTTAAGCCACCTGGCAGAGCGCTGTTTCTTCGAGGCCCTTGAGCTGTTCCCGAAACCTCCCCTGGTATCCCATGCCAATGCACGGCAGCTGTGCGATCATCCCCGCAATCTCACCGATGAACAGCTGAAAGCTCTTGCATGCAGGGGCGGTGTCATCGGCCTGAACATCTATCCCCCCTTTATCTCCTCAGGGACCGGTGCCGGTCTGGAGCAGCTGCTGGATCACTTTGTCCATATCGCCGCCCTGATCGGCGTTGAACACCTGGCTTTTGGTTCAGATTTCGACGGCATCGACTGCACCGTGGATGAAATAGGAAGTGCCACTGACTACGGCGCCCTCCCCCGGGCCCTTTGCGGGCGGGGATTCCACCCGCGTGAGGTGGAGCTGATCGCCTGGGGCAATGTCAACAGAATCGTACGTGCAAATCTTGGCGGGGGAATACCATGAACTGCACGAAACAGCATCTGCCGGTAGACTTGCACCTGCACAGCACCGCCTCAGACGGATCGCTTACTCCGGCCGCCCTGATCGAACGGGCTGTTCAATCCGGTCTGGCCGCAGTATCGCTGACGGATCACGATACGCTGGATGGAATTGACGAAGCCCTTGCCGCCGGAAGCAGCTGCGGCATGGAGGTCCTTCCCGGTGTGGAGATCAGCGCCCGCTGCGGGGAACAGGAGATTCACCTGCTCGGTTATGATCCCCTCTTTCCGGAGAGGCTGGAAGCACATCTTCAGGAGCTGCGCCGCGAACGTTTCCGGCGCATGGAAAAGATGGTATCCCTTCTGCGCGGGTTGGGGTTCGCCATTACCGGAGCGGAGGCATTTGCCGAGGCGGAGCCCGCCGCTCCCGGGCGGCTGCACCTGGCCCGGCTGATGGTCAGGCGCGGCTATACGCCCGATCTGGACAGCGCCTTTTCACTGTACCTGGAACAGGGGCGTCCCGCCTTTGTTCCGCGCAGTATTCTTGATCCTACCCGGGCCATATCACTGCTGCAACAGGCGGGCGCTGTTCCGGTGCTGGCCCATCCCGGCGAGGCGGGGAAAGGACTGCTCAGGGAGCTGGTCGGGATGGGGCTACGTGGTGTTGAGGTGATCCACCCCAGACATAACCAGGATACAGCCGGCTATTACCGCTTCCAGGCCCAAAAGATGGGCCTTCTCATTACCGGCGGCTCTGATTATCATGGAAACGGCGGTACCGTAAAGCTTGGGGCCTACACCGTGCCTTACCGGTGCCTGGCGGCTATCAAAGATATGGAGCGCGGGATATAAAAAAAGGAAAAGTTGTTCCGCCCCTTCCTTGGAGAAGAATGTAATGGTAGAATACATTAGTATGCAAAAGACGGGCAGGTGATTTTATCATGGCAGATAAATTTTTATTCAGTATGAAGGTCTTCACACTGGGCTTCTCCGTAGTGATGATTGTTCTCTTTGCCCTTTACGCGCTTACTAATTTATTTAACCGTCTCACTTCGCCGGCGGTAAATAAACAGGAGGAAAGTGCTCCCCGGCAAAGCGCCGGTGGGGGACCTTCGCCGCAGCTGGCGGCCGCTATCGCGGCAGCGATAAACTACCACAGGAATGCCTGCTTCGAAAGCATTGCCCCTCCTGTTCGGCCGATTAAGCTACCGGAAGTGGAGGGTTCGCGCTGGCAGGCTGCCGGACGCGAAGAACTGGCTGGGAAAAGCAACATGGTCGATCTTTTAAGGAGGAAAAAAACTTGAAGCAATACAGGGTAACTGTTGATGGAAAAACATTCAATGTAGTCGTGGAGGAGACAGCAGAGCAGGAAATGTTGCACGGGGTGAGTACACCTCACCGCGAACCGGCGCCTCCTGTTCCTGCAAGGGCGGAAAAGGGGCCTGCCGCCTCTCCCGCCGGCGGGTCCTTGAGGGTGGAGGCTCCCATGCCCGGCGCCATTATAGATATCGCCGTCAGCAGCGGGGAGGGCGTCGAAGCTGGAGATGTTCTCCTGATCCTGGAGGCTATGAAAATGGAAAACGAGATTACCGCCCCCCGGCGGGGTACGGTTGGCGACATACATGTAAAGGTTGGAGACACTGTCTCCGGCGGCGAGCCCCTTATGGAGATTACCTGAAAAAAGGCTGCAGCGGGGCGGCAGTAGAAAGGGTTTTTAACAATGGCAGAACTTGTTCGCGAATTTATCCAGAGCACCGGCTTTTACAACCTTACGCTGCCGGAACTGGCCATGATTGCTGTGGCCTGCGTGCTTCTCTACCTGGGTATAGTAAAAAAATATGAACCGCTCCTCCTGGTCCCCATCAGCTTCGGGATCCTGCTGGCAAACCTGCCCCTGGCTGGGCTGCTTCAGCCTGAAGGAGAGGGAGCAATCGGGGGGCTGCTCTATTACCTCTCCCTGGGCCTGGAGAAGGGGATTTACCCTCCTTTGATTTTCCTGGGCATCGGCGCGCTGACCGACTTTGGACCGCTCATCGCCAACCCGGTGACCCTTCTCTTGGGAGCAGCTGCGCAGCTCGGTATATTTACCACCTTTACAGGGGCTTACTTTCTGGGATTCACCCCCCAGCAGTCGGGGGCCATCGGGATAATCGGCGGGGCCGACGGGCCCACAGCCATATTCGTGGCTGGCCGCCTGGCGCCTGAGCTGCTAGGCTCAATTGCAGTTGCCGCCTACTCCTACATGGCCCTGGTGCCCATCATTCAACCGCCTATCATGAAGTTGCTGACTACAAAAAAAGAGCGCGAAGTGGTGATGAAACAGCTGCGGCCCGTTTCCAAGGCCGCGAAAATAATATTTCCCATTGCCGTGATTATCATTTCGGGACTGCTCCTGCCTGCGGCGGCCCCCCTTTTGGGAATGCTCATGTTCGGAAATCTTCTGCGTGAAACCGGTGTCACGGAACGCCTGAGCAAGACAGCCCAGACAGAGCTGAATAATATTATTGTTATATTTTTAGGCCTATCCGTGGGGGCCAAAGCTACATCGGAATACTTTTTAACCTGGGATACCATTCTGATCATTTTGCTGGGCCTGGCCGCTTTTGCCCTGGGAACGGCGGGTGGAGTGATCATGGGCAAACTGCTCTATCTGATCACCGGTGGAAAGATCAACCCGCTCATCGGCTCTGCCGGGGTTTCCGCCGTACCCATGGCCGCCCGGGTTTCCCAAACCCTGGGTAAAGAGGCCAACCCCGACAACTATCTGCTCATGCACGCCATGGGCCCAAATGTCGCCGGGGTGATCGGCTCCGCAGTGGCCGCCGGAATCCTTCTTTCAATACTCTCCTGAAAGCGGAGCCTCATAAAGAACGTCGGTTATAGTAACGTAAGTTACCCATAACACCTTGCTTTATGAGGCTCCATCCCTATTGTGGCTCATCAGCCCGAAAATATACCTTCCTAAAACTTGCATATCCCCAATGCCCCGGATCATATGCATAAACAAGATCAAATCCGGAGGCGGATCCATAATTGCAATTGAAAGAGCGCCCGGCCGTCGTGCCGTGTCCCAGATGGGCCCGGTTTTTCCTCCTTCTCCCCGCTGCCCTGCTGATCACAACAGCACTGGCTGTGATTATCGACTACCGCTGTTACCGGGGCCGGATCTATCCGGGCGTCTATGTACAGGAGATTTCCCTTGGCGGCCTGAGCCGGGAGGAAGCAGAGGCCAGACTCTCCCGCGAACTGCGCACACCAAAAGAGCTCAAGCTTACGGGACTTGAAGAGGGGGAGATAGCCCTCCCCTTTTCCAGGTTGGGCGTATCCTGGGACCGGGAGAAAACGTCGGCTCTGCTCAGTGAAGTCGGAGCAGGGCCTTCCGGCTACAGCAGCCGTCTGTGCCGGCTCTGGAGCGGCGCCCCGCTGCAGATAGAGGGTGCCGTCAGTGTGGATACAGAAAAAATGCAGCGAGCCCTGGAGATACTGGCGGAGAGGGCGGCGCTTGAGCCGCAGGATGCCGGACTCGTGGTCAAAGGCGCCGGGGTCACCATTGAAAAGGAGATCAACGGCCGTTATTTACAGATAGATGTTCTGAAAGAGAGGTTGCTGGATGCCGTTCTGGAGGGGAGCAGCGAAATTGAGCTGCCCATCGGGATAGAGCAGCCCGGGATTACGGCAGCTCAATTGTCCCGCTGCGATGTTGACCGGGTTATGGTCACCTTCTCAACTGCAGTATCCCAGGCTATCCCCAACCGCGTTCATAATATAAATCTGGGTGCGGAGGCGATTAACGGGTGCCTGCTGCCGCCTGGACATACCTTCTCCTTTGAAGCCGTGGTGGGCGATTCAACGCGAGAAAAGGGCTACCGTGAGGCGCCGGTCATTGTAGGGGGAAAACTGGTGCAGGGCCTGGGCGGAGGGCTTTGCCAGGTTTCCTCGACCCTTTACAATGCCGCTCTCCTGGCCAACCTGGATATCGTGGAGCGGTTCAACCACAGTCTCACTATCGGCTACCTGCCTATAGGCAGGGATGCCACCATCTCCATTGGATATGCCGATCTCAAGTTCAGGAATAATCGCGATCACCATATCCTCATCGGTGCGGAGCTGGAAGGGGGACGGCTCACATTTCGTATTTTTGGCCCTCCCATGAAGGAGCGTGTGGAAATATATTCCACGGATATCGTCACCCTGGAGCCTCCGGTGCAGTACGAAAAGGACGATGCGCTGCCTGAAGGAACATATGAACTTGTTCAAAAAGGAAAAGCCGGATACCGCGTTAAAACATGGCGCGCAGTCTACCTTGATGAGCAAGAGGTTTCGCGGGAGCTGCTCAGCCATGACCACTACCGCCCTGTGCCCGCCATTTACCGCGTCGGCCCCGCCGGCTAGCTCTCTCTGGGAAGGCGGTCCGTGAAAACATGCATGCAGCTGCCGCAGGCTGCGCAAACTATGGCTGCAACCATGACTCAGCCGGGAGGCTACAGCAATGGACACCCGCAGAAAGGTAGAAAGATGCATTGACAGCTTCCGCCAATCCGTGCAGGAGCTCCGGACAGCTGCCCTTGAGACTGAAAACAACCAGGCCCGGAATGCCTTTATCTCTTCAGCCCAAAAAGTCGAAGAATGCATTGAACAGTGCCAGATTGCCATCAACCAGTTCAAATAACATCCCATTGATATATAGGGAAGCGGGCGGTTCACGTTGCTTATTAGCCTCTGGTATGTTATATTACATGAGGAAAATTAAGTCTAGGGAGTGGCACAATTGGGACCGGTAAGGGTTAGATTTGCTCCCAGCCCAACGGGGGAGCTTCATATCGGCGGCGCCCGGACTGCGCTGTTTAACTATCTTTTTGCCCGTGCAAACAGAGGCCTGTTTATACTTCGCATCGATGACACGGACCTGGATCGCTCCCGGCCCGAATACACGGAAGGGCTGCTCAACTCCATGCGCTGGCTGGGCCTGAATTGGGATGAGGGGCCATACTATCAGTCGCAGCGCATGGAAGAGTACAGCACCGCTGCTGCTCTCCTGCTGAATGAGGGGAAAGCCTATCACTGCTACTGCACCCCCGAGGAGCTGACCGCAGGGCGTGAGGCGGCGCGCAAAGAGGGTAAACCCTATCTGTATCCGGGTACCTGCCGCAATCTGTCCGAAGATAAAACAGAAGCCAACCGCGACGCAGGGTTGAAGCCTGTTGTCAGGTTGCGTACCCCTGATCATGGCGAGACGGCAGTGCAGGATATTATCCGAGGTGAGGTTCGCTTTGACAATAGAAACCTTGATGATTTTATCATTATCAAGTCAAATGGTCTGCCCACGTACAATTTTGCCAGCGTCGTTGATGATTCCCTTTTGCAGATCAGCCATGTTATCAGGGCCGAGGAGCATCTTTCAAACACTCCGAGGCAGCAGATCTGTGCGGAGGCGCTGGGATACACCCTGCCCCGCTATGCCCATGTGCCCATGATTCTGTCGACGGATCGCAGCAAGCTGAGCAAGCGCCACGGCGCCACCTCTGTGGAGGAATTTCGCGAAAGCGGCTACCTGCCCGAAGCGCTGATCAACTACATGGTCCTCCTGGGCTGGTCACCCGGTGAAGAGGAGATCATCTCCCTTGAGGAGATGCCGCTCCTTTTCTCATTGGAACGCGTCAACAAAACCGCGGCCGTGTACGACACCGTGAAGCTGACCTGGATGAACGGCCACTATCTTCGCGAGCTTTCCCTGGACCGGGCGGCCGAGGCTGCTTTGCCCTTTTTTAACGCGGCGGGGCTGCTCAAACCTCCCCTGGGGGAAGATGAACTGCACTATTTTAGAAATATTGTGGATACTGTTCGTGACAGGGTGAAAACCCTTGCTGAACTGGCCGATGCCAGCACCTACTTTTACCGGGATGATTACACCTATGACCCGAAAGGCGTGGAAAAGCATTTCCGTAGAGAGGGCAGCGCCGACCTGCTGCACCGGGCAGCAGCCCTGTTGCAGCATATAGAACCCTTTAATGCTGAAACTGTTGAAACCGCCTACCGCGCGCTGAGCAAAGAGCTGGATATATCCACCGGACGCCTCATTCATCCCACCCGCCTGGCTGTATCCGGCAGGACAATGGGACCCGGTCTTTTTGATATAATAGCGCTGCTCGGCCGCGAAGAAACCATATCACGCCTCAAAAAGGCCGCCGCCTGGATCATTTAATGCTCCAGACCAAAAATCATGCCGGTTTTTGCGCTTTTTAACCTTTGCGCCTTGCGCTGCGCGTGATACATATTGACAGGATCGTCTATTTATAATAAAATTTTTACTAATAACATTGTACCAAGGGGAAATCGGCGCCTGGAGAAGAATTTATATATAGATTAGATCCCGCCGTTGTTCTTTTCCACACAGCTCTTCCCGACGTAAAATGGAGGGGATCATTCATGAAAAAAGTTTCCTGGTCTCTGCTTTTGGGTGTGCTTTTGGTATCTTTTCTGCTGCTTGCGGGTTGCAGCTCCACGTCTCCGGAAGAAGGGGCGAAAATAAAAATTGGTATCATGCAGATTATTGATCATCCCGCACTGAATGTGGCCCGCGACAGTTTTATAGAGGCCCTGCACGATGAAGGTTTTGTAGACGGGGAAAATATCATGCTGGATATTCAAAACGCGCATGGTGAAATCACAACAGCCTCAACTATTGCCGAGGGTTTTGTTGCCGACGGCGTTGATCTGATCTTCGCCATTGCCACGCCGACGGCGCAGGCGGCGTACAACGCAACAAAGGATATCCCCATTATGATTACTGCCGTTACCGATCCCATTATTGCCGGACTGGCGGACAGCCTGGAAAGCCCGGGGACCAACGTTGCAGGGACGCACGATATGAACCCGGTTAAACTGCAGATAGATCTTCTCAGGGAGATCCTGCCCGAAGCAAAAAGAATTGGGGTTATTTTCAATTCCAGCGAAGACAACTCTCTTGTCCAGGTGGAGATCCTGGAGAGCGAGGCTGCCCTGGCGGGGATGACCGTTGTCAAAGCCCCCGTCACCGCCACAGGTGAGGTCAGCGCCGCTGCAGAATCACTTATCGGAAAAGTTGACGTCATCTATATCCCTACCGATAACACTGTTGTAAGTGCTGTCGAGTCGGTGATCAATGTCTCCTACGAGCACCTCATTCCGGTGATACCGGGCGAAGACAGCTGCGTCAGGGCAGGGGCGCTGGCCACTATCGGTATTGATTATTCCGTTCTGGGTTATCAGACCGGGTTAATGGCCGCAAAAATACTGCGCGGCGAAGCGGAAGCCGGGACCATGCCCATCGAAGGACAGTCGAAATATAAAACAGTTGTAAATAACACTTCTGCGGAAAAGTTGAACATAACGCTGCCCCAGGCACTGCTGCAGCGGGCTGATGAGATAATCGAATAGAATAATAGATAAAAACGGGAATCCTGTTTGATCGTCTGAACAACAAGGGAGGAGCGGAAGGAAAATGAATCTGGCGCTTATCTGGAGCACCCTGGTTCTGGGGTTGCTTTATGGACTACTGGTGCTGGGAGTATTCATGACCTTCCGCATCCTCAATTACGCCGATCTCACCGTTGACGGCAGCCTGCCGCTGGGAGCGGCGATCACCGCCACCTTGATTTTTAACGGGGTGAACCCTGTTCTAGCCACTCTGGCGGCGCTGCCTCTGGGCGCGCTGGCAGGGCTGATTACCGGCATTCTTCATACCCGCTTTTCCATCACCCCGCTGCTGTCGGGTATCCTGACCATGATCGGCCTGTATTCCGTCAACCTGCGGATCATGGGCCGGCCCAATGTGCCCCTGCTCAGACATGAGACAATTTTCGACATTCTGACCGGCGCCGGTTTGTCAATCCGCGCCGGTCAGACGGTGATTGCCCTGGCAGTTATTATTTTATCCATTATATCCCTTTACCTTTTTCTGAACACCGAATTGGGTCAAGCCCTGCGCGGCACCGGGGACAATGAGGTGATGCTGCGCAGCCTGGGCGTAAATACAGACCGGATTAAGATCATGGGCCTGGCCCTTTCCAATGCCCTTGTCGCCCTTTCGGGAGCGCTGATTGCCCAGTACCAGGGATTTGCCGATATAAACATGGGTATCGGGATGATCATCATCGGACTTGCTTCGGTCATCATCGGCGAAGTAGTCCTGGGAGTCAGATCAATTATCGGGCGACTTTGCGCCGTTGTAGCCGGCTCCATACTCTACCGCCTGGCCATCGCACTGGTGCTGCGGATCAGCTTTATCGAATACACTGATTTGAAACTCTTTACTGCTTTGCTGGTCACAGCGGCCTTGATTTCACCCGAGATTAGCAAAAAGTTTAAACCTGCACCGAGATTATCTGTAGATAATCACAAGGCAGGAACAGCAGAGAAGGTCGGCGGATAAATGCTTCAAATATCAAAACTGTACAAGGTGTTTCATTTTGGAGAAATAAACGAGAAAATAGCGTTGCATGATATCAATCTCAAGCTTGAACCCGGTGAGTTTGTTACCGTCATCGGCGGCAACGGCGCCGGCAAAAGCACCCTGCTAAACTGTATTGCCGGGGTTCACATCCCCGAGGAGGGAACAATACTGCTGGACGGGCAGGGGATAACACATTTCCCCGATTACCGGAGAGCGGCCTCTATCTGCCGGATATTCCAGGATCCCATGATCGGCACAGCCGCTTCCCTGACGGTGGAAGAAAACCTGGCCCTGGCCCTACGCCGGGGAATGAGCAGACGCCTGAACCGGGCCATTACCGAAAATGAACGCAAACTCTTCCGACAGAAACTGGCCGGCCTTGAACTGGGCCTCGAGGGACGGCTGAACACTCCGGTTAAGCTGCTTTCGGGAGGACAGCGCCAGGCCCTTGCACTGCTCATGGCCACTCTGGTCCGCCCCAAACTGGCCCTGCTTGATGAACACACCGCCTCGCTGGACCCCAAAACGGCGCTTCGCGTGCTCCATCTGACCAGGTCACTTTTTGAGAAAGAGCAGATTACCACATTGATGATTACCCACAATATGGAGCAGGCCTTACAGCTGGGAAAACGGCTGATCATGCTACACGAAGGCTCGATCATTCTCGACGTTAATGATGGAGAGAGAGACGGCCTTACCGTTTCCAGGCTTGTGGAGCTGTTTCACAGCGCCAGCGGAGAGCAGCTTCAAAACGACCGCCTCCTTTTAAACTGACCGTTATTAGTTAGCGCCTTTAACAGTGAGCACATTTCAGCGAGAGCGGCGTATATCCGCTGATACCTATGATGGTGAATGCGCTGTCATCCCGGGAAAGAGAGTGCGTTGATGTTTTATCGGTGGTAAGAGCTGTGAGCAGCCTTTATTGAGCAAAGCGTTGGATTGTAAATTAAAAGAGCAGGCAGCAGGTTGCATTTACTTTGTCGACTAGCACGAGAGCGAGAGCTGACCTCTCCAGTCTCAAATTGCCTTGAACTAATACAGGGCTGCTGTTATAATAGTTTACGTGATGCGGGATGGTGTAATGGCAGCACGTGTGACTCTGGATCACAAAGTCTAGGTTCGAGTCCTAGTCCCGCAGCCAGCAGAAAACCCCGGGAAGTCAACTAAATCAGGCTTTGAGGGGTTTTTCAATTGTGACATCTTTCTATTGGCCAAAAATATGTCCGCACCCCCAAATTCAGGTTTCTTAGCGTCCATTGACAATTGGAGGGGGGAGGATGAAAAGAATCCGCCCTGCGGGCAACGAATCAGGGCTCGGGAGAGCTAAACAGGTTGGAGAGGGGAGGGGGAGGCCTTTTTTGATCTGAGAAGACTGTCATAATACGCAAGCATTTTCTCCGCGCTGTAGCCGGAGGAAAGTTCCTTTGCATTCAGCAGCGCAATGCGTTGCATTTTCTCATAAAGCTCCCGGTCCTGCAGCAGCTTGACAATGCCGGCGCAAAAGGAATCCATCCCGGGTTCCGTGAGCAGCCCGTCTTCTCCATGCCGGACCGTCTCTGCCGCACCATAGGCGCTGATAGCCACCACCGGCAGGCCGGCAGCCTTTGCTTCCGCAATAACCAGGCCCTGTGTCTCCGTTACCGAGGGGAAGACGAACAGATGTGCAGATGAATAACAGCTCACGACCTGCTCGCGCGGCAAAACACCGGTAAATATAACCTTTCCGTCAATTCCCCGGTGCAGGCAAAGGCGGCGCAGCTCCCCTTCCATAGGACCGCCGCCCACGATCACCAGGCGCAAATTGGGATTTTTAAGATGCAGCCGATAGAAAGACTCAATCAAAAATGTGATATTCTTCTCTTTCCCCAGGCGGCCCACGAAAAGAAGGACGTCATCAGCTGGCGAGAACCGGTAATTGTCCTGCAGCCAAAAGGGATCGGGAGATGCGAATTCTTTTAGATCTATCCCCGTAGGAATGACTGCCACCCTTGCCCTTACCCCCATTTCTCTCAGATGGCTCTCCACGAGTCGGGAGGGTGAAACTACCAGGCTGCAGCGGTTGCAAAAATCTTTCACGATTGTCTTGACAAGATGTTTAGTTGTTTGCCGGGCTAAAGGCAGGTAATGAACGTACTGTTCGTACAGAGTGTGAAAAGTGAAAACCAGGGGCAGGCTGTACTGGCGGGCCGCATAAGCGCCCAACCTGCCCAGAAGAAAGGGAGAATGAACATGGATAATATCCAGGCCAATCCGACGCACCGTTGCCCTGAGATAGGCTGAAAAGGGGAGGGCGATGGAAAATTCAGGCATTGTAGGTGCAGGGATGGAGGCGAAGCGAAATACTTTGTCCTCCCTGGGATAGTGTATGAGCGGGTAATCGGGGCCGAAAATATAAACTTTATGCCCGCGGTCGCTGAATTCACGGGCAAAAAGCTCGATAGATCGGACTACACCGCTTGTGTAAGGGTGGTAACTGTCGGTAAAAAAACCTATATTCATCTTGCATTCACCCTGCTATGTTTGTTGCGGATCAGCGCTCATCAACCATTGCAAAGCAGCATAAAGCCAGGGCCACTGCGCTCCGCCGCCCCCTTCAGTCTGCACCAGTTCATCTGAAGGAACATATCCAAGTTCGGGATGGGGCCCCGAAAGCATCACCCGCCCTTGGCCAAAAGAAAACGCAATTATGGCGGCTTCGCCATTGGAGCTGTAGCGGGCCAGGATATCGACGTCGGAGCCGGTAAAACCGGTGAAGCTGGGACCGTCAAAATACCACATCTCCACAGTATCCATAAAATTATTATTGAAAAGGATCTCTTTATTCAGCTCTACGGGGGAAAGGGTGCCCCAGCCCAGGCTCAGCGGACCGGCAGCTTCGCCGGAAAAAAGCTTCAGTGGATACTCATAGAGATTGTCTCCCCATCGCATGGTAGAGGAGGCATAATACGCACCGGCGCAGAAACCGATAAAACAGCCTCCTTCCTCAACAAAAGAGCGGATGTTTGCATGGTTTTCAATGTAGTGCATGTACTCGGCGCTCCATCCGCCGACAAAGACGAGGATATCACATATCTCGCCTATATTTGCGCTGCTGATCGTCTGCTGATCGATTTCTACAACTTGCAAGCCATATGCGTCAAGAAAATTTTTAAGCGCCTCAATATCTACATCCCAGCTGCCCCTGCCGGTATAGAGACCGGCGGTGCACTCAAGGGGCCCGGTTTCCATTTGCCCGGGGGCTGCAGGCTCTTCCATGGAGCTATCCCCATCCGGTGCGTCAGGAGAACCGATTTCGGCAGAGCTGCTCTTGATGGCGTCAATGAGAAAAAGCGATGCAGCCGCAAGAAGGGCCAGTGTTAAAATGATCACTACAGTGTTACGCAGCCTCATACCGGTCACTCCAGGCATCTCTAGAATTTATAATGGAACTGATTGTCCATTAATCCTCTAGAATTATATCATCTGAGACGCTTCAAATATAGTATTAACGGAGAAAGTGCCATGATACATTTTATGATGTTATGATCAAGTATCATTGCATCTTTCGCCCTTGGGAATACTTTAACTGTTCTAAGCATGCGTTTAACTGCATATTTTTTATTGGACCTTTTTTTAGAAGCGGGGTGAGAAGGATGGATCAGCTTACGGTATACGGTGTTGCCCTTGTCCCGGTGATCATCGGCCTATCCGAACTGTTGAAGCGCTCCGGCATGCCCGCGAGGCTGATCCCGCTGATGGCGCTGGCCCTGGGTCTATTCTTTTCCTTTTTTTACCTTGCACCTGGAGAACCTAAAAAAGCGGTTCTTTTCGGAACAGTGCTCGGGCTGTCGGCCATCGGCCTTTTTTCAGGGACCAAAAACACCATTATGAGCCGAAAAAAGTAAGGATCGCTTTTATTTGTCCATTTTGCGTCAATGACGCATAAATGTATTCGAACTAGATTATCGATCCCCCCGTTAGTTTACATAAGATACATTATCGGAAGTTAAATTTCGATAAAAAGTTATCTCCCGGCCTGTGCAGTTGCCGTCATGGGTCCCATAATCGTCAGAATCAGCCCCATCTGCAATTAAGCCTCCTTGCAAAGCCCCCGGGTTAAAATGGCACTCCCTAGCACTGCTGCACTATTTCATCATCGCTCCGGCCAAAAATACCATGCAAAATATCACGTCAATTTGCTGTACAGGTAGTTTTACACACTCAAGCATATTTTTACAGGTATAAGTGTTGCGTGTGCGTAGGCCCCTTAGGGAGAAAGTCTTCAAAAAATGCGCAGCCCCCTCCGCATCCCCCACCTTCCTTTTAAAGGCAAAAGCGGGCCGCCGTGAGAGCGTAGATCAGGGTGGCGGGAAGTAGATCCTTGATCAGCGAACGCAGCAGCGCGGCATATTCTTCGAGCGCGGCATCGCGGTCCTCATCGGGAAGCAGACGCCTGTCCACCTGGAGGATGCATTCGCTTGCAACAGTACTGGGCTGGGAACCGCCGTGGATGAAACCGTAGTTCATGGTGGCGCTCCCGAGCAGTGGATGGCTTCTTATTTTCAGCGCAGGCGCCAGTTCCGCTTCACATTTTTCGATAAATAGCCCCGCCATCTGAATTGCATTTGCTCCCCCGGCGGCACTCCCCCCGTGCCTGTCGGAACCTCGGAAAATGAATTCCAACCATACCAGACCCCTCTGCCCCAGGCAAATATCAAAGTTGTTGGGCTCGCCGACAATGGCCCCCTCCGCCTGCAGGCCCCTTCTGACCAGATCAAGGCTGCCGGCGCTGCCGTCTTCCTCATCGATGACCCCGGTAAAGGCCAGGTCGCCCTTCAAAGGGATGCCCGCCCTCTCAGTGCGGCCAAAGCAGTAATCATGCAGGCGATAATACCCTTCGTGTCCACCGCCCCCCTCCCGTAGATCCGCCCTCTTTCCAGGCGGGGCTGAAAAGGGCTCTCCATGTCATAAGGGGGAACAGTATCAAGGTGGCTGTTCAGGACCAGGGTGCGGCCGCCACCGCTTCCCGAAAGCCTGGCTTCCACGTTACAGCGACCCTCTTTTACGGGGATTACCTTCGAGGAAATCCTCTCTTTTCTAAAAAAAGTGGTCAATGCAGGCAGCCATCGCTGTTTCCTGTTTCTTAACCCCCCGGTAGCTGGGAATTGCGATCATCTCGCAGGCCAGGGAGACAATCTCTTTCTCATCAATTACCTTTTTCATCCTGCTGCTAAGTAACTGCAATCCTTTCACCTCACCGCTCATACGCCTATTATAATCCAACTTAACGGATGGAACCGTTTTTCCGCACCCTTTTTCGCTTTGGAATCATCACATTTGCATGAAATTCCTGAACAACCGCTTATGATATAATCGGGAGAAAGGGTTATTAGAAAGCATGGTGGTGACGGCGTGAAGCCCCTGACAGCGCAGCAGAAGAGGGTTCTTGATTTTATCTCCCGCGAAGTGGCGGAGCGGGGTTATCCCCCGTCGGTGCGCGATATCTGTGCGGCACTCGGTTTCCGCTCCAGCTCCACGGCTCACCGCTACCTGGCCACACTTGAAGATATGGGCTACCTCGAGCGCGGTGCAGCAAGGTCCCGCGCGATACGTATTGTGGAACGCGACAGCAGCAGCATGCACTGTCGCTATCTTCCCATCATCGGCAGAATCAGCGCGGGCAAACCTCTGCTTGCCGAAGAGAACCTGGAGGGCTATTTCCCCCTGCCTGCCGGATTTGCCGCCGGGGGCGAGTATTTTATATTGCGAATAGAGGGCGAAAGCATGTCGGGCGCAGGAATTCACAACGGTGATTTTGTCATTGTGCGCAGGCAGGAAACAGTGGAAAACGGCGAAATCGCGGCGCTGCTCCTCGGTGAAGAGGCAACGGTGAAGCGCCTGTTTCTGGAAAAGGACTGCTTCCGGCTACAGCCGGAAAATGACCAGTTTGAAACCATCCTGGCCCGGGAAGTTGAAGTGCTGGGCAAAGTCACCGGCCTGTTCCGCCGTTTCTAACCTGATATCAAGGGGACGCACCCTTTATTACATTCTACAGCAGGTGATCTGCCACCCTGGTACATATGTATTATAGATCAGAAGAACCGTCCCCCTGATATATGGCTTTGGCAGCGGAGCAGACGGCCCAGAGGGCGTGCGGCAGGGTCAGGGCGCCCTGCAGGAAGACGGCGTAGGGTTTGCGCAGCGGCCCGTCGGCGGTTAGCTCGGCTGTCGCCCCCTGGAAGAATGTCCCTGAGGCCATCACCACCTGGTCCGCGTATCCCGGCAGGGGACCCGGCTCCAGGGTGAGGTATGATTCAACGGGCGAGGCCTCCTGGACAGCCTGGCAGAAGCGCAGCAGTTTATCTTCGCTCCCCAGGGTGATATTCTGCACAATATCGCCGCGGGGCTCCTCACAGCGGGGCCTGACCCGGTAGCCCATCTCTTCAAAAAGGGCCGCGGCAAAGGCGGCGCTCTTCAGCGCACTTCCCACAAGGGCCGGGGCCATGAAGAGCCCCTGGAAGAAGCTGCGCTTGCCGGTAAAAGCCCCCAGTTTATCGTAAAGGCCCGGTGCGGTTAATCTCGCAGCTACAAGGCGGATCAGCTCGCGCCTGCCGGCAATGTAGCCACCGCTGCCGGCCAGCCCCCCGCCGGGGTTCTTGATCAGGGAACCGGCGATGATATCGGCGCCTGCTTCCAGAGGTTCCGCTGTTTCGCTAAATTCACCGTAGCAGTTGTCCACTGCAATCCAGGCGCCTGGATAGAGCCGGCGCACCTCTCTCACCAGATCCGCAATTCCGGCAACGTTCAGGGCGGGCCGCCCCACATCGTACCCGGCCGAGCGTTGGATATAGGCCACCCGGGGCTGCAACCCCTTTCCCAGAGATTCCAAATCCGGACAACCCTCACTGCAGAAAGCGGCGTAGCGGCAGCGGACCCCCCATTCAGCCAGGGTCCCCCTTTCCCGGCCGCTGGTGCCGATGACCGCCTGCATGGTGTCATAAGGCGGCCCTGTGAGGCAGAGCAGCAGATCTCCGGGGCGGAGCAGCCCGCCCAGGGTTACCGCCAGGGCATGGGTGCCCGATACAATCTGGGGGCGGACTAGGGCCGCCTCCCCCCCAAAAATACGGGCAAAGGCTCCCTCAAGCTTCTCGCGGCCGCTGTCTCCATAGCCGTAGCCGCTGCTGTCCATAAAGTCCGCCTCACTGAGCTTCTGATCCTGAAGCGCCTCCAGCACCCGGCGTTGATTGAAAAATACGATACTGTCGATCTTGTCCCATTGCTTTTCCGCCCTCTGCAGCGAGCGCAGCGCCGCCCCCTTCAGCTTTTCAGGCAGCTCCATGCAGCGGAGCCACTGCTCAGACATCACTCTTCTCCGCCTCCCCGGGCTTGCCCGGCGGGGTTTCCCCTTTGGGCGGCCTGTTGTAAGGCGCCAGTTTTCTCGAGAGAGAGGGGCCCACCTGCGCCTCAACCTCGATGCAGCAGGTGCGGTACTGCAGGCCCAGCAGGCTTCCCGAGCGCCTGATCTGCTCCAACAGGGCTCCCTGACGGTAGGGCAGGAATGCTTTTACCTTTTCACTCCGCCCGTCGATGATCCGGGCCAGCGCTTCATTCAGCAAGGAGAGGCCCTCTCCTACCCGGGCCGACAGAAAGCAGGCTCCCGGATATTCGCGCTCCAGAAAGGGCCGCTCCGCCGTGCTCTCCGCAAGGTCGATCTTGTTGAAAACAAGGAGTTCCCTCTCTTCATACCCGGGATCCAGCCGGGAGAGGTGGCGGCGCACAATTTCTATCTGCGCCTGGTATTGGGAATGGCTTATATCGACAACATGGAGCAGGATGTCGGCGGCCGCAATCTCTTCCAGGGTGGCCTGAAAAGCGGCCACTAGCTGTTTTGGCAGATGGCGGATAAAGCCCACTGTGTCTGCGAAGAGGATCATCCTGCCGTCTTCCAGCCGGCCTCGCCTGACGGAGGGATCCAGGGTGGCGAAGAGCTTATCTTCGGTGTACAGCTCCGCCCCGGTAAGGGCGTTCAGGAGAGTTGATTTGCCGGCGTTGGTATAGCCCACCAGACCGGCCACAGGGTAGCGGTTGCGCCGGCGCTGCTGCCGGTGAAGAGCGCGGTGGCGGCGCAGGGCGCTGATCTCGCGTTCCAGATCGCCCGTTCGCTTCCGGATGGTGCGGCGGTCCACTTCGAGCTGCGTCTCACCGGGGCCGCGCGTGCCGATACCGCCGCCGAGCCGGGAGAGCTGGCTGCCCAGCCCTGTCAGGCGCGGCAGCAGGTAGTGCAGCTGGGCCAGTTCAACCTGAAGCTTCCCCGCGCGGGAGCGGGCCCGCCGGGCAAATATGTCCAGGATCAGGGCGGTACGGTCCACGATCTTCACATCGAGCCTGCGGTCCAGGTTGCGTACCTGGGAGGGCGAAAGCTCATCGTTGAAGATGACCACTCCGGCTCCTGACAGTTCAACGGCTTCCCCCAGCTCCTGCACCTTGCCCTTGCCGATATAATAAGCGGGATCCGGGGCTGCACGCCGCTGCACCATCATCGAAAGAACCTCTGCCCCCGCCGTTTCCGCCAGAAGCGCCAGCTCCTCCATGGCCGCCTCAATCCCCGGCTCCCCCCCCGCCCTGTCCAATCCAACGAGTATCGCCTTTTCTAAAACCAGTTTAGCAATTACCTCCCGGAGATCTTTTGTTTAGTTTACGCCGCGGCCGCTTAAGTGATGACCCTTTCCGAGTCGCTGCTGCAGTCGAAACAGCGGTAATCGTCGCCGGCGCGATCCTGCAGGTGGATAAAATCAAAATCGCCGCCGCCCCTGCCCAGCAGATCGCTGTAAGCGGCGCGCGCCTCCTCCCGGCAGCCGGCGCAGCTGTACAGAGGGATGCTGATACAGAGAACGCGGCATCCGCCGCCGCCGGCATGGACCGCCGCCGAATCAATAATCCGGTAGGAGCTGCAATCGCCGCAGAGACTCTGCCTGATCTTCTGGTTCTCGTTTATATTATCCGTGTCGTAGAAGATCCGCCTGGAGGTGCTGAAAAATTCTTCGCCCTCTTCCTGCGGGGCGGCCTGTTCCTCCTGGCGGCGGCGAAAATTCCCCAGCTGCAGATCAATGATTTTTTTTAGCCGGGCCAAATTGTCCGGATTTTCATGGTAAGAGATGCGCCCGTAATCCGGTTCGCGCAGGTTGCAGTGATCTATACCGGCCATGGCCATGATCAGGGCCAGGTTAATGTAAGGCAGAGCAGTCTCAACAGAATAGCCCCCTTCCAGAACGGCAATATGGGGAGCCAGCCTGCGGTTAAGCTCGGCATAGCCTGAGGCTGTAAAGAGCATATTGGCCAGAGGATCGCTGTAATGATTATCCTGTCCCGCCGAATTTACCACCAGCTCCGGTTTAAATTCCTCCAGCAGCGGCAAGATCAGGTGATCAAGGGCGTACAGGATCTGCTCGTCGGCGGTATAAGGGGCCAGCGGTACATTGATCGTTGATCCCTTCGCCGGTGGCCAGCCCAGCTCATCCACAAAGCCGCTTCCCGGGTACAGAGTCCGCCCGTCCTGGTGAAATGAAATGAAGAGAACATCGGGATCATGGTAGTAGATCTCCTGCGTGCCGTCGCCGTGGTGTACATCCGTATCGACAATGGCGATCCGGCGCAGCTTGTACTTGCGGCGCAGATATTCAATCATGATGGCCTCATTGTTGATATTGCAGAAGCCACGGTTGCCGTGGGCAACGGTCATGGCATGGTGGCCCGGGGGCCTGATGATGGCAAAGCCGTTCTTCACCTCGCCCTCCATATAGGCTTCGCCCATGACTATGGCCCCGCCGGCAGAGACAAAATGGGCCTCTGAAGCGATTGCCTCCACTGTGGGGATGCAAAAATGAACGCGGGCGATATCCCTGGGCGAAGCCAGCTTCGGCTGGTATTCCCTGATCTGGGGCAGATCCATGATCCCCTCTTCAAAGATCTGATCCCGCGTGTACAGAAGCCTTTCCTCGCGTTCGGGGTGAGTAGGCGAAATGGCCCAGTCAAAAGCGGGGAAAAAAAGCACACCCGTCGGTTTCATCAGTTCACCCCCTGAAATTCCTCGATCAGGCCCGGAGCAACCTGCACGCATACTTGGAATATCTTGCCAACCCTGCTCCACCCGCGGATCATATTAAACTGCTCGGCCTGGTCCACGCGCGCCTCCTGCGCATAGCCGTCGGCATCCATGTCCCCTGCCAGCCGGGCCAGATGCGCCAGGGCCAGCTCCTCCGCATCGGCCAGCTGGAAAGCGGAGGGGTTCCGGATTGTTCCCTCTTCGCCTCCTTGATCTATGACAAAACGCTCCTGCTGTGTATCGGCATATAGATGCACCGCCAGGGTCGGCCTGGCCACAGCGGCCCCCAGGGCATTGCCCACCGGCGCCAGCCGGTGCACTGTAAAGGGAACCCCGATCCTCTCCGCCAGCAGCGGCACCATCTGCCCGGCCGCCGCCCCGATACCGATGAGCTTCTCCAGCTTGAAACTGCGCCGGTGCACGATTTCCCAGACCTTGTAAGCCGGTTCATTTTCCCATTCGCGGAACATCTCCTGGACGAGCGCATGCAGCCGGCAAACAACCTGCTCCACTACAGTGGCGGACAGCTCTTTCGGGGTCATGCTGCAGGATGACGCCAGCCCGGCAATTGCAGATTCGCTACGTGCGGCCTCGCCTGTATTCAATCCTGCATAGAAGTTGAAAGCATCGGTCACCGCCGGAGCCGGGCCGCCGAAGCAGGCCGCCGGTCCCAGCCTCTCGGAGGAAATTTCGACCCCTCCCCCGGCGCATTTCAGCACACAGTCGCCGCCCAGGGCCAGCGAGCGCAGGGCCAGGGCATGAATATGGGTGAGACGTCCGTCTATGCAGGCCCCCCTGGAGGCATGCAGCGGCTCCCCTTCTATGAGCAGGGCGATATCCGAGGTGCTCCCCCCGATATCGATCATAACCGCATTCTCCTTGCCCCGGCTCATGGCCACTGCTCCCATGGTGCTGGCGGCAGGTCCTGAATAAGCTGTCTCCAAAGGCCTCTGCAGAGATGCCTGAAGGGGCATGGTCCCGCCGTCGGCCTTAAGAATCTCCACGGGGGCGGTGAGCGAGCGCTTGTGCACCGCCTCCTTGACCTGCAAAGCAAATTCGTTCCACCTGGGTGCCGTCATGGCGCTGAAATAGGCAGTTGCCGCCCGGCGGGGAAAATTCAGGCGATCTGCGGTTTCGCTACCAAGGATCACCTCCGCCTCGGGATAGCTGCTGCGGATAATTCCGGCGATTCTCTGTTCAATGCTGCGATTGCGATGCGAAAACTTTGCAGCAACGGCAATGTGCCGGATCTTCTTTTTACGAATATCCCCGATAACTGTCTTGAGCTCTGTTCCCGAGATCTCTTCGGTGATATTGCCCCTGAAATCAATGTTTCCCTGCAGAAAATAAGTATCCGGCGCCATCTTAAAAAAACTGAATGGCAGCCCCCTTCCAGGGACAAGAAGCAGCGCTGTCCGGACACCGCTCTGCGTGGCCAGCAGGTTCGTGACCAGGGTGGTGCTGATCACCAGCCGCCGCACCCCCGCCGGATCCAGCCCTTCTAGAAGCCCGTCCAGCACCTCCAGTATATTTGCCGTCAGCCCGCTGCTGTTGCGGGGCCTTTTGATGCTCCTCTCCATGGCCCCCTGTTGGATCAATACACCATCGGTGGAGGTGCCGCCCACATCTATACCCAGAAGCATCCGCAGACCACCTTCCATAAAATCATCTTATTACTATTTTACCACATATCCCCCCCCTTGCGGTGTCAGCCACCTCCCGCTTCCACTACTCCCCTTTGGTGCCAGGCACCGTGCGCTACTAAAATAGACAGATTTGTCCCCTTTGGTGCCAGGCACCGTGCGCTACTAAAGTGACAGGTTTATGGAAAAAGGATTTTGCTGCGGTCTAAAGAATTAAGCATAGACCGGAGGAACCCCTTGCGGGCGGGCAGCCGGCCTACTACACGAAGATGAAGCGCGGTAATAACATGATCAAGCAAGAGCTGCAGCAGGGGCTGAAAGATGCGTTTCCCGTTGTCCTTGGGTATGTGCCGCTGGGGTTTGCCTTTGGCGTGCTGGCAAAAGACTCGGGGCTCTCTGTTTTCCAGGCCGCCTCCATGTCGGCCCTCTGCCTCACCGGAGCGGGCCAGCTTATCGCCGTGGGCATGTTCAAAGCCGGCGGATCCATCATTGCCATACTGCTGACGAACCTTCTCGTTAACCTGCGCTATGCCCTTTTTGCCGCCTCCACGGTGCCGCACCTGAAAAATAGAATTCCTCCCGCCGCCGCCACCGCTCTCTCCTTCTTTTTAACGGACGAGATCTATGCCGTCTCCATGAACCGCTACCGGACCCACCATGCCTCGGCCTGCTATATGATCGGCCTGGCCCTTCCCTCCTATATAAGCTGGGGCGCCAGCACCCTGGCCGGTGCGCTTCTTGGCTCCCTGATCACCAGCACGGAGCAGCTGGGAATGAACTTTGCCCTGCCAGCCATGTACATCTCCCTGCTGATCATGATGATCCGGCGTAGATCCCATCTCTACGCCGCTCTGGGCGCCGCTCTGATCGCACTTGTAGTGGGCCATTTCTTCCCTCCCACCATGAGCAACAATTTCAATATCATCGTGGCCGCCTTTACAGGGGCAACACTGGGGGTTATTCTTAATGAACGCAGCTGATGTCTGGCCCATGATTGTGGGGGTGGCACTCGTCAGCATGGCGCCGCGGCTCCTGCCGGTAGCCTTCTTCTCACGCTTTAAAATGCCGCCCTGGCTTGAGAACTGGCTCTCCTTCGTCGCCCCTGCCGTCCTCGGCGCCCTTACCGCTGTAAGTATCCTCGCCCCTTCAGGCGCCATTGATCTTTGTGCGGGCAACCTCTACCTCTGGGCCTCCCTGCCCACCCTTGCCGTGGGATTGAAGTCAAAAAGCATCTTTTTAACCTTGATCGCAGGGATTTTAACCATGGCCCTTCTGGTTTACTTCCTGGGATAACTGGCCTCCCCGCGAGGATACCCGGTCCAGGATGGCGCTCCGCAACCCGGGAAATCCGGCTCTCGTTACCGATGAAATAAACAGCATATTCCCTGGAGCGGCAAAGTTCTCCCTTTCGTAAGCGTCTTCAAGAAGATCGGACTTGCTGCCGATGACCAGGAAATACTTGCCCCGGCCCCGGCAGTAATCGGCAAGGTGGCGGGCGGTGGATTCATCGAATTCCAGGCGGGCGGGGTCGCGGCAGCTCAGATCGATGAACTGCAAGATCATCCCGGCGCCCTCAATAGCCTGCAGAGTTAGCAGAAGCCTGGTGCGCTCGAAAGGCGGCAGCGGGAACCGTTCTTTGAGGGAGGCGGTGTCGGTGATTGCAATGCGTCTGCCGGGGCGCTGCATAAGGTGGACGGCAAAGGTGCGCACCATCCCGCCGGAGCTCCTCCCGTTACTCACCATCAGCTTTCTGGCGGCGTCAGGTGAAATAGCGCCCCTCCCCACGCCCGTTCTGCCGGTTTCGCTGTAGCTCAATGAGCGTGCGCCCAGGTATTCGGCAAAATTGATACAGAAAAGGGTTTTCCCGGAACGGGCAGCTCCGACAACAACCATGGACAAGTTCATCTATCTTCCACCGCCAGATCGTCCTCCTGAATCATGATCAGCTCTTCCCGGCTCGGCTTTCCCAGCCTGCTCAGGCGCAGCGCCTGCCGCCTGATTGCTTTCTCCAGGAGGTTGCGAACCAGCCGGGCATTGCTGAAATTGAAATCCCCTTTGCGCCCTTCCAGGTAGCGCTGCAGCCTTCGCTTAGCCTCCTCCGAAAAGCTGTAATGGCGCTGCATAGCCATCTGCGTGGCTATTTTGAGCAGCTCGCTCACACTGTAATCGGGAAAGGCAATCTGGATGGGGAAGCGGGAGCTCAGCCCGGGGTTCAATTTTAAAAAGGAGGCCATTTCGCGGCGATAACCGGCCAGAATAAGGATAAAATCGCTGCGGTTGTCTTCCATAGCCTTGACCAGAACATCAATAGCTTCTTTGCCAAAATCCTTCTCGCCGCCGCGTCCCAACGAATAAGCCTCGTCAACAAAGAGAAGGCCGCCCATTGCCTTCTGAAGCTGATCCCGAGTTTTTTGGGCCGTGTGCCCGATATATTCTCCCACCAGGTCCGCCCTTTCCACCTCCACCAGGTGGCCCCGCGGCAGCACACCCAATCCGCGGAACATCCTGCCCAGGAGCCGCGCCACCGTGGTCTTCCCTGTCCCCGGATTGCCGCTGAATATCATGTGCAGCACCAGCTGTTCGCACTTGAGGTGATGCGCGACGCGCTGCCTTCCTATCTCGATATAAGCCTTGATCTCCTCCACAATTTCCTTTACCCTCTCAAGGCCCACAAGCTGGTTCAGCTCCCAGAGCGCAGCGGCGGCTGCGGCCTGATCGTGATGGGGCCCTTCTCTCTTCGCCCCCCCGGGCCGGCCCTCGCCCAGACGGTGCAGCGCCTCCAGCGTCCCCATCTCACCGCGCTCTATCTTTCGCCACATTTTATTCTCAAGCGGCGCGTAGGGCTGCCTGTTAAGCAGAAACATCGCTCCCGCTCCTTTCATTGCACCGTACCAGTATACGCAGCCTGAAGATAGAATGGGAAAATAAAGGACAACAAGAACCCTATTGGGGGAATTTTTTAATCCCCGAACGGTTCTAACACTGATCCGGGAAGCTTCAAAAATAGCACTATTTATATATTAGATTTTTCAGAATCAGTCAGCATAAAACTTGAAGAACTGCAATCCGGCGTGACTTACTTGCTTCAGCAGCCTGTAAAGAAAGACTGTCCCAAAGGTTTTATCCTTCGGTGCAGTCTTTGCTTTTCAGGCTTCATTTTTATGCAGGCTAAATTTTTTCTCCCTGCCCTATGCTTCCCTCTCGCTCTCATCGGGTTGGTGCAGGCTGATATTCCGCGCCGGAATTACCGTGGAGATGGCATGCTTGTAAACAAGCTGCTGCTTTCCCTCCACTTCGATGAGCACGGTAAACTGATCAAAACTGCGCACAACACCCTTGATCTGGTAGCCATTGATCAAAAATATAGTGGTCAGCATATTCTCTTTGCGCAGCTGGTTTAAAAAAGTATCCTGTAAATTAACCGGTCCTTTCATCGGTGTCCCTCCATTTTTTCTTTAAGCTATATCTATTCTCTTTTTAAACAAGAATTTCCTTTACCCGGCAGCTGATTATTTCTGCCGCCCGCTCCACTCTCCCTGCTGCAGATACATCCAGCCATTGGATGCCCCTATCGCGCCTGAACCAGGTCAACTGCCGCTTTGCCAGCCGGCGCGTCTGCGTCTTGATCTCTTTCACCGCCTCCTCGCGCGGGATCTCCCCTGCCAGACATGCGGCTGCCTGTCTATAACCAAGAATCTGCAGTCCCGGGGAGCTGCGCGGATAGCCCCTGGAGAGCAGCATCCGCACCTCTTCAAAGAGACCGCGTTCAAGCATCGCCTCCACCCGCTCCTCTATAGCGCGGTAAAGCTGCGGTCGCGGCATCGTCAGACCGAAAATTAGGAGCCTGTATGGTGTTTTTCCTTTTTGGGTGCGCTCCACCTGTGCCGATATACGGCTACCCTCCAGGATGAATACCTCCAGCGCCCTGATAATCCGCCTCCTGTCGCGGGGGTGGATTATCGCTGCCGCCGCCGGATCATGAGCTTTAAGGCGCTCATGAAGCGCTTCCGAACCGGCGGAATCGGCTTCCGCCTCCAGCCGCTCCCTGAAAGCCCTTTCCCCGCCTTTCTTTCCAAAAGCATAATTTTCTGTAACGGCTCGCAGGTAGAGCCCCGTTCCCCCCACCATGAAAGGCAGGCGACCGCCGCTCCACAGCCGGCCTATAAGCCGCTTCGCATCGCGCTGATATTCGGCGACGCTGTAATCCTCGTCGGGCTCCACCACATCGATAAGGTGGTGGCAAACCATCGCCTGTTCCGCCGCGGTAGGTTTTGCTGTTCCGACATCCAGACCGCGGTAAACCTGGGCCGAATCAGCGCTGATTATATCTGTTTGCAACATCGGGGCCAGGCGCATGGCCAGGGCGCTTTTACCCGCGGCGGTAGGACCGGCCAGAACCAGCAGGGGTATACTGCCGTCCATCAGCCGCCTCCTCCCTTGCGGTGAAATCCCTTGTCCAGCTCATCGCGGTTAAATGTGAGCACCGCCGGCCGGCCGTGCGGGCAGTGCGCCGCACCGGGTGTTCTCTCCCAATCCCGCAGCAGCTGCTCTGCTTCAGCCCTGGAGAGGGGCTGCCGCGCCTTCACCGCCCGGTGGCAGGCAATTGTTCTCAAAATTCGCTCACGCTGCTCCACGCCCGCTTCAGGCTCTTCCCTGAGCAGATCCTCCAGGAGCGCGTACACCGCAGCGCCGCCGCCTTCCTTTACCGGAAATGGAGTTGCCCGGAGAATATAACTATTATCTCCAAAAGGTTCCAACTTAAACCCGGCCTCTTCCAGGGAGGGGCGGAGCTCCGCCAGCCGCCCGCACCAGGCCGGGGGCAGGTCCAGCGTGAGGGGCACCGTCATCTGCGTCTCTTTCCGGCACACTTCCGTTGCGGCCAGCGCATGGTAGATCACGCGCTCGTGGGCGGCATGCTGATCGACAATCAGAAGCTCTTCTCCCCTTTGCGCCACCAGGTAGCTGTGCAAAAACTGCCCGATAAAGCGGCAGCCCCCTGACGCAGCATCATAACCAGGCTCCCCGGCGGGGCCGGTAAAAGCCGCAACTGCCGGTCCTGCTCCGCCCTCTACAGGGTGCGGCGTTTCCCCGGAGAAGGACGGCAGGCTTTCAAAGCCGGGTCCGGGTTCATATCCGTCGGGATATAACAGCTGCTGCTGCTGCCTCCGCCACTCCTCCTGCCACTCACCGACCCGGGCCGGCGCCGGCGTCCGGCCCGGCAGCCCGTGCAGCGAGGAGCGGGCCGCCCTGTAGATAAGTTCATTGAAAATAGCCGTCCGGTGGAAGCGGATTTCGCTCTTTGCCGGGTGTACATTGACATCGAGCATCTCCGGCGGCGCCTGCAGCAGGAGCACAGCCAGGGGATGACGGCGCCGCTCCAGCATACCGCCGTAAGCCCGCTCCAACGCCCCCATCATAAGGGGGCTCCTGATTACCCGCCCGTTGACCACGGTTGTGATCCAGCGCCGGGAGGCGCGACTGAAGTGGGGTGCGCTGAGATAGCCCTCCACCTGGATTCTCTCGGCCCCGCCGCCGCCCTCAAGCGGCAGCATCGCCCCTGCCGCTTCGCTTCCATAAAGGGCTCCGATGGCATGGAGCAGAGAGCCGTCGCCTGTTGTCCGCAGCGCTGTTTTCCCTTCGCTGAGCAGAGTAAATGAGCAGCCGGGATGGGCCAGGGCAATGGCGGTCATCAGGGAGCTGATTCCGGCCAGTTCCTGCGGCCCACCGCGCAGGAATTTCAGGCGCCCGGGGGTATTGTAGAAAAGATCCTCCACCAGCACCTCCGTTCCCGCCGGTGCCCCCATCTCTTCCGGTGGGAAGCCTGCCCCTCCCTCCACCCTGATGCGCATGGCGGTAAAATCATCTTTCCTGCGCGTCGTCAGGGTTACCCGGGCCACGGCGGCAATGCTCGGCAGCGCTTCGCCACGGAAACCGAGGCTGCCGATAGTCTCCAAATCGTTGAGGGACCTCAACTTGCTGGTGGCAAACCTGGAAAAAGCAAGCGTCAGCCCGGCAGGGGCAATACCGCAGCCGTTGTCGGTTACTTTTATCGAACCCTTGCCGCCCTCGGTTACACTGACCTGAATGCGGGTCGCGCCGGCATCAAGAGAGTTTTCCACCAGTTCCTTGACCACGGAGGCGGGACTCTCGATGACTTCGCCGGCGGCAATTTTCTCGGCAGTGCTTTTATCCAGTATGCGGATCAATATTCTGATCCCTCTTCCCCTTATTCAAAAGCTTTCTTCGCTTCACTTCTCTTCGCTTTCCTCACTATCGTAAATTTTCTGCTGCAACCGGTAAAGATGCTGCAGCGCCTCCAGCGGGGTGATCCGGTTCAGATCCAGCGACTCCAGCTCTCCAATCAGCGCCGCAGTCCGGCTGTCCTCCCGGGGCCGCTCCATTACCAGCGGCACCAGGCTGAGCTGGCTCCCCCCCGCTGCCGCGGCGCTTTCCAGTCCGGCCAGGACGGTTTCAGCCCGCAGCAGCACCTCCAGGGGAAGTCCCGCCAGTCGGGCCACGTTGATCCCGTAACTTTTGTCCGAACGCCCCGCTGCCACCCGCCTCAGAAAAATAACCTCATTACCCTTCTCCTTCACCGCCATGGTATAGTTCCTGATCCCGGACATCTCCTCTTCCATGTTGGTTAGCTCGTGGTAATGGGTTGAGAAGAGGGTTTTTGCCCTGATTTTACGGCAGATATACTCCAGGACACTGCGGGCAATGCTCATGCCGTCATAGGTGCTGGTGCCGCGACCAATTTCGTCAAGCACCAGTAGGCTGTTTGCAGTGGCCTCTTTGAGAATGGAAGCAGTCTCCCGCATCTCCACCATGAATGTGCTCAGGCCGCTGCTGAGATCATCGCTGGCCCCGACGCGGGCAAAGATCCGATCCAGCACCGGCAGCTCGGCCTCTTCAGCCGGGACAAAGGAGCCCATCTGCGCCATGAGGCAGATGAGCGCTGCGCTGCGGATATAGGTGCTCTTGCCGGCCATGTTCGGGCCGGTAATGATGAGAACATAGGCCTGCTCATCCATGTACAGCTCATTGGGCACAAAGCGCTCTGCCGATACCTGCTCCACAACGGGATGGCGGCCGCCCTTGACATGGAGCAGGCCGCGGGTGGAAAATTGCGGCCGGCAGTAGCGGTAGCGCTCGGCGGCTTCGGCAAGCGCCTGCAGGCAGTCCAGGCGGGCCAGTGTCGCCGCCGTTGCCTGCAGCAGCGGCGCCTCTGCGGCTACTTCCTCGCGGAGCTCCTCAAAGAGTTCATATTCAAGGCGGATAAGCTGCTCCCGGGCGCCGGTAATCTGCTCCTCCATCTCCTTCAGCGGCTCCGCGCTAAAACGCTCGGCATTGACCAGCGTCTGCCGGCGATGATATTCCTGCGGAACAAGCTCCAGGTTGGGACGCGTGACCTCAATATAGTAGCCGAAATTGCGGTTGTAGCCGATGCGCAGCGACTTGATCCCCGTGCGGTCCCGCTCTTTTTTCTCAAATTCCAGCATCCGGCTGCGCCCGTCACTGGAGATGCTTCGAAGCTGATCCACCTCGCTGCTAAAGCCCTCGCGGATCAGGCCCCCCTCGCGCAACTGCAGCGGTGGATCATCTAAAAGCACATCGCCAATACGCGCTGTAAGAGCGCTAAAATCCGGCAGGCGCCGCAAGGACTGCAGCAGTGCGGAGCGGCATTCTTCAAGAAGCTGCTCCGGCCCTTTCAGATTTTCCAGCGTACTTTTCAGGACCGCCAGGTCGCGTGCGCCTGCCCGGCCGCAGCAGAGGCGGCTGCAGAAGCGCTCCAGATCAAATACTTGCTGCAGCGCTGAGCGCAGTCCGCTCCTGAGCAGGGGATCCTGCAGCAGCTCTTCCACCGCATCAAGCCTCTCTTCAATAAGCTGCTTCTCCTGCAGCGGCTGCTCCACCCATAAGCGCAGCAGCCGGCGCCCCATGGCTGTGCGGCAGTGATCCAGCAGCCCTAGCAGGCTCCCCTCCCTATTGCCGTCGCGAATGGTCCGGGTCAGCTCCAGGTTGCGCGCAGTTATGCCGTCCACGAACAGCTGCCCACCAGTTGTGGAGAGCTCCAGCTTGCGGAAGTGCCTCCCCCGGGCCGGGTGTTTTAAATTTCTCAGATATCCCAGCGCTGCGGCGGCGGCGGAGGCTGCTGCCGGGTAACGCGAAAGGGATAGGTTATCCCAGATCTCTCCCCCCCATTGTGTGCAAATTAGCGTCCTGATCTGATCAGGGGGAACCCCATAATCGAGAACCGCCCCTGAAGTTCCTCTTTTATCCAAATAGGGGCGGAACCGCTCCGCCGTCTCTTCAGAGTTGCAAATGCATTCTGCCGGCTGCAGCCGCAACAACTCTTCGGCCACACTGCCGATAGCCCCTTCGCCCGTCCATTCGCCGATCCGAAAATCGCCCGTTGATACATCCACAGCAGCCAGCCCGTAGTATTCCGAAGCCCCGCCCGGCAGGGAGGTGATGGCGACGAGGTAATTGTTTCTGCTCTCTTCAAGCATTTCCGGGTCAGTCACCGTTCCCGGAGTAAGGATGCGGGTGATCTCGCGGCGCACCAGACCGCCGCCGGCAGGCGCCTCTTCAACCTGTTCGCAAACCGCCACTTTAAAACCTTTTCCCAACAGCTTGTTCAAATATGTATCGGCGGCGTGTATGGGCACCCCCGCCAGCGGTATGGGATTTTCCTTGTTGCTGTCCCGGGTGGTTAGAACCACATCCATGGCCCCGGCGGCGGCGACTGCGTCCTCGAAAAATACCTCGAAAAAATCTCCCACCTGGAAGAAAATAATTTTGTCCGGATGCTGCTCCTTGAAGGAGAGGTACTGCTGCATCATCGGGGTCAACTTGCTCAAAAGGCCCTCACATCCTCTGTTTCAAATATCTCTGCCGCCGGCCTGCCCCGGCAGCGATCATTCCCCCGGAACCATCTGATCTGCTGCGCCTGAGAGAAAGCGCTCAAGCACGGCCCGTCCCACGGGCAGCGCATCGGTGCCAGCCCATCCGCCTCCCTCGATCACCACCGCCACCACAATGCCCGGCGACTCGGCAGGGGCATAAGTCACATACCAGCAAACATTTCCCTCATCCGGATCCACTTCGGCGGTGCCCGTCTTCCCGGCAGCGGTAAATCCCGGCACCATACCGGCGGCCGCCGGAGCGCCCGCCCCGTGCAGCGTCTCCACCATGGCACGGTGCACCCTCTCCACTACGGCCTGGTCCAGCAGCTTCTCTTTCAAGGGTGAGCCCTCTGCCGGCAGGACTAGGCAGGGCTGCGGGATGGTGCCGCCACCGGCAAATGCGCTGTACATAAGGGCCATCTGCAACGGCGTGATCATGACCTCCCCCTGTCCATAGCTGCTGTCGGCGAGCTGGATTTCAGAGGAGATCCCCTCGCGGGCCAGGCGGGAACGGGCCACGGGAAGCGGAAAAGCGATCTCTTCGTCGAAGCCGAAGCGAGCTCCGTACTCTAAAAATTTTTTCGCCCCAAGGGCCAGCCCGGCCCGGGCGAAATAGATATTGTCGGAAAACTTCATCGCTTCATTCAAATCTAGGCGCTTCAGTTCGGGATGAACCCGCCGCACATGGTAGTCGCCCCAGGCTTCCGAGGGCTGCCACTGCTCACCGGTGATCTCCACCCAGGCGTCAGGATCAATCACCCCTTCGGCCAGTGCCGCAGCGGCGGTAAAGGGCTTGAGAACTGAGCCGGGCGGGTATATCCCCGAGAGGGCCCGGTTTAAAAAGGGTTTCGCCGGATCGCCTTGCAGCTCCCCCCACTCTGACGCAGAAAGACCGGCCATAAATCGGTTTGGATCGAAGGACGGGCTGCTGTAGAGTGCCAGCAGCTCCCCGCTGCGGGGTTCCAGCGCCACCACCGCCCCTTCTTTACCCCCCAAAGCTTCTGCGGCACAGAGCTGCAGATCCAGATCTATACTCAGGCCGATATCCTCTCCCTGCACCAGCTCTTTCTTTGCCAGGATCGCCACCTCGACGCCCTCCTCGTCAATAATGCGCAGCCTGTAGCCTTTGCTGCCGGCAAGGCGTCCCTCCAGCACCGCTTCCAACCCTGACTTCCCCAACAGATCCCCCTCGCTATAACCTGACCCGCCCTTATCCGCCAGCTCTTCGGCGGTAACCTCCCCCAGGTATCCCGTCAGGTGGGCGGCAGCCGCGCCTGCCGGGTAAATGCGCCGTTCGACTTCATTGATCATCACCCCGGCTACCTGGAGCAGCCTGTCAACAAGGCTCTCCTCATCGGGTGTGAGCAAGGCCAGCGGTACATAGAGCCCCTCTTCCACCCAGGGCTGATGCAACTTGTTGAGTACCGCTTCCCGGGAGAACCCCAGCAGCCGCTCCACATCTGCGGCAAAAAGGGCCTCATCTTCGTAGCGGCCGGGCACCGCGCCAACTTCTTTAAACAAACCCGGTCCGGCCAGGAGCCTTCCTTTCCGGTCCGTGATCGTCCCCCGTTGCGGGTCCAGGCGCGTCAGATCGACCTTCCGATTATCATCCAGCTCCGGCAGGATCAGCGCGGGCCGCCACTGCAGCAGCCAGGGTGCGCCCCATTTTTCACGGCTCAGCTCAACACTGTAATGAACAGGGACCGCACCCACAGTGGATGTCTCCAGGCGAACATCGCAGGTGAAGGCCGACCGGCCGGCGCCGGAACCTTCTTTGGCCAGATCCCTTACTTCCACGCCTTCCAGCCCGATCCCCCGGCTGATGTTGCCGTAGCGCTCCACAAAATAATCTTCGGAGTAGAGCTCCTGTGAAGGGCTGTCTATAAGTCCGTACATGGCCGGGTAATCTTGCTCAGCCCAGAGGGCGAAAAACTGTTCAACCGCACCCTGCGGCCCCATCCGGGAGCAGCCGGCCGGGATTGCCTGCAGCAGTAACAGCATCAAAATAAGCCCTGGAAAAGAGCACAACCTTTTTCTATTCATCAACATTGCTCCCCCCTGGTGCCTGGCACCTCCCGCTACTAATTACTCCTCGCCGGTGCCTGGCACCGGGGGGGAGTAACTTTTTCTTTCTCCCGCCAGGTACCAGGTGTAGGCCCCGGTTATTTCCACTTCAACAAGGCTACCCGTCAGATCATCTTCTCCAGGGAAATGAACTATCTTGTTCGTACGGGTGCGGCCGCTCTGCATGGCCGGATTGTTTTTGCTCCTTCCCTCCACCAGCAGCTCTACCCTTTTCCCCGGCAGCCTTTCGTTAATCTCCAGGCTGATTCTGTTCTGCAGCTCTGTCAGGCGGATAAGCCTCTCCCGTTTTTCAGCAGGCGGCACCGTCTCTTCCGCCTCCGCAGCCCTGGTTCCGGGACGGGGCGAATAGATAAATGTAAAAGATTGATCAAAACGGGCCTCCTCGACAAGCTCCAGCGTCTGCCTGAAATCCTCTTCGCTCTCTCCGGGAAAGCCTACCATAAGATCGGTGGTAATGGCAATGCCCGGAATATTCTCTTTAAGGGCGGCAACAAGCTCAAGATAGTGTTCGCGGTTATAGCGGCGGTTCATCAGGCTGAGAATATGGTTGCTGCCCGCCTGCACAGGCAAATGCAGGTGCTCGCAGATCTTTTTCCCCATGCGCATCGCCTCTATGAGGCGGGGTGAAAGATCTTTCGGATGGGAGGTCAAAAAGCGGATCCGGCTCAGCCCCCCGATGCCGTCAATCTCCGTCAGGAGATCGGCAAAATCATGCCCCTCCGCCAGATCACCGCCGTAGGAATTCACATTCTGGCCCAGCAGGGTTATTTCCAGATATCCGGCGTCAGCCAGGGAGCGCGCCTCACCGATAATTTCGTTGAAGGACCTGCTTCGCTCCCGACCCCGCACATGAGGAACGATGCAGTACGAGCAAAAATTATTGCATCCGTGGATCACCGGCAGCCAGGCCTTGAAGTTGAGGGAACGGCGCACCGGAAGCCCCTTCCTGTCGGTGCTCTCCTCAGCGACATCGATAATCAGCTCCCTGCCCTTTTGGGCCTTCTCCAGCAGCTGCGGAAAGCGGGGCAGGGCATGGGTCCCGAAAATCAGGTCGACAAAGGGAAACCGGCGGGCCAGATCTGCAGCCACCGCCGGCTGCTGGGGCATGCATCCCCCTACAGCGATGATCAGATCGCTTTTCTCCTCTTTCAGCGCCCTCAGCCTGCCCAGCAGCCCGAAAACCTTCTCCTCGGGCTTCCGGCGGACGGCGCAGGTGTTGATCACGATCAGATCAGCTTCACCGGGGGATTCCACGGCGGTGCTGCCCGCGCTCTCCAGCATCCCGGCAAGCACCTCGGTGTCAAACTCGTTTGCCTGGCAGCCGAAGGTAACAACAAGGTATTTTTTGCCGCGGTTCTGCACCCTTTCCGGCTTTTCCCCTTCTCTGTTTTCCTTCTGCAACCTGCCTCCCCCTTCCCGCATTCATTATATCAAACATTTCTTTATCCGAAGAAAGAGTGGGCAATTTTGACGGTCAAAATGAAGAAGCAGAAGAGAACTTCTGCTTCTCACTACCCGATAGATCCATTTATTTTAATGTTATCTGCAGCAGCCGCGGCCCTGCTCGCTGTCGCTTCCGTCCCTGGGCCGCATGGTCTCGCAACAGGTCTGGTGCGAAGAGCGGGCAGCAGTTTCTTCACCGCTCCAGCCGCACCTGTCCCTTTCCATCCCCGGTTCTTCGGCAAGTTCCAAATCGGGGTTGAAAAACAGATCATCCTCTTCATCGCCTGCAAAATTGCTTCTGACCCAGATCATGTCAGCCCCACAGAAATCACCTTTCTTCCAAAACTCGCAGCTGTTAACAGTGCACCTTACTTCCGTCATTCTGCTTTGACCCCCTTTGTTACTTTTTATAGTAGGATTGCCCCTAACAGCAGGCGATATTCTGCTACTATTTACCATTTAACCTCTTTTCCTGCTCTTAAGCACCTGAAGAGCAGGATATTTCAAATTTAGACAGAAACATAAAATATCCGGTTGGTAAAGAATGCCCGGAACAATAAATTGCCAAAAGGGGTCGAGATAATGCAGCGGTTCGGATGGGCTGCCTTTCTTTCAGCGGCCATACTGATCATGCTGGGGCTGGTCTACGTGCAACACCATTCCGACCTTCAGCAGGAGAAGTATGACCGCTTAAACCGCAGGATTTCCGATCTGGAAGAGATCTACGACAGCACCTCTCGTGAACTGATGGATGCCAACGAAGAGAACCGCGGTCTGATCCGGGATCTCCACGATGCCATCATCAAAATCGAAGAGGTGGAGGAGAGAAACAACGAGCTTGAAACAATCCTGTTCAACCAGCGACAGACCTACCGCAACGCTGTTGCCATGCAGGGTTCAACCATGACTGTGCTCACTCTTTCCAACTTTTCCGCCAAACAATATGAAAGAGCCTGGAGCAAGCTCGGCGCCCACGGTTTGAAGGGAACGGGCGGCTCGCTGGTGCAGGCAGAGGAGCTATACTGTGTGAACAGCCTGGTTCTGTCCGCCATCGCGTACCTGGAAAGCGCCGGGGGCATGTCCAGGCTGGCCCGGGAAAAGAACAACCTTTTCGGCCTGGGCGCCGGAGGGGCCAACCCTTACAGCAGCGCCCTCTATTTCTCATCAAAGGACGAATGCATATATTATACTGCCAAGATGCTGCGCAACCGCTATTTTAACCGGGGTTCCCGCGCCTACCGGGGGGACAACCTCGTCGCCATCGGGCCGCGCTATGCGGCAGATCCGCTCTGGGCGGAAAAAGTGGGCCGGACCATGTCCAAGATTGCCCGTGCCGCCATCCCCGGAGGCAGATGACCTTAAAAACTCCGGATGAGACATAAAACACCTTTGCAGCCTCTCCACTCCCCCTAAACCATTGAAATTTAGCGAATCCTGCGCTTGCCCGGGCAATATCGGATCATGGCGCCACCAACCCTCCCAAACTGAAGAACGGGCCTTTTTTTGCGGGGCTGCCTTTGCCGGTGCACATCCCTTCGTGCTTCTCTAAGGCATGCCCGCCGCATATGAATATAATGTTATGCGCAGAGGCGATCTCAAATCATCACTGATCCGGGGAACCATTCAGCTGGCTGCGGCAGGGATTCTGGTCCGCATCATCGGCCTGGCCAACCGGATGGCCCTGGCCAGACTTGTCGGTGACGAGGGGCTGGGCCTTTTTGCCATGATCCTCCCCCTGTACGCCCTGCTGGCGGTGATCACCGGGCTAGGTCTGTCCGGCGCAGTAACAAAAATGGTCGCCGATCGCAGCGCCTGCGGCGATATTTCAGGCCGGCGCAGGGTCAGGCTGTTTGCCCTGCGCTTTGTCCTGGCCTCCGCAGCCGCCGTCTCGGTGCTGCTCTGGCTTGCAACGGCTTTTCCCCTGCAATTCATCCCTGACCGGCGCATCATCGGCTTCCTGCGGCTGATGCCCGCCGCCGTTATTTTCTCCGCTGTCTCCTCAATTTTGCGCAGCGACAGCCAGGGTCAGGGTAAAATGGCCCCCACCGCCCTGTCGCAGGTGGCCGAGCAGGTGGTTCGCGTGGGCCTGGGTTTGGCGGCAGCCTCCTGGTTGGCTCCCCGGGGCATGGAAAAGGCCATTACCGGTTTTTTCGGCGGGATCATCGCCGGTGAAATCGCCTGCCTGACCGTGCTCTGCCTGGTGCAGCCCGCCGGGGAGAGAAGGGCGCTGCTGCTGTCGTCCTCCCGCCGCCCTCCCCCCCTCATGCTCAAAGAGCTCTTCTCGCTGTCCCTGCCTATATTACTCATCCGCCTGAGCACCTCCATAACGCAAACCGCGGAGTCGTTGCTCATTCCGGCGCGGCTGCAGTCCGCCGGCTTTGCGGTCAACGAGTCCACAGCGCTTTTCGGCCGCCTGGCCGGCATGGCGCTGCCCCTGCTGTTCCTGCCCACAGTCCTGATTATTCCCCTGACCACCACCCTGGTGCCCGCCATTGCCGGGGCGGTCACCCTGCGCCGGCGCAGCCGCCTGGAAAGTCTGGTCAACCTGTCGCTCTGGGGGACGCTGGCCGTGGGCTCGCTCTCTGCGGCTCTGCTCTACCTGGCCGCGGAGCCCCTTACCGCTGCACTCTACGGCAGCACTGTCTCAGCGGGCCTCGTCGCAAAACTGGCTCCCATTGCCCCCTTTGCCTACCTGCAGTTCACCACCGCCGCCATCCTGCACGGCATGGGCCGCCCCGCTTATGCCGTGGCCGCTGATCTTGCGGGGACGGCGGTAAGCCTGTCTATTATCTATTACCTCACCGCCCTGCCCCACTGGGGCATCAACGGGGTCACCTGCGCCTACACCTTCAGCTTCATCATAATTGCCCTCCTCGAATACTTCATGATTTGCCGCTTTATGAGTAAGATATAGGCGCCCCTTACCCGGCAGCACCTTCCCCGGACAGCCATCCCGACACCGGCGCAGCACCCGCTCCAGGTAGCGTCCGTCTTCGTTGTAAATTGCCAGGTCACCCGGCCCGCCTAAGCCGGGCTCTGGGTATCCACAAAAATGAAATCCGTTAATAGGGCTACGTTCTGCAACATGTTTGTTGCACCTGCCTCGGACAACGCCAGGGTAAAATTGAGGCCTTCCACAGGAGTACCCGCTTCCAGGGGGCGACCGCCCGCAGGCTGCTCGATCAGCTCTGCCAGCCTGCCGGCATAAAGCATATCGCCATCAGGACT
>CAYTXG010000002.1:119079-211110 GCA_964441025.1 uncultured Syntrophomonadaceae bacterium
GCTGCTCGATCAGCTCTGCCAGCCTGCCGGCATAAAGCATATCGCCATCAGGACTACTATATGCAGCTGCAATGATCAGGTGAACGGTATTGCGCATGGTATGGTCTGGAGGATATACCGGACCGGCACAGTGGCAGGTAAGCATCCAGAAGCTCTTATTTCGTGCTTTTACGGGCAATAATGGCAGAAGAAGCCAGACCGCCGGGGCCTTTTCTGATCGTGCCCGGAGCCAGGTACATGCCTCTTGAGGGGAGCCCGGTTTGCACCGGTAAACATAAGCAGCGGCGTATTACCGCTTTTTGAGACGGGCCAGCAGCGCGGCAAAGGGCAGTTTCCATCCCATGCGGCGGTAGAGATAGACCAGGATGGCGGCGCAGATGAACAGCGCCGGCCAGATCCATGGTGACAGTGAACCCAGGGCTCGCAACAGCTTGAACAGCACCCCCGCTGCACCGGTAAAGATGATACTCCAACCGATGATCCAGAGGCTGAATACAGCCCCGCCAAGGGCGGTGGAGAGAATAAAAACAGCAGGATTCATGTGCATCGCTCCGGCGGGAAAGGAGATGAAAGTGCGCGTTACCCCCCAGAGCTGCCCTACAAATATGGAATAAGTCCCGTACTTCTCGATAAAAGCATAGATCTTCCCCCAGCGGGAGGAGGCTGCGCGACTCTTTTTCGCCGCCCGATTGTTGCGAAGACGATTTCCCACCACCTGCCCCAATCTGCCGCCGTAAAAGCCCACAACATAGCTCACGGCGCTTCCCAGGATAATCCCCGCCGTTGAGGCAAACATGAGCGCCGGGAATTCGGCTTTGCCGCTTAAAACCATGCCTCCTGCAGTCAGGAGAACCACCGTAGAGATAAAGGGCACCCCGGCGCTCTCCATGAGCATGGCCGCAGCCACGCCCCAGATGCCGTAATTATGGACCAGCTCACCGCCGAATTGCTGAATTGCGACTAAAAAATCCGGCATCTCCATACCCTACTCACCCGACATCATCGCATACATGCCCCAGGCGCCCGCCTCCGGCTCCAGACGGGCGGCAACCACCTGAACGCTTGATATGCAGACTGTGGGGGGAACCGCGATTTCATTGATTTTATCCTGGAGCGCTCCCACAAGAGCAGGCCTGTGCCGGGCCACGCCTCCTCCCAGCACCAGGCAGGAAGGATTCAACAACGTGACCAGGTTGGCCAGGGCAGTGCCCATATCCTCCACGGCGTTCTCAATTATCGAGCGGGCCAGGGAGTTCCCCGAAGCGGCCAGATCGAAAACTGCGGCGGTGCCCAGCGGCCCCACCGGGGGATCGCCCTCGTCCCACAACTCCCTGGCGCTGCGCGCAATCCCCTCGCCGGAAGCCCAGGTCTCCAGGCAGCCGCAGCCGCCGCAGCCGCAGAGACGCCCCTTCCCAAAGCGTTTCATATGCCCGATTTCACCGGCAAAGCCCCCGCTGCCGCGGTAGATCTTTCCGTCAAGGTAGAGCCCTCCGCCGATGCCGGTGCTGATGGTGATGTAGGCGGCATGGCGGTGCCCGCGCGCCGCTCCGTAGGTTACCTCGCCCAATATGGCGGCATTGGCGTCGTTCTCCAGGTAAAGGGGGCAGTCAAAGCGTTCCCCCAACAGGCTCCTGAAGGGGACCGGCTCATGCCAGTCCAGATTGGGGGCCTCATAAATAATCCCTGCTTCATAATCAAGCAGCGCGGCGATGCAGACGCCCAGCCCGGCCAGCTCCTCCCTCTCTCTCCCCGCCGCCTGCAGCGCTCCGGAGAGCGCCCCGTCAAGAGCTCTGACCACATGCTCCGGCCTTGCCTGCGCCGGAGTGGAGATTTTGTGCCGCAAGATCACATTTCGCGCGGGGCCCACCAGCATGAGCAGGGTCTTAGTCCCGCCCACATCGGCAGCAGCATATATTCTATCTTTCATCCCACCTGACGGCTCCTTCCCTCTGCTGTCATCAAAGCTTTCCTGAACGCAGTACGGCAAATATCCACCAGAGCCCTGCTAAAACAACGCCGATTATCAATATTTCACTGAGGGGAATCCGCTCCAACCAGGCAACGGTGCCGAGCTTGATGTTCTGGGAGAGCGCAATGATCAGGCCGGCCAGAACAATGCTGAATCCCATGCGATTGCCCATATGCTTCAGCGTCTCCATAACCCCGTCAATCTGGGGTAGTTCCAGCCTGAACTTAAGCTCCCCGGATGTTGAGCTGCGCATGAGCTCAACGGCATGCTCGGGAAACACCTCCAGCAGGCGCCGGTAACCGCGCAGTGTGCCCCTCAGTCGCCGCACCTCCAGCTTGAGCTGTCTCCGCTGGAGCGCGGGCGCATATTTTTTCGCTGCCGCGGCAAGGTTAAATCCGGGTTCCAGCCGCGCCACCGTCCCTTCCAGCACCGCCACGGCCCTGGATAGGAGTAAAAAATCATGGGGAAAGCGTAGCCGGTGCTTTACCGCTATCTGCATGAGCTTCCGGATCACTTCGCCGGCAACAATATTTTTCAGGGGAACTTCGAAATACTGCTCCTGGAGCTCGTCAATATCCCGGAGCAGCTCCAGGCGGTTGATCCCCGGCGGCACAAAAACAAAGCCGAGAAGTTCATCAACAATGGTGGCCGTATCCACAACATTCAGGGCGCGGGCGATGACCAGGAATTTGCCGCGCACCGCCTCGCTGACATAGCCGGCGGAGCCGAAATCCATGAAGAAGAGGCTACCATCGGGCAGCACGGCGATATTGCCGGGATGGGGATCGCCGTGAAAAAATCCGTCTACAAAAACCTGTTTGAAAAATGCATCGGCCAGGAGTCCGGCCACCTCGTGTGGCGGCGGTTCCGGCGATGGATCCTTCAGATAGCGGTTTAGATTGATCCCCTCGCAGTACTCCAGGGTCAGCACATTGCGCGTTGTGCTCTCCCAAAAAACACGGGGCATGCGGATGCGCGGCTCGCCGGCAAAATTATGGCGGAAACGCTCTGCATGGCGCGCCTCCGAGGTATAATCCAGCTCCCTGAGCAGAATCTGCTTCAGCTCCTCCGCAATGCGGGTGAACTGGTACAGAGGGCCCAGGCTGGTGTTGCCGTCGATAAAGCGGGCCAGGTCGGTCAGGATGTCAAGATCCCTTTTTATAGCGTCGTCAACGCCGGGGCGCTTGACTTTCACAACAACCTCTTCTCCGCTGTGCAGGAGCGCCCTGTGCACCTGCCCGATTGACGCCGCAGCCAGCGGTTCACTGTTGAAACGGGCAAAACGGCTTTCCAGTTCGGACTTCAACTCAGCGGCCAGGATTTCCTGCACCTGCTCCGACGGAAATGCGGGCACGCGATCCTGCAGCCTGGAAAGCTCTTCAATGTAGGAGGGGGGCAGCAGATCGGAGCGGGTGCTCAGGAGCTGTCCCAGCTTGACAAATGCCGGCCCCAGCTCTGTGAGGGCCATGCGCAGGCGCGCCTCCGCCATCCTGGGCGCAGCTTCCTCAACCTTCCGCCCCCGCAAAAAGATCTTCTCTCTCAGGCCAAAAAGGCGCAGCTGATCCAACACCTGGGCAAAACCATACTTGATCAAAATCCTCAAGATTACGCGGTATCGCCCCAGGTGGCGCAGCTGCCGCAGAGGCCCCAGCCTCAATTTCATTGCAATTTTTCTTTAATCAGCGTCGCCAGTTCATCAATCTTCCTTTCCACCCGTTCCAGATCATCGCGGCTGACAAACTTCTGCTTCCAGGAGCTCTCCATCTTCTCCTTCAGCTGCTTGAGCTGCTCTGTTAGGTGCTCTTTCTCTTCCTTCCCCTTTTCGGCCATCCTGCTCAGCAGCTTCTGCGCATCATCGCGCTGCATCTCGCCCTTTTCAACAAGCATCTCGAAAAGCTCTTCAACCTTCTCCTTGCTCAGGATGAGCAAACCCAGGGTGGCGGAAACAAAATCGTCAAACATCACATGCACTTCCTTTCAGTAGTTCGCTCTCCATCCTATTCTACCCCTGGGAGTGGTCTGAGTTACCCGGGGACCTTTTCTGATCATAAAGGTAATCCTCGTAGATATACATGAGTTCTTTGTCAAAAAGCTGCCGTTTCAGATCAACGGCGGCGCTTCTCACCGCGCTGAGAATATCATTTGCCTCCTCATCGGAGAGAGCAATGCCGTACTCTTCAAACTTCATCTTCACAGCCCTGCTGCCCGAGTGCTTGCCCAGAATGATCTGGCGTTGCATCCCCACCTCTTCCGGGCTGAAAACCTCGTATGTCTGGGGATTCTTCAAAACGCCGTCGGCATGGATCCCTGACTCGTGGGCAAAGGTATTGGAACCTACAATGGGCTTGCTCGGGTAAAGGGATCTTCCAGAGGCCCGGGCCACATATTCGCAGAGATTCAAAAAATCCTTTGTATTCACTCCCAGGTTGACCCCGAAAAGGAACTTCAGGGCCATGGCCACTTCTTCAAGGGCGGCATTGCCCGCCCTCTCGCCCAGCCCGTTCACCGTCACTCCAATAAAGCGAGCGCCGGCCTTGATCCCGGCCAGGGCATTTGCCGTGGCCATGCCGAAGTCATTGTGCGTGTGCATCTCCACCTCCATACCGGTGGCGTCTATGATCCGGCTGATGACTTCGTACGTCCGGAAGGGCTCCAGCACACCGACGGTGTCGCAGTAGCGCAGGCGGTCGGCGCCGGCGGCCCTTGCCTCGCCGGCAAACCTGATCAGGAAATCAAGATCGCTTCTCGAGGCATCCTCGGCATTGACGGATACGTAAACTCCGGCTTTCTTGGCGTGATCCACCGCGGCGGTCATATTTTCAAGAACCCATTCCCGCGACGTGCGCAGCTTGTGCACGATATGAATATCCGAACTGGAGATGGAGACAGCCACAGCATCAACGCCACAGTCAAGAGAATGCTGGACATCCCCCACATTGGCCCTGTTCCAGGCCATGATGCTCGCGTGAAGATCATAGGAAGCGATCTGCCTGATGGCCTCTTTTTCGTCGCCGCCCATGACCGGGATTCCCGCCTCGATCTGGTGCACTCCCACATTATCGAGCATCCTGGCAATACGCAGCTTTTCTCTGTTTGAAAAAACCACGCCGGCAGTTTGCTCGCCGTCGCGCAGGGTGGTATCAACAAGCATGACGGAACCCTTTTTTAAACCCTCATAAAATCTCTTCACCGCTTTTCTCTCCTTTTACGACAGCTTCTTTGGATGTCACCCGCTTCGTCAGCGGATCTTGGCCGGAGGCAAAAATAATCTACTTCAGGCTTGTCAAGGCTCTCAGCCCCATGAGCCCGCGCGATGGTAAACCCATATATTTTTTGCTGCTCAATTCCCCGGGGCCATCAAGCCCCGGAGCTGCGCAGCCCTATCGCGCTGCAGCCGATGACCCCTGTGGCGGATAATGCCAATACCCTGTTCCTCCTTGGGATGGTGATTAAAGTTTATTTTATAATAATGTTGCCCTCTGCGCAATACGGCAGAAAAGGAGAAGCCGGTGGAGCGGGGCTCATTCCCCCCGGCAGCGCCGTCCGGAGGAGGTCCCCGGCGGGGATTCGACCTGCAATTACCTGGAAAAAATAGCGCCCGGCTGTTTGACAAAACCCGGGCGCTGCATTAAAATATGTGCAGCAGGGGAGTAGCTCAAGCGGTAGAGCACTGGTCTCCAAAACCAGGGGCTGCGGGTTCGAGTCCTGTCTCCCCTGCCAACGAACATAGATACCGTAGGGAGTTTTTCTCCTTGCGGTTTTTCTTCAATAAAAAATAACGTAAAAATAACGTACAGATGTCCGCGACAGGACTTTTGAGTCACGGGGACGGTGACTTTGACTCACTGCTGCAGACTTTGGATCAATAATCTTTTTCGACCAGCTCCCGGATATTGTGGAAATCTTCATAATGCATCCCCACTGCCTCTCTCAACTCTCTGGCAATAAAATGCTTTGTGGCCATGACCAGATACCTTTTACCCCTGGCTTTCAGCAATCCCATTGGCCGTTCAAAATCTCCATCCCCGCTTACCAGTACAGCCATATCATAATGTTCTATTGTATTAAACATATCCAAAACAATTTCAATATCCAAATTTGCTGTCTGTTTATAAGTGCCGTCATCCTGCAAAACATTTTTTAAATCCTTGGTTACCAGGGAAAAACCCATATAGGTAAGCGCTTTCAAATATTTGTCCTGCCTGGCTTCGGGATGGGCATCCTTGCCCACATAATAATTAGCGTCTATCAGATCACCTTTGCTCCTGATGTAATTTAGCAGTTTGCTGGGATCCACCCACCATCCCAAATCTTTTTTCTGCATGTAGAAAAAGTTTCCCCCATCGACAAAAAGAGATATATTCACCTGATCCCTCCTTTCATGATTATTATTCTGTTATATATCAATATTGCAACTATATTTAACATTGTATCACGGCAAGATCCTTTTTATGCAAAGAAAATGCCGGTGCAGTTTCGCCGGCCCATATTTTTAATTTTTCTTTGCTTTGCGGACCGCGGAAAAATATTTTTTTCGATTCTTCCGGACTTGCGCTCTCAACCTGATGGTGCGGTAGATATCGGGGCCGAAGAATATGAAAAAATTGACAACCGCTGCAACAGCGGCAATTTTGTAAGGAAGCGCGTAAAAGATCAGCGTAAATCCCATCAGGGCCCAGTTCAGCCAGGCCAGGTATTTTATTTTAACAGGAAGGATCAGAAACAGCATAACTTCAAAATTTGGGTAGAGATGGGCAAAGGCCAGAAATAGAGAGAGGTTGAGATAGGTCCCGGTGTATCCGGCACCGGTAATGAATGCAGCTATCGTTGTCCCAACCAGCCCTAAAATATAATAGAGATTGAACTTGAAAGCGCCCCAGGCTTGTTCCAGCCCCGAGCCGACAAGGTAGTAAAAATAGAGCAGGAAGATAATCCAGATAGGCGATTGGCTGGGGGGGATAAAAATATAGGTCAGCAGGCGCCAGAGTTCGCCCTGCAGGACACGCTGCGGATAGAGAACGAGCAGCTCAATTATCGGTTTCCCCGGCGAAGCCAGCGAGAATATAAAAACCAGCGCATTAAGTGCGATGATGTAAAATATAAGATTGGAAACAGCATACTTCTTAAATTTCCGTTCAAGTTTATTCATCCATTTCAAAGTGGCTCACCCCTGTGCAACGATCTCACTCTCCCTTCCTTACCCTACAAACGCAGCAGCTCAATAAAAGCAGTCTCGTCAATAACGGCCACACCAAGTTCGCGAGCCCGGGATAGTTTTCCGCCAGGCTCATCGCCCGCCACCAGATAATCAGTCTTCCGGCTCACCGCCGAAGAGACTCTGCCCCCCCGCTCTGCAATCGCCTCCCCGGCTTCATCCCTGGTAAACCGCTCCAGCGCACCGCTGAAAACGAACATCTTCCCCTCCAGTAACTTATGAACGGCTGCACCGCCTCCGCCTACGTCGGGCTCTCTGAAGTTTACCCCGGCCCGTTCCAGCCTCTCCAGCAACAAACCCGTCCCCGGGGTCTGGAAGAAACCTGTTACCGCTCCGGCAATGCGCGGTCCTATCTCCGGGACAGCGGTCAGTTCCTCCATCCCTGCCCCGCGAAGTTTTTCCAGAGTGTGAAAACGCTCTGCCAGCAGCCGTGAAGCCTTTTCCCCCACAAAGCGAATCCCAAAGCCGAATAAAAGGCGGCGCAGGGGATTGCCCTTGCTTTTTTCTATGGCCGCAATCAGGTTCGCCGCTGACTTTTCCGCCATCCTTTCCAGCGGTTCCAGCTGCTCCGCATTCAGATAATAGAGATCGGCAAGGTCATGGACCAGCTTCTCTTTCCAGAGAAGCTCAGCCGCCGCCGGGCCCAAACCCTCAATGTCCATGGCCCGGCGCGAAGCAAAATGGACGATTCTCTCAACCAGCTGTGCGGGGCAGGAAGGGTTCAGGCAGCGGAGCGCCGCTTCGCCGGGCAGTCTTTTTACAGCCGTCTCGCAGGATGGGCATTTTTCCGGCATCTTGAAAGCCCTCTCCTCACCGGTGCGCTTCTCCTTGAGCACCCGCACCACCTCGGGAATTATCTCTCCGGCTTTGCGGATAATCACCCGATCGCCGATCATAACCTCTTTTTCCTCCACAATATCTTCGTTATGTAAACTTGCTCGCTGCACCGTTGAACCGCTGATCAGAACCGGCTCCAGCAGGGCTACCGGGGTGATCGCACCGGTCCGCCCAACATTTACCAGTATATCGAGCACGCGCGTGCTCTTCTCCTCGGGTGGGTATTTGAACGCTATTGCCCACCTGGGGCTGCGGGCGGTGTTCCCCAGGCGCTGCTGCAGCACAAGATCATTTACCTTGACCACAACACCGTCTATCTCGTAAGGCAGATCAATGCGCTGCCCTTCCCAGCGCCTGCAAATCTCCCAGGCTTCTTCTATGCTGCTGCAGAGCGCGCGGTTGTGGTTGACGGGCAGCCGCAGCCTCTCCAGCGTTGCCAGGAGATGACCGTGGGTTTCCAGCGGCAGGTTGTGCTCCCCCAGGCCGTAAAGAAATATTCGCAGAGGGCGGGCGGCTGTGATTCGCGAATCAAGCTGGCGCAGCGAACCGGCGGCGGCATTGCGGGGGTTGGCAAAGAGCGATTCGCCGCGATCCTGGCGCAGCCTGTTCATCGCTTCAAAATCGGCCCGGTTCATATATATTTCGCCGCGCGCTTCCAGAGTGACAGGTTCAGCCAGCCTCAGCGGGATCTGCTTGACTGTCCTCAGGTTTTGCGTAATCTCCTCACCGGTAAAACCGTCTCCCCGGGTGGAGCCTCGCACAAAAATGCCCTCTTCATATTGCAACGAGACGGCAAGCCCGTCTACTTTCAGCTCGCAAAAGTAATCGACACCGTTGAGCCCCGCCAGTTTGCGTACCCTGCTGTCAAAATCATGCAGATCTTCCACTCGAAAGGCGTTGTCCAACCCGAGCATGGGCAGCTTGTGAGCCAGTGCAGCAAAGCCAGGCAGCGGCTCCCCTCCCACCCGCCGTGTAGGTGAATCGTCTCGTTTGAGCTGCGGATTGCCCTCCTCCAGATTGACAAGCTCTCGCATCAGCGCATCGAATTCATAATCGTTGATTACCGGCTCATCGAGGACATGGTACCTGTAATTATGCTCCTCGATGAGCCGGCGCAGCCGGGCAGCCCTGGCGGCCGCTTTTTCCCCCTCAATTTTACCCACCTGTCGCTCAACCTGCCTTCGCTCTGATCGTCCATCGTAAAGCCGCTCTTTATAAGCTATTATCCCCCTCATAATTAAAAAAACGCTTCTGAATTTACCGTATATTACCACCCCGCAGATTTAAATTCATTCGCCGCACCTGTCCCTGAATCCTTCTTTCAGGGGACTTCTCCGCTGCCCTGTTTTTTGAGCCGTCCTTGATTTCATACGGGGCATCGACATTCGCCTCCCGGGAGCCTGTCCTGATATTCAACACCGCCGGCAGGGCTTGCGGCGCTCCTTCCTCCGGGCCGGGCCCCTATTTCCCCTTCCCCTCCATAATTTTTTGCAGCGACATTCGCAGCATTGCAGTTATGAACTCGATTTCAGCTGCGCCCAACTCTTCTATATTTACCCCGATTGTCTCGAGAATCGTATGCTGCAGCATTCCCGTCTCCAGCAATGGGTAGACCCTGGAGAGCTCATCAGGGTCCAAACGTGCAAGCATTAATCTGATCAGCTCCGCCAGGCTGTCAAGATCCAGAGCCTTTCCTTCCATACCCCTCGCCCCCTGTGATGCTATATCCTATGGAAAGAGGGGAAAAAAGGTGCATCAAACACAGGCAGTGCGGCGGATTTAAGTATTTTATCCCCCGGTACATAACTGCAGGGGCGGCTTCCGGGCCGCCCCAAATATTTAGCCTTTACTACAAGATATCTGTTTCTTAATGTGTTCAGCCTTTATTCCCGCTGTCCTCCCGCAGGTCCCAAAAAAATATATGCAGCCTCCATGCTGCTCCGGGCTGCGGGGGCGGGGATGGCGATCCGCCCCTCATGACAGCGGCAGCTTATCACGGATGTAGCCGACAATGCTGTCCAGCGGCGTGCCAGGGGTGAAAACAGCATCCGCAGCCCCCTGCTCCTTGAGCGCCGCTTCATCCTCGGCCGGGATGATCCCGCCCACCAGCAGCATTACATCTCCCATTCCCCTCTCCTGCAGCAGCTCCTTGATTCTCGGCGCCAGAGTGAGATGCGCTCCTGAAAGAATGCTCAGGCCAACAACATCCACATCCTCCTGCAGCGCCGCCTCGGCAACCTGCTCCGGAGTCTGGTGCAGTCCTGTGTAGATTACCTCCATCCCTGCATCACGCAGCGCCCGCGCCACCACCTTGGCGCCGCGGTCGTGCCCGTCAAGCCCCGGCTTGGCTACAAGAACCCTGATTTTGCGTTCCATTGACATTACAACACCCCCTCGGTGCCAGGCACCGGATCTACTTTTACTCCCCTTCGGTGCCAGGCACCAAAGGGGAGTAACTTTTTCTAGAAGAGAGCCCTTTCCCGGTATTCGCCGAAGATCTCCTTGAGGGCGGCGGTGATCTCCCCTTCTGTTACATAGAGGCGGGCCGCCTCAAGGATAAAGGGAATCAGATTCTCGCTGCCTGCTGCGGCGCGGCCAAGCCGCTGCAGCGCTCCCGCCGCAGCAATATTGTCGCGGCTCTCTTTCAGACGCCGCAGCCGCTCCACCTGCTTCCGCTCCACCGCCGGATCAATTTTCAGGAGATCTATATTCAGCGGCTCCTCAGTTGCAAAGCGGTTTACCCCCACCACCACTTGCTCACCTTTCTCCACCGCGCGCTGGTAAGCGTAGGCGGCATCGGCGATCTCCTGCTGGAAAAAGCCGTGCTCTATGGCGGCCAGAACGCCGCCCAGCGCCTCAATACGCCGGAAATATTCCTCGGCTTCCGCCTCCATTTCATCTGTCAGCGACTCGATGAAATAGGAACCGGCCAGGGGATCAATTGTATTGGCGGCGCCGCTTTCGTAAGCGATGATCTGCTGGCTGCGCAGGGCAATTTTCACCGCCTTTTCCGTGGGCAGCGCCAGAACCTCATCCATGGAATTTGTATGCAGCGACTGAGTGCCGCCCAGTACTGCAGCCAGCGCCTCGATGGCGGTTCGCACAATATTGTTTTCCGGCTCCTGGGCTGTCAGGCTGCACCCCGCTGTCTGGGTATGAAAGCGCAGCATCCAGGAGCGGGGGTTCTTCGCCCCGTACCTCTCCTTCATATGCCGGGCCCAGATCCTGCGGGCGGCGCGGTATTTGCAGATCTCCTCGAAGAAGTCCAGATGGGAATTGAAAAAGAATGATAGGCGCGGTGCAAAATCATCAACATCGAGGCCGGCCTTGATCCCCGCCTCCACGTAGGCAAAGCCGTCGGCCAGAGTGAAGGCCAGCTCCTGCACCGCCGTGGAGCCGGCTTCGCGGATATGGTAACCGCTGATGCTGATAGTGTTCCAGCGGGGCACCTCACGGGCGGCAAAGGCCATGATGTCGGTGATCAGTCTCATCGAGGGCCCGGGCGGAAAGATCCACGACTTCTGGGCAGTATACTCCTTGAGGATATCGTTCTGAATGGTGCCGCCCACCTGATCCAGCCCCACCCCCTGCTTCAGGGCATTGGCCAGGTAGAAGCACCAGAGCACCGCCGCCGGGCCATTGATGGTCATGGATGTGGTGATCTTGTCGAGCGGAATCTCCTTAAAGAGCAGCTCCATATCTTCCAGGGAGTCAATGGCCACTCCGCAGCGGCCCACCTCCCCCTCGGAGCGGGGATGGTCGGAATCGTAGCCCATAATCGTGGGCATATCAAAAGCCACGCTCAGCCCCGTCTGCCCCTGCTCCAGCAGGTAACGATAGCGACGGTTCGAATCGGCGGCATCACCGAAACCTGAAAACTGTCGCATTGTCCAGACGCGGCCGCGGTACATGTTGGGCTGAACGCCCCGGGTGAAGGGGTAAACTCCGGGAAATCCAAGATCCTGCAAGTAATCCAGCTCCGCCGTGTGGCGCGGCGTGTAAAGGTCCTTAATCTCTTTGCCGGAAACTGTTTGGAAAGGCCCCGGACGCTCCCGGTCCGGCCCGGCCTGCTTTCGCCACTCTTCTTCGGCCCGCACTAGCTTCTCCGCAACGGTTCCGCGGGCCCTCTTCTCACTCTCGGGCATTGCTCCTCCTCCTTAATTTCCCCCCTTTCTTAAAGGGGAAAATCTATCTGCCGGAGCAGTTCCCGGGCGGCGCTGTAAGGATCGCGCTGCCGCAGAGCAATGGCCTCGATTAACTTGTCCAGTGAAATCTGCGTCTTGATGTTTTCCCAAACCCTGCTTTTAACCAGGAACTCAACCAGCTCAGCAAGTTCTCCTTCGGCCCGCTCCCGCCGCCTTACCTCAAGAAGACCGCTGTTCTTTAAAAAACCGCGGTGCTCCTGCAGCGATTGCCAGAGCTCCCCGATCCCCCGCCCCTCCAGCGCCATGAGAGAGAGAACCGGCGGCCGCCGGCCCGGTTCTTCCTTGAGATCGAGCATCAGGTTTATTTCCGCCGCGGTGCGCTCTGCTCCCGGCAGATCGGATTTGTTCACCGCGAATATGTCCCCGATCTCCATAATCCCGGCCTTGATGGTCTGAACGCTGTCACCGCCTGCGGGTGTAAGCACCACCACGGTGCTGTCGGCGGCCTTGACAATATCGATTTCCGACTGGCCCACACCGACAGTCTCGATGATGATCAGATCCTTGCCGAAAGCATCCATTAACTGCACCGCCTCGCGCGTGGCCCGGGAAAGGCCGCCCAGGCTGCCGCGCGTTCCCATGCTGCGGATGAATATGCCGCTGTCAAGCGCATGCTCCTGCATGCGGATGCGATCTCCCAGAATTGCGCCGCCGGTAAAGGGGCTGGTGGGGTCTACGGCGATAACCCCCACAGTGAAGCCCTCCAGACGCATCTCCTTGAGCAGGCGGTCCACAAGCGAGCTTTTGCCGGCGCCCGGAGCTCCGGTGATCCCAATCAGGTAAGCCTTACCCGTATGGGGGAACAGTTGTTGCATAATCTTTTCCTTACCCGGTTCACTGTTCTCCACGAGTGAGATGAGGCGGGCCAGCGCCCGCCTGCTTCCCTGCAGCAGCTCCTTGACCGGATCCTCCACGAGCACACCACCTTTATAAAAACATCCTCATACCGGATGCCGGAAAAGGCGGCCGGTATGAGGAGCAGGTCTTCTTCTAATACTCTATACCCTTGCGTCCCTCAACGCCGTTGTTGTAATGATGCTTGATCATCAGCACTTCGCTGACCATATCGGCCCTCTTGATCAACTCCGGCGAGGCCCCGCGCCCCGTCAGGATCAGGTCAACACCGGTAGGCTTTTCCCCCAGAAGGGTAAACAGCTCCGCCTCCGGGATCAGCCCGTAATCAACAGCCACATTGATCTCGTCCAGCACAACCAGGTCGTACTCGCCGCTTTTGACGGCTCTGACCGCCCTGGCAAAGCCCTCGCGGGCCAGCTCTATATCCAGCGGATCAGGATTGCTGCGATTCACAAAGGTATCCCTTCCAGCCCGGTCCACGGTGAGATGGGGCAGTTTCTCCGACGCCAAAAATTCACCGTAGTCACGCCCCTTCATGAAGTGGATCATGTACACCCTGAAACCGTGTCCCAGCGCCCGCAGCGCCTGCCCCACTGCCGCAGTGGTCTTCCCCTTTCCATCTCCGGTATAGACCATCACCAGACCTTTATCTGCCGCTTCAGCCATGCTTCATCTCCTGCTCCTTTCTGCTGGCAAACCCTCCGGGGCCGGGGCTTTGCGCTTTTCCCGTCCCTCCTGGAGCATGCTATCCCTTTGTCAGGTAACGTGAAATAACCATGCGCTGCGCTTCACTGGTCCCTTCGTATATCTCGGTAATTTTGGCGTCGCGCATGAAGCGCTCAACGGGGTAATCCCGGGTGTAGCCGTAACCACCGAATATCTGGACCGCCTTGGTGGTAATGCTCATCGCCGCTTCGGAAGCAAAAAGCTTCGCCATGGCCGATGCTTTCCCATATGGTAAACCCTCATTCTCAAGAAAAGCAGCCTGGTATGTGAGCAGGCGCGCCGCCTCCACCTTTGTCGCCATATCGGCAAGCATAAAGGAGATGGCCTGGAACCTGGCAATGGGCTGGCCGAACTGCTCCCTGCTCTGCGAATAGGCCACGGCCTCATCCAGCGCTCCCTGAGCAATCCCCACCGCCTGCGCGGCGATACCATTGCGCCCGCCGTCCAGGGTGCTCAGGGCAATTTTAAAGCCCTCGCCCTCCTGTCCCAGCATGTTCTCCCTGGGAACGCGGCAGTCCTCGAGTATTACCTCCAGCGTGGGCGAGGCGCGCAGCCCCATTTTCCGCTCTTTTTTCCCGAAAGAAAGACCGGGAGTGCCCTTCTCAACGATAAATGTGCTCATACCCCGCGTCTTCTTCTCGGGATCAGTCATGGCAAAGACCAGATAGATCTCGGCCTCGCCGGCATTGGTGATAAAAGTTTTAGTTCCGTTGAGCAGATAGCTGTCGCCGTCAAGCCTCGCCGTGGCCTGGGCGCCCCCGACGTCCGTGCCGGCGGTGCTCTCAGTCAGGGCAAAGGAGCCCAGCTTCTCACCCAGGGCCAGGGGCTCCAAATATTTTTTCTTCTGCTCCTCGCTGCCGTACTTGTAAATGGGCCAGCTGGCCAGCGAAATTTGCGCAGAGAGGGTGGTCCCGGTAGAAGCGTCGACGCGCGAAAGCTCCTCCACGGCAATAACATAGCTGATATAATCGCCCCCGGCTCCGCCGTATTCTTCGGGCCAGGGAATTCCGGTCAACCCCAGCTCTCCCATCTTGTCGAAGATTTCGCGGGAAAATGTCTCTGTTTCATCCCTCTCTTCGGCGCTGGGCTGAACCTCTTTTTCGGCAAAATCCCTGACCATTTTCCGTGTCATCTCTTGTTCGTCTGTCAGTGCAAAATTCATTTTACCTGCCTCCTGCTTTTATATTTTATGGCTAAGCAGCTCCCGCGCAATGATCAGGCGCTGGATCTGATTGCTCCCCTCGTAAATCTGGGTCACCTTGGCATCGCAAAAGTAGCGGGCCACCGGATTGTCCGCTCTTGTCCCGGCCAGCCTCCACAGATCGAGACAGCGGGTCGCAGCGGCAACGGCCAGGTCTGTGGCAGAGAGCTTGGCCATGGAGGCTTCCCTCGTGCAGGTAATACCGGCATCCTTGAGCAGCGCGGCGCGGTAAACGAGAAGACGGGCGGCCTCCAGCCTGGTGTAGAGCGAGGCGAGAGTGAAGCGGGCTGCCTGCCCCGGCGCAGTATCGTGAAGGCGGCGGAGCTGCTCCAGGTGCGCAGCGGTATCCTCGATGGCGGCGCGGGCCAGACCCAGGCCCTGGGCGGCAATGCCGATGCGCCCGCCGTCGAGCAGGGACATGGCCACGGAAAACCCTTCACCCTCTCCGCCGAGGCGATTCTCTTCGGGCACATGCGCCTCATTAAAGCGCAGCTCCGTGGTCACCGAACCGTGCAGCCCCATTTTCCGCTCCGGCGGGCCCATCTCCAGCCCCGGGGTCTCCTTGCCCACGAGAAAGGCGGTAATCCCCTTTCTCCCCTTTTCCGGATCGGTCAGCGCAAAAACTGTGTACAGATCGGCCTCCCCGCCGCTGGTAATAAATATCTTGCTTCCTTCAAGCAGGTAGCCGCCTTGCGGCGCGCGCCGGGCCGTCATGCGCAGTGCTGCCGCATCGGAACCGGCCCCCGCTTCCGTCAAAGCAAAAGCGCCCAGCAGCGAACCGCGGGCCAGTCCGGGCAGGTAGCGTTTCTTCTGGGCGGCGGTGCCGAAATAGAGCAGCGGGAAGCTGCCCACCGATGTATGGACAGCCAGGATAACCCCGGTGGAAGCGCAAACCCTGGAGATCTCTTCAATGAGCAGGATGTAGGTCAGAAAATCTTCTCCCCGGCCGCCCCATTCCGCCGGTATGGGCAGCCCCATGTAGCCGCGGGCGGCTGCCTTCATGATATTGGCGCGGGCAAAACCATCGCTGCCGGGGGTCAGTTCTTCCCGGGCAAAAGCGCTAAATTCGTCCCGGCGGGCCAGATGTTTATCAGACAGTAAAAAACCCATCTCTAAATTACAATCCCCCTGCCGGCGGCTCTGCATCCGCCCACTATATCGCCGGACTTCACTGCAGTGCGGCGCTGCCCTGTATCATCTATCCGCGGGCAGGCTTTGAACCTTCCCGGCGGTGGCGCGCAACTCATTTAACCGGCCTGTTCGTAGCGCTCTCATCCAGTATCCCGCGAAAGTTGTCGCGGGCGTACAGGATTCGCTCCGGGAACCGGATCAACCTTCAGCCTTGAAGTCTAAATTTTAACGGCCAACGCGGATAACAGTAGCCTCGCCCTGCGCGGCGCCGCTGCAGATCGTGGCCAGGCCGTAACCGCCTCCGCGCCGCCGCAACTCTGCGATAAGAGTCATCAGAATGCGACCCCCGCTTGCTCCAATGGGATGACCCAGGGCCACAGCCCCGCCGTTCACATTGATCCTGCTTTCATCCCAACCCCCCTGCTTGATACAGGTCAGGGGCACCGCCGCAAAAGCCTCGTTTATTTCGATAAGATCCATCTGCTCCGCCGCCAGCCCCGCCCTTTGCAGGGCCTGCACGGCTGCGGCATAGGGCACCGTTGAGATATAGCTGGGCTCCTGGGAGGCGCAGCCGTACGCCAGAATCTCGGCCAGGGGTTCCAGGCCCAGTTCCTGCGCTTTTGCCGCCGAGGTCAGGAGCAGCGCCGCGGCGCCGTCGCTGATGGGGGGTGCGTTTCCCGCTGTGATCAGTCCTCCGGACTGAAATGCGGGCGGCAGCGCGCCCATTTTCTCCAGCGAGCTGTCGCGGCGGGGCAGCTCATCGCGCTTTAAAAGGGCTGCCTCACCTTTCCGCTGCGGCACGCTCACCGGCACTATCTCCTCATCCAGCAGCCCCTTGTCCACCGCCTCAACGGCTCGCTGCTGGCTGCGCAGCGCCCACCTGTCCATATCCTCACGGGTGATCCCGTATTCCGTTGCGGGAACCCTGTCACCGTGTACGCCCATATGCACGTCATGGAAGGGGCACCAGAGGCCATCCTTGATCATCCCGTCAATAACAGGCGCGTCGCCCATGCGCAGCCCCTGCCTGGCCCGCGGCAGAAAATAGGGGGCGGCGCTCATATTCTCCATCCCTCCCGCGGCCACGATCTTCGCCTCGCCGCTACGAATGAGCAGATCGCCGAGATTAACCGCCCGCAAACTGGAGGCGCAAACCTTGTTGATCGTATCCGAGGGCACCTCCGCAGGCAGGCCGGCCCTTATTGCCGCCTGGCGGGAGGGGATCTGCCCGGCGCCCGCCTGAACCACCATCCCCATAAACAGATAGTCCACATCTTGACCCCGCACCCCGGCGCGCAACAACGCTTCGCGAAGAGCGACGGCGCCCAGTTCCACCGCGGGGATATCCCGCAGCGTGCCCTGGAAGCGGCCAAAAGGAGTGCGGGCAAAGCCGACAATTACGGTATGCGGCATACTCCACCTCGCCTAAATATTCTTTTTGGAGCCGTCTGAATCCTGCTTAAAAAGGCGCAGCCCGCTAACAGCTCCGCTCAGGAGCGGCCGATGATATAGCGGTACGGATCCACCTTTTCGCGCAATATTTTTAGCTCTTTTTCCTGCGGCGGTTCGCTCTCCACCAGGTCCGGCGCCCAGAGCAGCTCAAAACCTGTATTCTCCAGGATTTGCTCCCTGGTGACACCGGGATGGATGCTCTCCACCTGCATTCGCTTCGTCTCCTGCTCAAAGCCGAGCACACAGAGATCGGTAATCACCTTGTAAGGTCCGGCGCCCGGCGGCAGCCCCGCAGCTTCGCGCGCACCCTTACCGGTGAGATAGCCCGGCGAGGTGATGAAGTTGATTCTATCGGTAAAACGCCGCGCATCCTGGATGGTGATCACCATGATCCGCCAGCAAAAGGAGGCCAGGTCGCAGGCACCGCCGCTGCCGGGAAAGCGCACCTTCGGCCTCTCGTAATTATCGCCGATCATGGTCGAGTTGATATTGCCGTACATATCGATCTGGGCCCCGCCCAGGAAAGTATAGTCAACCATGCCCCTCTGGCAGTTTTCCATGATCTCGGGCATACTTCCGGCGGCCAGTCCGCGGTAGAATGTTCGCGAATCGCCCACCGAGATGGGCATTGAGGGCAGCTGCGGACCCAACCCTCCCGCCTCAAACATGATCATCAGGTTGGGCGCGTAAAGGTCCTGCGCCAACATCGCCGCAGCGCAGGGAGCCCCTGTGCCAACGACAACGGTGCGGTTATCCTCCAGTAAACGTGAAGCCAGGCAGATCATCAGCTCCATGCGGTTATATTCCATTTCTCATTCAGCCCTCCCTGAATTTATTTTTCCACCAGTACTTCCTGGTGGCGCAGCTCGTTCATCCTCTTTAGCCCGCCGTTCAGCTGGATATAGCTCCAGAAGTCCTCCACCCCGTAGATGTTCCTCTCCAGGAATTTATCCAGCTCATCCCGATCCTGTTCCACGCGCAGCCATTCCTGGATATGCTCCTCGTCGCTGAAGTATTCATAGGGCATATTGGCGGGAAATGACCCGAAGGGCACCTCCACAACGGCATCCACAAGGTAGTACGGGATAGCCGTGCGGTCCGGTTTGCGGCGGATCACCTCTTCAGGCACCAGTCGCTCAGTGGTAATGATCAGATGCTTCGCCGCCCTGGCCAGATCATAATCGGAAACCATGATACCATCGATCTGGCAGTTCCCGTAGACATCCGCCCTGTGCACATGGATGAGCGCCACATCCGGGAAAAGAGCCGGCAGTGCCAGGTATTTGCGCCCTGTAAAGGGGCACTCCATCTCCACAGCGGCGCTGTGCTTAACCGTATCCGTGCCGAGCATGGTCCGTGTGGGGATAAAGGAAACCCCCATTGCCGCCGCCTTGTAGCGCCAGGCCAGCGAGGCATTGGTCCATTCCGTCACCTCGACTTCGCCGTTTTCCACCGCCTCCCGCGAACGGCGGGAAAGACCTCGAGCCTCCAGCCCGATGATATAGGCGATATCACAGCGATTGATGCAGCGGCCCGCGGTAAGAATTTGAAAATCGTGAGTGGCGGTATGGCCGGACAGGCCCAGGTTCTTCCTCCGCTGCCGCACGATCTCGTGTAGCAGGGCGGCGGAGATACGGGTTCCGCCGAAGCCTCCCACTGCAATATAATCGCCGTCATGAACCAGGCGGGCCACAGCTTCCTTTACCGTAGTCGTCTTGTCCACCTTTTCCCGGGATTTTCCCTGAAAAAAAGCCCTCGCCTCATCCGCATCTGGATTGGTGAAAAGCCTTCTGTCGCCGGCAGGCTCGTAAACCACAGTCCTTTTTCCGGTCATTGCATAATTCCGATCCAAATTGATCCTCCCTCCTGCACGCTCCATTAGTAGTCTAAACAATTATAAATTGATGCAATTGTCGCTATTATTCTATCATAAATTTACCCTTTTGGGATAGCTTAAATTTGGTTAACCAACAGGGTTTATTCCCGCATTGCGCGGTGCCCGATATCGCGGCGGTAGTAGCGCCCTTCAAATTCAATCTGCTCCGCCGCCCTGTAAGCGCCCTTGAGCGCTTCCTTTAGACTGCGGTCCCAGGAGGTTACGCCGAGAACCCGCCCGCCGGAGGTAACTATGCGACCACTGACGTCAAAGGCGGTGCCGGCATGAAAAACGGCCAGCCCCTGAGCCGCCTCCGCCGGCCCGCATAACAGCGAGGCGGTGCGATCTAGGCCCCGGATCACCTTTCCCGTCTCATAGGGCCCCGGGTAGCCGCCGGAAGCGAGGACCACGCAGGCGGCTGAGCCCTCGCGCCACTGCATTTGCAGTCCCGGCGCCTCCTCCTGCAGACGTCCTTCCGAAGCTGCCAGCAGTATCGGCAGCAGGTCGGAGCGCAGCAGCGGCAGTAGAACCTGCGTCTCGGGATCGCCGAAGCGAACATTGAACTCCAGCAGATTGATCTCGCGGCCGCTGACCATGAGCCCCGCATAGATTACCCCGCGGTAGTCCAACCCCTCCGCCTGCACTCCGGACAGGAAAGGACGGAAAACAGCGCTTCCCAACAGGCGGGCCAGCTCCTCCGTCAGCAGCGGCGCCGGGGCATAGGCGCCCATGCCCCCGGTGTTCGGACCGCTGTCCCCCTCGCCTACAGCCTTGTGATCCTGGGAGGATGGGAGGAGGAGCAGGCCGCTGCCGTCGGTAATGGCCAGTATGGAGAGCTCCTCGCCCTGAAGGCACTCCTCAACAAGCACCCTTTCACCCGCTGTACCGTAAGCTCTCTCCACCATCATGGTGCGGAGCGCCCCCTCTGCGGCGGCGCCGTCGCGGGCTACGCAAACCCCTTTGCCTGCGGCAAGCCCGTCGGCCTTGATTACAACGGGTTTGCCGGCGTAGTGCTTTTCAAGATGGCGCCTGGCGGCCTCATAATCATCAAAAGCTTCATAAGGAGCGGTAGGGATGCCCCAGCTGAGCATCCGCTCTTTTGACCAGACCTTGCTCCATTCCAGGCGGGCGCCGTCGCGTCCCGGTCCGAATATCCGCAGACCAGCCCGGCGGAAACTGTCGCCCAGTCCAGCCGCCAGCGGCGCCTCCGGCCCGGCTACCGTCAGATCGATCTTCTCCCGCAGCGCAAAATCCAGCAGGGCGTCGATATCAACTGCCTTCAGCTCCACACATTCGGCTGCTGCGGCGATACCGGCATTGCCGGGAGCACAGTAGAGCCTGCTTACAAGTGGGCTTTGCGCCAGCTTCCAGGCCAGGGTGTGCTCCCGGCCTCCTCCCCCCACGATGAGCACCCGCATCTTTATCCCCCTTTTTCCAGTCAGGCGTCAGTGTTCAATGTTTGAAATAGCGCCGCCCTGTAAAAACCATGGCTATACCGTGTTTATTGCAGGTCTCGATGGCTTCACTGTCCTTCAGCGAACCTCCGGGCTGCACAATGGCCGTTACTCCCGCTGCGGCGGCAACCTCCACAGTATCGGGAAAAGGGAAGAAGGCATCGGAGCCCAGAACGGCGCCCCGCGCTTTTTCCCCCGCCTGCTCCAGGGCGATGCGCGCCGCCCCGACGCGGTTCATCTGCCCGGCGCCCACACCCAGGGTGCGCTCCCCTTTGGCCACAACAATAGCGTTTGACTTCACATGCTTGACCACCCTCTGGGCAAAGGTCAGATCGCGCAGCTCATCTTCGCCGGGCGCTCTGACGGTAACCACTCTGCCCGCCGATAGATCCACCGGCTCCCGGTCCGCCCTTTGCGCAAGCATGCCGCCGGAAACCGCTTTCAGATCCAGATTGCGGGTCTCCTCCTCGCCCGGGGAGACCATCTCCAGGAGGCGAACCCCTTTTTTCTTCATGAATACCTCTATCGCCCCCAGGGTGAAAGAGGGGGCGGCGACAACCTCCAGGAATGTCTTTACCATCTCCAGGGCCGTCCCTTCGCCCACCTGGCGATTCAGAGCCACAATACCCCCGAAAATGGAAACAGGGTCGGCTTCGTAAGCCAGCCTGTAAGCCTCCTCCAGGATTTCCGCCGAAGCCACCCCGCAGGGATTGGTATGCTTTACCGCCACAGCCGTGGGCCCGGTAAATTCGTGCAGCAGCTCCCAGGCAGCCTGCAGATCATTGATATTGTTGTACGAAAGCTCCTTGCCCTGCAACTGCTTTGCCGCAGCCAGCCCAAACCGCTCATCACCCAAAGCATAAAAGGCCGCCTGCTGCTGCGGATTCTCTCCGTAGCGCAGGGCCATCACCTTCCGCAGCGGCAGGCTGAGCAGCGGTGGAAAAGGGCTTTCCCCCCCTTGAGGCTGACTGTTGAGATAACCGGCAATCAGTGCATCATAGTGAGCCGTGTGGGCAAAAGCTTCCGCCGCCAGCCGGTACCTGGTCTCATCGGAAATGGCCCCCTGTTCCGACAGCTCTGCAGCAATCTGCCGGTAGCGGGCCGGATTGACCACCACGGCAACATGAGCAAAATTCTTCGCGGCGGCGCGGAGCATCGCCGGACCGCCTATATCGATATTTTCCACCGCTTCATCCAGCTCCACCCCGGGCCGGGCGATGGCCTGGGCAAAGGGATACAGATTGACCACCAGAAGCTGGATGGGCAGAATATCCTGCCCGGCAAGCTGTTGCCGGTGCTCCTCCAGATCCAGGCGGGCCAGCAGGCCGCCGTGAATTTTCGGATGCATTGTCTTCACCCTTCCCCCGAGAATTTCGGGAAATCCGGTCACCCCGGCCGCTTCAGTCACCGGAATACCGGCATCGCCTAAAACGCGTGCCGTCCCCCCCGTTGATATAATCTCCCACCCCAGTGCAACGAGACTGCGGGCCAGATCCATAATTCCGCTTTTGTCGGATACACTGAGAAGCGCTCTTTTTCGATAACTGCTAGCCCAGCTCAATAAAACACCTTCTTCCTTCGACTCTTAGCTTGCCCCGGCAGAAAAGCTCGATTGCCCGTGGATATAAGCGGTGCTCCAGGGCATGAATCCGCGCCTGCAGCGTCTCCACCGTGTCGTCCTGCAGCACCGGTACCGCCTCCTGCAAAATAACCGGCCCGGTGTCAAGCCCTTCGTCTACGAAATGGACCGTGCACCCCGTCACCTTCACCCCATAATCAAGGGCCTGTTGAGCCCCGATCATGCCCCGGAAAGAAGGCAGCAGCGAGGGATGAACATTCATCATCCGCATAGGAAAAGCCTGAACCAGGTGCGGTGAGAGCAGCCGCATAAAACCGGCCAGCGCCACCAGGTCTACGCGCCGCTCCCGCAGCTCCGCAGCCAGCGCCCGGTCATACTCCTCACGCCCCCGGCAGGCGCGGGGATCCATGAAAAGAGCCCTGACTCCTCGCCGGCGGGCACGCTCCAGCGCCGGCGCCTCCTTCCGGTCGCTGATCACCAGCACCACCTCGCCGCTGATCTCCCCCAGCTCCGCCGCCTCCAGTATAGCCTGCAAATTCGTCCCCTCTCCCGAGGCCAGCACCGCAATCCGCTTCATACTCCACTCCCCCCCGGTGCCAGGCACCAGGCGCTACTATTGCTCCCACCCCCGGTGCCAGGTCTTCCCTTTCCGCATCCTGATATTGACAAAGCAGTTCACTTATGTTAATATTCGCTCAAATGTATTCTGTGGAGGGCTTAAGTTATGCCCAGAAAACCACGTATTCATTTTGCCGGTGCTATTTACCATGTCATTACCAGGGGAAACAACCAGGAAACCATCTTCGCCGGTAGAAAAGACAAACGATATTACCTGGATAAACTGAAAGAACTCAGCCGAAAATTTTTCTTCGACTTACTGATCTATGCAATTATGGACAACCATTCACATTTAACCATCCAGGTCGGTGACACACCTCTCTCGAAAATAATGCACCATCTTCAACAGGGATATGCAACCTATTATAACCACGAACATGACCAATCAGGACATGTTTTCCAAAACAGGTATAGAGCTTTTCTCTGTGAAGATGATCGTTACCTTCTCGCATTGCTGAGATACATACACCTTAATCCAGTAACGGCAAAGATAACCGTCGATCTTGATTACCCCTGGAGCAGCCATGCATACTATGCCGGAAAGAAAAAAGACAGCCTGGTAAACACGTCTCTTATCTACAGTATTATCCGGCAGGGGGAAAGCTCAAACCCAGCAGAAGAATATATTCGCTTTATGGAGCAGTTGACTGAAGAGCTGCCCCAACCGGGTTACCTCTCTTCCTTGCAGGAAAAACCGGCTGATGATGTTTTTCCGGCTATTGAAAAGATCGCAGCCTTTTTTGGAATCAGCCGGGAACAGCTTTTATCCAGAGCAAGAACCTCGGTAGCGGCGGCTGCCCGTAAAGAGGTGATCATGGCATTACATCACCACCATAACTGGAGAAACAGGGATATAGCAACTCTGCTCAAGATCAACATCTCCTATGTCAGAAAAATTATAGCCGATAACCCCCGCCCCGGATAAAGTTACTCCCCCCCGGTGCCTGGCACCGGGCGCTACTATTATTTTTTGATAGCGCCTATTTTAAAGGCGGGAGCAGCAGCTTGTTCCAGCTCACTTAGCACCGGTCCTGCTTCCTCAGGCGACACCACTATGATGTAACCGATGCCCATGTTGAAGGTGCGGTACATCTCCTGCCGCGCCACCATGCCCATTTTTTCGATTAGACCAAATATAGGCGGTATCTCCCAGGAGGAGTAATCGATCACCGCCTGCAGACCTGCCGGCAGGATCCGCGGCACATTTCCCGGCAGTCCGCCGCCGGTGATATGCGCCATCCCTTTGATCCGGAAGCGACGCAGCAGTGGTAAAATCTCCGGCACGTAAATGCGCGTCGGACGGAGCATCTCTTCTCCAAGCGAGACCCCCTCCAGCTCAGCAGGCTTATCCTCCAGGGAGAAACCGCTACGTTCAAGCAGCACCTGCCGGGCCAGTGCATAACCATTGCTGTGCAGCCCTGTCGAAGCCAGCCCGATGATCACGTCTCCGGAAACAGCGGTGCCGCCGTCGATGATCCGCTCCTGCTCGACAATGCCCAGGGCAAATCCGGCCAGATCATACTCCCCCGGAGGATAGAAACCTGGCATCTCCGCAGTCTCCCCGCCCAGAAGGGCACATCCGGCCAGGCGGCAGCCCCGGGCCAGCCCAGTCACCACCTGCTCCACCTGCCCCGGATCCAGTTTCCCCACAGCCAGATAGTCGAGGAAAAACAGCGGCTCCGCACCCTGGGCCAGAATATCGTTGACGCACATGGCCACGCAATCCTCACCAACGGTTTCATGCTTTCCGGCAGCAAAAGCCACTTTCAACTTTGTACCCACTCCGTCGCACCCCGACACCAGCACCGGCTTGCGGTAGGCCTCCCGGTCCAGTGCGAAGAGCCCTCCGAAACCGCCCAGATCCTGGAGCACGCCTTCCCGGAATGTGGTGCGGGCCAGGCCCTTGATCCGCTCCACAGCAGCTTCTCCCGCCGCAATATCCACCCCTGCCTGCCGGTAATCAATTTGCTCTTTCATCGAAATTCATGCTCCATCCTTCCGGTGCCCGGCACCAATATCTACAATTACTCCCCCCCGGTGCCTGGCACCTGTGGGGAGTAATTTTGTTTTTGTTAGAAGAAGAGGGGGGCGAAGACAAGGGCAACGATGCTCATCAGCTTGATCAGTATGTTCAGCGACGGGCCGGCGGTGTCCTTGAAGGGATCGCCCACGGTGTCTCCCACAACGGCGGCTTTGTGGGGCTCGCTGCCCTTGCCGCCGTGCTGTCCCGTCTCAATATACTTCTTCGCATTGTCCCAGGCGCCGCCGGCATTGGCCATGTAGATGGCCTGCAGCACACCAACAACAAGTGAGCCGCCCAGAAGCCCGCCCAGCGCCTCTTTCCCCAGGAAGGGAACCAGCCCCACCGCCAGGGGCACAATTACCGCCGAAAGGCCGGGGATGATCATCTCTTTCAGCGCAGCCCTGGTGCTGATATCGACGCAGCGGGCATATTCCGGACGGGCCTTCCTCTCCATGAGGCCCGGAATCTCCCTGAACTGGCGGCGAATTTCCTCGATTAAAGAGAATGCAGCATTACCCACCGCTTCCATGGTCCGCGAGGTAAAAAAGAAGACCAGCGTACCGCCGATAAAGAGGCCGGCGATAACCTTGGCGCTGTTGATATTGATCACATCAAGGCCCGCCACCTGCGAGTATGCGGTGAAAAGCGCCAGCGCTGTCAGCGCCGCCGAGCCGATGGCAAAACCCTTTCCGATGGCGGCAGTGGTATTGCCCACCGAATCGAGTTTGTCGGTAATCTCACGCACCTCTTTCTCCAGTCCCGCCATCTCGGCAATGCCGCCGGCATTGTCAGCCACGGGTCCGTAAGCGTCAACGGCCACGGTCATGCTCACAGTAGATAGCATCCCCACGGCGGCTATGGCAATACCGTAAACCCCGGCAAACTGGTAGGAAACAAGGATGGCCGCCACGATGGCCAGCATAGGGTAAACTGTGCTCTTCATCCCCACGGCCAGGCCGCTGATGATATTTGTCGCCGGTCCCGTCAGAGATGACCTGACAATGGACTGCACCGGCTTGAAATGGTCGGAGGTGTAATACTCTGTAATCCGGCCGATGATCACCCCGGCCGCCAGCCCCGCCACAACAGCGTAGAATGGTCCCATCTCCCCCAGGAGCTCCCTGGTAATAAAGAAAGAAGCGATGAGGACAACCACGGAACTGATAATGATGCCGCGCTCAAGTATTGAGCTGAGCCTGGTTCCTTCCTTGGCCCTGACAAAAAAGGAGGCGATCACCGAGGCCAGGATGCCCACAGCCGAAACCAGCAGCGGCAGCAGCACCCCGGCAAAACCGTACTTGGAGATTACGCCCACGGTCATGGCGGCGATCATGGCCCCCACGTAGGATTCAAAAAGATCCGCTCCCATGCCGGCCACATCGCCCACATTGTCGCCCACGTTGTCGGCGATAACGCCGGCGTTGCGGGGATCATCTTCGGGGATACCCGCCTCGATTTTTCCTACCAGATCCGCCCCCACATCAGCCGCCTTAGTGTAAATTCCGCCGCCCACGCGGGCAAAAAGAGCAATGGAACTCGCCCCAAGGGCATAGCCGTTAACAATGGCGGGTTCACGAATCCAGATGTAGAGAACCCCCAGGCCCAACAGCCCCAGCCCGGCCACCATCATGCCCATGATCGTCCCGCTGGAAAAAGCAATGGTCAGAGCCGGGCTAATCCCGGAACGGGCGGCATGAGCGGTGCGCACATTGGCGCGCGTGGCCACATTCATACCCACATAGCCAGCCAGTGCCGAAAAAATAGCGCCCACAGTAAAGCAGAGCGCCGTCAGAGGATTGATGAATATTCCCAATACCGCGGCAAGCACCACAACAAAGACAATGAGGTAGCTGTATTCGCGCCGCAGAAAAGCCATTGCCCCCTCATATATGGCTTTGGCGATCTCCTTCATCTCCCCGCTGCCCTCTTCGGCCCGTTTCACCTTGAACCAGAGGAACAAGGCAAAAAGAAGGCCCACAAGGGCGGTAGCGGGAACCCAATACAGAAAACTCTCCATCTTATAAATCCTCCTTCACATGTACATAAAATAATACAAAATACTGCTAGCACTGTGATTTATTTACCTACCGGTGGGTGAAATTCCTGCTGCACCAAAAATTATCATCCCCGCCCGCCGGTTTGGTAAATTACGACGCCGGCAACAAAAATCCGCCATCCGTCTAATTAGCGGATGGGGTAGCTTCCGGTAAAACAGGACCGGCAAAGGCCCTCCGGGGAAAGTCCCACCGCAGCCACCGTCCCCTCGAGGCTGAGATAACCCAGCGAATCGGCGCCGATCTCCCCGGCAATGGATGCCTCATCACGCCGGTAGGCAATGAGTTCGGGCGAAGCGGGCATATCTATACCGTAGAGGCAGGCATCGATGACCGGGGGTGAGCTGATGCGCAGGTGCACCTCCCGCGCCCCGGCCCGCCGCATCAAACGGACCAGCTTCACGCTGGTGGTACCCCGGACAATGGAATCGTCGACGATAACTACACGCCTGCCCCGGACAATCTTCTCCACCGCGTTCAGCTTCAAATCCACTCCCTCTTCGCGCATCCTCTGCGTGGGCCGCAGGAATGTGCGGCCGATATAGCGATTTTTCACCAGCGCCATCTCATAAGGCAGCCCCGCCTGCTCGGCATAACCCGAAGCGGCGGCAATGCTGGAATCGGGCACCCCCGTGACCATATCGGCGGAGACGGGGTGTTCCCGGGCCAGCTGCCTCCCCATTTCGCGCCGGGCGAGATGCACATTTTTTCCCTGCAGGTTGCTGTCGGGACGGGCAAAATAGATGAATTCAAAGATGCACAGCGATGCCGCCCCATCGGGCAGCATCGGGAATGATTTCAGCCCCTCCCCGTCAAGCACCACCGCCTCGCCCGGCTCCACCTCTCGCATAAATTTTGCGCCGATGGTGTCAAAAGCGCAAGTCTCGGAGGCAAGAAAGTACCCGTTCTCCCCCAGACGCCCCAGCGAAAGGGGGCGGAACCCCTGGCTGTCGCGCAGCCCGATAATCTTTTTCCCGTCGCTCAGGACAAAAGCAAAGGCTCCTTGCAGGCGCGGCGCCGCCGCCGCCAGGGCCTCCTCCAGGCAGGGATTGTTCTGCCTGGCAATGAGATGGCCCAGCAGCTCGCTGTCCGTATCGGTCTGGAAAATGGCTCCCTGCCCGGCAAGCTCATCGCGCAGCCTCTCCGCATTGACCAGGCGCCCGTTGTGGGCTATCGCCAGTTCGCCGTAGCGGTAGCGCAGCAGCAGCGGTTGGCTGTTCTCGGGGCCGCGCCCTCCCGCACCGTAAGCGTAGCGCACATGCCCCAGGGCCAGCGGGCCGCGGCGCCTTTTCAGCTCCTCCGTCCGGGGAAATATTTCGGAAACCAGCCCCGGCCCTCTTTTCAGCCAGATCTCCCCCCCGTCACCGGAGCCGACAGCTATGCCGGCGCTTTCCTGTCCGCGGTGCTGCAGCGCGTACAGGGCAAAACAGGTAAGGTAGGCCATGGGCAGATGGACAGCCCAGCCGCCGCAGACTCCGCAGGCTTCCCTTATGGAGCTGGACACGGAATCGCCCCCCTGTAAACATTTTGCAGCTGCTCCAACGGCAGGTCCACAAGAGGCTCTCCTCCTGCAGAGATGCGCAGCCTCTCGCCGCCGCACCGGCCCAGCAGCAGGATCTCCACCGCCGCCGCCTTTGCCAGCGCCTCCAGGCCGGCGCAGTCAGCCTCCCTCGCTCGCAGCAGCACCCGCGTCGGCCCCTCTCCAAAAAGGGGCATCTCGGGCCGCGCCTGTGCAGGCAGCTCGATTTCAGCTCCGCATCCCTCCTGCAGGCAGAGCCCCCCCAGTGCCGTAGCCAGGCCGCCCAGGGACAGGGATCCGGCACCGCAGATGAGCCCATCCTTCACAAGCCGTCGCAGCAAATCATGCAGCCTACGCTCCAGCTCAAGATCGATGTCGGGCAGCGCACCGGCCGCCGCTCCATGCAGCACCTTCTGGTACTGGCTGCCGCCCAGGCTTACCTCCGCCGGACCGAGCAGGTACAGAACATCGCCTTCCCCGGCAAATCCGCAGCGGATCCGCTCCGCTGCAGCAGCATCCTCCAGCAGCCCCACCGCCCCGATGACGGGCGTGGGATAGATGGCCTCGCCGGCGACCTCGTTGTAGAAGCTGACATTGCCGCCCACAACGGGCAGGTCCAGCGCCCGGCAGGCGGCGGCAATCCCCTCCACCGCCCTCCTGAATTGCCAGAAAACTTCCGGATTCTCCGGATTTCCAAAATTAAGCCCGTCGGTGATCCCCAGCGGCTTCGCCCCGACGCAGGCTAGCTCGCGCACCGCCTGGCACAGGGCGAATACCGACCCCCGGTAGGGATCAAGATAGACAAGGCGCCCATTCCCGGCCACCGCCACCGCCAGCGCCCCTTTATGCCCGGGCAGCGGCAGCAGCACAGCCGTGCCGCCGCCGGATCGAACATGAGCTTTGCCCCCGGCTTCCGTTCCGGATCTTCCGGCACCGCCCCCTTCGCCCCCGGCCTTCACTTGAGCCCCTTCCCCGCATTGGGGGGCCCAGGCCCAGCCGGCCACATCGGCCGTGCCGAACACTTTTAAAAATATCTCGTTGAGATCCCCCGCCGGGGCCGCCTTCATGGGATCGAGGGCGGCCAGCCTGCGGTAATATTCAGGCTCGCGGGAGGCTGGTTCATATACAGGCGCCCCTTCGGCAACGCTCTTTGCCGGCACCCGGGCCACCGCCTCGCCCCGGTGCTTCACCACAACAAGGCCGCCGCCGGTAACCTTTCCTACAGCGCTGCAGCAGAGCCCCCGCTTCACATAAGCCGCGGCGACCTGCTGCTGCTGTGCAGGCGCCACGATGAGAAGCATCCGCTCCTGCGTCTCCGAGGTGAGGATCTCATAAGCGTTCATCCCCTCATCCTCCTCCCGCAGCGGCACCCGCTCCAGCTCCACCTCCATGCCGCTGCCGGCCCTGGCCGCCGTCTCCGTGAGAGCGCAACTCAGTCCTGCTCCGCCCAGATCCTGCACCCCCAGGACCAGCCCGTTCTCAATTACCTCCAGCGTCGCCTCCAGCAGCGCTTTCCCCATGGCCGCATCGCCAACCTGCACCGGCTCATGCGCCTCATCTTCCATCTCCGCTGCGAACTGCTCCGAGGCGAAGGTGACGCCGTGAATCCCCTCCCGCCCCGTGGGCGCACCGGCCAGCAGAAGCACATTCCCCTCTCCCGCCGCCAGCCCCCGCATCAGCTGCGCCGCCGGCAGCAACCCCACGCACATGACATTTGCCAGGGGATTGCCCCGGTAGCAATCCTCAAAAAAGAGCTCGGCGGAAAGAAACGGTATCTCTGTCCCGGCGGCGTACCAGCGCATTCCAGCCACCGCCCCTTCGAAGAGGAAACGGCTGCGCTTTTCCTCCAGCGGTCCGAAGCGCAGCGAGCCCAGCAGCGCAGCCGGCCGCGCCCCCATGGCCACGATATCGCGGATGATCCCCCCGGCGCCCGTTGCGGCGCCCTGGAAAGGCTCCACCGCTGTCGGGTGGTTGTGGCTCTCAATTTTAAAAGCCGCCGCCAGGCCGCCGCCCAGGTCGACAACGCCGGCGTTTTCGCCGGGGCCCTGCAGCACCTGCGGGCCTTCCACCGGCAGCAGGCGCAGCATCGCCCGGGAATGCTTGTAGCTGCAGTGCTCCGACCACATAACACTGTACATATTCAGCTCCACCAGATTCGGCTCCCGGCCCAGATCGACCCTGATGCGCTCATATTCTTCGTCACTAAGCCCCAGCTGCCGCCAGGGCTGATTGTTCATTGTTGCCACCGCATGCGCGCCTCCCGCCCTAAATATTCCTTTGTCCTTTTGTCCTTTTGCACTAATGCAATTTTGCCCTTTGACCATTGCCCTTTTTCTTCAACAGATGCCTTTGCCGTTCCTGGGCGTTTATCCCGGCGCCCCCCGTTCCCCATCCCCGCGGGGAAAGGATCCGGGGCATAACCCACCCCGCTTCAGCTTGCAGTCCTTCTCCTCCACCTGCGCCGCCAGATCCCGGCGGTAGCGGGCCAGCCTTTCCTGCAGCCCGCGGTTTTCCAGGGCCAGTATCTGCACCGCCAGCAGCCCGGCATTAAAAGCGCCGTTTACCGCCACTGTAGCCACGGGCACACCGCGGGGCATCTGCACAATCGCTAAAAGAGAATCAAGGCCCTCCAGGGGGGACCCCTCCACCGGCACCCCGATTACCGGCAGCGCCGTGTACGAAGCGATCACACCGGGCAGGTGGGCGGCGCCGCCCGCACCGGCGATGATTACCTTCAACCCCGCCTCAGCCGCGCCCCGGGCATAGCGGGCCACCTTCTCCGGATGGCGGTGTGCGCTGGCAATAGAGGCTTCATAGACGACACCGAATAAATCCAGCGCTTCGCCCGCACCGGCCATCACCTGCAGATCGGAATCGCTGCCCATCACTATGCCCACTTCGGCTCCTCCACCCATCCAATCACACCCTTTATAAATAGGGGGCGGCTGCGCCGCCCCTTGACGTTATCCGTTATCCTGCAATGAAAAAGTGGACCAGGGCTACCGCAGCCAGCACATAGACAAGCCAGTGAACCTCTTTCCATTTACCGGCAACTACCTTTACCACTGGATAGGCGATGAAACCGAAAGCAATACCATCGGCAATACTGTAAGCCAGCGGCATAAAAATAATAGTCAGAAAAGCCGGCAGTGCCTCGGTAAAATCGTCAAAATCGATCTTCATCACGCCGCCCACCATGAGCACGCCCACAATGACCAGGGCCGGCGCCGTCGCCTGTGTGGGAACGAGGCCGGCCAGGGGCGCCAGGAAAAGGCTCACGAAAAAGAGCAGCCCGGTGACAATGGAGGTGAGCCCGGTGCGCCCCCCCTCGGAAACCCCGGCGGTGCTCTCCACGTAGGTGGTCACAGTGCTGGTGCCGAGCAGCGAACCGCCCACCGTTCCGATGGCATCGGCCAGCATGGCCCGGTTGACGCGGGGCAGCCGCCCCTGCTTGTCCAGAAACCCGGCCCTTGCTCCCGTACCCATCAGAGTGCCCATAGTATCAAAAACGTCAACAAAGAGGAAAGAGAAGATCACAAAGAAGGGAATAGAGAAAGCGGCTTTTAAATCCAGCTTCAGAAAGACAGGCGCCAGCGGAGCGGGCATGCCGAAGATATCGCCTATGCCGGTGGGCAGATCCTTTATCCCCATGAAAAAGCTGATGATCGTGGTCAGCAGAATCCCGATGAGGATCGCCCCCCGCACCTTGCGGGCCATGAGCACGGCAATGATCAAAATGCCGATCATCGTCAGCAGCGGCCCCGGCTCCGTGAGGTTGCCCATGGTGATCTGGGTGGCCGGATCTGGGACAATGATCCCGCCGCTCTGCAGCCCGATGTAGGCAATAAACAGGCCGATACCGGCGGCAACGGCCCGCTTGAGCGTTGTAGGCACGGCGGCGTCAATGTACTCGATCACCTTTGTCACCGCAAGAATGATAAAGACGGTCCCTGATATGAAGACCGCCCCCAGGGCCGCCTGCCAGCCGTACTTCGCGGCAACGGTAAAGGCGAAGAAAGCGTTCAGCCCCATCCCGCTGGCCAGGGCAAAGGGATAGTTGGTCATCAGCCCCATCAGAATAGTGGTCAGCCCGGCGGCAACGATGGTCGCGGTCATCACCGCCCCTTTATCCATCCCCGTTGTGGAAAGAATGTCGGGGTTGACAAAAATAATGTAAGCCATAGTCATAAATGTAGTAATTCCTGCTATGATTTCAGTACGTGCATTGGTGTTATTCTCCTTGAACTTGAAAAACTTCTCCACATCCAAACCTCCTTATATGGTTCTACTCTAGACTGCCAAAATCAAGGATCCTTTACTCTTACTCTTTTTTAAACACATCACCTCCATTTTTAAAGCCCGGGCAAGTAGGCTGCGAGCGAAACCTACCCGCCTGGGCTTTTATCCCTCCGGTGTAGCGCCAAAAGAAACCGCACCAAGTTCGCTGTTTCCTAAAACGCCTGTACCACTTGGACCAGCCTGGACGGGTGCGGCGGCAGGCCTCACCGCTCCAGCGGAACCCTAGGTACACTTTCCCTCGTAATGCAAATGTAAGCATCGAGAGTTCCTATAAAGTTTGTCCTGATTATACCTTGTTCGCCATGATCTGCGAAATTCCTTTCAGATTTACAGATTTAATTCCCCTTCCGGCGCCACTCTTTACGTTCTATTGGGCATGCCTTAGAATGTAGTTAGATAAAACCTGGAGGAGGCAATAAGATGAATTCAATCCTGGAAACAGTTGCCGGCATGATGGCGCTGGCCGCGCGCACCGCTCCCAAAGCTGTTGGCGCCGATTTTATCAACACCCGGGTATTGACGGGGGAAGATATCGGAAAGCTGGCCGACGAGATGATCAGGTACGGTCGGGAGAGCGGCAGACACAACTACGACCGCGACGGCGACAATGTGCGCCGCTCCGGCGCAGTTCTCCTGCTTTCCCTGGAGCAGCCCGAGCATATCAGGCAAGACTGCGGCGCCTGCGGTTTCCATTCATGTAAGGAGATGGAAGAAAGCTACAAGGAGGGCCGGGTTTTTGCCGGGCCCTTATGCAGCTGGCGCATCCTAGACCTGGGCATTGCCCTGGGCTCGGCGGTAAAGACAGCATCCCTGTTCAATGTGGACAACCGGATCATGTTTCGCATCGGCATTGCCGCCCGTATATTGGGCCTGATCAAGGGTGAGATGGTCGTCGGCGTCCCCCTTTCCGCCTCGGGAAAAAATATCTACTTTGATCGCAAGTAGTCAACGGTCTGCTAAAAGGACACCCCCACCCCGGCCCTCGCCCCTCAAGAACCTCAGGAAGGAGGAATGATCCGGCGCCGTCATCCCCTCTCCCCCGTCTGGAGAGAGACGGGGAGAGGGGGATTCTACTCAATAATCAATATTTTTGCGGCTGCTGCCGTCAAGACCCATGCGGTATAGACTGCCGTTCTCATCAAGATTTATGTAGTACATCCATTGTTCAAATATAAAAAGGCCGCCGCAGGAATCGCCGCTCAAAAGAGCCTCGGAACTGCCGTCGGGCCTGACCCGGCAGATTTCCCCGCTGTGCGCTTTACTGTAATACAGCCATCCATTGGCACAGTTCAGAAACGCCGGCTCTATATCGCTCACCTTGGAAGCTGCACCGCCCGAGATGCCGACACCGTAAAGCGAGCGTCCCCCCAGGTAGATCTCCGTCTCGTAGATATCCCCGATAAAATAGAGAGTATCTTCCAGCAGATTCATGAAATAGGCATCGCTATCATGGAGCACACTGCGCCCGCCGCCCTCCAGATCGGCTTTGCACAGCTGCGGATGCTCCTCTATTCCCCGGTAGTAAATCCAGCCGTCTTCCACATTGAAAAAATCAGCACGGTGATCCGTCAACAGCTTCTTACCACTGCCGTCGGCCTCGATCCGGTATATCTTCGGTTCATCGGCATTGGCGCTCTGGTAGTAAAGCCTTCCATCCACCAGTTGCAGATTTTCCGCCGGATCTGCAGATATCACCGTGCGCCCGCCGCCGTCCAGATCGATCCGCACGATGGGGCCGTAAACGATGGTGGTAAATTCCTCTCCCATCATCTCGTCGTAGATTGTCACCGGCTCACCCATGGCCACGTAATAGAGATACTGCTCTGTAGCGTTGATATAGCGGGGGACATCGTCACTTAACTTCATCCTTCCGCCGCCGTCAAGACCGGCCCGGTAAAGCCTGCCCCCATCGGCGGGAGAGGCGAAATAGATCTGATCGTCCCGCATAGCCACCAGACCGCCATTCAATATATTGCCGGCGCTGTTGCCCCGTACATTCTCCCCGGCCTTCTCTTCATCCGACTCGCCACCGTTCTCCGAAGGCATACTTTCCCCATTTTCGCCCGGTTTGTCATCCTTACCGGAAAGCGCCTCCATGATAGAACATCCTCCCACCAGAAATAGACAGAAGCATGCCGCTGTAAGCCAGGCCGTAAATATGAAAATCCTTCTCTTCATCTACTTCTCTCCTTTACAGTCGCTATCCGCTAAAATGGAATTGGCTGTCCCCTTGCATATATCATAGGGCACTTCATTTGTAAAGAACTAACCCCCGGTAAATCGCACCCGTTAAAACCCCGTTAAAAATTATAAAACTTCTATTCCCCATGCTTGCCCGGGCAGGCGAGTTATCCCAGCTTATCCTTGGCCAGCGACCGGCCGATGAGCAGCCGCTGGATTTGGGCCGTGCCCTCGTAGATCTGAAACACCTTTGCATCCCGCATCAGCTTTTCCACCGGATAATCCTTGACATAGCCGTATCCGCCGTGGATCTGGGCTGCATCCGTGGTCACCCGCATGACCATATCGCCGCAGAATACCTTGGCCATGGCCGCCTCCCTGGAGCTGTCAAGACCCTGCTCACCCCTCCAGGCAGCCTGCCAGGCCAGTAACCTGCCCGCCGCGATATCCCTGGCCATATCCGCAAGCATAAACATAATCGACTGGTGCATGAAAATGGGCAGCCCGAACTGCCCCCGCTCCAGGGCATAGTGCAGCGACAGGTCCATCGCCCTGCGGGCCACTCCCACGGCGGAAGCGGCCACGCCCGGACGGGAATGGTTGAACGTCTGCATGATAATCCTGAAACCCTGCCCCTCCTCCCCCAGCCGGTCCTCCTCGGGAACAACCACCTCATCGAAAACCACATCGGTGGTATCGGCGGCGCGCTGCCCCATTTTATCCTCCTTTTTGCCCACGGAGAGTCCCTTCGCCCCGCGCGGCACAATAAAGGCGGTTATACCGCGGTGGCCCATGGAAGGATCCACCGTGGCAAAGACAATGTAATAATCGGCCACCCCACCGTTGGTGATAAAGCATTTGGTGCCGCTGATGACATATTCACCGTTCCTGCGCTGCGCTGTGGTACTCATGGCCGCCACATCGGAACCGGCCTCCGGCTCCGTAACACAGAAAGCCATCAGCTTCTCTTCGCGGCAGGCTGAACCGAGATACTTCTCCTTCTGGGCCTCGCTGCCGTTGTTGATGAGCGGAATTGACGCCAGGCTGTTGATGGCAATGCATGTAGATATCCCCGAGCAACCCGCAGAGAGCTCCTCTGCAATGAGCAGCTGATCAATGGCGCCGATACCACCGCCGCCGTACTCCTCGGGCACGGGACCGTAAACCAACCCTGCCTTAAACGCCTTCTTCACTATTTCACCGGGAAAATCCCCGCTACGGTCATACTCGGCCGCTGCCGGCACTATCTCCGCCTCCGTAAAATCTCGAGCCATTTTCTGAATTGCCTCCTGCTCCGGCGTCAACGAAAAATCAATCATGGCTACCTCCTGTAAAAGTGATGCGAAATTTAATCTGGTGCTAATTATATTCTAAATACAATCACTTGTCAGCCGATTTATAATCTTTTACCTTAATTTTGAGGCGGCTCTTTTTACAAGAGGTTGTGCCCGGACAAAGTAATTGGCAGAGAACAAATGTGCTCTCTGCCAATTATTACCACAGGTCTGCCGCCCTGCGGTTAAACCCAAAGGGGGGAACTACATCATGGGCATATCAGGGCCCGGCATGCGTGGCCCATTATCCTTCTCGGGCAGGTCGGTGACGATGCCTTCCGTAGTCAACAGCATTCCCGCTATGCTGGCTGCATTTTGAATAGCCGAGCGGGCCACCTTGGTGGGGTCAACGATACCCGAAACGATCATCTTCTCATAGTCGTTGGTCACGGCATTGTAACCGTAACCCCTCTCCATGCCCTTCACCTTTTCAACAACAACGGAGCCCTCGGCGCCGGCGTTTTCCGCAATGATCCGCAGCGGCTCCTCCAGGGCCCGCTTGACAATGTTCATACCGGTGAGCTCGTCACTGTTCAGCTCTTTCTCCAGACCCTTCAACGCCTCTGTAACATTCAGGTAGACAACGCCGCCGCCGGAGACAATCCCTTCCTCCACAGCCGCCCGGGTAGCCGAAAGGGCATCCTCAATGCGCAGCTTTCTCTCCTTCATCTCCGTTTCAGTTGCGGCGCCAACCTCGATGACGGCAACGCCGCCGGAAAGCTTGGCCAGCCTTTCCTGCAGCTTCTCCCGGTCAAAGTCGGAGGTGGTGTCCTCAATCTGGACACGGATCTGGGCGATGCGCTTCTTGATATCTTCGGTCTTGCCGGCGCCGTCTACGATAACGGTCTCTTCCTTGCTGATGCGGACCTGGCGGGCCCGGCCCAGCAGATCGATATCCACATTCTTGAATTCAATGCCGATATCCTCCGAAACTACCTGACCGCCCGTTAAAACGGCGATATCCTCGAGCATGGCCTTGCGGCGGTCGCCGAAGCCAGGGGCCTTCACCGCCACACAGGTAAAGGTACCGCGAAGTTTATTCACCACCAGCGTGGCCAGGGCTTCACCCTCCACATCCTCGGCTACCAGCAGCAGCTGCTTTCCTCTCTGGACAATTTTCTCCAGCAGGGGCAGCAGGTCGTGAATATTGCTGAGCTTGCGGTCGGTAAGCAGGATAAAGGGATCTTCCAGAACCGCTTCCATCTTTTCAGTATCGGTGACCATGTAGGGGGAAATGTAACCGCGGTCGAACTGCATCCCCTCGACCACCTTCAGATCGGTGGTAAAGCCTTTGGACTCCTCAACGGTGATCACGCCGTCTTTGCCGACCTTCTCCATGGCTTCGGCAATAAGGCCGCCGATCTCCTCGTCATCAGCCGAGATGGAGGCTACCTGGGCGATATCCTCCTTTGTCTCCACCGGCTTGCTCAGATTTTCAAGCTCATCCACAGCCGCTTTTACAGCCTTGTCAATGCCCCGCTTGAGAAACATGGGATTCGCCCCCGCAGCCACATTCTTCAGACCCTCGCGGATAATCGCCTGTGCCAGCAGGGTGGCAGTTGTGGTGCCGTCTCCGGCAACATCCTGTGTTTTGGTGGCCACTTCCCTGACCAGTTGCGCACCCATGTTTTCAAAGGGATCCTCCAGCTCGATATCTCGGGCAATGGTTACCCCGTCATTGGTAATCTGCGGTGAACCGAACTTTTTATCCAAAACAACGTTGCGCCCTTTGGGCCCCAGGGTTACGGTAACAGTGTTTGAAAGGATATTCACACCCCGCTCCAACGCCCGGCGGGCTTCTTCTTTATGTAGAATCTGCTTTGGCATTAAAATTAAACCTCCTTTGCTTTTTTTGTTTCGCACTCATGTTTTTGCTCAAAAGAGCGGTTTACTTTGCCAGGGCCAACACATCGTCCTGTCTCAGGATCAGGTACTCCTCGCCCTTTACTTTCACTTCTGTTCCGGCATAACGTGAGAAAATGATCTTGTCCCCAACCTTAAGATCCATCTCCTGCCTGGTTCCATTCTCCAGAACCTTGCCCGGCCCCACGGCCATCACTTCTCCTTCTTGGGGCTTCTCCTTTGCCTTGTCCGGCAAAACAATCCCGCTGGCTGTTTTCTCCTCAGCCTCCAGGACCTTGACCACAAGGCGGTCACTTAAGGGTTTAAGATTCATCCTTTCTGCCTCCTTTGAGTGTAGTTTATTTGGTATTAGCAGCACTCATCGGTAGTGAGTGCTAACAAGGCCTATAAAAAAATATACCAGATTTACCGCCTGATGCAACTCTGATTTAGGGAGTTCTTACTGCTATTCTAAGGTCTAAACAATAAATATCGCGCTAAATCTTGCCCGATCTGTCTATTTCACATCATCCCTTTAAATTTCTCAGAATATGCTAATTTATATTATGACCCATCTTAAATTCATTTATGCACCCCCCGGTAGCGCCCGGTGCCAGGCACCAAAGAGGATTAATTAGTAGCGCCCGGTGCCTGGCACCGAAGGGGAGTAAAGAGGACTAGAAGCAGCCCAGCTGGCATCCGGCAATCTTGATATTTTGCTCATTGCAGATTTTGCCGATTTCAGCAGGCAGGCAGTCAAACTTGGCTGCAATTTCAAAAGCCTTCTTGCAGGACAGCCTCTTGCCTGCAGCAATCTCCAGAACATGTTCCGTCAGTCTTTCTCTCTCTTTCTCTTCCATGGTTTATTCTCCTTTCTATCGATTAAGTGCAGAGGGCGCCGTGATGCTAGAGGTAGATGATCTCACCCCGCACCGGTCCGCCCGGCTCCACATGAAGCATGCCGTAAGAGGGGCGCCCCGCCCACCGCGGGTCCACGCATGAACCGGGATTGAACATCAGCGTTTCTCCCCGATATTCGCAAAGGGGGCGGTGGCTGTGCCCGAAGACGATGACGGCAGGCCGGCAGCTGCAGAAAACCTCTTCAGCCCGCCGCGCCGTCGACAGGTGCACGCCGTCACCATGGATCAGCCCGATCTGCAGTTCGCCACCTACTTGAAGCAGTTTCCTGCGCCCGAGCCGCTCGTGCAGGTGCGGCGGATCCATATTGCCGGCCACCGCCTCCACCGGCGCCAGCGCCCGCAGTTCAAGAAGCACGCTTTCATCGACAAGATCACCGGCATGCAGTATCAAATCGACCCCCTCCAGCTCACTAAAAATCTTCGGCGGCAGGCAGCGGGCTCGCCGCGGCACGTGCGTATCCGAAACCACCCCGATCCGCCGCACGCCGCCTTCAAGCTCCACCATGATAACCGGCTGTTCTCCTGAACTACCGCTTTGCATGCTTCGCCTCCTTGCCACTCACATCAGAAGCATCCATCTAACGGGCATTATATAGCTTGATGCAGTTCTTTGACAATCACCCGCCGGTGTTATTTCGGCATCATTAAACGATTTTTACCCGTGCCGGATTAAGCTCACTGAAAAATAGCGCTCGCCAGTTGCCGGCGCCCCGGGTGAACAGCCCGGGCATTGTTGCATGAAGCACCCCGGTAATACTATGCGTCGATGCTTATGCATAGGATCGAAAGGGAAGAGCTGCGCGTAAGGGGAGGGCAAGTTTGTCAAAACACAAGCGAAAATGTGCACCGGGTGAACGGTTAGTATACCTTTTCTTTTTCATCGTATTTTTTTTAACTGTAACCAGCAATCTGATCCGCTATCGCGAACAGCTTGCCCATCCAAATGAAGAAAGCCCTTTTTCGCAGCAACCGCTTCATGGACCTGCCGAGAATCTCTGTCAAGAGGATCATCCTGATCTTATCTGGTGGTTCCTCCCCGCAAGCCTAAAAGTAATCGACCCGCAACGCCAGGAAGACAGTGAATTGAGCATTGCACCCGGCTTCACTATAAAAAGCGATGCTTCCGCCGCTTTTCTGTATGCCGCTCGCGGAGAGTATGAATCAACTCAGCTGGTTTTATATACAGATCAGGAGATCTCAGCCTTACAGGTGCAATATACACCTACAGGTACAAACCCCCTTCCGGCAACCTGGATTGAGATTTACCGGGTGCTGACAGTTGATACCCCCGGCGTTGCAAAATGGGGCTTTCCCGAAAGCAAACCCGAGAGACGCAGCAGCATATACCCCGATCCGTTGCTGCCGCTTAAGGAGACACTCATATTGGAGCCCGGAATATTTTGCATTCTGTGGCTGAGCGTACAGATCCCCCGTGATGCCGCCGGCGGTGAATATACCGGAGAAATATTCCTTGGCCCTACCGTCAGGGCGCCGCTACACCTGAAGGTTTGGCCCTTTGCAATACCCGTCACTCCCAGTTTACGTACAGCTTTCGGGTTGGGGGGAGCAGGGCTGGCTGCCCAGCACCGGGTTTTGCTCTACTCCGATGAATACCAGGAAATATACCGCCGGTATTATGATGCCTTGCTTGATTACAGGATAAACGCCTATCATGTCCCCTATGGCGGAGGCGGGGCGGGAGGGTCTCCTCTCGATCCCAGGGCCAGGCCTTACCTTGAGGACGAAAGGGTAAAAGATTTTATCGGTTATTACCATAGAGATGCCGCCCGCATGACTGCAATATGGGGTTATCTGGATCAACTGGGTGTCTCACAAAAGGGATGGATCTATAATCTTGATGAACCGCTCACAGAAAAACACTATGAGACCATCGAAAAACAGTCCCGTTACCTTGAAAATGTTATCCCTGACATCCCCTATGGGGTGACCTTCTACACCGGTCCATCCTGGGATGTATCAAGCTCGCCTCTTGATTACCTCAGCTCGGCAGTAGACAGGTGGATCGTGCAGACGAATTACTTTATGCAGGGGCGGGGCCTGGAAGAAAGTGTTAAGTCGCAACTGCACCAGGCTCATAGCAACGGTGACGAAATCTGGCTTTATGTGGCGTTGGCTCCGCGTGAGCCTTACTGCAATCTCCTGATCAACAATGCAGCCCTGCAGCACAGGCTCATACCATGGCAGTGCTATAGCACGGGAATTACCAGCGGCTTCTTGTACTGGCAGACTACCTACTGGCAGGAGACCGCCGATCCCCTCGCTGATCCGGCAACAGTTAAAGAGCATGATCCCAATCTTTACGGCGACGGTTCTCTCTTTTATCCCGGCCTAAAATATGGCATAAAGGGCCCCCTGTGCTCAATTCGACTGTATGCCTTTCGAGACGGTCTGGAGGACTACGAGTATCTTCTGCTTGCCGAACATGCTTTCGGCCGGGAGAAAACGATGGATTTAGTTAACAAAATCACTCCAACTTTTGTTGATTATATTGAAGATCCCTTCTGTTTTGAACTTTTGAGACAGCAGCTCGGCGAAAAATTATCCCTCCACTACGGCAGAGGCGGCAACGATGATTAATTCATCGCCGTCGACTGCCGGTCAATTAATCAGCCCCTTTTAAACCTGCTCCTTTGTTTTCAGTGCTGAAGTCATACAAATAGATCGATGCCCCTGTGGTCTGGTACTCAGCGATCCTTGTACCTTTTGTATCTAAAAAAGACAGCAAAACAGATTCTCTGGCTGCAGAGGTTGGTAAAAAAGAAAAAAAGAACCATGCTTTGCCTTTTTTCATGAATTCATCCTCCAGGGCGAAAAAACGCTCCTCAATGTAAATAGTATTGCCAACCGGTTCCTCCCAGATCTGATACCTAACAGGATCTTCCCTGGTGTAATACTTGAAAGCATACTGGGCGGAAAAATTCATATATATAGATTCAGCTTCATGCCTGTTTTCCAAATAGTAGCTGATTACCGGCCGGCTTTCTTGAACCAGCTGGGGACGAAACAGGCGGGTAAAACCGCTGCCCAGAGGATACAACAACAGAACAAAAAGAAAAACAAATCCGAGAATCCTGTTGTCTTTAAAGTAGGTAAAAATCTGATAGCTGCCCTCGGCAATAACCAGGAAGAAAAGAGGAACCATGAAAAGAACCAGGCGATCGGACAGGGGATAGAGACGCAGCACCGTGGCAATAATCAAGGCCGTAAATGGGAGGTATGAAATAAGGAGGATGAACCGCTTCCCTGAACGCCACAAGTAAACCGTCCCGGCTATAATGGCGGCGATCGCCAGTCCCGGGGTAATCATGCCTATTGGGTTGTTGATCAGGCTTAAAACAACGTTTGGAAGCCATAGCAACTCGGCGTAAGAACGCGGTGGAAATGGGAAAAAGCTTGACCCCCAAAAGGCATAAAAATTTTGATGGATCGTAGGAAGCACAAAATATATGTAGTTTACCAAAAAACTGGCAACCCACAGCAAGCCTATCAGAGTAACCCGTTTTACAGGGCGGTTACCCCACTGTTTACGATTTATCAAGGCTTCGATGAACAGTGCTCCGCCTGCTCCGGCCAGTGTAAAGATAACAGCCTGTGAGCACCAAACAGCAGCGATACCTGTTAGTCCTAACATCAGGGAACTTGTAATTTCATATTTATTTTTAAATACAGTCCATGCAACAAGCAATACCAGCACTGTCAGCGCCAGGTCAACGGAATATTGCTTGACTTCTGCTGAATAGTAAATGGCATAGCGCGATAAAGCAAGCAGGCTTAATGCTATTGGGAAAACGGGAGGCCTTGTCAAGTCTTTGGCTAAGGGAAAGTAGATTAACAGCGCGAGCAATCCAAATACAAAAGGGATCAGCCTGAGAACATTTTCTCCATAACCCCATAACATACCCAGGTATTTGCTTGCCAGAAGAAAGGCTACAGGCGCCGCCTGAACATAATCCAGCGGCTGCAGCAACTCAAGGAAACTATGGTTGATAATATTAAGTGAAAGCATCGCTTCATCAAGCCATAGGGAACGGTTTGCCAGGTATTGACTGAGCCGGGCCAGCACGCCTAAGGCCACAATAAAATAAGGAAACCAGGGAGAGCGATAAGCCTCTTTCAGAATAACGATAGATTTACGAGGCAATTGCAGCAAACTGTCAATCCTCATGAAAATCATCATCCCCCCTTAGAATTACAAACGGGTGCATGCCTATATCTGCAATATACCTTCCTAAAGCGAATATGACAACCTCTTTTGCTTTGTGTCAATTTGCCAATGATCCAGCCGCATTATGCAATGTGTCACAGGGCACAGAATGTAGGATTTGCCGGGCTTCAGCTTGAAGATATATAAAGACAATCCATATAACACGTCGAACAGATGAATGGTCCAGCTGCGCAAAAAGGATTTCTAAATCTATCCGATTTATTATTATCAAAAAGAGGAAAAAGGTTCAACAGGGCGAACATAAAGATGTCGAGATTATAGAATAGCATTTGCTAAAAGAAAGAGGTTTTGGATCCTTTGCTGCTAAAAGTATTGATGGGAGCCGCCATCGGCATTGCCTTTGTGTTGCCCGGCATAAGCGCCGGCACAGTAATTCTGATTCTCGGTTTCTACAAAGAGCTCATCGACGATCTTTCCAGTTTCCATCTCCGCCCCTACCTGCTCCACCTCTGCGGCGGCGCCGCCGCCGCCCTGGCCGGGGTGAAGGTAATCGGCTATCTCCTGGATAATCACAGGGATCCCCTTCTGGCTTTCCTCCTGGGGATGCTCGTCGCCTCGGTCCGAGTGATCCTCTTTCGTGATGGGAAAATAATCAAGCTGCGCCCCTGGGGAGTCATCCTGGGGATCACCGCCTTCCTGGCAGCCTTTTTTCTCTTCAGCAGTCCCGCTCCCGGATGGACCGCCCTGCCCTCCGTTACCCCCGTTCATTTTTTTGCCGGCGGTGTTGTCGCCGGGGCTACAATGATCCTGCCCGGCATTTCGGGCAGCTCCTCACTGGTGATCATGAACCTCTATGACGATGTAATATTTGCCGTAAACAACTGGGAGTGGCTGAAGCTGCTTCCTTTCGCCGCCGGTGCGCTCACCGGTATTTTCGTGCTGGCCCGCCTTCTCTCCGCCCTGTACCGGCGCCACCAGGATACCGTCTCCCTGGTGCTCACCGGCCTGGTCCTGGGCTCCGTCCGCTCCCTGCTCCCCCAGTCCTTCAGCGCCGCCGTTGTCATCGCCGCCCTGGCCGGTGCCTCCATCGTGCTGGCCCTGACCTGGAATACGGGCCGCGGCAGGACAGACCAAATAACCATTTCCGGCTAGAGAGCGCCGCAAGCAAAACCCCACCCCCGATCGCGAGAACACACTCGCAGCAGCCAAAGCAGCAGCGCACGCAAAAAAAGCCCCCTTGCGGGGGCTTTCACTCCAAGCAGGCCCTACTCCTGGTAGCGCGGAATGTCAAAAATCAGCGTATATTTCTCCACCATGTCATAGAGACCGCGGATCCGCGAAACCTGCTTGGCAGCCCAACCGATATCGGTGGCATACTGGTGGGCGCCTGGATTGTTCGGATTCCACCTCATCTTGTAAAGAGTATTCTGGTAATAGGAAGAATTGTTCACATAGCTGTCGGAAGCAAATCTGGCCCCGCCCGCGATAGCCGACTCGGGTGTGAACCAGCGCTCCTTGTAAGCACGCTGGGAACCGTGATAGTAGGGATTGTCATCATAGGCGCCGATACCGAACATGTTGTAGACTGTGACGTATTCCTGATCGGGGAAGAGATTGTCACTGTCCTTTACCTCAATGCCGTTGGCCAGCTGGCTTGTACCGTTTCCCGTTTCATGCAGCCCCAGGGATACCAGGAAAATCTCATTAATATTGTTGGCCCCTCCGGCCTGCATAAAAACCGAACCGGTGCCGTTAAGGATCCCTTTTCCGGCAAGGATCCTGTCGAGATCCGCAACAGTTGATCCGGCGCTTCCCGAAAGCTGCAGAAACTGGAACATCGATACATCGGAAAATGTACCGGTGACAACCTGGCAGTACCTCCCGCAGACCCATCCTTCCTTGCCGCTCACCCTGATCCTGTACCACGTTCCCTCCGTGCCCTGCTCCGTGCCCGCCTCCGCCTGGGCCTGTCCCAGGATGCCGTAGATCTGGTTTGTCCATACGCTGAGCAGCAGGCCGCCGCTGTCTCTCAACTGGGGGCTTCCGGTGGTGGGCCGCTCCCGGACCCTCAGATTGGGCGTCGCAGTGATCCGGATAGACTCCGTTCCCGAACCATCATATCCCATATCGATAAAGTTGTACGGATCCAGGTAATAGGCCACATCGTCACGGGGGGCGCTCTGCCATCCCCCGTAGCGATCCGTCAGTGGAGGCGAACTCAACCCCATCTGCCTGTTGACCATCCATGACAGCGTATAGTTGTACCCGGTGAAATTAATGGTATAACCTGTGCGGATAGAGATAATTGCCACATGTAAAATACGGCGCAGCTCTACGGGGGAGACAAAGGGTTTCAGCGCCAGCAGCCTGGAGCCCAGGGCCTCCTGCTCAGCCTCCGTCAGGCTGTAGCGGGTTAAATTCAGCTCCAGGACAGCGTTATAATCAAGGAGCGCCTGCTTCATCACAGCCGTGCTGGATGCATTATTTACCGCCTGCATGGCCGAGCCAGCCGTGGGCTTTGCCGCCGCCACGGCGCTATTAAAGTCACCTTTAAACTGCTCCAGCGAGGCAAACCCCTGCTGCGGCCTTTTTGCCATGAGCGTGTTCAGGACGCCTGTCTGGATGCTGCGGCTGAGCCTGCCGTATTCGGCCAGGTTCAACCCTATCTGCGAAGCCCTGGCAATAATCACCTCTTCCAGTGCCTCCGTGGTGGCGGCTCCATTCAGCTCGGCCAGGATTTCGGCTACCGCGTCGTTTGTTTTAAGGGTGTACTGGAGTTTGCCGTCCTCTCCCAGACTGACAGTATATATTTCCGCCGGCATGGCCGCTTTCTTGGCCGTGCTGCTGGAGGTGTATTGGTGAACATTAAAGGGCTCACCTCTTAGCACAGCTCTAACATACGCATCCAGTATGTCATTATAATCTATATAGTCATCTCCACTAGACAGCAAAGCTATCACTTCTAATGTTTCATCTCTGTAATGATTATATAGGGAGTCAGAAATACCTAGTACATGCCGGGTATAAGAATCAAGAAGCAAATCGTAATTATATTCATAATACTTACCATCTTTTCCTTTTAATACGTAAGCTGAAACAGCTGCATTTACAGGCGCAACGTACAATAAAATTGCCAAGAATCCTAGGACAGCGCTTACTACTAATTTTATAGGTTTACGGGTTCCCATGCCCGGACACTCCCTTTATTCCAATAGGCGCTATGGATTTCTCCTCACTGAAACATTCCCTCTTATAGCTTTGTTTTCCTCAATGTCACCCCTGAAAACTTTCTCGTCGGCCATATACTTTAGTGAAACTCCGCCCACACTTACTGAGTAATTCCAGGGATCAGAATAAATAAGTCTTACAATTACCAATTTAGCCCCAAGTTCTAACGGCATAGTTATAAACTCTGCCACTGGATCTACCGGCTTCGGATCTTTGGGCGGCTCCTCAGGAGTAGTCGGTGTCGACGGGGTAGCAGGTTTGGACGGCGCCGGGTCCTTGGTCTTATCCTTTGCAGTCTCTTTGCCGGCCGTCTCCCCCTTCGGCTTGTCGGCCGAAACCTCTTCGCCCGCCACCACCGCCTTGATCCCCCTGGCCAGCTCCACGCTGCCCGGATTCTGCTCAATATTGGCGCCGGGCGCATTTATCCTGACCCGCCCGATGCTGCCGCCCCCCGTGACCCCGGCGGCGCCGTTCAGCTCCATGTATTCAACCGCAGCCCCCTGAGCCAGGTGAACCATCACGGTCCCCCCGGATGCTTCCACCAGCAGGGTTTCGACAGTGCCGGGACCAATTTCAAGAAAAATCCCCCTGCCGGCAGCCGATACCTTCTCCACCGCACCGGAAATCTTGAACAGCCCTGCAGCACCAACGGTGATCTCGCCAACCTGCCCTTCTCCCGTCAGCTCCAGCGGCGCTCCGGCCTCCAGCGATTCAACGACCGCCCCCTCTTTGAGGGCAATCACCGCCTCCCCGGCATCTTCGCCAATGCAAAGACTCATCATCACCCCGCCGAGGAATGTAATCCGCGCCCCCGGTTCCGCCACAAAAACAGTTTCAAAATCGCCCTCCAGCTCGATTTCCGCCGCCGTCTCGATGTACAGCTCACCGATGCGGCCTTCGCCGGAAAGCCCGTCCGTTGAAAGGCTGCTCTCACCCTGAATGGTGATTTTCTCCACAATACTGCTTCCCCTGAGGACAACCCTGACCTTGCCTCCATCTCTGTTGATCACCAGGTTTTTGATCGACGTGTCCTCAAAAACCACTGTATCTTCGCCGCCGCCCTGGACCAGGACTGTATCCTCAACGCATACATTGACCAGGTCGGCACAACCGTCACCGATAGCTGCAGTAAGTATAAGATCGCCCGCCACCCTGGTATTTTGCAGTTTAACGCCCGGCGCACTGATCCTGAGAGGGCCCTCCACTGTTTCCAGATCAGAAGGGCCGTAAGTGCCCGGCTCCATGATCTCCTTCAACTGCTGCCAGCCTGCCTCTTCCATGCCCCCGCCCCTGAAGCCCGGGCTGACCAGAAAATAGAGGTTCAGGCAAAGGGATAGAACCAGGAAAGCATATACTATTAACGGATGTTTTAACGGCTGCCTTCTTTTTTTCATTGATTGCCCTCTCCCTGCATATGATCATGTTTGCTCCTTAGACAATATTAGACATTTAAAGACAGACTCCTGCTTCCTCTTTAAGGTAATTTTTGCTTAATCAGGTGAGCTCAGGTTCTTTTTGTCTGGCAACCCAGGTCCTGCAAATTGATCCCTCTTTTCTTTAGCAAATACTACCACCATAAAGCAAAAAAAAGGGCCGCCCCCAACCCGGTAAGGGCGGTAGCCCAAAAAGAGCTCTTATGTTATGATCAGCTGGGGAGCGGAAAATTTAAATAAAATACGAGATATTCTGGGGGATAGAGCGTTGCCCACAATTTTGGCCGTGTTCGGCACCCGCCCGGAAGCGATAAAAATGGCCCCTCTTATCCGGGCACTGATAGAAACGCCTGCCATTGAAACCCTGACTGCCGTTACGGCGCAGCATCGCGAGATGCTGGACCAGGTCCTGGAGCTCTTCGATATCATTCCCGAATACGATCTTGACCTGATGCAGAGCCGGCAAACCCTGACCGGAATCACCTGCGGCTCGCTGACGGGGCTGGAGCAGGTCCTGCGCCGGGCCGGGCCGGACCTGGTGCTGGTGCACGGCGACACCACCACCACCTTTGCCGCAGCCCTTGCCGCTTTTTACCAGGGGACCCCTGTAGGCCACGTCGAGGCCGGGTTGCGCACCTTCAACAAAAAGAGCCCCTTTCCGGAGGAACTCAACCGCCGCCTCACCGGCGCCCTGGCGGACCTGCACTTCGCCCCCACCGGGACGGCCCGGGATAACCTGCTTCGCGAAGGGATCCCCGCGGAAACTATTTTCGTCACCGGCAACACGGTCATCGATGCCCTGCAGACCACGGTGCGCCCTGATTTTGTATTCCCCGATCCACTCCTGCACGGCATAGATTTCAACCGGCCGGTGCTCCTTGCCGAGGTGCACCGCCGCGAGAGCTGGGGCGAACCCCTGGAAGCGATCTGCCGCGCTTTCCTGCGCCTTGTGCAGGATTTGCAGCTGCCGCTCATCTTCCCCGTCCACCCCAACCCCGCGGTGCGGGAAACAGTGGAGCGGATTCTAGCCGGCCAACCCCACATTTTTCTTCTAGAGCCGCTGGACACCGCCACCTTTCACAACCTCATGCAGCGCTGCAGGCTCATTCTGACTGATTCCGGCGGCATCCAGGAGGAGGCCCCCTCCCTGGGCCGCCCGGTACTGGTGCTGCGGGATGTAACAGAGCGGCCCGAAGCGGTGGAGGCCGGCACAGTCCAGGTTGTCGGCACCTCCGAAGAAGGGGTGTACAGCACCGCCAGGCGCCTGCTGGAGAACCCGGCTGCCTACGAAGCCATGTCCAGGGCCGTGAACCCCTATGGAGATGGGAAAGCCTCCCTGCGAATCCGGGAGGCCATCCTTTATTATTTCGGTCTGCGCACGGGGCGCAACCCCGACTTTGTCCCCGGCGAACCTGCCCGGGATTAGGATCTGCTCCCCTTATCCCCCCCACTTCCACCTTCCTGCGAGCCGGCGCCTGGTACGGCGGAAGGACCATCCCCTTTGCCGAATCCGGGCCAGGGGAGATCTGCCTGCGCCTTAACTCCGGCAACCAGGGTATACACAAGTCTCTCCAGGAACTCTTTGTAATCCTGGGAGGCCCTTCCCGATATTTCTGAAGCGGACAGCAGCACGGCGCGGTGTCTTTCAAGAGCGATAATGCTGTCGCGCAGACGTTTCCGCACAGTCTTCAAACTGTAATGACAGGGCAGCCGGTGCCCCCCCGGCAGGACCACAATGGTGCGCCCTCCTCCCTGCTCCCGCCCCTCCAGCAGCTCCACCACGGTTGATGTGTTTACATAGCTGTGGCAGCCGTCATTTTTCCCCACAGTTTCCCTTGTTTTCAGCGGCGCCAGGACCAGGGTAGGTGAAAGGGGCAAAGGCAGTCCCTGCCTGTAGTGCAAAAATTCCGCCTGGTTCCGCCGGGCCGCCTCCAGATCAACGCTGAAGAGGCGGGCCAGGCGGCGCAGATTCCACTTCACAGTGCGCCCATCCGTAAAAACATCCCCCTCTTCTGTAAAAACAAGGGTGGCATTGCCCCCCTCCACGCTGTAATAGGGAACAAGGGCCGCCAGGCAGTCTTTCCAGCGTTCCATGGGATCACCTCAGTACCAGTTAGTTGATGGACAAAAACTTTTTGATGCAATGTACGCCCGGCAGCGATGTCCCAACTGGCCGTCTACCCTTATTGACGCTTCTTTTATTGCCGCATACTGCATGTTATTCAACTGGCTGCCCATTGTGTATATCAGGGGGGACACTTCCGGTTATATATTTCTGGCTAATATGGCGGCGATCATGAAAAGTCATAAAGGTAGATCGAGGCTCCATCCGCCCTGTAAAATCAACTATATTTCCCTTTGCATCCAGGTATGAGAAAAAATATATTCGTAGGCTTCCTCGCCGGCCCAGGATCCTGTTTCGGCTAAAGTAATCGAAGATCTGGTAGCTTCCCTCAGCGATTGGAACATAGGATAGTAGACCCTATTTAACCGCTTTACTGTGCTGATCTATTTTTGCGGTAATAGAATAGCGGGGTGCCGTACTCCTCCATGACCAGCTCTATTTCCCCGTATTTGCTGAGTTCCCTAAAATGGTTTCCTATAATCTCTCTATCTTGATGCGAAACAAGAATATAACATTTTTGCAGCTCTTTGATTTCCAGGATATCGATATCATCAACGCCTCCAATCTCGTTGTTCAAAGATACTATGCCTGCGCCAAAGATAACATTTTTCACGTTATCCTCTATATTTTTACCTATCTTTTCATTGCCGTGACCCATCTTGAATGTATATGCAGGTATGGCGAGATAATAAACATAAAGCATTTCATCATCCTTGATATTCTCTTCCAGATAGTCTATTAAGGGATTTATCTCATTTCTGGCGACATGCCTATTTTCTTCCTTCAAGTAACCCAATGAGCCGCAGTTGCTTAAAAAAAGGGTGATGAGCAGACCAATGCTCACGACATTTCTGGCAAAGCCCTTACCTTTAAAGGTGATACTATCCAGGGCTGTAAAGATATAGATAACCATGATGGGGTATAAAAAAAGCACCAGCCTGTTGCAAAAAGGATATTTACCAATAAAGGATGCGCATAAGGCCAAGAATACACTGATATAAACAACAATGTGATATTTTGTTATTCTGAACCATGATATTATGAAACCGCAAGCAGCCAGGATTCCTACAAAGCTCATATTGCACCTATGATAGAAGAGGAAGTCCTTGGCTATAAAAAATATTTTTTAAATATCTGATAAACTTAGAGGGAGCAAGGGGAAATTGTAGTCCAGAAAAAAGCCAATTAGAAATTCATTGCCGGCAACTGGCTTTATCCATACCACATAGTTAACAATGAAGCTCAGTCCAATCAACAGCCCACCTGCCGCTATATTTATCGTCTTCTTTATATTTTTATCAATGGCGTTTTTTATGAATTCATAGGAGAGGACCCCTCCGATAAAAAATATGGTGATATATGAAAGCCAGGGGAAGATAGCGAAAATGAGAAGAAGGAAATTTAGATTGAAATATTTTTCGCTGTATAGATAGTAGAGATAAAGTATGACCAATACGGATAGAAGATCTGTCATGTATGGTTTAAATTCATTGGCATAGTATAGCAATATTGTCATGCTTGATAAAAAGGCTACTCCGGCGATGGGATACTTTATTTTAAAGACCTTTTCCAGGACCTTGTAGGCCAGGAATAGAGCAAGAATATATGAGAATAGGGAAAATACTCGTAGGGTAAACTCTGTATAACCGAACAACTCTGTGATTATTTTAACGGTATACAGGTATAGGATTGGAGGTCCCTGATTCCATAAAAATTCTCCCTTTGCCAGGTCCCCAAAACTTCTTTCTGTAAAAGAAAATGCCAGCATGGCCTCATCTAGCCAGAGAGACCTGTTGGTTGCATATAATAGAAATACCAGATAGAAGCTGAGACAGATCATGAGCAGGGATAGAGCCCATATTATTTTTGCAGCACTATCCCTGTCATTTAAATAGTTGTCAGAGAATTTTTGTAACATTATCCGATTACCTTCTGCCTGATAATTTGGCAGTCGCCTCGCGATCTTCTTCGTGCAGCACCCGGAGTTGCTTCATCACCATGCACAATATTGCATCTTGACACAAGCTCATGCAGCCGCCCATAAAGAGGCCCGGGCCGGAGCCCATCAGATTTGATCATCCAATTGGCCATGGCCCGGCGGGAAAGCCCGATACTCAACCGGGAGAGGCTTTTTCCCAGGCGGTAGAAGGGCGGGCCGTCAACATATTTGCCCGTCATGATGTGAGCAATGGCCGAAGGTGGGGCTATACTTCCCGGCAGAGGCGGCGCCGACATGGGCGCGGTGATTATGGGGGTGCTAATTCCTTCCCGCTCGCGGCGGCAGGTGTAAACATGACTGATATGATTTTCCAGAACTGCCTGAGCCCCAGCTTCGATAAAAGGCTGAAACTGATACTGATCGGACTGTTCGCTGGTGAGGCCAAAGCACTGCTTCTGACCGGGTCGGAATTGTTCTCCATACCATGATACTTTGGCCGTGAGTTCCGCGATCTGCCGCTCCTGAAGGGCACATCCGTTTTGCAGCTCCTGGATCAACTGAGCGCTGTTTTTCATTCTTGGTTACTTCTCCAAAAAGGCCGAAAACCCTTTATTTTTAGGCTTTACTCGACGTTTTAAGCACCGTTCCGGTCTTAATTCCAGGATAGGCATAACGCTGTTTGACTGTTTGATATGGTGCATAAGAATGGGCGTGGGGAATTATTTGGTTATATCACGGGGCCGGTTCTGCTGATATATTTGGGGAAGATTGCAGAATAAGTTTCCCTCATGTTATATCAACGGAACCGTCCCCGTGGTTTATCTAGGGCAGTGGAGTCACCGGTTCGTAATCGTCAAAGAATGTGTGCAGCCCGATTTCGCTGAGCTCCAGGGGCGGCCGGTCGTCTGCAATGGGCTTGAAGGCCGGAAGTCTGTCTCCGTGCTCCATGGCCCTGGCCAGGCATTCGGCGGCCCAGTCATAGTGGGGCTCATAGTAGACGCGCCGGGGGATGGCGCAGCGGATCAGCTCGTAAGGGGCCTTGGTGCGCTTGCTGGTGTCCAGGGGGTTTTCCGGGTCAATACGGCCCCGCTGCAGCGAATCCATGGCGGTGCTGGCGAAACCGCCCTCAATGTAAGCCTGGGCGGAAAGGCATGTCGCCGGCCCCTGGGTATGATCCAGGTGGGGCAGGCATTTTCCGGCATTGATATAAATGGCGTAACTTGAGGCGGGCTCAAGGATGTGCACTCCCCGCTTTTTGCATGCATTGCCGAAGTACTCCACCTGGCGCTGCCGATCCTGCAGATAGTAATCGTTCACCCCTTCCATCAGCCCGACGGCCAGGGCCTCCAGGTCGCGGCCGGCCATACCCCCGTAGGTGAGGTAGCCGTCGGTGCGGATAACCTTGGGCTGCATGCGCTGCCAGAGCTTCCTGTCACGAAGAGCCGAAAAGCCGCCCATATTGACCATGCCCGTTTTCTTGGAACTCATATGGCAGCAGTCGGCGTAAGAGAGCATTTCGCGCACTATTTCCAGGCAGCTCTTATCCTCGTATCCGGGCTCATGGTTCTTGATGATCCAGGCGTTTTCCGAGATGCGGGCTATATCCAGGCAGAGCAGGGTGCCCCTCTGATCATATTTGTCGATGATGCGCCGTGTTTCCTTGATGTCGGCCATGGATACACCCATCCCGCCGTTAAGGTTGTTGGGCACCACCAGATCCACCAGGGGGATATTCGCCGCATGTTCCTGGAAATAGCTCTCCAGGGTCTGCGTATCGATACCGCCCTTGAACCAGCTGGTCGTGTCGTGGGGATCAAAATAGGTGGTATCGACAAAATCCACCGGCTCCGCGCCGCGCATAAAGGTCCAGGCGCTGGTGGTGGTAAAATGCGTGTTTGAGGGAACCTTGTCCCCGGGGCCGACCAGGCATTCATACAGGGGGCCCTCTGCGCTGCGCCCCTGGTGTGCTGGCAGGACATAGGGCATCCCGGTGAAATCTTGAATCACTTCCTCAAGATACTCGTAGCTGCGGCAATAGAAGTAGCTCTCGTCCCCCTCCATCATGGCGGACCATTGCCGGTCGCTCATGGCGCCGGTGCCGGAATCTGTGACCATATTGATGAAAACATACTTGGCCGGCAGGAGGCGCCCCGAGTAACCGTATTGTTTCATAATCTCCTTGCGCTTTTCACGGTTCGTGGGAATAGTGTATTCAACTACCTTGATCCGGTAGGGCGGCGCCAGGTGAAAAGGCAGGTCTGTTTTATTCATCATCTCATCGTTGCTGATACGCATTTGCTTTTACCTCCCATATAATGTCATGATAAGCTGTCATCATGCAGCTGCGCTCTGAAAAGGCACGGGATCAGGGATGTTCGAACAGCGGTTCGTACTCGTCAAAGAAGGTATGCATGCCGATATCCCGATCTTCCAGCGTGGGCCGCAAATTGCCCATATCGCATCTGCGGTATCCGGGCACCTTCTCCCCCCACTCCATGGCCTTATAAAGCGATTCGGCGCACCACTCATAATGTGAATCCGTGTATGCCCTGCGCGGAAAGGCGCAGCGGATCAGCTCATAGGGTGCCAGCTGTATTTTCGCCAGGTTGGTGGGATCGTCGGGATCCAGGTGCCCCCGGTGCAGAGAATCCATGGAGGTAAGCCCCACGCCGCCCTCGATATAGGCCTGGGTCGCCAGAGCGGTCCCCGGGCCTTGCGGCTTGGGGATGTGCGGCAGGCAGTGCTCCGCCAGGATCCATACCCCCAGCGTACAGGCGGGATTAAAGGTGGCCACGCCGCGCTCCTTGCAGGCGTCGGCAAAGACATCGCATTGGCGCTGCTTATCTTCCAGGTAGTAGTCATTGACCCCTTCCATCAGGCCCACGGCCATGGCTTCCAGATCGCGCCCCGCAAGCCCTCCGTACGTCAGAAAACCGTCGATGCGGATAAGCTTGGGCTGCAACCGCAAGAAATTCCGGTAATCGCGAACGGTAACAAAGCCGCCCATGTTGACCAGGCCGCACTTTTTAGCGCTCATATGGGATACATCGGCATAGCTCATCATCTCGCGCACAATCTCCAGACATGTCTTGTCGCCGTAGCCGGGCTCATGTTTCTTGATCATCCAGGCATTTTCGGAAATTCGCGCAATGTCCAGGGAAAATATGACATCCCGCCGCTTGTGCCGGTCAATGATCTCGCGGCATTTTTTGATATTGGCCATGGATACAGGCTGCCCCGCGCAGAGGTTGTTCGGCACAACAAGCTCCACAAATCCGATTTTAGCGCCTTCCTCGATAAAGAGCTTCTCCAGCGCATCGGTGTCCATATTTCCCTTGAAGTATGAGCCGTCGGCCTCGTCGAAAAACTCCTTGCAGGTCATATCCACCGGTTCGGCTCCGTAGTAGTAGCAGTGGGCCCGGGTGGTGGTGAAGTGCATATTGGAGGGGACGATATCCCCTTCCTTGACAAAAGCCTCGTACAGGATTGCCTCACCCGAACGGCCCTGGTGGGAGGGCAGGGCGTACTCCATGCCCGAGAAATCCTGCAGCACCTTCTTGAGCGGCTCCCAGCTCTTCGAGTTGAAATAGGACTCATCGCCCATCCACATGGCCGCCCACTGGCGGTCGCTCATGGCCCCGGTGCCGGAATCTGTACACATATTCACATAGATATACTTGGCCGGCAGGTTGCACGCAGAATACTGCGCCTCCGTGATCAGCCTCTTGCGCTGCTCACGGGTGGTCGGCTCGGTGTACTCCACCACCTTGACCCTGTACGGCGGAACCTTGCTAAATGGAATGTCTGTTGGAGCAAACATTTCCTCATTCGAGATCCTCATAACCTGATACCTCCATTTTGATAATGTATTTTACTCACCCGGAATGTAACCCGAATGAAACTCCACTCATGCTGTATACTCCGGGGAAACATTTCATCGGGCGGGCTCAGCTGCTCCCGCCATCCCGCTCCGCCCCGGGAAGGGCTCCCTGTCCCGCCCTGCTCATCCGACCTTAAATCCAGAGGCGGACAAGGCGGTAAAGCCCGATCAGAGCAAGCGCAAAGAGCATGCCGCAGAGACAGACCTTCCCGGCAAAAATAAGAATTTGCCTGATATTGGCCAGCTCGCCCTTGCTGTATTTTCTTTTCCGCCGCCCCGGCCTTTTATAGAAAACATGTTCGCTCATTTGAAGAGGATGCAGGAGACGGAATGGCCCGCACCCACCTCCACCTCCTCAATCTCGCTGCCTGTACATTGGGGCGTACGCCTGGGGCAGCGGGGCGCAAAACGGCAGCCCGGCTCAGGATTGACGGGGCTTGATATCTCGCCGTGAATCACTTCCCGCTTCTTCCCGCGCAGGGAGATATCCGGGATGGGGATGGCATTGAGCAGAGCCGTGGTATAGGGATGCCTGGGATTGCCGAACAGCTCCCTTGTCGGCGCCTGCTCTATGCATTTGCCCATGTACATGACGATGATCCGATCTGAAATATGCTTGACCACTGAAAGGTCGTGGGTGATAAACATATAGGTAAAGCCCATCTCCTCCTGTAAATCCATGAGCAGGTTGATGATCTGCGCCTGGATGGATACATCCAGCGCCGAGACCGGCTCATCACAGACAATGAACTTTGGATTCAGCGACAGCGCCCGGGCAACGCCGATGCGCTGGCGACGGCCGCCGTCGAGCTCATGGGGATACGAGCCGGCCAGGCGCTGGGCCAGGCCCACCGTCTCCATCAGGCGGGAGACCTGCTCGTACACCTCTGCTCCCGACCGGTAAACCCGGTTCACCAGCAGCGGCTCGGCGATGATCTCCTGAACCGACATTCGCGGGTTCAGACTGGAGAAGGGATCCTGGAAGATCATCTGCATATGGTGCCGCAAACTTTTCAGCCTCTTTTGATCATATCCGTCCGTATCCTCCCCCTCGAAGAAAATGCGGCCCGATGTGGGCTCCAGCAGCCTTAGCATCACCCGCCCCAGCGTTGATTTGCCGCACCCTGATTCCCCCACCACACCCAGCGTTGAGCTGCGGGGAATGGCCAGATCAATTCCATCAACAGCATGCAGCAGACCCTCTGTAACCTTGAAATACTTCTTGATATTCCGCGTCTCGATGAGGATGTCGTTCATACATTTATCCCCCCGTTGATATTGGCATAGAGGTGGCAGCTGATCCGGTGGCTGCCCTTCCGCCACCCGGGCGGCGGGGCGCTGCGGCAGATCTCCATGCACTGGGGGCAGCGCGGCGAAAACTTGCATCCTCGCGGCAGGGCGGTTGGATCGGGCATCAATCCCGGGATGGGCTTCAAGCGGGAGCTCTCCCTCTTTATATCGGGGATGGAGCCGAACAGTCCCCTGGTATAGGGGTGATGTATTTCGGCGGTAAAAATATCCTCCAGCGATCCGTATTCGATGATTTCGCCGGCGTACATCACCGCCACCTTGTCGCATGTCTGGGCCACGATTCCCATGTCGTGCGTGATCATGATCGTGGAGGTCCCCAGCGCCTGCTGCAAATCATCCATCTTGGAAAGAACCTGCGCCTGAATTGTTACATCCAGGGCGGTGGTGGGCTCATCCGCAATGAGCAGGTCGGGTTCGCAGGCCAGCGCTATGGCGATGACCACGCGCTGCTTCATCCCCCCGGAAAACTGGTGGGGATACTCCTTTTTCCGAAAAGCGGGAATGCCCACCATCTCCAGCGTCCGCTCCATCCGCGCCTCGATCTCCTGGCGGGAGCGCCTGCCGCCGTCATGCAGGATAAGGGCCTCGGTAATCTGATCCCCCACGTTTAGCACGGGGTTGAGCGCAGTCATGGGGTCCTGAAATACCATTGAAATATTCTCGCCGCGCACCTCCCTCATCTTCCCGGGAGAAAGCGAAAGCAGATCCCTGTTTTTAAAGGTAATGGAGCCGCCCGTTATTTTCCCCGTTCGCTCCGGAAGCAGCCTGAGGATCGCCAGGGAAGCCGTTGTCTTTCCAGCTCCGGTCTCGCCGACAAGGCCCAGGGTTTCGCCCTTTTCCAGATCAAATGAAATGCCGTTTACGGCGTGTACCGTCTCCAGATCCGTTTCATAGATGACTCTCAAATCTCTGATCGACAGGATTGGTCCCTTGATCTCCATCCACCTCCTAGTCTTTCAATTTCGGATCCAGCGCATCGCGCAGTCCGTCGCCAAAAAGGTTGAAGGACAGCGCAGTGACCATGATGGCGCAGCCGGGAAAAACCAGCATGTATGAATGATGACGCATGAACTCACGCGCCTCGGAGAGCATGGCGCCCCATTCCGGCCGGGGGGGCTGGACCCCCATTCCCACAAAAGAGAGCGCCGCCGCCGACAGGATCAGACTGGAGATGCTCATGGTCATATTCACAATAATGGGCCCCACGGCATTGGGCAGGATATACTTGAGAATTATGCGGGTGTGAGAAGCGCCGTATGAAAGTGCCGCCTCGACGAATTCATTGTCGGCAATGCTCATCACCACAGATCGGACCAGCCGCGCCGAGCCCGGCGTGCTGGATATAGAGATGGCCAGCAGAAGGTTGATCAGATTCGGCCCAAGAGCCGAAACAATGGCCAGGGCCAGAAGCATGGGCGGAATGGAGGCAAACATATCCATAATCCGCATGATCACGATATCCACCTTGCCGCCGAAATAGCCCGCTGCGGCGCCCAGGAGGCTGCCTGCCACAAAGGCAATCAGGCTGGCCAGCAGCCCCAGCGTCAGCGAAACACGCGAGCCGTGAATGATCCGGGCGAATATATCCCGGCCGTAAGCGTCGGTGCCGAAGAGGTGGCCCGCGCCGGGTTTCTGCAGAATGCTTGAACCGTCCTGGGTGACCGCCCGCTCGTAAGGGCAGATGACATCGGCAAATACGGCCGTCACCAACAGCAGGCAGACAAATATAAAGCCAATCATCGCCGTGCGATTTTTTTTAAGCCGGCGCCATATCTCTTTGAGCCGGCTGCTCTTCTTCGTCGCTATTCCAGCCATACCGCCGCCCCTTTCACTTGACATACCTGGCTTTGATCCGGGGATCTATGAATGCGTACACCAGGTCGATTAGAAGCATGACCAGGCAGAAGAGCGTTGCAAAAAACAGGGTGCTGGAAAGAACGGCAGGCACATCACGCTGCCGGATCGCGCTGATCATGTAATCCCCCAAACCGGGGTACGCGAAGACATTCTCGATGACAATAGTTCCGCCCAGCAGGTAACCGAAGACCATCCCCATGGAGGTGATGATGGGCAGCAGGGCATTGCGCAGCGCGTGCCGCCAGATGATCGTCTTCTCCGGCGCCCCCTTGGCCCGGGCGGTGCGGATATAGTCCATGCGGATGGTTTCCAGCATGGTCGTGCGGGTCATGCGCATGCACGTGGCCAGCCCCGATGTGCTCACGGTAATGGAGGGCAGGATGTACCCCTTCCAGGAGGCGATCCCGTACGAAGGCAGCCACCCCAGCTTCAGTGCAAAGGCATAGATTAGAAGCATGCCCAGCCAGAAGGCCGGAATAACGGCAAAGACCATGGCCACGACAGTGCAGCAGTTGTCAACAACGGAATACTGCTTGACGGCGGAGAGAATGCCCAGGCTGATGCCCAATGTCACGCTGATCATAATCGCAAAACTGGCGAGTTTAAGCGTGTTGGGGAAACACCTCATGATCTCGTTGATCACCGGCTTTGAAGTCTGGTAGGACTTGCCGAAATCGAACCTGGTGACAATCCCCTTGATATAGTTGAAAAAACGGACGGGGAAAGGGAGGTCGTACCCCAGCTCGTGATTTAGCTGGTCCACCGCTTCCTGGGGCGCGTCGCTGCCCAGAATCTGCCTTCCGGGGTCTCCCGGTGTGAGGGACATAATCGCATACACAATGAACACAACGCCCAGCAGTACCGGAATGGTAACCAAAAGCCGCTTCCCTACATAGCTGTACATGACGTCCTCCTTGTGCATCCTATTCCTGGGAAGGAGAAGCCGGCAGGCGGCTTCTCCTTGAAAGATACCGCTGGTGAAACTCAAACAGCTCTGAAACAGGCGCTTATTCCGCCAGAGTCAGATCGCTCACATAGAGAACATAGAGCACCCCAAGGCCGTGTATGCCCTTGACCCGATCACGGTGCGCACTGATATTCAGTGAATCGTGGATGGGATACATCATCCAGTTGTCCACCATGTACTCGTATGCTTCCTTCATTATTTCATCCCGCCCGGCCGGGTCTTTCTCGGCATTGGCCCGGGCCACGATTTCAGCAAAAACAGGATCTTTCACCCCGTGCAGCGGGCTGTTCTCATCGGCATGCTTGTTCAGCACATCCATAAGGGACATATCAAATTCACCCGACTCCCAGATCAGGATGGGCGCCAGCCCCTTGCGGGCTTTCTGCACCAGGGCCGGTATTTCCAGCTGCTGGATGCCGATCTCCAGCCCGATATTCGCAAGGTCCGCCTGGAATATCTGAACCAGCTTGGCGGTGCCGGCATCACAATCAAACTCAATCTTCTGCGAAGTATCATAACCCGACTCCTGCAACAGCTGCCTGGCCAGCTCCTGATCATAGCGGTCCGAAATGTCTATCAGCCCGGCATATTTCCCCAGCAATTCGGCGGAATAGAAATTCCGGGCCACCTCGCCATGGCCGAGGCAGAAGGTCTTGATCACATCTTCAATGTTGATAGCGTGATAAACAGCGCCACGCAGCTTCTTGTTGCTGAGGAACGGTTCGCCCGTGAACATCATCATCCGCTGGGCGGCTCCCGGCTCCATGAACACTGAGCAACCGTCGGCGGCCTCGATGGTGTCGATCTGGGAAACCTGGAGGACAGAGATGATATCAATTTCCCCCGTCTCCAGGGCAATGGTCGCCGTGGAGGAATCCATGGGCTGGATAAAGGTGATCTCCTTGATGCCCGGTTCGCCCAGATGATAGTCGGCAAAAGCCTCCATTTTTATCGAATCGCCGTCCCCCAGTGAAACGAACTTATAGGCTCCGGTGCCCACCGGATGATCGGTGAAACCTTCGGGATCTGCTTCGTACGCCGCCTTGCAGACAACAGGTGAAAACAGAACCAGGGTGTCGAGCAGCTTTGCCGAATAGTCCTTTACCACTATCTCCAGGGTGGAATCATCAACGGCTCTGAAGCTATCGATGGAATCGAGGTTAAAGCCGTTGGCCGACGCCTTGTACGATTCAAGGGAGAAGAGAACATCATCAATGCTCATGGTATCGCCGTTATGAAATTTAACACCCTGCTTGATCTTGAAGGTGTAGGTTACATTGTCCTCCCCCACCTCCCAGCTTTCAGCAATGCATGGCTGCACCTTGAGGTCGGCATCGTACTTTACCAACCGGTCAAAGACCTGCAGCCCCACCATCTTGTCGATGGGCGTTCCATCCAGAGGGTTAAGGCCGGTTGCGCCATTGTATGTCATGATGGTAATGTGGGAATCTTCCTCACCGGCGCTTTCATTGTTGCTGCACCCTGCAGCGACCCCCAGAGCCAGGGTAACCGCTAACAAAACCAGCAGCGCTTTTTTCATGTTAATCCTCCTCATCAGCCGTGTTTATAGTATTTTCTCAAACCGTTGACCGCTCTTTCCGGCCCCAACCTAAACAGCGATAAACTTGCGGGGAACCGGGATCCCGGTTCCCTGAATTGCCCGACAACCGCTAAAGCGACGGCGCAACTCCTTCAGTCATGCTCTGCATCGTATTTTTGTAGATCTTTCCCCCCTTCATGATGAGACGCATATTCCTCTTATCTACCAGGATCTCCGCATCCTCAATAGGATCGCCTTCAACAAGCAGCAGATCCGCAAAGGAGCCCTGATCCAGAATCCCCACCTTTCCCTGGGGGTAGGGGTCGCGGTAGCTGGTCAGCTTGAACATCTCGTGCGCATTGCCTGTGGCGCTTTTTAGCGCCTCCAGGCTGCCCAGCACCTTTTTGCGAGCTCTGAACTCTGTGAGCTGGTAAGTCTCGTTGGCGTAACGATCCATCAACAGATCTGTGCCGAACACCGTTTTCAGATTGTACTTGCCGATTAGCTCGGCCTGCCTCTCGGTGGCCCTTTTAACCTGGAGCCGTTTTTTATTTGTCTCCACATTCTTGGTCAATGTGGAGATGATATCGTCAAAATGGAAGGCAAACTGGGGGCACAACCAGATCCCCTTATCCGCAATCATCCGGGAAACCCCGTCGTCCATCAGCGAGGCATGTTCAAAACCCATCACGCCTGCTTCCGCGGCGCGCCACATGGCCTGGGGCGTGTACAGGTGGGCAAATACATAGGTGCCGAAATCCGCCGCCGCCTGCACCGCCGCCTGCATCTCCTCCAGGGTGTATTGGACCGAATACAGGGGATCATAGATCGAACCGATTCCCCCCCCCGCCATAATCTTGATCTGTGAAGCGCCCAGAAACAGCTGCTCCCGGACGGCCCGCAGCACATTGTCAACGCCGTCGGCCGTCACAAAAACCCCGGTCTTCATTATGGGCGATTCATGCCCCAGCACGGTATGCTCCTGGGCGCGGCTGCCCCGGAAATCGGAATGGCCGCTCGTCTGCGAGATGGCGCCGTTGGAAGGATAGATCCGGGGCCCGTCAATATAACCGTTATCAATACTGCGCTTGATCCCGTATGTCATACCCCCGGCATCGCGAATGGTGGTAAAACCGCGGTAAAGAATATCCTCCGCATTTTTTGCCGCCCGCACCGCCACCTCATCTATGCGCATGCCGTCCAGCTCTTTTGGGATGTCGGAAATTGATATGTGAACATGACAATCGATCAGCCCCGGAATGGTGGTAAAATTTTCTGCGTCAATAACAGTGTCGAAAGCTGTTTCGCCGACCTCGCTGGAGGTCATCTCGGTGATGAGATCGTTTTCGATGACTATGTTCATTCCGCGCTTCAGGGCGCTGGAATATCCATCGAAAACATTGGCCCGCTTGATCAAGCATTTCATGAACAGGACTCCTTTCCGCAGCCTTGGATAAATACCTTATTTCAAAAAATCAGCATCTGCAGCCAGCACCGCAGCGAGCAGGCGGGCCGCATCCACAACATCCTCCAGGGCGCACATTTCCACCGGGGTATGGGAGTAGCGCGCGGCTATGGACAAACCGGAAACAGGCACTCCCAGCGACGACAGCTGGATTGCACCGGCATCGGTGCCGGCGGTATGGGAAATTTCATTTTGAAAGGGGATCTCCCGGGAACGGGCGATGTTTTTGATATGCCTGACCAGCCCCGGATCGCACATTGCAGAGAGGTCATACAGCTTTACGGCCGGCCCGCCGCCCAGCCGCATGGTAATCTCCCCGCTGTAAGCGGGACAATCGCCGGTATGGCAAATATCCACGACCAGGGCCAGATCGGGGCGGACTCTCTCCGCAGCCGGGCCGGCGCCCCGCGCCCGCAGTTCTTCATGGACGGTAAACACATAGTAAACATCATTGCCTCCCGGGGGCCGCATCGCCGCCGCCAGCAGCAGGACCACGCATCCGATCAGATCATCCAGGTACGGGGAGAGAAGCTTGTTGCCCGATATTTTGCGCGCCTGCCCGTCAAAAACAGCCACATCGCCGGGTTGAACCAGGCTTTCCGCCTCCTCCCGGTTCCGGGCGCCAATATCCACGTACATATCCTCGATCTTCACCTGTTCAAAACTCTTTTTGCGCACCCCCTCAAAATCTGAGCAAAATAGAACGCCCTCCGTTCCGTTCAAAAAACGAAGGGGAAAACCGATGAGCCGGGCGGCGGGGTGAGCGCCAATGGGAACAACTCTTAAAAAGCCCTGCTCATCAATGCGCGAGGCCATAAACCCGATCACATCCATGTGTGCGGCGGCAAGAATGCGGGGCCCTGCGCCCTTTTTTCGGCAGATCAGGGAGCCCAAAGGGTCAACGGATATTTCATCCACATATGGGCGCACCATCTCTGCGATTACCTCTGCGCAGCCCTGCTCATGACCCGCGGGACCTGCCGCTTTGAGCAGGCGGTTCAGCGCTGATAGAGGGTTCATTCCAAGCACCTCGCCTTAATGTATCTCATGCTATTGACGGCCTCTGCGGCCCGGCTCTCCTCCAACCTGTAAAAAGCATAGCGGCACAGTGGTGTTAAAGTCAAGACAACTTAAGCATTTTCGACGATGTATAAAGTTACTTGACAAATTAGGCATTTCCGACGATGTATAAAGTGCCCGCCCCTCTTGCTTTTCCGACGGCGTATAGAAGAGCTGGCGGAAGTGCACTCAGGCCCGGAGGCATAACTTAAACAGCCGCCTGGCTCAGCCTTATCACCTGGAAAGGGCCGCGCCGGAATAGCGCTAAGTAATCGTGCAGTGCACTGTAATGGAGGATCGTGTTATGTACTTCCAACGAAAGAGAGGCGACTTTTCGCCTTTGGGGGCGGGGAGGCAGGCCTTTGCCCGCACGGGGGCTGCACGGGGCGGTGCAGCGCAAGAGGGAGGTATTGAAGAGATACCGCCGTAGCCGCCGGCGGCCTGCTTACTCGCAGGCGGGGGGTTCAGCAGCCGCCGCATTTGGCGAAGCGGCAGTTTCGGGATAGAGACCGTCCTTGAGAAAGATGCGCTTCAGTTTTTCAGCCCCCTCTTTTATGATATATTCTTGAAACAGCCTCTGCTTGCCAAAAAGGAGCTGAAAGCGCAGGGCGGCTCCAAATGAGTACCACAGGGCCATGCCTTCCTTGAACCGGTGATCACAGATAATCCCCGCATCGATAAACGGGCGGATCTGGGAAAATTGCGTCTCCCAAACATGGACCGTGAAAGCCAGCAGAACGGTATCATCGGGATTGACATCCAGAAGATATTTATATTTGGCCCTCAGCCAGGGAAGATCAGTAGCGGCCATCTCGATGCGGTTGTCGATAAACTTGCAGAACACCTCCACCGGATCGCATCCTGGGCAGAGGTGGGGAATCTTGTAATCATGTTGATCCTGCATATAGCGAAAGTACTGGTACAGCATATTCTCCTTGCCTTCGAAATAATAGGCAACAGATGTCCGGTGCAAAAAGCATTTTTTAGCCACGGAGCCGAAGGTAACGGCCGGCAGACCCTCCTCCTCGATGATCTCCGTGATGGCATCGAAAATATGAGAAATATTGTTTATGCTAAGGTCTGCTGCTTTTTCCACCGCGGCCGCTCTCTCCCTTCAGGGGGGGCGCTTCCTTTATTTTTACTTCCCCGTGCCGGCGCCTTCTGTACCGCTGTCACCACTATCAGCGCCGTCGCCGGAGTCGCCTGTCTCGTCTTCCCCACCCTCTCCGTTTTCCGGATCCTCTTCCCCGCCGCCCTCGTCTCCCTCCTGCTCCGCTTCGTCATCCTCCAGCTCATCCGGATCCTCCCCGGGAATGTGTTCAGCTCCGGAGTGCTCCAGCCACTCCGAAGGGAGCGGCTCGGGCGACCTGTAGCTGGGGCCGGGCAGGGTGATCTGCTCCCTGGGCGGCACATCGGCCCCGAAAACCTCCTTGATCAGCTTCACCCTGAGCTGTTCATCCACGACCACATAGGATATATCCAGACCCCCCTGGGGCGCAAACTGGATGCTGCCGGTGAAAACATGTGCGGTGATGGTATCTGCTTTTACCCTCAATCCGAACAGGGCCAGCTGCACAATCTGGGCCGTGTTCAGGTTTGTCTCAATGCTGTGCTGGGCGGAGCGGTAGAGCGCCGGAATATCCTTGAGCCTGCCCTGCTTCCTGATCTGTTTAAAAGCCTCGATCATGATCTCCTGCTGCCGGGCGGCCCTGCCGAAATCTCCGCCCACACTGCGGTCCCGGACATAGATGAGAAATTTATTGCCGTCAAGAAGCTGGTAGCCCTGATCCAGCAGTAGATAACCCCGCCCGAAATCGGACCTGACAGGATATTTCACATCAAAGTAGACCCCGCCGACGCGGTCAACCATTTCGCGAACGCCGTCCATATCTACAGATACATAATAATGGATGGGGACGCCGCCCAGAAAATCCTCGACGGTGCCGATGACGGTATCAATGCCGCTTTGATGGGGGTCCCCGGCAGCCTCACGGCGGTATCCGTACATATAGGAATGGTTGATCTTATCATAGATTTCGCTGTTCGCGATCTTCACATAACTGTCCCGGGGGATGCTGAGCAGAGAAACATCCCTGCTTTTCAAGTCAATGGAGGCGATCATGAGCGTGTCGGGTCGGAAGATGGAATAGACCCCCTCCCTGCCGGCATCGCGGTCAAAACCGAGCAGAAGAATGTTGACCCGCCCGGGAGTGATATCTTTAGCCGTGACGCCGCCGCTCCACCTCTCGCCGCTGCTCTTGAAAAAGAGCGACGGGAAAAAAAAGTAGGCGGCGCCGAAGGCGGTCAGCGCTACAAATACAGCCAGAAAGGCGGTTCTACCGACGAGGTTTCGTCTCTTTTTTTTCATAATTCCCAACATCCTAACATTCCTTTGAATTCGCCGTCCAGAACAAATTATAACGAGATCGCGGAATTTGTCAAATCAGGGCTTCCTGCAATTTTTGGGTTTTGCAAAAAGCCCTGATCACTCTTTAAACGGCAACCCGGAGAGCTGCTCATAAAATCAAGCCGCCGGGATCATCAATCTGAATCCTTCTCTTCAGTTCATCTCAGGGAGAAAACTTCCTTGACGATCCGTGCCTTTGTTTCGTCGTCCAGTATGAGCCTCTTTTCATCATCGCCATCAATGTATTCCCCCTGCAGGGTATAATCGTTCACCGCGCTGATGTCGAGATGTTCGCGGGCAAAGGCAACGAGAGAGATGATCTGATCGAGTTGCAAATCCGTATCCAGACTGTCCTGATAAGCCTGGTAAGTGGGAATTACCTGGCGAAATCGTCCCATCTTTTTAAAATGGCGAAGCGTCGCCAGAAGCAATTTCTTCTGCCTCCCTATTCTCATCAAATCGTCCCCGGTGTCAGAGTCAATATAGGTCAGATATTGCATGTAGGCGCGCCCATCCAGCAGTTGCGGCCCCACATAAATATCTTCCGCAGGGGTGGGGCCGGGGATCATCATATCCACATCAAATTCCACTCCGCCCATGGAATCGATGAGCTGCTCGAATCCCTTCATGTCAACGGCAATATAGTAATGCAGCCTGACTCCGCCCAGAAGCGTCTCTACGGTCTTCAGAATGCAGTCGATCCCCTGCCCGTAGTCTTCTTCCTCTCCCAGCCCACTGCCTAATCTGTAAGCCAGCTGGATTCGTTCCATTTTTCCTGTACCGGCGATTTTAACATAAGAGTCGCGGGGGATACTCAGCAGCGTCAGGGAATTGCGATCGAAGTTTACCGATGCCACCATGAGCGTGTCCGCCAGATTACCGACATTGTTCCCCTGGGAAAAATCCTGGCCAAATCCGATAATGGCTATATTTAGAATACGTTCGACCGATGAGGCCCCCTGTTCAGACCGGGCATTAAAATCGCTCCTGAAAAGATAAGCGGGATTGTAAAATACCCGGTACATGCCCACCGCGATTACGGCCACCGAAACCAGCAAGATGACAGATGCCAGAGCCAGGGAAAAATATAATTTTTCCGAAGATGATAATTTACGCATGTTCCGGCCCCCTTTCCCAAAAAGGGCAGCGCCTATTTGACCAACTCATACAGGGTGGCGTCCCGGTAGCTGCCCCTGATCCGGGGAATAGAGCAAACCCTGCTCCCCAATCCCCGGTCCTTCAGAATCTCATACAGGGTATGCGAATACGACTCATTAACAAGCACAAATACTCTCTTGCTCAAAAGCGGATCTGCCCATAAAAATTCATCTGTCAGGCCCTTCTTCATCAGATAATAACTCAAAATCGAATCTGATGGAGGCGGGGCCATAACGCAATCGCCTTCTCGCAGCAGCGGAGCCAGCATTTCCACAATCTCGGGCGCCTCCTCCAAAGAACCCGTTTCGTATGACTGGCTGATTGCCCCCGAGCTCAATGATTGAATCGATAGAAAAGTCGAAAGGGCTACTACTATGATAGCATATATGGCATCCCCATGCCGTTGTTTTTTTGGCCGGGACCTGTACCGTGAAAGCAGATAGTCCAGCCCGGCCGAAACAGCCAGGGTATAGATAAAGGCATAGAAGATCCAAACCCGCAGCGAAGGCGCTACCTTCTGAATCAACAACAACGGAATGGGAATAACCATTGCCGGAATCAGCAGCAAGTTGATCTTTTTATAAAACAATATGCAGATTATAACTGACGCAACAAACAATATTTGCAGCACCGGGGGTATGTCCCGGTTGAGTTGCTGCCACAGGGATATAGCCGTATTTGGCCATAACTTGATCAAAGAGCTCCAGCTTAAAGGTAAAACAACACGATTGGCCGTCATTGCATTCCAGCCGGAGACGATAAAAACGGGCATGTAAAATATAGCGGTAAGCAGACCCGTTACAAATAGAGCGGTAAACATCTCCTTCAATCTATGGAAGCGCTGAACCCTGTCATGCTGCATGATTATGGACAGAAAAAGCCAACAAACAGCTATTCCAAAAGGATAGGCCATTACAGGAACCGTATAGAAGCCCAGCGCTGCACATAAAGCCAGCAGCGCCCAGACAAATGTGCTGCTGTTCTTCTGCAGGTAGGAAGCCAGAAAAAGAACGCAAAGAAATAAAAAAACCATAAGGGTATATCCCCGTGCATTTACCGAAAATTCGATCAGCAGCGAAGAGGAAGCCACTAGGCCGGCTGTCAAAAGAGCGGCCCTTCGGGTTGAAATGCGGCGGGCAACAGCATAGGCCGCCGGGATGCAGAGAACCCCAAAAATGTAGGCCGGCAAGCGGATCGCCCACGGTTCGCTCCCAAAAATCAGGTATGAGCATCGCATCAGGATTGTGTGCAGGATATGATTGTTCGGAGTGACATAGTATGAGGCTATTACCACGAAAGGGCGTGCTGCGTAATACAGAAAACTTCCGGTTTCGTCGTATTTAAGGGATTGGTTCAGGAGGGAAAGCCTGACCAGCAGGGCCAGTATCATTAGAATCAGTAAAGCAATATAGCCGGCCTTATTCTCCCGAAAATCCCGCCTGAAGGGATATTTTCTTGCACGGGCGATCAGCCTGATTGCAGAATGTCCCAATTCCCGGAGATACAATGCCACTCTCTTTCGTGCCAAAAACAGCGCAAGGGAGCCGCAGATTGCTACGACTCCCGTAATTTTTAGCCGGTTGCATATTTGCCTGTACCATACCTCGTCAAAGATTGAAGCGCTCCCCCCGAATGCCATTGAATCAATTTTACTTTTGACAATACTGTACGGAGCCAAGGAGCCCGCCAACATGGCCGCACCGCATAAAAAGAGCAGCGTTATAACAATCCAAATCAATGTCGAGATAGCTTTATTACGGCAAGGGAGCATCTTTTTGCCTCCTTAACTGTCCATCTGCTCAGGAATAATCGGCAGGCTGGTAAAAGATCCTGTCCGGCCTATTGTTTTCAAAATAATTTCGAAAGCGGGTCAGGGGAGAAATTGCCGTATCCCTTGATAAGTAAATCCCTCCGCCCTTGATCTCCGCAGAATTGTCCCTGAATGAATTGCCTGACAGCTGCAGCGAGGAGCGCCATGCGCAGATCCCCCCTCCATTCAGCTCGGCAGTGTTTCCTTCAATAACATTGCCCGTAAAAATGAGGGAGGCTTCTACAACATTGATGGCGCCTCCACTGATAGCCTCATTATCAACAATGGAATTATTCAGCAATCGAGGGGCGCCCCCAACACTGATTGCAACCCCTCCCCCCCACTTCGCCCGGTTTGAAGAGACACGATTCCCCCTGAGCTCGGGCGCCGACTCGAGAATATAGATGCCTCCGCCCTCGATAAGCGCCCTGTTGCTCTTGATCGTGTTGCCCTTCAGGTAGGGCGACGCTTCCAGCACGGCAACGCCTCCGCCAAAACCGGGAATATCCCCCTCGCCTGCTTCCGTGATATTATCTCTGATCACATTTCCGGAGATCACCGGGCAGCTTCCCTTCATGATCAATATGCCTCCGCCGAAACAGCCCCAGAGCTCCGGCACCATTGTCCCCTGGCCCCCGGTAATTGTAAAACCGGATAATCTGGCTCCGCATCCTTCGCCGCTGTGAAAGTAAACCACGGAGCCCTCATCCCGGCCCTGGATGATCGTGCTGCTGACAATATCGGGATCCGCAGGATCGCTGCTTTGGACCACAATCTCTTTTCCCAAAAAATCAATATGCTCCAGATATGTACCCGGCTGGACCATGATCAGATCCCCGTCCGCGGCAGCTGCAATGGCATCCTGAATGGCGGCATAACTGTCAGGCACAACCAGGGGATCTCTCCTGTAGGATTCCCCTTCCCTGCCAAGATCATAAAGATAGACCAAGGCATTGTGGGCCTGGAAAAAATCCAGCAGCTCTCCGATCCCATCGAGATGCTGCCGAAATATACCCTCTTCCGCGGCTACATCATGGGAGAAGATAAACCAAACGCGGCCTGTTCCAGCCAGTTCATCAAGTTCATCCCGGTACAATTGGGGTTCGCCAACATGGTTCACCCCCTGAATGTATGAAACACCCTGCTTGTAAGTGTAATACTCAAAGGCCTTGCGCGATTCATGGAAAACATAGATCTTATCGCCCGGCTCCCTGTTGTCCAGACAATATTCAATGACCGGCCCGGCCTCTTCATTGACACGGGGCTTGATCATATGGTAGCCGCTGCGGAAAACAAAGGTGGAAAACAGCACCGTTGCCAGAACGAGCGGAACTGCCGGGCTGCGGCGGAAGAGGGCGGAAGCGGCATGGTAAAACCCTTCCCCGATGAGCAGGTAAAAGAGCGGTACCGTAAATAGAACCATCCGATCCGTGATGGGGTAAAAGCACATGGCCGAGGCAGCCGCCAGCACCGCCAGCGGCGCCAGGATCAGGCATAGAGCAAAGCAGGTTTCTTTTCTCTTCCAGAGGGCAACAGCGCCCGCGGTGATGAGCATCACAACAAGGGCGGCGTGGGGAATACTGAAGCCCAGGGGATGGCAGAAGAGATTGACTGCAGTTTGGGGAAACCAACCCAGATCGGCCAGGGAAGCCGGCGGAAAAGGCAGAAAATTATGCCTGAAAAAAACATAGAAAGCCTCGTTTCTGGAGGCGGGCCCGGCCACAAAGTGATAGTTGACAAAGAAACTGGCCAGCCATAATCCCCCAATTGCCCCAAGCTTGAGCATCGCCTTGCCGCGATCTTCCCTCTTCCCTTGCCACAGAAAAATGAATAGTACAGCCCCCGCTCCGGCAAGGACAAAAACCGAAGGATATGCGCACCAGATCATCAGGCTACCGGTCAGTCCCAGGATAACTGTTTCCTTCAGCCGGTATCCTTTTTTGTACAGCTTCACCGCCAGCAGCATTATGATCACGGTTACCAGCAGCTCCACACTGTACTGCTTGGCCTCGGCAGAATAATAGATGACGCGATCGGCTGTTACCAGCAAAGCCAGGGCCGGCGGCAGCGCCTTATGGCCCGACACCTCTTCAACAAGCCTGACAAAGAGAAAAAGCGCCGTCACACCCGCCAAAAAAGGAAGCAACCGCAGCACATATTCGCTGTGCCCGAAAAGCTGCGTAAGCAATTTTACAAGCAGAAGAAAAGCCGGCGGCGCCGCCTGCACATTGTCCAGAGGCGTCAGCAGCTCCAGATAACCCCGCTCCAGTATATTCATCACCAGCAGCGATTCGTCAAACCAGATGGAGCGGTTGGACAGGTACTGCAATAAACGTGTCAGAACCCCGTAGGCCAGCAGCGCCCAGATCAGCGCCGGGGAATAATAGATTTTCCTCAAAACCGCGATAATCTTATCCCTCATCATATTTCGCCTCACTCAAGTTACTCCCCCCAGGTGCCTGGCACCAGGGGGGAGTAATTATCGGAATATGAATTTCTTGCGCGAAAAGTAGTTCCAGAAAAAGACGATTCCAGTGGCGCCTATTTTGGAGATCAGCTCATGCCAGCCCAGGAATTCCACAAAGAGATAGAGAAAGAGTTCGTTAAAGAGAAGCCCGATCAGGCTGACGAGAAAAACAAAGCCCATCTCCATATATCTGCTGAAACGGCCGCTCTTGAAAACCCATATCACCGACAGCGCATAGTTCTCCAGTGTGGCAACGGTAAATGAAATCCCCGCAGCCAGCAGATAGTTCATCCCCCCATAATTTACCAGAACCCAGTACAGCAGCCAATCGATCAAAGCCGCCGATGCCCCGACAAAAAAGTATTTGATCAGCTGCGCCAGTTCCTCCTGTTTTTCCAGGAAACCGGCAACAGCGCTTTTTTCCATACCTCTGAACATGGCTACAGCCCCCCACCGGCGCAGGCTATCTTTTTTTTCTGCGAAGACCATATTTTAAAATCGCAAAAATTGCCCTGACGCCGTCTTTCCAGCCAATCTTTTTTCCCTCTTCATAGCTCCGCCCGTGATAAGAGATCCCCACCTCGTAAATACGGCAGTTCATCCGGGCAATCTTTGCCGTAACCTCTGGCTCAAAGCCGAACCTGTTCTCTTCAATATCCACATTTTGAATAATTTCGCGGCGGAACATCTTGTAACAGGTTTCCATATCCGTAAGATTCAGATTTGTAAACATATTGGAGCAGAGGGTGAGAAAACGGTTGCCCACATAGTGCCAGAAATAGAGAACCCGGTGCGGTCCCGCACCCATAAACCTCGATCCGTAAACCACGTCGGCTTTACCGTCAATAATCGGCTGCATCAGGAGCAGGTACTCCTCCGGGTCATACTCCAGATCGGCATCCTGCACCACCACGCAATCACCGGTAACCGCTTTGAATCCGGTCCTCAAGGCTGCGCCCTTGCCCATATTCTGTTCATGGTAGAGCACTTTGTCCACCAGGGGCCCAATTCTTTCCCTCAGGAGATCCCGCGTTCCATCTGTGGAGCAATCGTCAACTACGATGATCTCCAGATCCTCCACGGCCGAGTTTTTCACCGCTTCAATAAGCTCTTCCAGGGTCTCTTTTTCATTGAAGACGGGGACAACAACTGAAAGCTTCATCTGATCACCCCCCCATCCTCTGCAGGTTTCTCCCCGGGCTCCTTGCGTTCAAACATGCTCGAAGTATTTTTGCCCCCCAGCATGCTTTCAAAATAGGCGGAGGTTTTCTCCAACCCTTTTTCCAGGGGTACTCTTGGCTCCCAGTTCAGGCTCTCCCGGGCCAGCCTGATATCGGGCTGCCTGCGCCGGGGATCATCCTGGGGCAGGGGATGGAAAATCAGTCTCGATCTTGAGCCGGTAAGATCAAGAATCATATCGGCCAGTTCGCGGACGCTGATCTCGTGGGGATTGCCCAGGTTCAGCGGCCCGGTAAAGTCGTCGGGCATATCCATCATCCTGAGTAGCCCTTCAACCAGATCATCCACATAGCAGAAAGAACGGGTCTGGGTTCCATCGCCGAAAATGGTGATATCCCGGTTTTGCAGGGCCTGCACAATGAAATTGGAGACCACTCTGCCGTCGTCGGGATGCATCCGCGGGCCGTATGTATTGAAAACACGCACAATTTTGATCTTGACCCCGTTCTGATGGTAGTAGCTCATGAAAAGGGTCTCCGCACAGCGCTTCCCCTCATCATAGCAGGCCCGGGGGCCGATGGGATTTACATTTCCCCAGTAGTGCTCATCCTGGGGGTGTTTCTCCGGATCGCCGTACACCTCGCTCGTTGAGGTCTGCAGAATGGCCGCCCCGGTCCGCCGGGCCAGCCCCAGCATGTTGATGGAGCCGTAAATGCTGGTTTTGATAGTCTTGACGGGATTGTATTGATAATGGATTGGCGAAGCAGGACAGGCCAGGTTGTAGATTTCATCGGTCTCCACGTACAGCGGCATGGTAATGTCGTGGCGCAACGCCTCGAAATTGCCGTTATCCCTCAAATTGGCAATGTTGCTTTTCGAGCCTGTAAAGTAGTTGTCCACGCAGAGGACTTCATGACCCCTCTCCAGCAGTTTCTCGCAGAGGTGGGAACCGATAAAGCCCGCTCCGCCGGTGACGAGCACCCTTTTCATCGGCAAACCTTCTTTCCAACAAGTCAAAGCCTGGAAATGCGGGGACGGGGAGTGTGCTAAAATAGCGCCTCCACTTTTTTACCGCTGTAAAAACACTGGTCCGTCCAGAGATAATCCCATTCTCCAAATCTGCCCACGGGCAGTATACCCAGGGTGGAGAGATAGTTGTGGACCGCCAGCCTGCGCGGCATCATCCCCTGATCGAAAACCACGTTCCCGTAAGGCAGTATGCGGAAATCGGTGATCAAAACATCTTCCAGGGATGCAAGTTTAAGTTCTTTTATGGTATCGAGCACATGCTCGATCATCGCTCCATCAGCTCCCGGCAAGGGCTTGTGCCTTGAAAAATATATTTCAAACTGCAGCGAACTGCAGCCGGCCGGGGCGTTATCCGGAGATTTCATGCTGGGCGAGTAGACCCGGGCCGGCAGCATCTCCGGTTCATATATATAGAACCAGAGGTGATCCGTGGCCCGGGGGACCTTGAATCCCACCGAAACAATGGCCACGGAGGTGGCCCAAAGCCCCGAAGCCGCCGCCGCTATTTCAGCCGGAGCACCCTTGATCATGGCGATCAGATCAGGCAGGGGAATGCTGACGGCAAGATTCTCATAATAGCATTTTTCTCCATCAGCAAACTGCACATACCTGTGAGCCGCATCGATAAGAACAGCCTCTTTGCCGGTGCGGATATCGAGTTCCGAGGCGACGGGTTCCAGAAAAGCGCGGAATCCGCCTTTCCGGGGATAGCGCATTGTCTTCACATAGTAAAGCAGCGGCGTCTCCGGAGTCATGGCCCCGTACAGAACCTCCTCCAGATCGGGGCAATACATGCGCTGCCCAACCCAGTCGGTGGTCAGCTCCTCGGCCTCCACGGTCCAGTATTTTTTTGTGTACACGCCGGGAAAGCGCCCGGCAATAACGCGGCCGTACTGCGCCTCCAGCCATTCCCGGTAATTGCCGGCTGCACCCCCCTGCGGCCGCTCCACAAAGCTGCGGACAGCCTCCACCTTTTCCGAAACAGGCAGCGGGTAAAGATTGTTCTGCACCGGGTGCTTCAGCCAGCGGCCCCGCTCATAGTTGTAGGGATTGGACTCATGCTCCAGGTAATCGACACGGTAAAATATCTTGCTCAGATAGGGATCATCGGTAAAAGCAAAATGAACGGCATGATCAAAACGGAAGCCGTCAACAGTAAAGTTATCGGCCAGGCCGCCCCAGCGCGAACGCGCCTCATAGATCACCGCCTTCTTCCCCAGCTGCTGCGCATGGTAGGCGGCGGATATCCCCGCCACCCCGCCCCCCAATACGATCAAATCCGCCATTGCCGCCTCCTCCGGATCACCTTTTCAGCCCTCTCAGCTGCTCGAGGATATCGTGATCAACTTCTTTTTGAAATAGATGTATATTTTCCCTGATCAGTTCCGGGGCCATCTCCCACCACTCTATTTTTAGCAGCTGCTCGATGATCTCCTTCTCGAAGCGGTACTTCACCGTTGCCGCCGGCACTCCCACGGCAACAGCGTAGGGGGATATATCCCCGGTGACAACCGCCCCCGCCCCGATCACGGCACCGTGGCCTACTTTGACTCCGGGCATGATCACGCTGTTGCAACCGATCCAGACATCATGCCCGATGCGCACCCTCCCGGCAGCAAGGCCGTTTTCTTTAACAAATCCGTGCCCGGGATCATAGGGAAAAGAGTGGGTTGTCACAATACTGTAGGGATGATTTGTCGCCCCGATGGTTACATTCCAGGATATGGAGCAAAACTTGCCCAGGTCCGCCTCCGCAACCATGCTGTTTTTCCCTACATAGCTGTAATCACCGATAACAGAGTTTACCACCTGCGAGTAAGAAACGAGCCCTACATGTTTCCCCAGCCGGGAGCCCTGGATATCTACATAGGGATCGATGAAGACACCGCTCTTGATAAACGAGCGATATTTGAATCTCTGCCAGAGCGGGTTTGGGATGATGTATTCAAGTATTGTCTTCAGTTTTTTGCTCACAGTCTTTCCTCCAAAACAACAGGTTGCGCCCGGGTAATTCCCCGGTAATTTTTATTGCTCCATTTCCATATGTCCCACCCACCCCGGCGGGGCTTTAAAAGGAACGTTGATATCGTCGCCGTTAATATTAGAGCACAATTCAGTATCAAAAGAGCTCACATTCGTCAGTTTATACCTATTGATCTGTTGAGAGTTTCTGTATAGCGGTATTTTATCGGCGTCAAATCCCATAATACCAATGAGCAGAAGATCCAGGAGCAGGAAATTAACCCCTGCCGCCACCAAACCGCATGCCTTTGCATCGGGCATCAGGGGCCCATTCCCTTCACCGGCAATTACTCCGTCAACCACGCTGAACAGCCTTCTTTGGGGAACGGCCATTATTTGGCCCTCTTCGCTTCCGTAGATTAGTATCTTATTGAGATCGAGAACCATTCTCCAGACCGTATCATTCCCGTACCAGCTGCCGCCGCCCTGAATCTCCTTACTGTCAACCCTTCTGAAAAAAATGGGCCGGATAAGGCGATACAGCCCGAGAGCCAGCTTGTATGCCGCCTCTTTGACATGATTTGGCCTGGCCAGAAGCCTGTCAATAAGGATGCGCTGTGTGTACAGGGCCCTTTTCTGCTGGCCCTCCAGTTTGGGGTATTCGTCCCCGCCATCCTCCGGTGTTCCTATGTTGAAATGCGGCAAATAATTTTTATTTCCATTAATACCAACCATATTTTTTAAATTTAAGGTGACTCCGCCTTTTCTGTGAGTCTTCATTTTGGGGACAGAAATAACCACATCCGCTGTTAATACGGTATTGGCAATGCAGTATTCATGCTTTCCCCTGGTGTGGTGCGATTTTGTTTCATGGCGATCGTAATCCGCACCATAGAGCCTGTCAAATGATTCCAGCCCCTCAAATTCGCTGTCGCCTCCAAGATTGAAAATTGTATAACCCAGCGGATCACCGTCAAGCTTGATCCGCGACTCCCCGGTTAAGATGTCATTTTTGTAGACGAATTTCAGCTGTCTGAAATCCATGATCGAAATATTGAATCCCTTTTCAGCCCTGTAAAGGCTGTTTATCTTTTCCAGTCCGGTATGCTTTAATAGATTGTTGAAGTTTGCATCAGCCTGGGGGGCGTCGCCAACAATTATCTCGCCCTTTCCGCCTAGAGCGATAAAGACATAGTCAATCACCGCCCTGATCAAACTTGGATGCGTAATCACCGCATCCACGTCCCCGCCGCCCGGGTGTCTGTCCAATACAAAGTTTGGCTTGATGACCACCTTGTTCCCCGGCCGGATCACTGTTTTGAAGGGATTCCACCCGGCTGCGCCATAGTTTTCAACATCCATATTCAGCTTGTAAAAGAGGCTCCTGAGGGCATCGTACACCCCATTGTCTTCATCCGAAATATGCTCCCTGCCAAATTGATACTCCGGATACAGCAGCGATGGATGATAGGGCGAGCTTTGCGGATAGCTTTTCAGCTGATCATTGTAATAAATGGATACACTATTATCATTTAAAAAGTCGTACAAATTTTACGCCCCTTACAAGGATAATTTCTGGACCAGGTATTTGAACTTGCCTCTTTCCGTTTTCTCGATATCATCGGTATAATTGATTGTCAGATCAATGGAGTTGCCAAGTTTCTTGAGCAGTTCCCGCTTGATCACTGTTTCATCTTCCATTGAATAGCCTTCCGCCTTTACAATGTTCAAAATGCATTCTCCGGGCCTCTCCTGGTAGAATTGATACTTTTCCACACGATCGAATATCTCCGAATGCATGTTCAGGGCGGTAATTGATACCTTGATGCCATCCCTGCAAACAAGCATTTCTTGCCTCCACCGTCCCTTGATACTATTTAAAAGCTTGTAACTCCTTCCGCAGGGGCAGCTGTTCTTATCCGCGTAAGAGGAATAATCTCCTGTCTGGTAGCGAATAAAGGGCATGGCATTATTGAAAAACCCCGTGCATATTATTTCGCCCATTTTGTTTGTCTCGCTGATGGGGTTGTGAGCTTCGTCCAGCAGCTCCGTGTATCCATACTCGCTCTGGATATGATAAAGATCCGAATGCTCGCACCATCCGGCGATGCAGGCCCGCTCGCTGTGACCATAAAAAGTAAAGAGCCGGCAGTTCAAAGTGTCCTCGATGATCTCTTTTTGCCCCGGATAAATATTCTCCGAAGTGGCCAATATCGCTTTGGGCCTGTAACCCAGCTCATAACCTGACCGGCGGATATAGTCGCAGATCGTTAAAATCGCGGAGGGGTATGTATGAATAAAATCAATCCTATCCAGGCGCAACCGATCAAGTGTCTTCTTGATATTAGCATCCGTTAAATGGAAATTATCAAAAACCAGGCTTCTCTGCTTCCAATCGTACTCAAATATTTTGCCATCGCTAAAGGATTCGTTTCTCAGCACGGCCATTCTGCTGTTATTGGTGTAACCCGCCCTTTCCCAGATCAGCTCAACAAAAGGCCGTTCAACGGAGTTGTAATTGTTTTCAGCGTAAAACTTCAATTGATTTCCGGACGTGCCTCCCGTAGTGCTCAACACGGTTTTGCCGGCCGGAAAGTTCTCCGCCCGCAGATCGCTGAAATTTTCTTGAATAATATCTTTATCCAGCAGGGGGAGCGCTTCCATCTCATCCAGGCTCCTGAATGTATAGGGATTGAATCCACATTCATTGAAGACCCTTTTATAATAGGGTACCTGCTCATAGGCATGAATCAATACCGATTTGACCTGCTTTTCCTGGTACTCCAGGTGTTTCTCTTCGGGCCACCACTGGGACCTGTTCAAAAAGGCCTTGATCTGCCTGTATTTTTTACCGTATCTGATGCTATGGGGAGTCAGCCCATAGCAATAATCGACAGGCATTTTAACCGGATCAGGCAGATGCCTGTATATGTTTTTAAGCAATACCATGGCCAACCACCTTGCAGAATGCTTGTGCAGAACAGATCATTGCCTTTTATTCACGGGCGTTGAAATATCTGTTTCTATCTTTTCAGCAAGAACGGTTCTTCTGCCTCCAAACCCCTGCTTGCTTCACACTTACACTTTATGATTAATTTTATCCTGGTCCTAAACCCCATCATTTTCCCCAGGTTCACCGGGTTCACCGGGTTCGCCTGGTTCCGATGTGCCCGCCATCACCGTAACCGTGCAGTCATCCGAAAACTCGCCGTCCTCGGTGACAATGGTAATCACGGCCTCGCCCTCTCCAACGGCGGTAACATAGCCGCCCGCCACCGTGGCCACAGCCGGATTGCTGGAAGACCAGATCACATTTTGATTGGTGGCTTTCTCGGGGCTGATGGAAGCAACCAGCTGCCCGACCTCCCCTGCCGTCAGGGTTAAAGAAGATTTGTTAAGAGCAACACCGGTGACCTTGATCACGGGCTCGCCCAGCTGAACCGTCAGGCTGGCCCAGGGGCCCTGGGCCCTGAAATGCCGCACCTGGATCCGGTAGTGGTACGTATTTCCCGGCTGGACATCCTTATCCAGGAAGAAGGTCTCATCGGTATCCCCGATAAGCAGCTCTTCACCGCAGTCCTCAGCGCTGCGGTAGAGATCATAGACCACCTTTTTGGCATCTCCGGGCATCCAGGAGAGCAATATCCCCGAATCCTGCATATCATAGACGAATTCTTTGAGCGGCGGCGGCGGGGTGTCCACAAGCACATCCGCCGGCCACTGGGCCACCTCCAGGCCGAAGACCTCCTTGATCAACTTGATGCGGGAGGCCTGGTTCAAAACCCAGTACCAGATGCCGTCCTTGGACTGGCTGCCCCCGTTCAGGCTGTATGTTTTGACAGTTTCGGCGGTCTTTTCAAAGGTGCTGGCATAGTAAGCAAGGGCGGCGATCTGCTTGTACGTCAGGTTGGTGTGAACATAATCCTTGTACACCCGGTAAGTCACCGGAATATACTTGAAACGCCCCTGCTCCTTGAAATGATCGAATGTCGCCAGAAGCAGATCCATCTGTCGCTTTATCCTGCCGATATCCTGCCCCGTGGCATCCTCGCGGTAACGTGCATAGGTCAAAAAAGTTATTCCATCAAGATCCTGGAGTCCCTCGTAAACAAGAACATTGCCCTGTTTATCGTGAATTCTCTCCTCCACCATGTAGTGGACGCCGCCCATAGCATCAACAAGCTGTATCACGGCATCCATGCTCACCGTCACATAGTAATGAATGGGGATATCGCCCAGCACATGGCTCACGGTTTGCAACGTTGTCTCCAGGCCGGCCTCATCCTTATCCTTTCCCTTGCCGAAGAAATAGCCGTGGTAATAGGAATGGTTGATCTTATCCTTCACGTTCCGCCCGTAAATGGGCACATAGGAGTCGCGGGGCACCCGCACAAGCTTTACCGTGTCATTCTTGAAATCCACGGAGGCCACAAGGATCACATCGGGTAAAAATAGATAGGCATACTCCTCGCGAAATTGATCGCGATCAAAACCTAGCAGCGCTATATTCACGATGCTCTTGGAAAACTGTTTATCCACATTCTCATCGGGAGCAAAATCAAAATCGGGATTCTTCAGAGCTATCTCCGGATTGGCTATCTGATAGATATTTATAACCACGAAAGCGGCAACGGCCAGCGCTCCCAGGCCTAGCGCAGAGCCAACAATAACCTTCCAATGTTTCGCGAACCACTCCCGGGTGAATACTTTTTTCATCGTCGAGCCCACCTTTGGGAAAAATTCGCGCACCGCCCGTAATGCTTTTCCAACGGCGCCGGAGACGCCCTTGATTGCACCCTTGAATGTCTCTTTGATTTTACTCAAACCGCCACCTGCTTTCTTCCTGTGGATATCCGATCCAATCCGGATAATCTATTCTACTTCAAATGAGCAAGTCCTGCACTTTCCTCCAGATTTCTTCTTTGTCCCGGCGCATCAGCGTTCCAATAAACCTCTGTAAATAGCCGCCATCTGCGGCGCCACCCTTTCAAAACTGAATTCCCGGCTGCGGATCGCCGCCTCCCTCCCCAACCTTTTCGCCGCCTCCTCATCGCTGAAAAGCTCCACAATCCTCCCCGCCGCAGCGGCGCTGTCGCCGCAGGGCACCAGGAAGCCGGTGCTGCCGTCAACAACAAGATCGCGCAGGCCCCTGGTATCGGTGGCCACAAGGGGCTTCCCCGCCGCCATGGCCTCGAGAACCGCCCGGGGCAGCCCTTCCCGGAAAGAGGTGAGCAGCGCAATATCGGCCAGCTGCAGCAGGCGGGGAATATCTGTCCGGAAGCCGAGAAAACGGATATACTTCCCGATCCCCAGCCCGGCCGCCATTTTCCGCAGGCGTCTTTCCCCGCCACCCTCGCCGGCCAGCAGCAGAAAGGCCGGACCCGCCTTTTCCAGAACAGCCGGCCAGGCCTTTAAAAGCATGGCCTGATTCTTGTTGCGGTTGAACTCGCCCACGCACAGGGCCACCTTTGCCCCGGCGGAAATCTGCAACTCCCGGCGCAGCCCTTCCCTGTCGGCCTCTTCCAGGCCCGAGCTGTACTGGCGGGGGTCGAAACCCACGCCGGGAACCAGGTGCACCTTCTCCGGCGAAAGCCCCTTAAAGAGGCGCGCTGTCCGGTAATCCTCCTCATTAACCACAATGAGGGCATCGGTGCGGTAGCCGGCCAGCCACTCGGGCGGAAAGTAGAGCAGCCATTTCCACCAGGATGCGCCCCTGTAAAAGTGAAAGCCGTGCGCCGTATAGATCAGCGCCCCCCGCCCCGTGCCCGGCAGAGCCAGCCGGGTGATAAAGGCGGCAATGGGCGAATGCACATGGATCAGATCATAGTTTTCCTCTTTCAATATCCGCCGCATGTTAAAGAATGCGGCCAGGTTCGCCGGGTTCAATACGCTGCGCGAGAAGCCTATCCGCCGGCAGCGGGCGATCCTGCCTTCCACCCTCCAGATATGCCAGTCGGGATAGGCGGCGGCATGAACAACACAGCCGCAATCCTGGAGCATTTCCATGTAGGGAAGATGAAAGTTCGCCAGATGGCAATAAAGAGTAGCCACAAAAAGCACTTTTTTCGAATTGTTATGACAGGCGATTTCAGATCTGCTCCTAAAAATGCTTAATCTTCAATCTCAAGGCAGCTCCGCCCTGGCGGAGGCGCCCTTCCTTTTTTCGGCCTTTATTCCCAGTGAGGATGTTTTGTTGAAAAGGGCCGGAATGGTGGACAGGATAATCTTCAAATCCAGCAGCAGCGAATAATCGGAAATATAGTACAGGTCATAGCGCAGCTTATCCCTGGTTTCGGAGGAATAGTAGCCCGCAACCTGGGCCAAACCGGTTATGCCCGGCTTGACCTGGTGGCGCAGCGGGTATTCCGGTATCTCCCCGGTAAACTGATCCACAAAATAGGGCCGTTCCGGCCGGGGGCCCACAAAGCTCAAATCCCCCTTAAGGACATTGAACAGCTGGGGCAGCTCATCCAGGCGGCTCAGGCGCAAAAAGCGCCCCGCCGGGGTAACGCGGTCATCATCTTCGGTGGCAAAAACAGGCCCGCTCTCATCCTCGGCATGATCCACCATGGTCCTGAATTTGTACAACACAAAGATTCTTCCGCCCAGGCCGACCCGCTCCTGGCGATAGACAACGGGGCCCGGAGAGCTCAGCCTCACCACAGCGGCAACGATTGCCATGGGCACAGCGGTGATCAAAAGAAGAACAGCGGTTACCGCCAGGTCAAGGGCCCTTTTGGCAAAAGCCTGGGAAAAGGAGAGCTGCATGAGCCGGCACTCCAGAATGGGGGTATCCTGGACCTGGGTGAATGTTGACCGGGCCAGGATGATCTCGTACAGATCGGGCACAATGAAAACCTCTTTCATGGCGTCAAAACTGCAGCGGATAATCCTGTTTTTAAGCTCCATATCCAGCGAGCCCGCCAGCATGACGGCATCTACATGGGGAAACCAGCGTTCGATCTTCCGCCATTCCTCCGGTTCAAGCACACGGGCAATTTCAAACATACCCTGCGGCAGCCCCATCAGCTTGTCCAGGGCCTGCTCCACCTCTGCATAGCGGCCCACAACGAGCAGCTTCTTCTGGCCGTGAATCCACATCTCCATCCGCCAGTGCAGCACTCTCCATGGCAGAAGCAAAATGAGCAGCAGGAAAAGGGCGGCGATAAATGTGGCTGGCGGTGAAGCAAAAGCCCTCAACCACAGGGAGATGACCATGCCGCACACAGTCAGCCCCACCGCCGTTGTGATCACCGCGCGCAGGATGGGCATGAAGCCGTTTCGCTGTTTGGAGTAAAGATCCAGCGCATGCAGCAAAACCACCGCCGCCAGTGAAAGCCAAGGTGACATCCTCAGGAAAGGCTCCACGCTGAATTCCGGAATATTGCCGATAAACCTCAAGGTGAAGGCAAGGTAAAAAGCAAGGTTTACCAGCGCCACATCAACGGCAACCACCATGATCAAAGGGATGCCCTTTAGCTTTTTTCCTTGAGAGCGGCTGCCACTACCCATTTTTGCTCCTTTCACCCCTTGTGAAGCAGCAACTTTATAATTTCGATTCCTGCTTCTTAAACTCCTTCCTTTTTATTTTTTTAATCCCAAAATTGATTACCGTTACCCAGAGTATCCCAAAGATAGCTCCCGCCACCGCCGACAGCAGGATAACCGGAAGCAGCTGCGGCGGCTCCTTCTCATCGGGCTCATAAATGGGAGTATAGCACTTCTCCAGCTCACTGTCCTCCTCTTTCTGCAGCGCGGAAATTTCTCCGGTTACCCTTCTAATATCGCTTCTCAGATTTTTTTTCTCAAGGTAGAGATCTTTGATGGTGGGATCAACCTCCAGGAAGACATTCAGGCCTGCGCCGCCGCCCTTTTCCAGAAGGGACCGCCACACCTGCGAAATTTTCTCATAATATTCGGCGATAAATTCGTCATCCATCAGTTCGTCAATGGTCTCTATTCTCTCTTCGCTGTTTTTGATGAACCCTTCCAGGTAGGCAACCCGTTCATCGCGGGCATACTCAAGCGTGCGCATGCTGATCCCATTGCCGATGGCGGATACCTGCTCCGCATCGCTGCCGAGAAAGCTGAGATAGATTTTCCTGCCCCCCTCGTCTATGGCGATGGAAAGTTGCTTATCCATCTGCGCCATGTTCTCTTCGGAAGCATCGATGTTCAGCTCCCGGCAGACCTGGGCCAGGATGCTGCGGCGGATCAGGATATCATATTCCGCCACTTTCGAGCTGTCATAAGGGATGGATATAGCCGTCTGAATATTATACTTTACCGGCGCCAGCAGGTACACTGCCGGAATGACAATGACCATGAAGATGATCCCCGCCAAAAGGATCTTCTTTCTCGAGGCCACAATAAAATTCCAGATATCCCTGAGTGTAAGTCTCTCCATAGCTCTTCAATCCCCTTTCACTCTAAAAAATGATCAATTAATGCTCTTGCCGGCAGATTCTTTTACCTGCCTGTATTGTATCTGAAAAGGACGGTAAGCGCCCCAGCCGCTGAAAAACTGGATCACCGTCCCCAGGTGGACAAGATAATAATACCACTTTTTTTCAACTGCAAAATAAAGCGCCAGGAGCCCGTTCATCACTAGCGGCAGCGGTTTCCAGATAAAAAAGCCCGGCAGCGAAAGGAGCAGCCCGATGAAAACCAGGAATGGCCCGGGATAGAACCGGATCAGACCGCCCAGGTTACCCTGCCGCAGGCGGGACATGATCAGCTGATTGGCGCCCAGGTAGGAGCCCCTCTCCCTCCAGGGCCATAGAACCGCCTGCAGCTTGCTCCTCAAGGGCAGATGGGGCGTGAAATGATCGGCCATGGGCAGCTCTATCGCCCGGATCTGTAGACCCAGACCCCGGATCCGGCTGTACAGATCGATCTCCTCCAGCTGCGACACCGCCGGGTCCCAGTTGCCCGCCCGCAGAACGGCCTCCCGCAGGTACAGCACTGCGCCCCCGTGATAATCGGCGGTGCGCCCCCAGGGCTCCTCCTCGCCGGAAAAAGAAGCCGGCAGGCAGACATTGTCGCTGCTGGAGACAATATCGCCGCCCTCTCCCAAAAAGCGGCTGCAGGTTTTACCCACAAAGCCCACCGTCCCCGGAGGCATCCCGCCCTCCTCCCTCCTGAGGCGATGAAGAAATTCAACAAATTCCTTTTGCAGCACCATATCCCCGTCAAGATAGAGTATCCACCTGCCCGCAGTCTCCAGGGTGCCGGCGCAGCGGCCCGAAGCGGGGCAGAGACAGGGGTTGGCCTCCAGCGAATAAACATTCGCGCCATGCTCTAAAGCAATGCCGATGCTCTCATCGGTGGAAAGGGAGTCCACATAGATCCACTCCACATCCTCCGCGCGGGGCAGGGAACGGAACAGGGCCGGCAGCGTTTTCCCCTCATTGCGCCCGATGACCACCACCGAAAGCCATACCGGTGCGTTTCCTTCACTGCGACAGCAGATCTGCACGGTTTGCTCCCCTTCCTTCCCTGCTCTCCGCAGCGCCCCTGGTTCCGAGAAAACGGTACAGCGACAGATAAAGGCCGGTGAAGAATATAAAGGTAAAATTTGTCGGCAGAATATGATTGAACAGGCTGGGGATGGAGGCGCAAAGCGAAACAATAAAAAGGATCTTCAGGAAAACGAGCTCCCGCAGGCTGATCATCTTCTGCAGATAGCGGCGGCGGGTATCCCACAGGGGGTAGAGCAGCACCAGGGCCAGAGTGCCCAGAAGGATCAGGCCGGCAAGGTAGCCGAATTCAAAGATATATTCAACCACAAAATTGTGTGGAAATATGGAAAGGTGGACATGGGAGGGCCAGGCTTCGATGCCGTAGCCGAAAAGAAAGTTGAAGGCCTTCCCCCGAAAGATTAACCGCAGCCCTTCCGAAACCGCGCTGATCCGGCAGGACCCTCCCCCTTTGCCGGTCAGGTCGGTAATGCGAAGGCTCAGATATTCATATTTGCTTAATAAAACGCCCAGGGCGCCCAAAGCCGCGGCAGAGAGTACATAGAAATAAGTTCTTTTCAGCCTGTCAAGGTGCGGAAACAGCAGGAGGCAGAACAGGGCCGCTCCGGCGGCCAGCATGACAAAGCCCCCCCGCGAACCGCTCCAGACGAGCATGAGCAGCATGAGCACGATTCCGGCGAAACAGAGTATTTTTGCCCACACCGGTATCTCTTCAAAAAATACGATGAAAAAGAGTACCAGGATAACCACCACCACATTCTTGGCAAATTCATTGGGATCCCCCATCAACCCATAGGCGCGATGATAAAGGGTCATTGTAAGCAGCGAACCGGTAGTATAGTAGCTGTAGAGCTGCTGGTACGAGAATACAGGGACGGCTGTCAGGCACACCATGTAAACAATCTTCGTGAGGGTCCGCTCCGGCAATGCAAGAAAATACAGGCACAGCAGCAGAAAATGCATCGTAATGTATGAGAGAATTTTCATTCCCCACTGCAGGGGGGGGGCGGGAGAATAAAAATAGGAGAGCCCCATCAATACGGTAACGAATGCAACCCAGAGCAGGACTGAAAGCTCGCTGCCCTTTAACAGCGGTTCATCGCTGTTTGGAAAGAGCCTTATCTTGAATCTCCCGGCTCCGCTGTCCACAAAAAGATAACGCATGATGAATAGAAAGGCGATAAAAAAGACCACCGCGGCAAACAGGTAACTGAAATTGACGGTATCATGCCAGATGCCTCCCCGGAGAGAGAACAGGGGGGTAAAAGCAAGGCCTATAAGCAGTGCCGCTGTATTCTTCATCCGTTCAACCCTCCTGCCCTTCAAACAATATTTCCCTTGCCAGCTGAAACCTTTTTTCCCAGGTATGATTTCGCGCGTACTCAATGAGCCGTTCCGCAGCGGCCGCTTTACCCTCCATGGCCTTTTCAAGGGCCCGGCAAAAGCCGGAGGCATCGTCATAGGTATGCAGAGGCCCCTGCAGCGCCAGCAGCTCGCGCATCCTGGAAGCAACCACAGGCAGACCGCAGGCCAGGTATTCATAATACTTGATGGGGTTGATGGCATGCGTCAGCGGCGTAAGCTCGAAGGGAATGATCCCGGCGGCGCAGCGCCGCAGGTAAAGCGGTATCCGGCTATGGGGCCGCCCGCCCAGGTAAGTAAAATTAGCGTAGCGATCCCAGGAGTTTATTCTCTCCCTGACATGGCTGTTCTTGACAGCGCCGATGATCAAAAAATGACACTCCGGCATTCGTTCCAGGGCATATTCAAGGAGATCGCAGTCAAACCATGCATCAAGGGTGCCCACAAAGACAGCCACCTTTTCAGCAGGGGGAAAATCATCGGGCGGCTGGCCCTCCTGCACAAAAAATTCTTCGCTGACCCCGTTGGGCAGGTAGTGCACACCCTCCCCCTTGATCTTTACGGCATAATCATACAGCTCCCGCGAGGTGGCCAGGACGGCGTCCACGCGGCGGATCAGCTCTTCCTGCAGCTCCAGCACACTCCCCGGCATCCTGCTGAACTGGTCCAGCCTGTCGGCCAGCCTGAAGCAGCTCCTGCGGTGCGGCAAAATGTCGAGCAGGCCCAGCGCCGCCGGGTTGGCGCACCAGATCAGCTCCGCTTCGTCAAAACCGGCCCTCTTCAGCCGGCGGCGCAGCGGTGGAATGCAAAACCGAAAATGGCTCCTTCCTGCAAAAGCGGCGCCGAAAAAGGGCAGCCGGTAGTAGGGCATCAGCGTCAGCGGCACCAGCCAGGAGATTCCCCCGTATTCCCGCACCCCTTTTAAACAGAGCCCGAAGCGCTTCCTGTTGGCGCCGTCCAGCTTGAACAGGTGCAGCGGGCTCACGGCCGGTCCCAGCCAGAGACAGCTTTCACCGGCTTCCCGGAACCGCCGGATATACTGGTGCGAACCCAGGGGATCGGCATAATCAAGATCATGCGCCTCCACAAAAAGAACCCTCAATCAATCAGCCTCCTGAAATGCAAGCTCAACCAGCAGCCGCAGCGCGGGTAGCTTTTGGCCGTACGCGGGCGAATAGAAACTCTTCTGAACATGACCCCGCAGCGGGGCGCCCTCGCTCATAACTTCCATATAAAGAGCTTTTTCCCCTTTTACCAAAAGATAGCGCCCGCAGCCCCTCTCCCGAACAGCGGTCCCCGGGGCCAGGTTGAAAGAAAGAATAATATTGTTTTCCCCTTCAATCTCATCCTCCATGACCACGGCTTCATCGAAAATATAGAAACTGCGCCGGTGAGGGGAGCCGTAGCCCCGGTGCTCACCGCAAAAAAAGCCCGGCCCTGTTCCCAGAACCTGCGCCCCGGCGCTACCGGGCAGGCTGAACAGGCCCTCCAGGCCCGCGAGCCAGCGCTTCTGCTCCTTACCCGGCACCAGCAGGGTGTTGTGAGCCGCCGTGGCCCGGAAATAGTTGCGCTCCTCCACGGAAGCGGTATAGACATAGGTGCCGGGATCAACAATGAAATCCTCCCCCCGGGCATTCAGCTCAAAGGAGAGCAGGTCATTGTGCGAATGCACGCCCCAGCCCGAGGCGCCGCCGGGGCTGCAGGAGATGACCAGGTGAAAGGGCGGGGCATCAAAAACAGCCGTCCCGGCATCGGGGAAATAAGCCGGGGAGACATGCCGCACCAGATCTCCGGGCTCCGCCGCCCGGCGCAACGCCTCCTCCCGGCAGCCCTCCACGTAAAAAAGCGTTCGCAGCGCCGGCGCCGCTGCGGGCAAAGTGACGCCGGCAGGGCTTACGCCTGCACATTCCCTTTTTGCCGGCCGCGCCTCCACCGCCTTACCCGGCTTTTCCCGAACTCCCGGCACAGGCGCCGCCGTCCAGAGCCCGGCATCGGCGCCGTACAGGGCCCCCGCCGCCGCCAGGTCCTCACGGCCAAAGAGCCTTCCGGCCACCGCCAGAAGGGGGCGAATATCGCGCTTCTCCTCCCGGTAAGTCCCGCTCACCTCATCGAATGAGGCCGTCAGTACAAGTTTGTGAAAACGCCCGTTGTCAAAGTCGCCCAGCTGCGGGAAGCTGCCGCCGGGCTTGAGCAGGGCCGCCGCATACTCCGCCGCCCCCAGCGCCCTGTCCCAGAACCAGGGGGGGAAGATCAGCGGATGGGTAAAATCCGCCTCCCCTGACCGCCCCTCCTGCGCAAGCCGCTCCCTGCGCTCCCCCTCCAGCTGGAGCAGCAGCGGCGCCGTCTCATACAATATCTCCGTTGTCAGGCGGTGGTAGCCGGTGGAGGCTTCAAAATTACTGCCGTCAGCGTTGAACTGCCTTCCCACCTGCTTGATAAACTCCCCCACGGCAAAGGCCAGGCACCTCGCGTTCCGGGGCAGCCAGGGGCATGCCGCCTCCAGGTGGATCTGCCCGGCCAGGCCGGCCAGGTAATGGTTGCCCACGAAAGGATCCCTGTTCTCGGGGTTGCGCCTCAGGAAAATGGCGTGATGATAGAGGCTCCAGTTGACAAGCCTCTGGAATTCGGGAGTCAGAAGCGGAGAGCGGGCAAAAAGCTTGAGACCCCAGAGCCAGTTCACCGCCCTGATGGCCGCCTCCATGGAGCAGTTCCAGTTGACGCCGCAGCAGGGCGGGTTGGCGACAATCCAGTCCGTCAGCTGCAGCACAAATTCAGCCGCCGAAATATCGGCTTGCGGCGGCTCTTCCAGGTGAAAGGCCAGTCCCATGGCTCCCAGGTGCTGAAAGCGGGAGAGCTCCCAGGGCACCTTTACATCGGCTCCCGCCGTCTGCCCAATGGGTACATCGCAGCGCCAGCGGGCCGGATTCCAGCGGTAACCGGAACGAAAATCAAGATGCCAGTCAATGGGGCGGTAGCTGCGAAAACGTTCCCAAAGAAACTCCCTGCCCTCATCCCGGCGGGCCCCGCTCCCGGCCAGGCCAAGAAGGCGCTCCATCATCTCCAGGACGGCGCCCTCTTCCCCTGCTCCGGGAGTCATCTCAAAGCGGCGGCCGGCCAAGCCCGGGGCTTGAGTATGATAGCCCACCCGAACAGGGCCCGAACCGAGCAGGTCGAAGCGGTGGCCGCAGGCCTCCCCGGCAAAATGGCGGACCATCCGCCGCCTTTCCTCCGGCAGAGCCTGCACCGCAGCGGGATTAAAGGCGCAGGGCAGCTCCGTCTGGGCCAGATCCCCGGGCACACCTGGAACAGCAGGTACCCGCCCCTCCCTGAATAATTCCAGACAGCGCCCCGCCTCCCGGCAGTCCGCCCTGCGCTGCAGCGGCGTGAGCCCTTTGCGCAGTATCTTTGAAGCCATGAGAGGAAGGGGTAATTTTAAAAGGCGAAATACTCTCTTCAATTGCCGCTTTCCTCCATCCCCAGCGCAAGCAAGCGATAGTCGAAACCATGCTCCTTCCACAGATCCCGCTCCAGGCAGTTCCTGGTATCCACAATGAGCCGGCGCCGCATGAGCTTGCCCAACTCTTTGGGGTAGAGAAAGCGGAATTCATCGTGATCCGTCAGTAAAAGTGCGCAATCGGAGCCCCTGAAAGCGGCGGCAAGGTTGTTGGTCTCCTCCGGCAGGGTAAGCACATGGGGATCATAGATCCGGCAGGCCGCCCCTTTTCCCCGCAGCTCCTCCAGCACACGCAGGGCCGGGCTCTCCCTGGTATCATCGATATTGCCCTTGTAGGCCACGCCCATAAGTGTGACTACCGGATCGGGAATCCCTGCAAGCAGGCCCAGAACCAGCTCCGCCACCGCTACCGGCCGCTCATCATTGATCCGGCGGGCCAGGGAGATGAGGCGGGATTCATCGGGAAAGCGGGATATGACAAACCAGGGATCAACGGAGATACAGTGCCCGCCCACCCCCGGCCCCGGCTGATGCAACTGCACACGGGGGTGCAGGTTGGCCAGGCCGATCATTTCCCAGGCATTGATGCCCAGCCTTTCGCAGATTGTCAGCAGCTCATTGGCCAGGGCCACATTGACATCGCGGTAGATATTCTCGGCCAGCTTGACCATTTCAGCGGTGCGGGCGCCGGTGAGGATGATCTCCCCCTCCACAAAATGGCGGTACAGCTCCTCCGCCTTCCGGGCCGAGGCCCGATCATATCCGCCGATGATGCGGTTGTTTTCGATAAGCTCCCGCATGGTCCGCCCCGGCAGGACCCTCTCCGGACAGTAAGCGGCGTAAAAATCTTGGCCCGCTTTCAAACCGCTGTCCTTTTCCAGCAGGGGCGCCACCAGATCCTCAAGCGTCCCCGGCGGGGAGGTGGATTCCAGGATCACCAGGTTTCCCTTCCGCAGCTGCGGAGCAATCGCCTGCACAGCCGACTCCACATTGCCCAGATCCACACCCACCTGTCCGCCATCCCTGCTCAGCGGCGTGGGCACGGCGATGAGAAATACATCGGCCGGCCCGGGCTCGAAAGCCGCCACCAGGTTGCCGGAATGCACCGCCGCCTGGACCAGGGTATGCAGGCCCGGCTCGTGAATATGTACCAGGCCGCGGTTGATAGTATCCACCAGGGTCTGCTTGCAGTCCACCCCCAGCACCTGGAACCCGCTGCTGGCCAGCACGCTGGCCGTGGGCAGACCGATATAACCCAGCCCCATGATGCATACTTTTCCCTTGCTCATCTTCTTTGCTGTCACTCTTGCCCCAACCTCCACTCGTACGCTTATCCGTTATTCCTCAAAAAAGAAAAATTTCCTGCTGAAATCATCACCCCCACCCCTACCCTCCCCCCTCAAGGGGGAGGAAGCTCCTCCCCTCTCCCCTGGGGGGAGAGGGT
>CAYTXG010000003.1:0-134561 GCA_964441025.1 uncultured Syntrophomonadaceae bacterium
AAAGCACCGGCCGGCTGGAGACCGTCGATATCTACGTGGCCAAGTGCGAAGCCAAACTTTACACGGCCGCCGATGCTTACAGCGACAGCATCACTGTCGCCGGCGTGGGCGTGGACTATGCCGCAGTGCGCCGAAACAGCCCGCTGCCGGTGCAGTTCACCGTGCGGAACAGGGGCGTGAACACGCTGACGGACATGGAAATCACCCTGGACAGTGTAAGCACTGCGTTTGACGGCTTGAGCGTCCGGCCCAATCAGAGCGCCCTCCTCACCGTGTACCATGCCCTGGGCGACACCATTAAAGATGTCCGCTACCGGGTCACGGCCAACAGCGTCGCCATCACCGCTGAGCCTGATGCAGAGGCCCTGCTCTATCTGGAGATCCCAGACGTAGGCATCTCAGCGGTAAGTACAGTCAGGGAGGGAGAAGGGCTGCGATCAGTGCAGGTATGTCTCTACAACGAAAGTGACGTAGCCCTGGCCGGCAGCGGCCGCCGGGTGCGGCTGGGCATCTACAGCGACCTGGACTGCCGCGACGGCGAAGACAACCTGGTCGCCGAAGTGGCGGGGCAAGAGACGGAGCCATTTCTCATCGACAACGAGGCGGATCTGGCCCTCATCGACGCGGGAGGCTATTCGCGACAGCTCACCTTTGATGTGGCCGCCTACCTGGATGAGCACCTGGGGACCTGGGAGGAGATCCCCGGCAGCGGCGTGACCCTCTACTTCCAGGCCTGGATCGAGGAGGTGGTGGAAGAGGAACCGGGCGTCCCGCAATTCGTGACGGTGCCCGAGTATTTCCGGGCCAACAATACCGACTCCATCACCTTCGACAGCCTGCTGGCCCGTTACGGCGAACCCGCCACCGTCACCACCCGCGTCTCCACCGGCACAGGCGGCGCCACCGTGGCGAGCGTCAGCGTGCGCAACAACAGCCTCAGCCGGAAGAGCAGCGGCAACCTCATCGCCGCCCTGCTGGACGCCGAGGGCAACGTGCTCAAGACCATGCAGAGCTACACCCCTCCCCCAGCGCTTCGAAAGCTGACAGCGCCGCTCTTGCAGTCCCTGGGCCTCTTCTCCCCCGCCTCCGCAGGCCTGATCACCATGGGCCCCGAAGAGACGGTAGAGGAGGAGTTCGATTTCGGCCTGCCCGGCTCTTCCGTCCGGGTGGTCTACACGGACCTGATCCTGCAGGAGCAGAGCAGCGCCGCTCTGGCCCGGCTCAGCTTCGAGGGGATTCCTGTGGATGTGGAGGACTTCATTGAAGATACCGGGGGCGTTTACGGCGCCATCCGCCGGGATTTCAAAGGCGCCACCCTGGTCACCGCGGTGCCCGAACATCCCGAGGCCCAGATCTATATCAACGGGCAGCCGGCGCCTGACGGGGTAGCGGTGGTGGATGTGGACCGCGACATGGATATCACCGTGCGCGTGGTCAGCGCCGACGGCTCAACGGAGCGCATCTACCGCCTGCAGATCGAAAACTACATCTTCATCAAGGCAAATCCTGGCTCACTCGATTTCGGCCGCGTTTTCGAAGGCTACGGCTCCGCCCCGGCAGCCCGGAGCTTCACTGTAGAAAATGAGGGTAATGTCCCGGTGCAGATTCTGGATCCCGGCGACGACTGCTTCACCGCCGGGGGGGCGCAGTTCCCCCTGACGATCAGCCCGGGCGGCGGGGCGACCCTGAGCCTCCGGCCCCGGGAGGGGCTCGCGGAAGGCATCTATGACCGGACGATCCTCCTGCAAACTGCAGAGGGTTACACGGCGGACCTGACTCTCCGCTTCACGGTGGAGAACGCCTACGTGCCTCGCGAACTGAGCGCCGGCGGCATCACAGTGTCAGGCGACATCCACGTGGATGCCAGGCTGAATATTTCGAAGTTGTCCCTGCACGGAGAGGACTGCGCCGCCTGCAAGGCCATCCTCAAAGCGCAAAAGAACAAAAACAACATCCTCATCCTGGGCAAAAATATCTCTCTCGATCCCGCTCCCGGTTTCACCGGGGAGCTGACCGTCACCGTGGAGGTGGACCCCGGGTTCAACGGAAGAACCGTAACGGTAATGCACTGCCAAAACGGCGCCCTCAAGACCTACAAAGCCGTGGTTAAGGATGGCCAAATTACCTTTACCGTTCGAGGCTCACTTTCACCTTTCGCCTTGTTCGTGCTGGGCGGTCTCCTCCCCAAAACAGACGGTTACCTGATCTGGCTCCTGCCCGCCGCCGCACTGGCTGGTGCCGGCGTCATACTGCAGCGGCGCAGAAAGGGGCTCCCCAGCCTGTAACAGGCGGAGACCGATTGCCAGGCATATATTCGGGCCGGGGGAAACCCCGGCCCGAATATTACCGGCTCCTAACTTGAAGAGAGAGGGCCGGCTTTTGAGGCCGACCCCACATTCACTTCAGATTTACATAATTTGACAGTGCTTAACTGCCGGCTTTCCGGTCCAGTTTGGCCTGCTCCTCTTCAACGAGCATGCGACGCAAGATCTTGCCCACCATGGTTTTGGGAAGTTCATCCCTGAACTCAACCACTTTTGGCACTTTGTACTTGGTCAGGTTCGCGGCGCAGAATTCGATGACCTCTTCTTCAGTCATGGTGACCCCTTCTTTGAGCACAATATAGGCCTTGATCGTCTCACCGCGATATTCATGGGGCACTCCGGCCACGCAGGCCTCCATGATCTTCTCATGAGTGTAGAGGACCTCTTCGATTTCCCGGGGGAAGATATTGAAGCCGCCGGCGATAACCATATCCTTTTGACGGTCAACAATATAGAAATAGCCGTCCTCATCCATGACCGCGATATCACCTGTGAGGATGTATCCATCGTGAAATATGTTCTTGTTATCCTCGTCCCGGTTGAGGTAGCCCCGCATTACCTGCGGTCCCTTGACCGCCAGCTGGCCCCTTTCGCCCACCGGCATTTCCCTGGAGGGATCCTCCAGGCCGACAATCCTGGCATCCACCCCCGGGAAAGGCAGCCCGATGCTGCCGGGCCTGTTCTCTCCATAGATGGGATTGCAATGCGTTACCGGTGAGGTTTCGGTGAGCCCGTAACCTTCCCGCAAGCGGCCGCCGTGAGTGATCTTTTCAAACTGCTTCTGTACTTCAACCGGCAGGGGGGCGGCGCCGCTGATGCAGACCTTGATGGAGCTGAGGTCATATTTTCCCACATCCGGGGCATTGTTTATCGCCACATACATTGTGGGAACGCCTGGGAAGAGGGTAGGCCTCTCCTTGTGAATAAGACTGAGGATCTCGTTAATTTTAAACTGTGGAACTGTAATCAGGGTTCCGCATGTCACCAGGGCCAGGTTAAGGGCAATGGACATACCGTAGCTGTGGAAAAAGGGCAGGACCCCGAGCATGATCTCTTTTCCCTCATCATATTTTGACAGCCATTGTCTTGCCTGCAGCGCATTGGCCAGAATGTTGCCGTGGGTGAGGACGGCCCCCTTGGGCACACCCGTGGTTCCGCCTGTGTACATGTAGCATGCCGGTTCCTCCAGGCCCTCCTTTACCTCGGGCAGGGGATGGGAGCGATAGCGCTTCAGCAAATCCAACAGCCAAAAATCGTCGGGCTCCAGCTTGACCCGATCGCCCTCCTTTTTCTCCTTGAACAGGGTATAGAGAAACTTAAGCGCCCCCCCAAGATAGTCTTTGATGCTGGTCACGATCACCACTTTCAGTTTCGTTCTGTCCTTGACCTTTTTGACCAGGGGATAGAACCGGCTCAGGGTAACAATTGCCTCTGCACCGGAGTCATTGAGCTGATGCACAAGCTCCCGCTCCACGTAAAGAGGATTACAGGGGGTGACAATGCAGCCGGCGCGCAGAGCGCCGTAGAAAGCGATGACATACTGGGGGCAGTTGGGCATGTGCAAAGCCACCCGGCTTCCCGGCTCCAGTCCCAGCCCCGCAAGAACCCCGGCAAAAGAATCGACCTCTTCATTCAGCTTTTTATAGGTCAGCCGGCCGCTCATGAATTGGACAGCGATGTTAAGGGGAGATTTACCAGCAGCCTCTTCCAGGAAACGGGGGAGTGTTTTGGGCGGCAGCACCATATCATGCGACACGCCGGGATCATAGCTATTGTACCAGTGTTTACCCATAAGAATCCTCCTTACTATTAAAATAGTTGCTCCCGCTTCATTGCCTGTTTTTAGTCATTTGTATATACTTACTCTATTTATACTTTATATTCGACTTTTAATTGTGGATATCCTTTTGCTCTTTAAAATCATATTTATATACTTAACTATTGGTATATCACTTTGCAATCCGAAAAAGAAAGCCGCTTTGCTTTATAAGCGGCTGAATTCAGATCTGAATTTTAGAAGGGCCTCTGTTAGGCTTTTTGGGCTCTCTCCTCCTCGACCAAAGCCCGGCGCAAAACCTTGCCGACCATAGTTTTCGGCAGCTCTTCCCTGAACTCAATCATCCTGGGGACCTTGTACCCGGCCAGGTTTATCCGGCAGAATTGGACGATCTCATCCTCGCTTGCGCTCTCGCCTTCGCGGAGCACAATATAGGCTTTGACCGTTTCGCCACGGTATGCGTGCGGGATCCCCACGGCGCAGGCCTCCTTGATTTTTGGATGGCTGAAGAGAACCTCTTCGATCTCCCGTGGGAAAATATTGAAGCCCCCGGCAATAATCATGTCTTTTTTCCTGTCGACAACATAGAAGTAGCCCTCCTCGTCCATCCTGGCAATATCTCCGGTAAGAAACCAGTCCTCGTGAAACACTTCCGCCGTCTCCCCGGGCTGGTTGATATACTCCTTCATTACCTGGGGGCCCCGGACCGCCAGCTGCCCGATCTCGCCTGCAGGCATTTCCACGGCCGAATCGGCAAGATCAACTATTTTCGCCTCCGTCCCGGGAAAAGGTATGCCGATGCTTCCCGGTTTGGAGCGGCCGTAAATGGGGTTGCAGTGGGTCACCGGCGAGGTCTCCGTCAGCCCGTAACCTTCTCGCAGGCGGCCGCCCGTGAGTTTCTCGAAACGGTTCTGCACTTCCAACGGTAGAGGCGCCGCGCCGCTGATGCAGATCCGGATGGAGCTCAGGTCGTACTTGCCCAGGTCGGGCGCATTGATCAGGGCGATATAAAGAGTGGGCACGCCTGGCAGCAGCGTCGGCCTTTCCCGGTGAATCAGTTTCAGGATCTCTTTTTGCGAGAATTGCGGCACTAGAATCAGCGTACCTGCCGTAACCAGAGAGAAGTTCAAGCAGGTACTCATCCCATAGCTGTGGAAAAATGGCAGAACGGCCAGGCCTATTTCCGCCCCCTCCTGGAAATCTGTGAGCCAGCTTTTGATCTGCAAGGCATTGGCCACCAGGTTGCGATGCGTAAGGTGGGCCCCTTTTGCCAGACCGGTGGTTCCACCGGTGTAGAGAAAGCAGGCGGCATCTTCTGGCTCTCTTTCCACTCGGGGAGGGGAGGCGGAAGAGTATTCCTTCATCAGATCCTGGAGCCAGAAATCGCCCTGCTGAAGTTTTACCCGGTCACCTTCGCCCCCTTCCCGGAGGAGAGTATAAAGGGTTTTCAGGTGAAAAGGGAGATACTCCTTTATATTTGTCGCAATAATTGTTCTGATCGCCGTCCTCTCCTTGATCTTTCTTACCAGGGGGTAGAAGCGGCTCAGGGTGACGATAATCTCCGCTCCTGAATCGTTAAGCTGGTGGATGAGCTCACGCTCCACATAAAGGGGATTGCAGGGGACCACAACGGCTCCGGCTTTCAGGATACCGCTGTAAGCAATCATGAACTGGGGGCAGTTCGGCAGGTTCAGAGCCACCCGGCTGCCCCGCCCTATACCCAGGCCGGCCAGCGCCGCTGCAAAACAGCCGGCCATCTTGTTCAGCTCCCCGTAGCTTAAGCTGCCGCCCATGAATTTTGCGGCGGCAATATCAGGGAAGCGGCGCGCCGTCTCCTCCAGATAATAGGGAATTGTTTTATCCGGTATCTCCAGATCATACGGCACACCCGCTTCGTAATGCTCCAGCCAGATTCTCTTGACCATGACCAGGCCTCCTCAATATTGATGAGAGCAAGGGGAAGGCAATGGACTGCTTCCAGGCATGTTCTGAATCTTCCTAATTATACACCGGAAGGCCCGCCTGGGGCCAGCTGTTTTTTCCAGCGCATGACCCGGCAAAGCGCCGGCAGGTTTTTTTCTTCGTTTCGCGAAAGATGCTAATGGGAATTAGCTAATGCCCGGCCGGCTCGATTCAATATTGTACGCATAAGGAGGCCCCAACATGTTCGACATTGTTAAGGATCTTCACATCGAACTGAAGACAGAGCATGTGCTGAAAGGGCAGGGCATTGATCCGGCAAAAGCTTCGAAACTTTTGACCGGGATCGCCTCGGAAGTTCTGGACGAGGCAAGAGCCCTGTTAAGACCGGCAGCAATTTTCGTCAGCGTACCGGTCTCCGGTTTCCAACAGGATGGAATCACTTTTGACGGCGGCTTTTTTGCCGGCCCCCTGGTGGCAAAGGCTTTCGCCGGGGCCGACGACCTGGTCCTGGCGCTGTGTACAATAGGAAGAGAACTGGAAGGGCGCATTGCCGGGCTGATGGATACCGATATGATGCACGCCATAGCCCTGGACGGCGCCGGCACGGCAGCAGTGGGCGAAGTTTCGCGCTTGATCAGAGAGCAGATTGGCAGCATCGCGAAAAGCGCCGGCCTGAAAGCCGGGATGGAAGCCAACCCGGGCCAGGAGGGATGGCCCATCGAACAGCAGAGGACGCTTTTCAATATCATCCCCGCCGGCGAGATCGGGGTGGAGCTTACCGAAAGCTGCTTGATGATCCCCCGCAAGTCAGTCACTTTCGTAATCGGGATTGGCGGTGGAATGTGTTCCGATGCCGTCTCCTGCGAATTCTGTTCAAAGCGGGAGCACTGCCAGTGGCGGAGCGAAAGCAGGGGCGGCAGGTAAACTGCGGGGGGCGGCGCAATCCGCCCCCCCCTTTTATTTTTATTCCAGGCCGTATATCAGGCGCGGCGCCAGGCAGCGGGGAAAGCGCTCCAGCAGCGCCAGGCGCATACTGTAGCAGAAGTGACAGGCATCGGCATACACCTTCAAAGCAAATTCTTTTCACGCTGTCCAGCCTGGAGGCCTCGCCAAGCGACGCCTCGATCTGCTCCAGGGTAGAAGGTGCCGCCGGAGCGGGGGCCGCTGTAAAGGAAGCAGTGGTCGCATTCATAAGCACATTCATAGGTCAGCAGGAAATGTAAGCCCTTGATCATAATTAAGACCTCGACTTTCAGCTGTGATTATTGCCAATTAACTGCTGCGCCGTCTTCAGTTCACCTTTTGTGACTATTGTGCTGTTGCAGTATTCGTCAAAATAAGGGGCATTACCTTTACCATGAAGAAAATGGAACCAATAAACGGGCCGGCGGCAGGCAGATCAAGCCACCCGGCAGGGGCCATCTGTTGGCCAGTGGCATTACACCGCGGGGTGTCAGGGGCGACCCTCGTGGTCGCCCAGGGTAAATCACAGGTGCAGCATTGGGTGGGCGACCCGTCAATAGGAGGGTAAGACTCATGAAAAGATCAAAATTAACTTTAACAGCGATAATTAAAGAATAATCCCTGTAAGCCTTGGGAACCATGGCTTTGCGGGGGTTGCCGCTTTTCCGATACATGTTGTATATTTTAGATATTATGTTGCTCGGGAGTCATTTCGGGCACAAGGCAGCCTGGCGGGCCATCTTATGGTTGGAGTCGCATCGTCATGCCTGAAATGTACATAATAATTGGCTCCCCAGGCAGGACTCGAACCTGCAACCTACCGGTTAACAGCCGGTCGCTCTGCCATTGAGCTACTGAGGAACCTGAAGTAATTATAACGAATGCTTTCGAATTCGTCAAGGTTCCGATGCTGCTTTTGCCGCCGCCATATTCCGCCATATTCCCCTCCATATTCGCCCGGACCGGCCCTTACTCATCTATTCGCCTATTCATCCTTCCTGTTCTGAATCCTTTTGACGACAATGGTCGTTACAGCAATAACGATAGCCACACCGGCGGTCGTGAATAGTATGGGGGCTGTCATGCTGTCGACCCCGGCCGGCTCACTGAATCCGGCAGTTTTCATGAACAACAGGATAACCGCTGCAACGGCAATCGCCAGAATAGCAGTGACAAGCACTCTTATAAATGGGCTCTGTTCCTCTGGGGCCGGCCCGACAAAGGCATTGGCCAGGATCAGCCGGACAACGTAGATCCCCGAACAGATCATCAAAATGATCATCACATTCTCTGGATAGCTCAGCCATCTGAAGCCAAAACCCTGCAGGCCCGCATCAATAAGCAGCAGATACAGGAGTAAAAGAAACGCCTGGTTGCCGATTTTATTCTTTTTCTGCTCCTGCATTTCGTCTAAACCCTTTTTAATCATGATTCTCCTCCCAGAAAATATCATTCAGGGTTTGATCCAGAACCCTGCAAATGGAGATGCACAGATTGATCGTGGGGTTGTAATTTCCGCTCTCGATGGCGCTGATCGTCTGCCTGGTGACGCCGACAGCATCGGCCAGGCCCTTTTGGGACAAATCTTTTGCCGCCCGCGCGGACTTGAGCTTCAAATTTTTACCCAAGACATCACCTCAAATACAGATAGTGCAACCGGCCCGTGTCAGGTTAAATGTAATATATAATTAACCTACCGTCAATTATATATTACATTAAGATATATTTATTTTACAACAGCAGATGTTTATGAATAATTTACTCTCCCTGAGGCCTTTCTTTCAGGGGGAAGGGTTCGTGTTGATTGAGTGTTGACTGATTTCAGCGGGTTATTTTCAAAAGCTGTGCGGGCCGGGGGTGGAACCCGGCCCCTACAAATTCGACGTGTAACCATTATCGGGTGATGTTAACCATTGTATATAAATCGCTTATTTACCGCAGGGATGCGGGCCGGATGAAAACCTTCCCCCGCAAATGCCGGGGTGATCGCTGCAAGGAAGCTGAAGTTTTGTCAGGTTTTGATGCGATATTTTATAATTGTATTCTACTCGAGGTAGTCTTTGAGACGCCGGCTGCGCATGGGGTGGCGCAGTTTGCGCAGCGCTTTCGCTTCTATCTGGCGAATACGTTCGCGAGTCACACCAAAGTACTGCCCCACCTCTTCAAGGGTGCGGGAGCGGCCATCATCAAGGCCGAACCTGAGGCGAAGCACCTTTTCTTCCCGCGGTGTCAGCGTGTCCAGGACATCTTCCAGCTGCTCCTTGAGCAGCTCAAAAGCCGCTGCATCCGCAGGGGCCTGCGCCTCCTGATCCTCGATGAAGTCACCTAGATGGCTGTCGTCCTCTTCGCCGATGGGCGTCTCCAGGGAAACAGGCTCCTGGGCAATTTTCAATATTTCACGCACCCGCTCTTCACTGACATTCATTTCCCGGGCAATTTCTTCGGGAAGGGGCTCGCGGCCAAGCTCCTGGACCAGCTGCCGCTGGATGCGGATAAGTTTATTGATCGTCTCCACCATGTGCACCGGTATCCTGATGGTGCGTGCCTGGTCGGCAATGGCCCTGGTGATAGCCTGGCGGATCCACCAGGTGGCATAAGTGCTGAACTTGTAGCCCTTCCTGTAATCAAACTTTTCAACGGCTTTGATCAGGCCCAGGTTTCCTTCCTGGATCAGGTCGAGAAAAAGCATGCCCCGGCCCACATATTTCTTGGCAATGCTTACCACCAGGCGCAAGTTGGCTTCAGCAAGGGCCCTCCTGGCCTCTTCGCTGTCTTTCTCAATGGCTTTGGCCAGCACCACCTCTTCCTCGGCGGTGAGCAGCGGTATTTTCCCTATTTCCTTCAAATACATTCTTACCGGATCATTTATGGCTACCCCTTCGGGCAAAGAGAGATCTTCCTCCTCCCCGGTCTTGGCTGTTTCTTCTTTTTCCACATCAGCCGGTTCGGCAGAGGCGCTCTTGCCGTTTCCAGCGGTTTCATCAACTATCTCAATCCCCTGTTCAGCCAGCTGATCGAAAAAACGGTCAAGAGCTTCCACGGAAACCTCATAAGACTGTAATGTGTCATTGATCTCTTTGTAAGAGAGGGAGCCCTTGTCCTTGCCGCGTCCGATCAGGCCCTGCTGAACTTCTTCCAAAGAAGCAACTTTTTCTATATCTTTAGCCATGCAAATTCTCTCCTCCTCCGGAACGATAGGGGGCGCCTTTAAGTAGTTTGATCACTTGCAACTGCTCCTGAAGTAATTTTTTAGCATGATCGTCATACTGCTTCCTCTTGTCCTTCTCTTTCAGGACCCTCTGCCGCAATTCCTGTTGCCCGGCTAGCTTTTCCCGATTTATTCTTTCAATGCAATCCCTGGTCATCCTTGCCATTCTTTCAGGCGGCAATCCCTGCAGGCTAGGATCGGTTGTTGCCCTGGTAATCATGCTGTGAATTCCTTCATCTGTGAAGTGATCGAGAAGCTCTTCGCCGCCAATGCAGCGGCCTTCACTTTTCAATTTCAAAATAGTTTCGACAACCTGCCGGAGAGGCCCTTCTTGAAAATCGCCGGGGGCCAGGGCATCAAGGACCATCCCGGATGCTTCCTCGCTGCACAGCATTAAAGAGAGCAGCATCTTTTCAGCGGGGCTGGTCTTTATTTGATTGATCTTAGTTTGATCTTTTCTTAACAGATTATGACTAAGGCCCGCTTTCTGACTTTTTTGCCGCCGCATCAACTCCCGCCTGAGAGCCCCTTCGGAAACAGAAAGCTCCTCGGCCGCCCTTTTCAGGTAAACATCTCTTTCCACCAGGTTCGATATGTCCTGAAGCATCAGGAGGGCTCCCTCGAGAAAGCGAAGTCTGCTCTCTTCAGATGCCGGGTCCAGATCCCGTTTCAAAACTTGCAGGCGGTATTCCGCAAGGGGCTTTGTCCGGGCAATGATCTCCTCAAAATGGGCAGCCCCGCGCTGCCGGATCAAACCGTCGGGATCGCTCCCCTCCGGCAGATCGGCCACCTCCACCAGGCAGCCGCTGTCCTGCAGTATTTTCAGCCCCCGCCATGTGGCCGATTGGCCCGCGCTGTCCGCGTCATAAGCGATGATCACCTTTTCAGCCTGGGAGCGCATCAAGCGCCCCTGGGCCTGGGTCAGTGCGGTGCCCAACGAAGCTACCGTGTTTTTTATTCCCCATTGAAAAGCGCTGATCACATCGGTATAGCCTTCCACCACAATGACTGTTTTCCGGCTGCGAATCTGTTCCCGGGCCAGGTGGAGACCGTAAAGAAATGTTCCTTTTTCAAATACCGGGGTTTCAGGAGAATTCAAATATTTCGGGGTGCTCTTGTCCCCCTCTTCCATGGCCCTGGCCCCAAACCCGGCCACCTTTCCACTCGCATTGAAAATGGGAAAGATAAGCCGTTCTCTAAAGCGGTCATAGAAGCCTCCGCCCTGCCGGGGCGAAACCAGCCCTGCCCGGTGCAAAAGATCTTCCGGGATACCTTTTTTTGAAGCATAATTGAGCAGGTTTTGCCATCCCGGAGGCGCATATCCCAAAGAGAAAAGTTCGCTTGTCTCCCGGCGAATACCTCTTCCAAGTAAATAATCCACCGCTTTTTTGCCCGCAGGGCTGTTCCAGAGGCGATCGGCGTAAAAGCGCGCCGCCAGCCCGTTCAGATCATAGAGTTTCTCCCTTAACCGGCTCGCTGTACCGGCTCCCTTTGTCTCGGGAATGGCCACCCCCGTCTGCCGGGCCAGCAGCCTCACCGCTTCGGGAAAAGTGAGATTTTCCTTTCGCATGACAAAGTTGAACACATTGCCCGAGGCGCCGCAGCCAAAGCAGTAAAATAGCTGTTTCTCCGGTGTTACCGTAAAGGAAGGTGTTTTTTCATTGTGAAAGGGGCAGAGACCGAGCATATGCTTGCCCCTTTTTTCCAGGGCAAGGTACTGCCCCACCAGGCCGACTATATCGCATCGCTGCCTGATTTCGTCAATGATATGTCCCGGAATTCCCTGTGACAAATGTTTTCACCAACCTGTCCCATGTTCGGAAGAAAGAAAAACCTCATCCCGCAATGCCCGGAGACGAGGCAACCCTGGATAAACGATATTTCAACGTCAATCCTACAATGTCCGGGACCGCTCCTCCCTGCGTGAACATGCCAATCGTATTTTTCTGTAACACTATATTCTACGCCCCGGGAGATAATCCTGCTTAAGCCGATAAATTCCGCTACGAAGTTCACCCATATTATTGCCATATTGTGACATATTAATACCGCCCTGTCCCGGCAAAAGGCGGGCCGCCTTTTCAGACGGTCCGCCTCAACATTTTCCCTTAAAACGACCGGGACTTATGATCCGCGCAGCGGTGACGGGGCCATCTCCCCAAGCTGTTCCACCGCCTCCTGCAGAACCCGGCCGAATTCACCAACTTCGGATTGGGCCAGTTCGAGATAAACAATCCGCCCGGCCCCCAGGCCCATTTCCTCCAGAAGAGCATTGACATGGCCAATCCGCTTCCCGGCCCACCCGGCGGCATCCCTGTGCGGACAGGCGGAAAGTTCGTCTTCCTTGCAACCGGCGACAATGATACCGTCCACACCCAACTCCATAGCCTTTAGCAGGTGCACCGTATCTATCTTGGCCACGCAGGGATAGCGCACCAGCGCCAGGTTGTCGGCTTTAAAACCGGTAATCCCGGGCAGTGCAAAAGGACCGTAACCGCAGGTGATGGCCAGCGCCGCCGGAGCGCCGTTGGCCCGCTGCAGAAGTTCTTTCACCGCCGGCTCTATCGCCGCTGCAGCATCCTCAACCAGCGGTGAACGAAACTGGATGGCATATGCAGGGCAGATGGAGAGACAGAGGCCACAGGCCTGGCACTGCTCTGTGCGTATGCTTACGCTCCCATCTTCATTAACTACCGGCACATCATAGGGGCAGATGCGCACGCAGGTCAGGCAATTTGCGCAGAGGTCGTCAATCCGCTCCGCGCCGGCCAGACAGGTGAGGCAGCGGCGGGCTTCGTTGACAGCGGTGACAGCGTCATAACCGAACTCAGCCTGCCGGAAATGCTTGATTCGCTCCGCAGGCGCCATCATGGGAATGACATGGCGCTCAACGCGGGTTATTTTCTCAGCCACGGCGGGATCGAGCTTCTCCAGCGCAGCAGGCTCTTCCAGCGTCTTGCTGTCAAAGGCCTCGCCGTCGAGATGGGCCAGGATGGCCAGCGCCGCCACCCGGCCGTTCTTCATGGACTGCACCGCTGTCCCCGGGCCGGTAACCATTTCGCCGCAGGCGAAAACTCCGGGGCGGCTTGTACTCATGGTCCCGGGATCAAAAACTGCGCGGCCGCGCTCATCCAGATCGATCTGGCCCTTCAGCGGTTCGGGATCGCCGCCCTGTCCAATGGAGAAGATGATCAGATCGCCTGTCACTAGCCCCTTGTTCTCCTTGTTATAAGCAGGGCTGAACCTTCCCGCTTCATCAAAAACAGAGCAGCATTCTATGGTCTGAAGGCCGGTGATTTTTCCGTTCTCCCGGACGACGGCATTGGGACCGCAGCAGTTGGTAAATTCAACGCCCTCCTCTTTTGCCTCCTCGATTTCCCAGGGGAAAGCAGGCATCTCGTCTGCCGACTCAAGGCAGACCACCTTAACCCCGGCGGCGCCGCAGCGCACGGCGGAACGGGCCACATCCATGGCCACATTGCCGCCGCCGACAACGATAACGGTGGGGCTTCCCTCGAAGCTGAAATTGTCTCTCTTTACATTTTTCAAGAAAGTCAAGGCATAGAGAATCCCCTCTCCTTCGGCGCCGGGGATGTCAAGACCGCGGCTCACAGGCAGCCCCAGGGCGATGAGCACAGCCTGGTAGCCCTCTTTCTCAAGCTGATCCACAGAGAGATTCCGGCCAAGCTCATAGCCGGTCTTGAATTCAACTCCCTGTTCGGCGATCTCCTCGATATCCTGGTCGATGACACCATCGGGCAGGCGGTACAGGGGGATATAGTGGCGCACCGCACCGCCCATGGCCGGCTCGCGGTCATAAACGGTCACGGCGCAGCCCTGCCGGGCCAGGTCATAAGCCGCCGTCAGGCCGGCAGGTCCGCCGCCAATTACAGCGACCTTTCCCCTTGAGGCACGGGCGATCTCCGAGGGGGGCGCCTTTGCTGTGCTGTTTTCCACAGCGAAACGCTTCAATCCGCGAATAGACGGCGGCTGGTCCACATCATGACGGCGGCACTCATCTTCACAGTGATGCGCACAGATAGTGCCGCAAATCGAAGGAAGCGGGTTGGTCTCTTTGATGATCGCCAGCGCCAGATCAAAATCACCCGTGGCGATGGCCAGAAGATAATCGCGAACATCCTGGTGCAAAGGGCAGGCTGCTTGACAGGGTGGGATAAGATTGTCTATTGTGTCCAGAGCATTATGCTGGGTCAAGAATAATCACTCCTTGTCTTAAAAAGGTTTACATTTGTAATATTTCGCTGTTTGATTCATTATTCCTTTTCGACGGTACATTAAATTCTATTTATTTAGGTTTCCCGGTAGATTTTTCTTAAAGGATTTCCTTCTTCAGTAACGAATGAAAAACGGTATGGCAAATAGTATTTATTTTAACGCAGGGCGGCAGTGCACCGGGCCACCTCAACTACCCGCCTGGCCAGTATCTCCACACGGCTGATTGCATTTTTATCATCCGGGGCCGGCGCCTGGGCACAGCACCCCTGGTGCCCGGCGTCAGCGGAGGCGTGGCCGTCACCAACAAGGAGCATCCCCTGCACCAGCATCATATCGTGCAGCGCTTTTAGGGTTGTTTCCTGGCCGCCAAAAGCAGCGCCACCCGTAGTGACAGCGGCCCCGACAGTGTTGAGCAGCGCCAGCGCAGTGCGCAGCTTGCGGGTTTTGTCCCAGAACCCTTTTAGCGGAGCCGAGACTGTGCCAAAGTAGACGGGGCTGCCCACAATCACTGCATCGGCCCGGCTCAGCCGCAGGAAAGCCTGTTCAAGGTCGGTCCCCCGGTAGCAGGCCCCGGTGCAGGGCGATGAACAAGCCCGGCAGTAAGGGTATTTTTGTGAACGCAGCAGAGGTTCGACATGAATAAGCTCTGTTTCGGCTCCATCCCGGCGAGCGCTCTCCAGGGCCAGTTCGAGCAGGTAAACTGTGCTGCCGTCTTTCCTGGGACTGCCGTTTAAACCAATTATTTGCAACAATTGAAACACCCTTTCTATAAGTTGTACAGACAGATCATATTTTGGGGAGGTAGTTCACCATATGCATGCACTAAAAAAGAAGGCCAACTGCTTTTTAATCATGCTCCTTCTGCTGCAAGCTTTCGCCCTGCCGGCTATTGCCGCGCCGGACATTGAACTTGAACTTAATGCAGACAGCGCCGTACTCATCGATGCGGAGAACGGAACACTGCTTTTTGAAAAAGATGCCCGTACGCCGAGGCCTCCGGCCAGCATAACCAAGGTAATGACCCTGCTGCTGGCCATGGAGGACCTTAAAGCGGGACGAGTTGATTGGGATACCATAGTCACTGTTAGCGAGCGGGCTTGGAGAACGGGTCCTGATGAATCGCAGATGTTCCTGAACATCGGGCAGCAGGTTTCTTTCAAAGATCTGCTTAAAGGTATAGACATTGTTTCAGCCAATGATGCCTGTATTGCTGTAGCCGAACATCTGAGCGGTTCTGTGGAGCTCTTTGTCCAGCGAATGAACGAGCGTGCAGCCGAGCTGGGTCTGGAGAACAGCCATTTTGCCAACCCCCACGGCATGGATGATCCGGATCACTATATGAGCGCCCTGGATATCTCTCGCCTGGCCGCCTATCTGCTCCGCACGCAGCCGGAGGTAATCGCCTTTCAATCGGAGAAGGAATTTACCTTTAATGAGATTCGCCAGTTCAACCTGAATCCCCTTCTTGGCAACTATCCCGGCGCTGATGGCATCAAAACAGGCAGCACCCCCGGGGCCGGCTACTGCATCGCCGGAACCAGCAAACAGCAAAACATGCGCCTCATCGGTGTTGTGCTCCATTCGGACAGTAAAAAGCAGCGCCAGGAAGACATAGAGGCTCTTTTAAATTACGGTTTCCGCAATTACAGTTTGAAAACCCTGCATGAGGAAGGCGAAGTTGTTGCCCGGCTTCCGGTAAAACGCGGCCAGAAAAGAGAGGCGGATCTCATCTCTGCAGGCCCGGTGCGGGCGGTAGTCCCCGCCAATGACAGCAGCTACAGGATCAAGGAAGAGTTTGATCTACCCGATGCCTTGACTGCACCGGTTAAGGAGGGCGAAGTTATCGGCACCCTGCTCCTAAAAGATAAAGATGGGGATGTCATCGCCGAAATTGAGCTTATGGCCAGAGAAAATTTGAAGCGGCTCGGCTTTCTGCCGAACCTGCTGCGGCAGGCAGGTGATTTCTTTACCGGTATTTGGCAGCGGGTTTGGCCGTTTTAAGTGAGGCTGCCTCCAGGAGGATCGTTCTGTTGCCATAGCATGCCGGATCAATATTGACGGCGGCGCGGGAAAAGCGTTGTGAGCCGGGCGCAGCCGGCGGGGGATGTTGGGGCGGTTTCCAAACAGCCGCCCTTACCTGTAAAAGTGTGCGGCTTTTCAAGCCCTTGCTATTTTAGACTTTTACTGAATGCGGTGATCCCGTCATATTCTCCCTGAATTATGGCTTTATACAATAACTCCTCAAGATTATCACTCTCGATATCTTCACTTTTTATATTCCTGAGTTCCGTTAGCGCCCCTTCCCTTTCCCCTGTAATCGCAAATGTTTTTGCTGCGTATCCCTTTTCTTTCATTATTTTATCGGTTATTTGTAAAATGCTGGACAAATACCCGGCATCCGTCCCTCCGGTACATCTGATCATGATCTCTACGTTTCCAAATAAAGTTTGATCGAAAACCATGTCAGGTACAAAACCGGACAGGGCAGACTTTTCCGGTATTACGGATATATGTGCGATATCACTTGTTTCCGCCGCCAAAAAAGGCATCAAACTACCTGTGTACTCCTCGCAGAATCTGTCCGCGGTATTCATACCGCTCAGAACTGAAGATTCGTAACCATCTCTTGATATTACCCCATCCCTGTAGCCCAAAGAAAAATGGGTGTCTATGCTGGAGGCTGAAGCAACAGATATGAAGTAGAAGCCGTCCTTTGGATTATAGGTCACTTCTTCTATTTCCAGATCAAGATGCCCGTATTTTTCCTTAATATAGCAGGCAGCTTCTCTTTTTGCCCTATATGCTATTAATGGGTTGCCTAGAAATAAATTGGCAACAATAAGCACTGTTAAGATAAAGATTAATGCGGCAATGCCGGCAATAAATTTTAAATAGTTTTTCCCCCTCATTATCGATCCCTCCTGGGAGCACAGCTCAATAAAAATGAAACAATCATGCCACCAGCTATGATTCCCCTGTTTTGCAAGTTGCCATCATAATCTATCACTGCCGAAACACTGCCTGTATCTGCCCAGGCGGTGAGTCAAAGGAACCGTCCCCGTGACTCATTTCTTTTTTAGGGCGGCCCGGGCGGCGGCCAGCCGGGCAATGGGTACCCGGAATGGCGAGCAGCTGACATAGTCCAGGCCGGCTTCATGGAAAAATTCAATGGAGGCGGGATCGCCGCCGTGCTCCCCGCAGACACCCAGCTTGATTCCCGGGCGGACCCGGCGCCCCCCGGCGATGGCTTCCTGCACCAGCCGTCCAACGCCCTCCCGGTCAATCTCCGCAAAGGGGTTCGCCTTCAGGATGTTTTCCTGCAGGTAAAAGGGCAGAAATTTACCTTCGGCATCATCGCGGCTGAACCCAAAGGTGGTCTGCGTGAGATCATTGGTGCCGAAAGAGAAAAACTCGGCGCTTTCAGCGAGCTCGCCCGCTACCAGGCAGGCCCGCGGCAGCTCGATCATGGTCCCGATGAGGTAGGATAGTTTTCTGCCCGATTTATCCAGCAGCTCTGCAGCCGCTGCCGCAACCTCGCTCTTCATCCGGTTCATTTCGCCGGCATGGCCCACAAGGGGAATCATGATCTCCAGTTTGACCTGCCCAGGCAGCAGCCCCTCTCCCAGCAGCTCCAGGGCGGCCAGAATGATTGCCCGCACCTGCATGCGGTAGATGTCGGGATAGACCAGCCCCAGTCGGCAGCCGCGGTGGCCCAGCATGGGGTTCAGTTCGGCCAGCGAGTTTACTTTTTGCAGCAGCTCCTCCTTTTGCGTAAGCAGCGGCCCGCCGCTCCCTTCCCGGCGCAGGCGGTCAACTTCAAGCAGCAGCTCCTCCCGGTTCGGTAAAAATTCATGCAGCGGCGGGTCAAGGAGCCGGATGGTCACCGGATAGCCGGCCATCTCCCGCAGGATCCCTTTGAAATCTTCTTTCTGCACCGGCAGGAGCCGCTCCAGTGCTTCTCTGCGTTCAGCGTCGCTGCCCGCCAGGATCATCTGCCGCACCAGCGGCAGCCGCTCTTTCTCCATAAACATATGCTCTGTCCGGCAGAGGCCGATGCCCTCGGCGCCGAGCTCCAGGGCGCGGCGGGCATCCCCGGGGGTGTCGGCATTTGCGCGTACACGCAGGAGGCGGGTTTCATCAGCCCAGGAGAGGAGTTCCCTGAACTCGGGCGTCGGCTGGGGATCGATCAGCGGCGCCCGGCCCAGGATCACCTCTCCCGTCCCACCGTCGATGGAGAAAACCGTTCCCTCGGGATAAACCCTTTCATCAACAACCACCCTGCGGCTTTCCAGGTCTATTTTAAGCGCTTCGCAGCCGCAAACGCAGGGCTTGCCCGCCCCCCGGGCTACAACGGCCGCATGGCTGGTCATCCCGCCGCGGCTGGTGAGCACGCCCCGGGCGGCGTAGATGCCGTGGATGTCATCAGGGGTGGTTTCCGGACGAACCAGGAGCACCTTCTCTCCGGCTCCGGCTATCTCCTGGGCTTTGTCGGCGTCGAATATGATTTTGCCCGATGCAGCCCCCGGCGAAGCCGGCAGGCCGCAGGCAATCACATCAAGGGCGGCGCCGGGATCAAAACGCGGATGAAGCAGCTGGTCAAGTTCGGCGGGATCAACCCGCTGCAGCGCCTCCTCTTTGCCGATCACTCCCTCCTTGACCAGGTCAACGGCGATCTTCACCGCAGCGGCGGCGGTGCGTTTTCCGCTGCGGGTCTGCAGGAGGTAGAGTTTCCCCTGCTCAATAGTAAACTCAATATCCTGCATGTCGCGGTAGTGCGACTCAAGGGTGCCGCACAGCCCGGTGAACTGGCGGTAGATTTCGGGCATCTCCACGCTGAGCTCCTCAAGGGGGCGTGGGGTGCGAATGCCGGCCACAACATCCTCCCCCTGGGCGTTGAGCAGATATTCACCGAAGACTCTCGCCTCTCCCGTCGCCGGATTCCTGGTAAAAGCGACACCCGTTCCGCTGTCGTCGCCGAGGTTGCCGAAAACCATGGCCTGCACATTCACCGCCGTGCCCAGGTGATGGGGGATCTTGTTAACCTGCCGGTAGACTGCGGCCCGCGGCGTATTCCAGGAATCGAAAACCGCCTCAATGGCCAGGAAGAGCTGCTCCCGCGGATCGGCGGGGAATTCCTTTCCCGAAGAGAGGTGTACTTTTTCCAAAAAGCGGGTGATCACATCTTCCAGCTCGGCCTCGTTTAGCCCGGCGTCATCTTTGACTCCCCGCTTCCGCCTGGCTCCGGCCAGGATCTCCTCAAAGAGATCATGATCGATCTTCAGGACAACATCGCTGAACATCTGAATAAAACGGCGGTAGCAGTCCAGGGCAAAGCGGCTGACACCGGCCTCGGAGGCCAGGTAAGCCGTTGTCTGCCGGTTCAAGCCCAGGTTGAGGATTGTATCCATCATCCCCGGCATGGACATGACCGCCCCGGAACGGACCGATAGGAGCAAAGGCTTCTCTCCGCCGAAACGGCGGCCGGTGAGCTCCTCGAGGTGCCGGAGTTGACCGAGGATCTCTTCCTTCAGTTCCGGCCAGATCGACCGGCCCGCAGCGAAAAAGCTGTTGCAAGCTTCTGTGGTGATCACAAATCCCGGCGGCACCGGCAGCCCGATTCGCGTCATCTCCGCCAAATTGGCCCCTTTACCGCCAAGTAAACTCCTCATCTCTGCGCTGCCCCGGGAAAACCGGAAAACCATTTGCTCGCTCAATGCTGTTAACCTCCTTTGACCACCTGCATGATTTGATTGGCCACCTCTTCCACGGCCTTGCTGGATACATCAAAGACGGTGCAACCGATCTGCTCCATGATCCTGCGGGCATAATCAAGCTCCGCCGCAATACGCTCTATGGAAGCATAGCTGGCCTGCGCGTCAAGCCCCAGGCTGTTTAAGCGCTCCTGCCGGATGGAGCGAAGCTGCTCGGGGGCGATCATGAGGCCGACTATTTTCCCCGGCGGAACCCAGCAGAGCTCTTCCGGGGGCTCCACCTCCGGAATAAGAGGCAGATTGGCCACCATGAGGCGCCTGTGCGCCAGGTACATGCTTAGCGGAGTTTTCGAGGTGCGGGATACCCCGATCAAAACCACCTCGGCCAACCGCAAGCCACGGGGATCCTTGCCGTCATCGTATTTCACAGCAAACTCCACGGCGGCTATGCGCCGGAAATAGTCCTCATCAAGACGGCGAACCCGGCCCGGTTCCAGGTGCGGCTCTTTTTCCGTGATCCTGGCTAAAGCGCTCATCACCGGACCCATGATATCGGCTGTGGGGATGCTGCGCTCTGCCGCCTCCTGCTCCACCACCCGCCTCAGCTCGGGAAGAACCAGGGTGTAAGCGATCATGCTGTTGGCCCTGGCCGCCTCATCCATCACCTCCACTACCCTGGCGGCGTCGCTGACAAAGGGAACCCGTCGCACTTCAATATCCTCCGAATCATACTGGCTGGCCGCCGCCTTGATCACAAATTCGGCAGTTTCGCCAATGGAATCTGAAATAATGTAGACCACCGGTTTCTGGGAAACCAATCTTTCCACCTTCCTCTCCTCTCCCTAACTGCTCAGCTCCGCCAGCATTCGGGCCAGCGTTGTCTTGGTAACCTTGCCCAGAATCTTTAATTTGCCCGGTTCCGCTTCCCTGACCACGGGAAGAGCGTCGATCTGATAATCTACTATTTTTTTTGCCGCCGTCACCACATCCAGATCGGGATCCGCGGTAACAATGTGCGGCATCCGGGTCATGATCACTGTCACCGGGATGCGCTGGAGGTCGCTCCCCCCGATTGCAGTTTTCAACAGATCTTTACGGGAAATAACTCCCTGCAGGTATCCCTCTTCATCGACTACAAATAGAGTGCCCACATCTTCCACAAAGAGAGTGACGATTGCATCGTATGCCGAGGTATCTTCCCGCACCACGGCGGGCACCGCCTTGACCTCGCCCACGGTAAAGCGTCTCAGGTAATCGGCAAAAAGGCTCTTGGCATCCTTGCCCGCATAGGTGTACCCTACCCGCGGGCGCGCCTCGAGCAGGCCGGACATGGTCAGAATGGCAAGACAGGGACGCAGGGCAGCGCGCGAGACGTTCAGCCGGGAGGCGATCTCCTCACCGGATATGGGGCCTGAGCTTTTTACAATCTCCAAAATATTTTTCTGCCTCTGGCTTAAATCTATCTTCTCCACCTCCTGAAGCAGGCATACAGGCTACCCTGTTTGAAAGAAATCAAATAAATAGTATATACGATAGAGCTCCCCAAATTCCTGCCGCTCCTTTCAATCTGCAAACTGGAGCAGGGAGAAGTCGGCAAAGCGGTTGAAAAGCCCCTTCACCGCAGCCAGCAGATCAAGGCGGTTCCGGCGCAGCGCCTCATCCCCGGCCATAACCAGGACCTCGTCGAAAAACAGGTCCACCGGCTCCTTGAAAGTGGCCAGCAACTCCAGGCAGGCGCCGTAGTCCTGCCGCTGCAGTGCCTGATCCACCCCGGGGGCGGTTTCTACCAGGTGCAGGTAAAGCTCCTTCTCGGCGGATTCGGCAAGCAGGGCCTGCTCCACCTGTCTGCCTCCGGCCTGGCGGGCCAGGTTGGAAGTGCGGATATAGGCGGCGCTCAGGTTCCGGAGCAGGGGAGTCCGCAGTCGTTCCTCCAGGGCGGCTGCCCTCCGGTAGAGCCTCGCTACAGAGCTGTAAGGGACGGAGAGAACCGCTTCGATAACATCGTAGCTGAGCCCCTTTCCTTGCAGGGCGAAGCGGAGACGCTGCGCCATGAACTCGCGCAAAGCGCCGCGCAGCGTACCCAGGGTTCGGGCAGAAAGAGAGAGCGCCTCGACGTGCAGCCGCAGCGCCGTTTCCAGCAGCTCCGCCGTCGATATCCCAAATTCATGCTCCAGCAGGATGGAGATAATCCCCTGCGCCTGGCGCCGCAGGGCATAGGGATCCTCGGATCCGGTGGGCTGCAGCCCTACGGCAAATGATCCGCTCAGGGTATCGGCGCGATCAGCCAGCGAGAGCAGGGCTCCCTCGATGCTGCCAGGCAGCTCATCCCCAGGGTGGCGGGGCAGATAATGCTCGAAAATGGCGCCTGCCGTTTCGGCCTCTTCGCCGCTGAGCAGAGCGTACTCGCGCCCCATGACGCCCTGCAGCTCGGGAAACTCGCGCACCATGGAGGTAATTAGATCGGCTTTGCAGAGCTCCGCAGCCCGCGCCGCCCTTTTAATATGGTTTCCGGAACGGCCCAGGCGTTCCCCGACGGCATGGATCAGCCTGATCAGCCGCCCCTGTTTTTCGGAGAGGCTGCCCAGCTCTTCCTGAAAAACCACTCCCGAAAGACGGGCCGCGTATGCCGCCAGAGGCTCCTTCAGATCCTCTTTATAGAAGAATTGGGCATCGGCCAGGCGGGCTCCCAGTACCTTTTCATAGCCCCTTCTGATGTTTTCATGAAAACGGTTATTGCTGATCCCGATAAAATGGGGTAGCAGGGAGCCGTCCTCTTTCCTTATTACCGGGAAGTAGCGCTGGTGGACCTGCATGGTTGTGATCAGCACCTCCCGGGGCAGTTCAAGGTAACGGGCGTCAAAAGAACCGCTCACCGCCACCGGGTATTCCACCAGAAAATTGACCTCTTCCAGGAGATCGACATCAACGAGAGGCTCCCCCCCCAGGGCTGCGGCACTCTCCACCAGCTGCTGTTCAATGACGGCGCGGCGCCTCTCCTGATCGAGCAGAACATGGTTCTCTTCTAGAGAGCGGAGATATGCGGCCGGGTTTTCCACGGTCAGAGTGCGGGGGGAGAGAAAGCGGTGGCCGAAGGTGCTCCGGCAGGCAGGAACGCCCGCAAAGGTAAAGCGCAGCGGCTTATCGCCGTACAGGGCGAGCAGCTGCCGGATGGGGCGGGCAAAGCGGTTCTCCTTGCTTTCCCAGTACATGGGCCGGGGGAAAGTAAGCCCTTTGAGCAGCTGCGTCAATAGATGGGGCAGCAGATCCTCCGCCGCCTCTCCCGGCAGATGCTTCACCGCAAAGAGAAAAGCGGTGTCGTTTACCGTCTCCACCGTCAGCTCATCAGGGGGCACCCCTTTGCTGCGGGCAAAACCGAGCAGCGCACCAGTGGGCGCTCCGGCGGCATCATAAGCCCGCTCCACGGCGGGCCCCTTTATTTTCTGCTGCAGGTCCGTCTGGCGGGCGGCAAGGCCTTTTACCAGCAGCACCAGCCGGCGGGGAGTGCCCCAGGACTTGCTGCTTTCAAAGCTGAGGCGGTGCTCTTTAAAAAGCAAAGCCGCCTCCTTCTCCAGGCGGAGCAGCGCTCCCGGTATGAGACGGGAGGGGAGCTCCTCGCATCCGATTTCCAGAAGCAGATCCTCTTTTTGAACAGGCGCCATTGTTTAGACCTCCTCCTTTTGAGCCTGCAGGGGGTAACCCGCCTTCTTGCGCTGCTTCAGGTAAGCCCCGGCGCATTCACGCGAGAGACGGCGGACCCGTGCGATATAGCCTGTTCTCTCGGTAACGCTGATGGCCCCCCGGGCCTCCAACAGATTAAATGTATGCGAGCATTTTAGGATGTAGTCATAGGCAGGCAGGACCAGGCCTGATTTCAAAAGCCGCCCCGCCTCGGCCTCGTAAAGATCAAAAAGTTTGAACAGAAGCCCCCTGTCGGCCTCTTCAAAACTGTACGCCGAGTGCTCATACTCCGCCTTCCGGAAGAGGTCGCCGTAGCGAATCTGTCCGCTCCACTTCAAATCAAAAACACTGTCCCGATCCTGGATATACATGGCAATGCGTTCAAGGCCGTATGTCAGCTCCACCGGAACCGTCTCCACATCCATTCCGCCCACCTGTTGAAAATAGGTGAACTGGGTGATCTCCATCCCGTCGAGCCAGACCTCCCAGCCCAGTCCCCACGCGCCCAATGTGGGAGATTCCCAGTTGTCCTCGACAAAACGGATATCATGCTCCAGCGGCGCAAGTTCAAGAGAAAGAAGGCTTTCCAGGTACAGATCCTGAATGGCCGCCGGCGCCGGTTTGATCAACACCTGATACTGCAGGTGCTGATAGAGCCGGTTGGGGTTTTCCCCGTAGCGGCCGTCGGTGGGGCGGCGCGAAGGCTCCAGGTAAGCCGCCGCCCAGGGCTCCGGCCCGAGAGCCCTCAGGAAGGTGGCCGGATTCATCGTCCCGGCCCCCTTTTCAATGTCATAGGGCTGCCAGATGAGACAGCCTTTCCCGGCCCAGTACGATTGCAGCCTGAGGATAATTGTTTGCAGATCCATCGCCGGATTTCATCTCCTTTCCCCGTCATTAATCGAAAAATCTCCCGTCCCCGATAGGGACGGGAGGTCTGCTCCCGCGGTTCCACCCTACTTGGTTCACCGCGCGGTGAACCCGCTTAATTGTCGACACGCTCCGGAACGCCCTTCGCCGGAAGTCCTGCCGGGCTTGCACCCTCCCCGGCTCGCTAAAAAGAACTGGACCGGCTACTCCTCTCCATCATCACGCCTGCAGTTGTTATTGATCTGATCCTAAACCAGAGCTCTCTTTTTTGTCAAGATTTTCTTGATCTAATCCATTATTTTGCACTTTAGCGCCGCCATTCCTCGCCTCGATGGATCCTTCACTGAAGACCATTCCAACAAGCCCCAGTGCGGCTATTTTCGGGAAAAGGGCCACTCCCAGGGCGCCGTAGGTAGCCGGCAGCTCCATAAACGTATTATCCCTGATCTTGACGCGGAGCCTGGTCCGGTGCAGCGCCAGGACGGCTCCATGCAGCCGCTGCAAAGTCTCACGGCCCCAGTTTGAATATCTATGAGCCCCCCCGCCGCCGCCCTCTTCAATATAGATCAGCGCCTCCAGGAGATCGCCCTCCGCCTCCTGGAGAACGGTTTTTGCCTCCAGGTAGCCGATGCCTGCACGGCGGCGCAACTCATCGATTTTCTCCAGGGGAATCTGCATTCCACCCACCCCCTTTACCCTAGTTTAACGATGGGACGCATTTTTATCCCTGCCAAAAAGAAGGGCGGTAAAATTCAATTCCCTGGATCCAGCAGCCTGATCAGCCTGAGCGAGCGCAGCTCGCCTGTATCAAGATGGTAGCGGCGGAATGCCTCCGCCATGCCGCCAAGCTCCCGCATCTGCAGGGCAAGGGGGCGGAGTATTTTTACCTTCTCCAGGGGAGCCTCCAGCAGCCGCCGGGCCAGGGCCACAGTCCCGGCGCTCAATTTGACCGCTCCGCCGCCGGCGCATCTGCTGCAGAGCAGCCCGCCCTGGCGGGAGCTGAAATAGAGGGCTTCCGGTGCGCCGCAGAGCAGGCAGTCCTTAAGATAGGGACAGAAACCGGTCAGGTTCATCAATTTCAGCTCAAAAGCGCGGCAAAATAGCATCCGGCCTTGCGGTTCTGTTTCACAGAGAAGGCGCCATCCCTTCAGAAGCAGCGAGCAGGGCCCGGGCGAAGGCTCTTCGCTGCGGACAAGGCAGCCGGTAAGCTCGGTAAGAAATAGGCCATACGGGTAAAGCGCCGCATCTTCGCGGAAAGCGGTGAAATGTTCCTTTACCTCCTGGCCGGTGATCAGATCAAGGCTGCGGCCCCGGTGCAGCTGGTAATACCCGAAAGTGAAAAGGTCCACTCCCGCTGCCAGCCTGCTTTTTACTTTACGGGCGCCGCGGGCGACGGCGGTGATCTTCCCCCGTTCCCAGGTGAGCAGATCAACAAGGCGGTCGGCCTCGCCCAGGGGGCGGCTGAGAAGGATCAGGGCATCAGTTTTATAAGTACGCTCCGCCAAAGCCGCCCTCCTTTTTTACTGCTCCCGGTAGCCGAACTCCCTTAACAGGCGCTCGCGATTCCGCCAGTCCCGCTTTGCTTTGACCCGCAGATCAAGGTAAACCTGCCGCCCGAAAAGGGCCTCAATTTCACGCCTGGCCTCGCTGCCCGCCTCTTTCAGCTGCCGGCCGCCTTTGCCGATGATGATTCCCACCTGGGAGTCGCGCTCCACATAGATCCAGGCGCGCAGATCGAGCAGATCCCGCCCCTGCCGGGGAGTGATCTCTTCAATAACCACGGCAACGGCGTGGGGAATCTCCTCCCGGGTAAGCTGAATGATCTTTTCGCGGATAATTTCAGCGGCGATGAAGCGCTCCGGCTGATCCGTTACCATCTCCGGAGGGTAATAGCGGGGCCCTTTGGGAAGTTCGGCGGCAGCGGCATCCAGCAGCGGTGCAAGTCCCTCCCCGCGCAGCGCCGAGAGGGCAAAGCTGCCGGTAAAGGGGAAAAGCTGCCGGTAAAGGGCGCTGTGCAAAGCAAGCTGTTCCGGCGTGACCAGGTCAGTTTTGTTTATAACCAAAAAAACAGGCCCGGCGGCCCTGTCTAGCAGGGCGGCAATACGGCTGTCCCCCGGGCCCGGTTTAAAAGGCGCTTCAACAATAAAGCAGGCCAGGTCGGTCGTTTGAAGCGCCGCCTGCGCCGCCCGGACCATGGACCGGCCCAGCTGGTGCCTGGGGCGGTGCAGCCCGGGGGTGTCGATGAAGATAATCTGAAAATCTTCACGAGTGAGAACGGCGCGGATAGCAGTGCGGGTGGTCTGCGGCCTGGAGGAGACAATGGCGATCTTTTCACCCACCATCGAGTTCAACAGCGTTGATTTCCCCACATTGGGTCTCCCCACCAGGGCTACAAAGCCGGAGCGGTGTATCTTGAAATTGCTTTCTTTCACCTATCACCAGATCCTACCATTTGTTGTTTATATTGTGCCTCACCGCCAGCCGGGCCATACCGGGAACCGCTTCGCGCCGCTGCCGCACCCGGTGGCCCCTCCCGGCATCGTACCTCGAGCAATATGAATCAGGGCGCCGGGCGGGGTTGGAAACCGCCGCTCCCGGCCGGTGTTATTTACCGGGAAGGACCGTTTTCAGGTCGAGGACAGGGGTGCCGTCAATTAGATCCAGGCCACGCACTGTCAGGCAAGGCCCGCGCCGCCCGAGCAGCTCCACCTCCGTCATGGAGATGGGGTTGGGCCGGTGAGGGGTGCGGCTGGCAAAAAGGCCGTATACCTCGCCGCCCCGGCCGCGGCGGCCGGTTTTAAGTCTGTACCCCCCGGCGCGGTGCAGGTAAGCGATGACAATGATCCTCGGCTCTTCATCTATGCGGTAGAGCCCCTCTTCGAGACCGGGGTCAAGGTCTATCTCTGAAACAAGCGTTTTGTAATTGTCGGGCACAGCGCCTGGATGGGGGAAGGCGCTGCGGACCCGCCCAATGGGCTGCAGCGTCAAGGGAAGCCGCCAAAGCCCTTCACGGGGTGCAGAAGGGGAAAATGGTTCTGCCGGCGCTCCCAGGCAGTCACTGCCGAAGGGCCCGGGCAGCAGCTCGCTCAAGGGGCGGCGGACAACCTCACCCTGCAGGTTGCCCATGATTATTTCAATATCTCCGGCCAGTTCAGATATGACCTGGCGGCAGGCGCCGCAGGGCGACGGCGGAGGCGAGCAGTCGGCCACCAGGGCCATGCTGCTGAAGCGCTCATGGCCGGCCAGGCGGGCGCTCCAGAGCGCCACCCTCTCCGCGCATACGGTGAGCCCAAATGAGGCGTTTTCAATATTGGCGCCGGTAAATACATCCCTGCCGCCCGCCAGCAGAGCTGCGCCGACGGCGAAGCGGGAATAAGGTGCATAAACCCTTGACCGGGCTGCTGCGGCAATGGCCAGCAGTGTTGACTCGCGCATTTGATGATCCGTCCTTTGATTATCCGCCTTGGACGACGCCGGCACCGGGCGCCGGTACCGCCCCTCCTATTCTCCAGTGCGCGAATAGGCGGGCAGCTTCAGCACCGGGTCCCGCTCAATTTCGACACGGACCCCCCGGCTCACCTCTAAATTGTTTTTGATGATATCAAGGCCGCTGATGAGCAGATCGGGATCGCCCACCGCCTGGATGACCACTGGATTGACGGTGATCAACCTGTCATTGACCTTGATCAGAGAGCCGCTGCAGCGCACCGCCGAAGTGACAATGATGCGCTGGCCGCCCAGGCTGACCCCTTTGGCTCCCGAGCCGAAAAGTTCGTTGATCACGTCCCGGATATCGGTATCGTGAATGATTGAACTGGAGCTGGTGGCTCCGAACTCATCAAAAAGCTTCACCGTAATTCCTGCTCCCGTCATCTCCGCCAGGCCCGCCTCAACCCGCAGCTCATGCATTTTCAGCCCGGCTGCGCGGAGCTCCTCGCTGAGCGTCTCCAGCTGCTCCTCGGAGTTGTAGGGAGCCAGGCGGGCTTTGCCGCCGGCGACTTCTATTTCAAGCCGGTTCGTGGTAAAACGATCCCGGGGCACAAGCTCCGCTATTTTTACAAGTACATCCTGGGAGAGAACAGAAGCGGGGATAGTGTATATATCGCTGTCGGAGAAGCGAAGGGAAAAGTAGGTCGTCTCATCTGTTTCCCCGATCTGTTCATCACTGTTTATGGCGGCAAGGATCTGATCCATGAGCATGAGATTTGCCTCACGCAGGATAGTCTCCTGCAGCTTACGCCCCTGTTCAAGGATCACTTTCGTCAGCTCATCATCCCTGGAAACTTCAATGTCGTAATTGAAACCCGCCAGGGCCCCTTTTACCTCTTCCCGCTCCAGCACCCCGAGCTCTCCGGCGAGACGGAGATTGTAAGCAGCCAGATCGCGGGCCACTTCCTGCTTGGAGCTGCGCCGGGCAGAGGCAGTGGGGAAAGAGGTGCGAAAGGCGTAGTAAACCCCGCCGACGAGCAGGGTGTTGACAATGAGTAAAAGCAGCAGCACCCATAAAAAATAGTTTTTGCCGTAATCCTTCTTAAAAATTTTCACGGGCAAGACATACCCCCAATTATAGCTTTTACATCTCTATTATAGGAAGATGCAGGAAAACCCTATTATTAAAATATGAAGATTGTTAAAAAATGCTTAATTTCTCTAGAGCTTCCCAGAGGCGCGGCCCCAGAATAAGGACCCCCACAAGTATGGCATAAAATGTGGTGAGCAAAACAGCCCCGGCAGCCACATCCTTGGCGATATGGGCCAGTTTTTGCCGTTCTTTTGTAGCCAGGTCAACAGTTTTCTCTATGGCCGTATTGATCGCCTCGACAGCGATAACAGCGAACACTGCTGTCAGGATCGCAAATAACTCCCACCGCTCAAGGCGAAGCAGTAGGGACAGCAGAATAACAGCCGCGCCGGCGGCGGCATGAATGACCATGTTCCGCTGCGTTGCAAAGCAGTATGCCAGACCGGCAAAGGCGTCCCGGAAACTGCGGATCAGACGTTGCATCGTCCCGGCTCTCACCCGGCATGCCGCTCCACCAGGTGAAGAGTTTCAACCTCCTTCTGCTGCATCGCCGCAGCAGCGCCGCTGCAGTCGTGGCCATAGCCCAGCAGGTGCAGGAGCCCGTGTATGGCCAGGATCAGCGTCTCCCGTTCCCAGGAGTGGCCGGCGGCGGCTGCCTGTTCACGCGCCCGCTCCAGCGAAATATAGACATCACCGATTGCTATTTCTTCACTCTCCCCCGCCGCAAACTTCTCCCGATCCGGGGTTTCGAGCATGGGAAATGAGAGCACATCTGTAGGGCGGTCAAGACCGCGAAAGCGTTTGTTAAGCTCCTGCAGCATGGCATTATCCGCCAGAACAATGGCTGCATCGCCCCCTTCCAGGCCCTCTTCCTCCAGCAGAAGACGCGCCGCGGCAGTCAGCTTCTTTTGTAAAGTTTCGGGCAGCGGGCTGCCGTTGATCCGGTGTACAGATAAGGTCAGCGCAGTGCACTCCTCTCGATCTCCGCCCGCAAATCTTTTTCCGGGTATTCAACGCGGCTGTGATAGATGCCCGCCATGATCTTGACAAAAGCATCGCCGATCTGATCAAACTCTTTCAGCGTAAGATCGCTCTCATCCATCTGGCCGTTGTTCAGTTTCTCTTTGATGATCCGCCTGATCAGGGCCTCCACCCTGTTGGCCACGGGATTGGGAAGGGAACGGACGCCCGCTTCAATGGAATCGGCAAGCATGATGATCGCCGCCTCCTTCGTTTGCGGCAGCGGTCCCTCGTAGCGAAATTTTTCGGCGGCAACCTGCCCCTCATCACCGCTGCTTTCCAGCGCCTGCTGGTAGAAATAAAGTATCAAGCCTGTTCCGTGATGCTGGCGGATTATATCCTCGATGACGGTGGGGAGGCGGTACTTGCGAGCCAGCTCCACCCCGTCTTTGACATGGAGACGGATGATCATTGCACTCAGGTTGGGAGACAGTTTATCATGCGGGTTTTGCCCCGAAAGCTGATTCTCGGTAAAGAAGTATGGCCTTTTCAGCTTGCCGATATCATGATAGTAGGCGCCCACACGGGTCAGCAGGGGATCTGCGTTCACCGCCTCGGCGGCGGCTTCGGCCAGATTGCAGACCATCATGCTGTGATAGTAAGTGCCCGGCGCCGTTGTCTGAAGACGGCGCAGCAGGGGATGATTGGGGTTGGAGAGCTCCAACAGGGTAATCGCCGTAGTCACCCCGAATGCGCTCTCCAGGTATGGGAGCAGCCCGATGGCGATGATCGAAGACAGGAGACCGCTGCCCGCGCCGGCAGCCAGTGCGTAACCCAGCTCTTTGAGGATTCCGCCCTCCAGGCTCAGGTTTCCCAGAAATAGAAACTGGGCTGCAATAGTCGCCATATTGGTTCCGGCTACGTAGAGCCCCGCCCTGGCCAGATCGCTGCGCTGGCTGACGCGGGATACAGCATAAACCGCCGCCAGGCCCCCGGTCAGGGAAACCAGCATATAACTGATTTCACCGCCCGTTACAAAACCGGCCAGCAGGGCGAAAACAAGGGTCATGAGTACGGCGAGGCGATAGCCAAAAATCACAGTGATCAGGATCACTCCCATAGCCACAGGTATCCAGTAACCGGAAAAGTAGGCGGCCAAAACAGTCGCCAGGAGAGTTAGAATAGCCACCAGGCCCAGCAAGAGCAGCAGCTTGGGGTTCATATAAGCGTTATTCACAAACTTGTAAAGGTATATGCTCACGAGGATAAAGATTATTGATAAGAGCAAGAATAGTCCGATCATCCCCGGGTAATCGGCATGTTTGCCCCGCAGGAGGCCCAGGTTCTCAAGCTGAGCCAACTGTTTCTCAGTAGCCAGTTCACCTGCGCTGATGATCAGGGTGTTGCGCTGCAAAATCACCGGATCCACCGCCTTGCTTGCCGCTTCGCGGTTGCGGGCTGTCGCCTCGGGGTTGGCAATCATATTCGGTTTCAACAGCGGCCCGGTCAGAATCTCCGTCACCTGTTTCAGCTCCGTGTTTACGGGAAAAAGGGCCGCCTCGCTGTTGAACTGCCGGCGCGCCGTCTCCACGCCGTTCACCTTGATCCCCTGATCGAATATTTCAGTCAGGACTGACAGGATGCGTTCCTCCAGATCTGCCAGAACAGTTTTTTCAGTATTGAGCGCTTTGACCGTTGCAAGGGGGACCTCCACATCAAAAAGCGCCTGAAATGCCTGGACCTTTTCATCAGGAGTGCTCTCCTGAACATCGCGGATCAGGGTAACGCAGCTGAAAAAATCCTCGACAGCCGCCAGAGCCTCTTCTTCAACGGCTGCATTGTAATCAAATGCTTCCGGCACCTCTGCAGCAGCAGCCAGGCGGAGCTGCTCAGTGGTGTATTCATCAATGGCCTCCCGGGGAGCATAAATTGTTTTCGGACTGGGCCGGTCCAGTTCCACGTAAATTCTGGCGGGCATGCAGGCAAATACCAGGATCAGATAGATCACGATAAATAAAACCGCCCCCAGTGTCAGCCTCTGGGTGCGCTGATCCCATTTCGGCGGGAAGTAGCCGTCTATAACCCCTTTTATGTTCAGGTTTATCTTCACGGTTCATCCACCTTGCCGGCCTCGAATGCCTCATAGGCCTTGATAATATTCTGCACCAGGGGATGCCTGACCACATCTTTCTCAGTCAGGTAAACGAGCGCAATCCCCTCCACAGCGGCAAGAATGCGCGGCGCCTCAGCCAGGCCGGATTCGCGTTCGCGGGGGAGGTCGATCTGAGTAACATCCCCTGTCACCACCGCCTTCGACCCGAAGCCGAGCCTGGTAAGAAACATTTTCATCTGCTCGGAGGTGGCATTCTGCCCCTCGTCCAGTATAACAAAGGAATCGTCAAGGGTGCGCCCCCGCATATATGCAAGGGGCGCCACCTCAATTATACCGCGATCACGATATTTTTGAAAGAGCTCCACCCCCAGAAGATCGTAAAGCCCGTCATATATGGGCCTCAGGTAAGGATCCACTTTTTCCTGAAAATCACCGGGCAGAAAACCCAGATGCTCCCCCGCCTCTACGGCGGGACGGGCCAGGATCAGGCGCTGCACCTGCTTTTTTTTGAGGGCATCTATGGCCACCGCCAGGGCCAGGTAGGTCTTTCCCGTACCCGCCGGGCCGATGCAAAGGACAATGTCTTTCTGCCGCATCGCTTCAAGGTAACGCTTTTGACCGATGGTTTTCGGGCGGATCTGTTTGCCACGGGGAGTTACCAGCAGCAGTTCGCTGAAAAGTTCGCGCACGCTTTTGGCATGTCCCTCCCGGGTCAACTTCAAGGCATATTCAAATTCACGGCCTGATAGAAAGTGGCCCCGGCGGATGCTGCGCAGAAGCTCCTGGAACATCTGGTAAAGCGGCTCCACCTCAGTTTCCGAACCCTCGATAACCAGTTCAAAATCCTTAGGCAGCAGGCGAACATTGAAATTATCTTCAACAAGATCAAAATTGCGGTCATGCTTTCCAAAAAGCTGCAGCGCCTCTTCGCCGCTCTCCAGCAAAACCGTACGGCTGACATCCTTTTCCGCCAAAAAGACCCCACTCCTTTATAACAAATCAGGGCCGGCGCAGCCTGACCATCCCGATCTCCTCCCTGGTTTCGGCCACTGCACGGACCCACTCCGCCCCGTTTTCCATGTATTCCTGATAATAAAGCTGCTCAATGGATACTTTTCCCGGCACCTTGGCCCGCAGCTCTTCCCTGGCTTCCTCCCGGGCCAGCTGCAGTGCTTCATCGCGCGAAAACGCTTTTTGATCCGTCCTCTGCTCCAGATAGTTAATCTTCAGTACTTCGACGGGAAAAGAAATATTCCTCCATCTCCAGCAGATGATCCGGAGCTCCTCCCGGGCAAAACGGTAAGGATTGGCAGGCGGGCCCCACAGCCGCAGCTGCTTCTCATGCCACCGCAGATAACAGCTGCTGCGGGATGCCCCCGTAAGCTCTATGGAAATCTCCTCTAATCTGAGCGGCTGCCCGGCTTCATACCAGACCCGGGCCTCCACGGTGCCGCGCGCCCTTACCTCCTGCTCAGGAGGCTGCAGCTCCTGGGAATCAAGGATGCCGTTTTCAAAGTTGGCAATGCCCGCAATAAGCAGATCTCCCTCGGAGACGGTATCACCCACATCAACCGCGGCCTTCCCCTCTATCACCACCATCCTCTCGATCAAGCCGTCCTTGGAGGCGATGATATCAGCAGGGCGATGATCGGCAACAACTCCGGGAAGGTGTTCTACAATTTCAATTTCAAGCATGATTCCGCGCAGTTCAAACCCTGCCCAGGCGATGCCGCTGTGACGCCGGGGCAGTTCCTCGCCAAGTTCGGAGAGATCCAGCCGCCGCTTCCAGGCCCCGGGGCGGACCCCCAGCTTATCAACAAGGGCCAGCACCTCGGCTTTTTCCAGGCGGCTGGTGCCGCTGACGCGGACATACCAGACCACTGAAGTGGCAAGGTAGAGGAAGGCAACGAAGAGAAGGGCCCCTGCGACCAGGCCCCGGCGGCGGCGCAGCCGGTAACTGACAAAGGGAAAGCCCACCTTGCGGTGAATGCGCAGCCGGCAGCGCGCCTTCCTGAGCAGGGGCCGCAGCTCCCTGAAGGAGGCCAGGCTTAAAGAAAGATGCGCTTTCTCCCTCTTTTTCTGCAAATCCCAGAAGCTGATCCCCCGCACCACCGCCAGGTTCAGCAGCCTCTCCACTCCCCGCCCCTCCAGGGAGATCACCACAAAGCCGCGCAGAAATCTCCACCATCTTATTATAAACAACGGCTTTTCCTCCTATACCACATCTATATTTCATAGGCAAGGCTACTGATCAGTCCCTTAATCAGAAGCTCCTCTTCAAGCAGATTTTTAATGTGCAACTCTTCCCCGCAGACAATAATTTCGCCGCCCTTAACGGCAAGGCGAACCTTGTTTTCATCATAGGCGATGACGCCGCGGTGATTTTCGATATATAGCTGGACATTGCCTACAAGGGTAATACGAGGCAGATCGAGGAGAACTTCGTGCGGGAGTTCGAAAAAATCGGCGATGATCTCTTTGAAACTGCCTTTCTTTTTTTTCCGGAACATGGCCAGGCATCTCCTTCTTCGATAGTGAGGATAGCGGTATTTAAATTTATGCGCCGGACAGGGGAAATACAACTTATGAAAGCGGTAGGCTGCTGCCGCCCGCCAAAATGCCAAATCATAAATCGCCCATTTTACTGATATGTTATAACGGTGAATTCATGAAAATGAACCCGGCCCGTAAAACTATTTAAATCCTCCTGGCGGCGATTGCTGCAGGCACGGCTGCCGTCACCTTTGCAAACCGCTGTCTCCCGACGGCGGCACACTCCCTAGAAACGGAAATGCGGGCCCGTGTACAGCCCCCTGCTCTGGGAGGAAAGCGAGGATTTTGCCAGGGCCCGCTCCGACAGCGGCACCCCGGTGCGCCTGGCAGCATTCAGGATCGCTTTCTCCGACGCCGTCCCGGGGGAACTGCACAAAGAGCGGCGCACAATATACTATGCTCCGCTTACCCAGGTTATCGAAGAGGGGAAATCCCAGGAAGGATAATAAAAGTTATAATATTTTAACAATGGTTAAGAAATATAAATCTTTTAAATGGTATTAGTGGAAGGATTTGTTCATATCATGGCGAAATAGACATATATTAGAGAAAGAGAGGAGGGTCAAGCAAGATGCAGAAGATGTTCAAGCTGGGGTTCATTTTGATGCTCGTTCTGGCTCTGGTCTTTGTCTTCACCGTCGGCTGCGCGCCCAAGGTAATAGAAGAAGATGACGGAGATCTCGAAGGCATCGAGGATGAACTCAACGGCGACGAAGATGTTAATGGTGAAACAGATGAGGAAGTAGAAGGGGAAGATGAAGGCGAAGAAGAGGCTGGAGACGGTAACGGTGAAGAAGCAGGCGATGAAGATGAAAATGCTGAAGACGAAGTAGAAGACGAGGAGGAAGAGTAAATCCTCTCCGGGGGTCAGGTCTCGAAATGTCACTTTAACCTGCTTTCCATACCAACTGCCTGCTGATACAACCCCAGCCATTTCGTTCGGGCAGCAGCCGGTGATGGATTGTAGTTGCGTAAAAGTGGTATTCCAAGACCTGGCCCCCACTTCTTTTGACAAAAGTTATTTGATTCGGATAAAATAAGTTTGCACCTTAATCCACGCCGGTTTATGCCGGCATTTGTTTTGATCGGAGGGGTTTATCTTGCGCCGCCATATTATCTGGGTGATGCTGGCCGCCATCGCCGTGGTGATCATGGGCCTTGCAGGGACCGGTTTCTACCTGGACCTGCTCTGGTTCAAAGATCTCAATTTTGAAGGAATCTTCTGGACACAGCACCTGACTCGCTGGGGTTTACGCCTGGCAACATGGCTCTTCTTTTTTCTCTTTCTCTTTGTAAACCTTATTTTGACCCGCCGTTATATATTGAGTTTTCCCAACCTGGCCCTGCGGGAACGGCTCATGGCCGGCGGCTATCTCCGTGTCTTCACCCCGCGGTCCCTGGCAATCTTTTTCCTGTTGCTGTCCGCACTCCTATCCTTTGTTTTCTCAAGTTACACCGGCGGTCACTGGATGAACCTGCTGCGTTTCATCCATGCTGCACCCTTTAACAGCAACGACCCTATTTTTGGCCGGGACATTGCATTTTACGTGTTCAAACTTCCCCTTTACCGCTTTGTCTATGACTTCCTGATGGCTGCTGCCGTGATCAGCCTTGTTTTGGTGGGAGTCATCTATCTGATCATGAGCGCTCCCCTTGCGGGACGCCGCTGGGTGCTGCCCGCGGGAGGCGGGCTGGGCCATCTCAGCGTGCTGCTTGCCGCTGTATTTGCCCTGAAAGCATGGGATTACCGCCTCAAGCAGTTTGAACTGCTGCTTTCCGGGAGGGGCGTAGTATTTGGGGCCGGCTATACCGATATTCACGCAAACTATCCTCTTTTACTGGTGCTGATGATCCTGGCCGCCCTTATTTCCCTTCTCTGCCTGGCCAACCTCTTTCTGCGCCGCGCCAGACTCCCGCTGTACGGGGTTCTGACCCTGCTCGCTGTCTCCACCCTGGGCGGATGGGCTTACCCGGCGGCTGTCCAGAGCTTCATTGTCGAGCCCAGCGAGTTCAATTACGAGAAGAAGTACCTGGCCCACAATATCGCCTTCACCAGGCAGGCATACGGGTTGGACAGGTTCACCACCAGGCAGTACCCCGCCGGGGAAGAGCTGAGCTGGGCAGACCTCGGGGAGAACCCGGGCACCATCAACAATGTACGGCTCTGGGACTACCGCCCGCTCAAGACCACCTTCAATGAGCAGCAGGCGATCCGCCCGTACTACCGCTTTTTCGATGTGGATATCGACCGCTATACTGTAGACGGCAACTACCGCCAGGTGATGCTTTCCGCCCGCGAGCTTGATAAAAGTGCCCTGGCCGAACAGGCGCAGACCTGGGTCAACCTGCACCTTCAGTACACGCACGGCTACGGGGCCACCGCCAGCCCTGTCAACGAAGTCTCCGCCGAGGGGCTGCCCCGCTATTTCCTGGGGGATATCCCGCCCTCAGGAGATATTCCTTTGGAAAATCCCTCCATCTATTTCGGAGAGCTGACGAAAGATTATGTCATCGTCAATACCGACACCAGGGAATTCCACTATTCCACTGCCGGTGAAGAAAACACTTTCACCCTTTACGAGGGCGAGGGAGGCATCCCCCTGCACTCGCTGTGGCGGCGGATCCTCTTTGCCCTGAAATTTGGCGAGTACAGGATCCTCATCTCCGGAGAGCTGAACAGCGACAGCCGCATTCTTTTTGACCGGGACATCTATACACGGGTTCAAAAAATAGCTCCCTTTCTCCATTATGACGGCAACCCCTATGTCGTGGTCCATGAAGGGCGTCTCTTCTGGATCCAGGACGCCTACACCGTCACCGACCGCTATCCCTACGCGGCACCACAAGAGGGGATCAACTATATCTGCAACTCCGTAAAAGTCGTCGTCGATGCTTACAACGGCAGCGTCAACTTCTATCTCATCGATGAAGCCGATCCCCTGGCTGAAAACTTCAGCCGGGTTTTCCCGGGCCTCTTTACCCCTGCCGCAGCCATGCCCGAGGGGCTGCTCCATCATCTGCGCTATCCCGTAGACCTTTTTGAAATACAATCCGGCATGGTCGCCCTGTACCATGTTACCGATCCCAACACCTTCTACGCCCGCGAGGACCTCTGGAACATGCCCCTGGAGCAGTACTACGGCGAAGAGCAGCAGATGGAGCCCTATTACACCATCCTGCAGCTGCCGGGGTACAAAGAGCCCGAATTTGTCTTGATCCTGCCCTTCACCCCAAGCAACAGGAACAACATGATCGCCTGGATGGTGGCCCGCTGCGACCAGCCCAACTACGGCGCAGTTGAGCTGTTTCTCTTTCCCAAGGAACGGGTGGTCATGGGCCCGAAGCAGGTGGAAAACAGGATCGACCAGAGCACTGAAATATCGACGGAATTTACCCTCTGGAGCCAGGCAGGATCCCATGTCATCCGGGGCAACCTGCTTGTGCTGCCCATAAACGAATCGCTGCTCTATGTTGAGCCCATCTTCCTGGAGGCGGAAAAGGGGGGGCTGCCCGAGCTGGCCCGCGTTATCGTGGTCTTTCAGGAGACGGTGATCATGGAGGAAACACTGGAGCAGGCCCTGGTGCGCATTTTCGGCGAACGCAGCGAGCTGCCTCCGGAAAAGGAACCGGCGGAGCGGGACAAACCTGAGACACCCACTGGTCCGGCCGGGCTGGAGGAGGAAACCGGGTCGGAAATCGCTTCTCTGATCAGGCAGGCTCAGAAACTCTTTGACGAAGCCCAGCAGTGTCAGCGGGAGGGCGACTGGGCCGGCTACGGCGAAGCCGTAGACAAGCTGGGTCAGGTGCTGAAGAAACTCGCCTCCCTGGCGCCGGAAATTGATACTCCATAACCCGGCCCGGTTCAGGACTACATGGACCGCAGCCGTTTGACCCGTTCTTCAGTGGTGGGGTGAGTGGAAAAGAGTGTGCTTGCGCGCTTGCTGTCGCGCACTCCCAGGGCCGGGTTAACAATGTAGAGCCCCTGCAGCGCCGGGTTGGCAATGGGGCTGTCGGCCACCTGATCAAAGGTGATCTTCTCCAGGGCAGAGGCCAGACCTTCCGGATAGCCGGTGAATTCGGCAGCTGTAGCATCGGCCAAAAATTCACGCTGCCGCGAGATGGCAAATCTCAAGAGCTGCGCAAAGAGCGGGGCAAGAATGGACACGAGAATGACGAGTAAAAGGGCGATGAGCTGACCGTAACCGCCGCCGCTGCGCCGGCTCCGCCGGCCTCCGCTGTACCAGAGCATCCGACGCAGGGCATGACTGATGAAAACGATAGTCCCGGCCAGGACAACAGCCACCGTGGCCAGGAGCACATCATAATTATTGATATGGGCCATCTCATGGGCAAGCACTCCCTCCAGTTCAAGGCGGTTCAAGCGGTTCATAAGGCCGCGGGTGACTGTGATGGCGGCATTTTCAGGATTCCTTCCAGAGGCAAAAGCATTGGGCACATCGGTCTCGATAATGTAGAGCCTGGGGACAGGGCGCCCGGCGGCGATGCTCAAAGCTTCCACTGCTTGATAGAGGTAGGGCTCCCTGTCCCGTTCGGCCGGGTGCGCCCCGGCCATTGCTGTGACAATGCCCCGGCCGCCGTAGTAGCTGACAAGAATCGCAATAATAAAAACCAGCCCCGCTATGATCAAGCCCACCCCGGGCTCCTCCGCAAAGGCGCCCAGAGCAAATCCAAAGACCGCAAAAAGCACGGCGAAAAGAAAGACCAGCAGGAAAGTACGCCTTTTGTTGGCTGCAATATGCCCGTAGATCGGTACCATCAGCGGCTCCCACCACCTTCCAGCTCCACTTCAGGCGCCTCCCTGATCCTGTCATCCTCAAGGGCGAAATAATCAAAAAGGTTGAATCTGAAGAGCCGGGCAATGAAATTGGTGGGAAAACGCTCTATAACCGTATTCAGGATCATTACCGTGCGGTTATAGCGCTGGCGGGCGTAAGCGATTTTGTTCTCCAATCCCGACAGCTCTTCCTGCAGCAGCAGAAAATTCCGGTTTGCCTTCAGCTCGGGATAGCTCTCAGCCAGGGCGAAGAGATTCCTGAGCGCATCTGCCGCCGCACGGTCTGCGCCCGCATTTTCCCGAACTGTATGCGCCTGCAACCAGGCGGTCCGCGCCCTGGTTACATCCTCCAGCACCCCCCGCTCGTGCTCCATGTAACCCTTGACCGCAGCTACCAGGTTGGGCACCAGGTCAAAACGTTTCTGCAACAGGGTATCGATATTCGCCCATGCCGTGTCAGCCATGTTGCGCAGTCCGACAAGACGATTGTAGGCATAGATGAATAAAAACAGCAGGAGCAGCAAAGCTCCCGGCAGAATGTATTTTTCCATTTCCCAGCCTCCCTCCCGCTTATATTTCTATTCTTTCTATCCGCGCGGATTTCCTCTCTATACAAATAGCGCCTGCCCAAAGAATATTCGCCTCTATTTTCCACCCCTGTCCAGGGAGCTATATGGTAAATTTTCATATTGTTGCCTCGTGCCAGTTTATGGGATACAATTAGCTGTATGTTACCCAATCATCCGGGGCAAATGGATCGGAGCGCTGACTGGCTCAACCAGGCGCAGAGGGATCTGGAGTGATATTGACATATTAATTTTTGTTGAAAGAACAGAGACGAGAGACGCCTTTTATGAATAGAACAGAGATCTGCCGTCACTGTTTCCCGGTGCCCTTTGACGTAAACATCCTCGTTTATACAGCAGTTGGGTACAGGGATATGCTGAACCCGGGCAACCTGTTTCTCAGCTCAATTCTTCGATACACTTTCGAGTTATGAATGGCTTTCTAAACCGGGCTGACAACGTGATAAACCTGGATAGATAGGGCAAAAATACTGTACATACCCTTGGCGTTACACAGGGAGAGATAATGCAATGGCCGAAGTAATGCCTTCAATTATGCCCGAAGACAGATCCCCTGCCGCCAATCTATCCTGCGAGCAATGCGAACTGGCCCGCCACGGCACCAGGGTGATCTGGGGGGAGGGCAACCGGGCCGCCCCGCTCTTCGTTGTTCTGGATAATCCCGGCGCCAGGGAGGACAGGGAGGGCGTCCCTTTTCTATGCGGCACCCGGGCAACTCTGCAGAAGGCGGCCTACGAGGCGGGGCTAGAGCCCGGTGACCTTTATCTAAGCTATATTCTCAAGTGCAGGCCCAGAAAGGCTTACGACAAAGTAAGGGCCAGGACCATCTGCCTCTCCTATTTATGGGGGCAGCTGGAGGCTGTAGACCCGGTCCTGGTCATGTGCCTGGGGAATGTGGTCTGCCAAACAATTTTTGATGATCCCGGAGTGGAGGTAAAGCGGCTCCGGGGCAGGCTGCACACCGTCAGAGGCTACAATGTGGTCGCCTCCTATCACCCGCTGGCCGTGAGAAGAAGACCCGTGCTTTACAAATACTTTCTGCAGGACTGGGGACTGGCGGCAGACCGGCTGAACAGACCGGGCTAGTTCTCACTCATGATTATGATATCCCCTGTTCTTCATGCTGTCGCTGCATGCAGATGTGGGACAGAAAGGAACGTCCCTGGTGTCCCACTAGGATTTGATTTTCCCCCATATCTGCTCCACGATCCGGTTCATCTGCAGCCATTTCTTCTCCATATCGGATAAAAGTTTAAATTGCGCTCTGCACCTGACCAGATTATGCCCGGGATATTGTGTCCTGAAATAGGGATCACCTAGAAGGTAGTCCGTTAAAAAGCGGACACCGCATTCAAGGGTCATCAGCCTGGCGCCGGTGGGCAAAAGTTCGATCTCCTGTGCAGTGATGTTTTTACCGATAGCACCCATGAAACCGGCGGTAAAGGCGCTGTACAGCTCCAGATCCAGCTGAACCCTGGAGAGTTCTTTTTCATCTTCCGGAGCGGTGCCGGCTCCGGAGCGGACTGCATCACCAAAGTCATTCATCACCAGCCCGGGCATGACGGTGTCCAGATCGGTGACACAGAGCGCGTTACGGGTCTCACGATCAAACAGGACATTGTTCAGCTTGGTGTCGTTATGGGTGACGCGCAGCGGCAGCTGCCCGGCTTTAAGCAGGTCCATAAAAATTGGAGAAATTGTTTCCCGGGACAGCGCAAAGTCGATCTCCTTTTGGGCATTTACGGCCCGCCCGCAAGGGTCAAGCGCCAGGGCCTTTTTAAAGGCGCTGTAGCGTGAAACGGTATCGTGAAAAGCAGGGATGGTCTCTGCAAGGGTATGGGCCGGAAAAGAGGACAACATGTCGATAAAGCGGCCGAAGGCCAGGCCGCCCTGATAAAAATCGCGCACATGCTCCGCTGTTTCCAGGCAGATGCTGCCGGTGATAAAGTCGTAGGCCCGCCAGAAACCGCTCCGCCCATCATCTATATAAATATTACCGTCCACAGCGGGTACAAGGGAGAGGGCTTCCCGCTCCGATTTCACCCGCTCCCTGAGATAACGGGTCACCATGTCAACATTTGTCATCAGCGACAGCGGATCCGTAAAAACAGAGGTGTTCACTTTTTGCAATATATATTTTGAACCACTGTCACAGAGAACACAGTAGGTCCGGTTAACCAGCCCGCTTCCGAATCTGTCACAGCGGAGCGGTTTCCCCTTAAAGCAAAAGCCCTCAGCGATCTCCAGCATGTAGCTGTCCCCTGGAGCCAATATCTCACCCCGCTATCAGGCAAAAAAATGCCGGAGGCCAAAATTCATTAACCCTGTTTTTAAAAAAACTCCTGTTCTATCCGGGCGTAATCTTTTTGATCCTGATCGCTGTAAACCTCGCCCCGGTTACGTTTGTCTATGAGATACCTGACCTTGTCGCTGATGTCGCTTGTAAGCCTTAGCTTGCGCATATAGATAAACGCCAGGGACATGAATATGAGCACTGCCAGCAGGATCAGCAATCTGAGCCCCAGCACCGCGCTGGCGGGCTGCGTAAAATCGCCGTAGTTGATCATCCCTGTAACTTCATCGGCCCTGGGTTCATTGAACCCGACAAGGCGGAGCACAACACCGGAGATGAATATAGCCGCAGCGGAGCAGGATTTTTTAACAAAGATCATGACACCGCTGAAGCTGCCCGTGGGCCTGTTGGCAAGCTTGAGCTCGGCAATATCTATGATGTCGGGGAAAATCACCCAGGGCAAAAGCTGTGAGCCTGCCATGCCCAGGCCGATAAGAGCGCAGAAAAATACAAGCAAACCCATGCTTTTGAGGGGCACCATGGTCAGCAGCACTATCCCCAGGATATAAACGGGTATGCCCACGCGAAAAAGAAAGGGCTTGGAAACGCCCCTGGCCAGCAATATGTAGTAAAGGGGGAGCGTAAGGAAGATGAGCGCTACTATGACAGCAAGAATAACGGAGCCGTCAACCTCTATGGCAATGGCGTATTTGGCGAAGTATACTACATTCGTTGTCAGCAAGTCCATGCAAACGTAGGCAAAAAGATAGCCGATGAGCAGGTAGACAAAAGCCCTTAGCCTGAAAGGTTCGATAAAGGTCTGCAGGGCAAAGGTTGATTTCTTTTCCGGCAGTACCACTCTCTCCTTTGTGAACAGGCCTGTCAGTATGCACGGTATGGTGTAAGCCGCTCCGAAGCCGAACACCACGATGAAATAGAGAGTGTTTATGCTCATGCTCTCCGTGAGCAGCCTGTCCACCAGAAAGGTACCGCCAACGGTTGCTATTGCCGAGGAAACCATGGAGAAAATAAGACGCAGTGTGTTCACCTGGGTGGTTTCCCTGGGGGTGGTGGCCAGCTCGGCTGAAAAACTGGTGTAGCTGATTCCGATAACCGTTGAAAGGGTGTTGTAGAACAGGTAGGCGAACATGTAGACAACGATCTTCAATGCCTTCGAGCTCACACCGGGCATGGGCAGAAACAGAAAGGCAAAGCTGGCGATGATCAGGAGGCTGCCGAAGAGAATATAGGGCCGGCGGCGCCCCCACTTTGAGCGGGTGTTATCGCTGAGCACTCCCATGAAGGGATCGGTGACGGCATCCCAGATCCTGCCCACGGCCACAATAGCGCCCGCCCATACGGTGCCCACACCCATGGCCACGATATAGACAAAAAATAGCGCGTTGATCAGCGAAGGAGCGCCTCCGCCGTACAGATCACCTGCGGCAAATATCAGCTTCTCTCTCATGGAAACCTGTTGCTGCAGGACACCGGGGGAGCTGTTACAGGTGCCCAACTTTGTTGCCTGAGGCATTGCCAATCCCCCCAATAAATGTTTTAACCACCCCTTGACATCCTTCACCCCACCGGAACCGGCAGGGGTGAACCCGTGATCAAAGGCAGTTCGGGTAATTATTATCTTTCCACACTCTATTTTCCTGCCTGCGCCTGTCCACCCGCCAACTAGATTAAAGGCAGGCAGGGCCACCGCCGCGGAAAAATGCACTGTAACGACCTTCCCTTGAAGCGGCAACCCCCACAGCATACAGAGAGGTGCTTCCTGTGAATCCTGACCATAGCCCGCCCCTTCCTCCCTTAAACCCGCCAGGAACCCGCCTTGAATACCGGGGCACTCCCTTTTAAATATACCGTTATCGGGAAAGCCAGGGCGTTCCGGCATAATTGTTACCTGAACAGTTTTCCTTCGCATCAGAGCATTGCTCCGGATCGGGACAAAAACCATAAGTGGGTATGAGCAGCTGCACCGGGGAAATCAGCTGCAGCACAGCGGTTTTGCCTACACAGCAGGTAATAAGGTGCCCTCCCGAAACAAAGCATTCCAGGCAATCGAGGTAAATATCCGCCACTGCCTCAATACGCTTATCCTGCACCTGGGATGGTGCTGTGAAAACATACTCCCGGTAGACAGGCGGGCCGTTCATTACCTTCCATCCGGTATCATCCAAAAATTTTACGGTGCATCTGAAAAGAAAGCTCACCCTGAGCTGATTTGCCCCATTCGCTTTTTTAACCGATACAGGGCGTCCCTTGCCGACCAGCAGATCCGCCTTCAGACATTCCGCATAAAGAATTTTCCCTTCAGCAGTCCCCGAAACATCCAACACCTCCTCGCTGACCAGGTTCTTTTTGCAGGCCCAATATACTTTCATGGCCCTGATGCAGTCAATTTCCGAAGGGGGCGGCAGGGGCGGCCGTTCCAGCCAGGGTATAAAATCAACGTTGTCGCTTACCGGGTTGCCTGTGCCGCCGGGGTTTAGCAGGGGATGTTGGGGTCCGCTGCTGTCGCCCCACCAGCTGTTCACAGCGTTAACAACCGCGGCGGTCTGGTTGATCACCCCCCAGCTGTTTCCCTGGATCCTGTTCCCCTCCAGATGGGGATTGGCTGTGCCGGTAGGGTACCCAAGATAGGCATTGCTTACAAAGACCCCGGCGCCGCTATTTTCACCGATGAGGTTTCCGCTCATCAGAGGTTTGAGAGCATAAATATCCGGAGGCATAAAACTGCCCGGTCCCTGTGAAAAAAGATAGACGCCGTCATGGGAGCTGTGCGTGATCACGTTTTCCTGGATCAGGATGCTGTCGGGTTCCGGACCGGTAGTGGGCACCCATACCCACATGATCGCTCTTTGCTTGCAGTTTTCAATGATATTTCCCGAAATCACTTCCGCCATTGACTGGACAATCACGATACCGCCTTTTAGATCATCCGCATCCGAACCACAATTCTTGATGGTGTTATCCCTGATGGTTACATTTTTCTCGTCCCAGGCCAGGGTTATCCCGCTAAACGGTTCATTTTCAATAACATTATTTTCAATCAAAAGGCCGGCGCTGCCGGCTCTGGCAAATACCCCGTCGCCGTTGTTGCGGATAGTATTGCCAATCACATTTGTTTCACCGTGCGGGTAGAGCAGCACGCCCGCCCTTTCAAAGCTGACAATATTGCCGTTATCCACAATCAGACTGCCGATCACATCCACATCCGAGGTGTTGATGTTCATGATCCCCGCCAGGTCGTGTCCCCGGATCGTGCAGCTCTCAATCAGGACCCCCTCCAGGTTGGGAAAGGCAGGAGTCCCCACTCGGATGCCTTCACCGGGACCATTTTGGAACGTAATCAACTTTACGGTAACCTGGCTGGATGTAATCAGCAGGGTGGGTCCGGCCGCCGCCCCGGAAGCATCAACAACCGCTTCGCCCGTCTCTGGAGGCGGCCCCTCCAGGGTAAGCGGTTTGTCGATCAGCAGCTGCTCAAGATAGCTGCCGGTGGGCACACTGACTGTCGCCCCCGGCAGGGCCGCATCAATCATCGACTGAATGCTCATCATGCAGCTCTCCTTTCAACTAGCAGGTTATACGTGAGTATATTATGCAGGTATTGCTGCCGGTGTGAACTGCTGTTGAAGGAAGGGCAGGAGAACCGGGGCACCGTGCGCCGGCCGCTAGGTGCCCCTGTATTGGGGATCCCTTTTTTCCGCAAAGGAGGCAAGGGCCTCGGCCAGATCCTCCGAAGGAACGATCATGGCGCTGCGCACGGCGCCATACTCAAGGCCCTCGGAAATACTTTTGCCGCGGCAGTAGTTCAAAACCTCTTTGGCGCCCTGGACTGCCAGGGGTGCCCGGGCGGCTATCTCCAGAGCCATCTCCCGGGCGCCCTGGAGCAGTGATTCCTTGTCCGGGTAAAGTTTATTGACCAGGTTCACTTCCTTGGCCCGCTGCGCATCGATAAAACCGGCGGTAAAAGCCATCTCCCGGGCGACACCCTGGCCTACAATATGAGGCAGGCGCTGGAGGACGCCCACGTCTGCAATAAAGGAGAGCGCGGCCTCACGCAGCGATATTTTTGCATCCTCCGAAGCGAGGCGGATATCACAGGCGGTGCCCAGGTCAAGGGCGGCGCCGATGCAGTAACCGTGAAATGCACAGATCACAGGCTTGGCGCACCTCTCAATGCAGCTCATCGATTCCTGCATGGGGAAAATCGATTTGTAAAGCTGCACCATGGCGCCGGCGCTCCTGTCCCATTGCACCAGCGCAGGAATGAGCGGGGCCATCTCTACAAGATCAATGCCCGCTGAGAAATCCCTGCCCTCCCCGGAAATGATCGCCGCCCTGATCTCCGCATCGGCATCGATACCGGCAAAGATTGGGATAATTTCCTCCCAGGCTTCCGGCCCCATGGCGTTCTTTTTTTCCGGCCTGTTGAGAAAAACATGGGCCAGGGGCCCTTCCTTCTCGACCCTGTAGAAGCAATAGGATGTACTCATTTAACCCCTCCTGAAATAAGCATGGCTGAAACAGGCCTGCCGCAGCCGGCCCGATCCCATAAGTATCACATTCACCCGGGGCGCGGCAATTCCCTTTTATTCTCCAAACAATATTCTTAATATTTACTCCTGCCGGTGCCCGCAGCGGCTGCAAAAAAGCTCCGGCCCCAGTGCGGCAATAATGGCTATGGCCAGCAGCACGTATGGAAAAGCCATTAGAATATCGATAAAGCACATGGCCAGAATATCAAAAACACCTTTATAGTAGCCGGCAAGAAGCCCGATGAGAATGCCGAAAAACATGGCGTCGCAAGAAAGGCCATGATTTTTCCTGCCTAAAACCCTTTGTGCCTGTGCTATGTAGTATAATGAAAAACGGCGTTTCAGGACCGCAAAGCGGCAAGGTTTCCTGAAGCTGCGGTTATTTGCCTTATCAGTCGCACATAAACTGTTCGGTTTGGACATCAATTTGCCGGATCGGGACAGATATTGGTCCCGCCACTAAATAGCTTGCCTTTATCTGGATAGAGGGTGATTGGACATGGATGTTATGGATATTTCACTGGCCTGGTTTGATTGGGCTATCATATTGCTTTATCTGGCGGGTATGGTCGCTGTGGGCCTTTTTTTCCGGAGGAAGCAGCAGAACTTTGAGGATTACTTTCTTGCTTCGAAAGGGCTGACTGCGCCCTTGCTGGTGGGCACTCTTATCTCCACCTTTTACGGCTTGGACACCCTTTTCGGCACTTCGGAAATCGGTTTCTTTGAAGGAGTCACCGGTTTTTTTGCCTACGCCCTTCCCTATACCGGTCTCTACCTGCTCATGGCTTTCCTTGCGCCCAGGTTCCGCGAACTTGGAAGCAACAGTTTTGTAGATCTGATCAGCAGCGGCTACGGCAAGTTTGCCGGGACCATTTCGGCCTGCTGCTCCTTTTTCTATTCCATCAATACCATGGAGATAATGGGAATGGGCTTTATCCTCTCCCTCATCTTCAAAATTCCTTTCTACCTGGCTGTGCTTATTGCTGCATTGATCGTGGTTCTTTACACATCCACCGGGGGGCTCTGGGCGGTAGCGGTGACCGACATGTTCCAGTTCACGATCATGGCGGTGTCGCTGGGTATCACCCTGCTGATCTGCTGGAGAGATCTCGGCGGCTACAGCGGTATCCACAGCGGCCTGGCCGCCTACCTGGGCGACGATCCCTGGTATTTCTTCTCGCCCTCAGGCGGCTATCTCACCGCCGGGGTTATTGCCGCCTATGCCCTTACCTCCCTTGCCGTGCTCTGTGAACCGGCCTTTCTGCAGCGCATTTTTGCCTCCCGTTCACCAAAAGAGGCCCGCCGGGCACTGCTCATCAGCACCCCTATCTGGACCGCCTATGAATTCGCCTGCTGCATGCTCGGCCTGACCGCCGTCGCTGCGGTGGGGCTGGGATTCATCGGAGAGCCTCATGCCAATCAGGCCTTGCTGGCAGTGGCCGTGCGCTACCTGCCTCCCGGTTTCACCGGTCTTTTCCTGGCCGGGGTGCTGGCGGCGGCCATGTCCACAGCAGATTCCTATTTTTTAGTTTCTTCCGGGAATCTGGTCTACGATATCTACAGGCCGCTGTTCAAGCCGGATCTCTCCCAAATAAAACTGGTTGCCTACACCAGGCGGGCGGTAGTCATCTCTGCAGCAATATCGGTAGCCCTCGCATTCTATTTTGAACGGATCATGGGGGTGTGGGTTTTTCAGGCGAGCATCCTGGTTAACACCGTCCTGATCCCCCTTTATGCCGCCGTATTCTTAAAAAAACTGAAAAAGACAAGGCTCAGCGGCAGCCTGGCCACAGCTACCGGCTTTTTCGGCACCATTGTCTACTACCTGCTTGTGACCACGGCAGGCCGCTTTTCTGAAGAATGGGACACCATGGTGCTGCCGTTAACCATAGGCGGACGCACAGTGGAGCTCTGGCAGGAGTACGGCATTTTTTTGATTCCGCCTTTTGTCCTGCTGGCATTTTCAATCGGGCTAATCTGGGGAAAAGATAAGGAACCGGATACGGCAAAGGAGGCGCTGTAAATGAGCGGATGGGATCTGGGGGTCTATGGAGCTGCAGCTGTACTGATCCTGGCCCCGCTGGCGGTTTTTGTTTGCTATCTGCGTGAGCTGATCCGGAGGGTGAAGGAAAACGATTGGGGCCAGGCCTGAGTCAGGGGGACGGTGACTTTGACTCACCACTGTACGAAACAGCTGCCGCGTATAAAGCACTTGTTCGCTGTCCGGCGCAGGCAGGGGCGAGGCATGCCCCGCCCGGGAGGGGCGATCCGGCTTTCGCCCGTCAGCTTTAGGCCAATCTTTTCATATTCGGGCGGCCCGTGGAACACCCCTACGACCGGATATCGAAGGCCTGGAACCATTTCCGGAACACCGGCGGCCCGGGCCACCCCCGGACCTTTGCCTGAGCCTAGCCCAATTCCAGTCCGGCAGGGCTGCGGCGCAGGACAACAGTTTTATCTGCACCGGTATCGCCGGCAACGATGCGCCTTGACAGCGGAGTTTCCACGGCGTTCTGGATAGCCCGTTTCAGGGGACGCGCTCCATAAGCAGGCTCAAAACCCTCTTCAGCCAGGTAATCCAACACTGCATCGTCCCATTTGAGGGTTATCCCGGCCCCCTTCTCCACCCGCCCGGCCAGCCGCAGCAGCAGCAGGCCGGTAATTTTCCTGATCTGCTCCCGCTCAAGGGCCTTGAAGACAAGAATTTCATCCACGCGGTTCAAAAATTCGGGGCGAAAATGCTGTTTCAGCAGGGCCAGCACTGCCTCTTTCATCTTCTCATATTCGCTCCCGCCCTCCTGGAACTCCAGGATTTCCCTGCCGCCGATATTGGAAGTCATGATCACAATGCTGTTCCGGAAATCCACCGTGCGGCCCTGCCCATCAGTCAGGCGCCCGTCATCCAGTATCTGCAGCAGCACATTGAAGACATCGGGATGGGCTTTTTCGATCTCGTCCAGCAGGAGCACGCTGTACGGCTTGCGCCGCACTGCCTCGGTGAGCTGTCCTCCTTCTTCATAGCCCACGTAGCCGGGAGGAGCCCCGATCAGGCGGGCCACCGTATGCTTCTCCATGTACTCGGACATATCGAGGCGAATCATGTTCCGCTCATCGTCAAAAAGCGCCTCTGCAAGGGCGCGGCTCAGCTCGGTTTTTCCCACCCCCGTGGGCCCCAGAAATATGAAGCTCCCCACGGGGCGGCGCGGATCCTTGATCCCGCTGCGCGACCGCAGCACCGCGTCGGCCACAGACCGCACGGCTTCGTCCTGGCCAATTACCCGCCGGTGCAGGATCTCCTCAAGGTGGAGCAGCTTTTCCATTTCACCCTCGCGCAGCCGGCTCACCGGAATCCCGGTCCAGCGACTGACCACCTGGGCGATCTCCTCCTCGTCCACCTCCTCATGCAGCAGCATGGTCTCTTTCTGCTTGCCCGCCAGCAACTCCCCCTCATCCTTCAGGCGCCGCTCCAGCTCGTTTAAACGTCCGTATTTCAGTTCGGCGGCGCGGTTCAGGTCATACTCCCGCTCAGCCCGCTCGACTTCGGTGCGCACCTCTTCGATCTCCTTCTTGATCGCGCGCACCCGGCCGATGGAGTCCTTCTCCGCCTGCCACTGGGCCTGCATGGCTCCGGCTTCCTCCCGCAGCTCTGCCAGCTCTCCCTGCAGTGCGGCCAGCCGCTCCGCCGACGCAAGATCCCGCTCCTTCTTCAGGGCAGCCTCCTCGATTTCCAGCTGCATCACCCGCCGGTTGATCTCATCCAGGGCGGTGGGGAGACTGTCAATCTGCGTGCGCAGCCTGGCCGCAGCTTCATCAATAAGGTCAATGGCCTTGTCCGGAAGAAAGCGGTCGCTGATATAGCGGTCGGACATAACCGCGGCGGCAATGAGCGCCCCATCCTGAATGCGAACGCCGTGATGCACCTCGTAGCGCTCCTTCAAACCCCGCAGAATGGAAACGGTGTCCTCCACCGAAGGAGGCAGCACCAGGATAGGCTGAAAGCGCCTCTCCAGGGCGGCATCCTTCTCAATATGCTTACGGTACTCATCCAGGGTGGTGGCCCCGACGGCGCGCAGCTCTCCCCGGGCCAGCATAGGTTTGAGCAGGTTGCTCGCGTCCACCGCGCCTTCAGCCGCCCCGGCGCCGACTACCGTGTGCAGCTCGTCGATGAACAGGATAATCTCCCCCCCGGCCTCCTGCACCTCTTTCAGGACTGTTTTCAGCCGTTCTTCAAATTCGCCCCGGTACTTGGCCCCCGCCACCAGCGAGCCCATATCCAGGGTAATTACACTCTTCTCCTTCAAGCCCTCGGGAACATCCCGGGCCACAATCCGCCGGGCCAGGCCTTCCACGATGGCGGTTTTGCCCACACCGGGCTCGCCGATGAGCACGGGGTTGTTTTTGGTGCGCCGCGAAAGGATCTCTATGACCCGGCGGATCTCCTCATCCCGCCCGATGACCGGATCGAGTTTCCCCTCCCGCGCCAGGGCGGTAAGATCGCGGCCGTAGCGGAGCAGCGCTTCATATGTCCCCTCGGGGTTATCACTGGTAATCCGCTGGCTCCCCCGCACCAGGCGGAAAGACTGCAGCAGCGATTCCCGGCTCAGCCCGGCCCTGCGCAGCACATCCTGCAGCTCGGGCTCACTCTCCTCGATCAGGGCCAGCAAAAGGTGCTCCGCGCTTATATATTCGTCCTTAAGCTGTCCAGCCTCGCTTTCCGCCCGGGCCAGGACCCGGGCCAGGGTAGAATCTATCTGTACGCTGTTTCTGTAGCCCGTCACCCGGGGGATCCGCTCGATCAGGCGATCCAGCTCCCGGCGCAGCGCTGCCGGTTCCGCCCCGGCCTGCTGGAGAAAGCGGGCGGTGATCCCCTCTTCCTGGTCCAGCAGCGCCGCCAGCAGATGTTTCGTGCTCACCAGCTGGTGATCCTGACCGGCGGCGGCTTGCTGTGCCGCGTACAGCGCTTCCTGTGCTTTCCGGGTAAAGCGGTTCGTATCCATCAATCTCTCACCCGGCCTTTCTGTAATGATCGGAGCTCGTCCTCAAGAGTTTCGATCCGCTCCAGCAGTTCTACAATTACCGCTGCACCCGCCAGGTTCACTCCCAGGGTACGGCGCAGCCGGAGGCCCTTGCGGATGCGCCGCAGATCGCGCAAGCTGATCTGATCCTCTTCAAGCTCAACCACCCCCAGCGCCTGAAAACGCTCGATCTCCGCAGGGCGCAGCTCCAGAGTGCGGACACATATCTTCTCTTCGCCCGTGTAATTTTCATAGCAGACGCGGACCAGTTTCATTTTGCATCACTTCCCTCCCGTAACCCTTTAAGCTGCCGGTACAGCTCCCGCTCCTCTCCTGTCAGGCGAGGGGGAATGTCGATGACCACCCGGACATACTGATCGCCGCGGCCCCGTCCGGGAGCGGGAAAACCCTTCCCTTTAAGGCGCAGCTTTCGCCCGCAGCCGCTTTCCGGGGGCACCGTCATCTCGACAGGGCCATCCAGGGTGGGCATGGTCACCCTGCTTCCCAGAACAGCCTGATCCGGGCGCAGCCGCACCTCGCTTTCAATATCGCGGCCCTGCAGCCGGAAATGCGAGTGGGGCAGCAGGCGAACTTTCAGAAAAAGGTCGCCCGGGGGTCCGCCCCCCAACCCCTCGCCGCCCTGCCCTTTCAGGCGGATCCGGCTGCCCTCCCTGACGCCCGGCGGAATCTTCACCTCCAGGGTCTTCTCTGATACCGTCTCCCCTGTGCCGCCGCAGCGGGGGCAAAAACCCGGTCCGCTCCTCCCGGCGCCGCCGCATTCGGAACAGATTTTGCCGCCGGCGACACGCAGCATCCGGGAAACACCCCGGTAGGCATCCTCCAGAGTCAGTTCTATTTCACTTTCCACATCATGTCCGCGCACGGCAGCGGTGCGAAAACCGCGCCCGGCAGCGCCTCCGGCTCCACCCCTGCCGAAAAGCGCTTCAAAGAAGTCGCTAAAGCCCTTTCCGAAGTCCCCGGAAGAGCTATAAAAACGGAAGCCATCCATATCCGGCGGTGCCTGAAAATCCTGACCCTGCTGCCAGTTTTGTCCCAGTTGATCATAGCGTGCTCTTTTCTCGGGATCTTTGAGCACCTCGTAGGCTTCGTTAACCCGCTTGAACTGCTCCTCCGCCTCCTTTTTTTCATGAGCCGGATGCAGGTCGGGATGCCATTTGCGGGCTGCGCGGCGGTAAGCCGATTTGATCTCTTTATCGGTAGCGTCCCGCTTTAGCCCCAATATTTCGTAATAATCCTGGAATTTAACGGACATCTTCGCCTACACCTCCATTTGATCTGCCGCCCTGCCGGAGCAAAACATGTTTATGCCTTTCCGCTGCTTTGCCGATGCAAAGTAAATATTTGCTTTTCCTGCGGCCAGTATAGCAATTCCCTCTCAAAAATGTCAATTATTCGCGCCACCGGGATCTGATGATTCTCACCTGCCTGCCGGCAGGGTATGGTTTGTGATTCAGGGGTTTCAGTCATAGAAGAATAAATAGTCCACGGACGCCCGGGCGGGGCGTCATGGAGTAAAATTAAACATTCCCCTCCGCCCCGCCGGAACGCACTGTGAAACAGAGCCGGCAGAATGCCTGTGTTCCATCAGCGCCGGCGCAGACTGCGCGGCGGCCCCATAATTTCATGAAAGATAAAAGCCGTCAGGAGTCGCTCCTCATCCTTAAATATGCGCTTCAGACTGTGGTGAAGCTTTTTGCCCTCATCGCGTCGGTGCAACTGTAACGGCGCCTGGATAGTTATTCCCTTCTCGATCACGGCAGAAGCCGTCTCGGCAGGTTGCGGTTTGTCCGATCTTTGCTCCGCCACTGCCGTTTTCACCACAGGCCGAACATGAGCTGCGCCGGGAGAGCCCCGGGCCCTCTCTTTGGCCTTGTTTGCGGCACTGCTGATGGCGCTGGTTATTCCTACCAGAAGAGCAAGAAAAATAATTATCCCAGACATGCCCACACTTCCTTTCAAAGGGAAAATAATCAGGGAGCGGGCAATTGTTAATCCCGGGATCCGGCTGCGAAAAGACAAGCCAACCCCCCGGTGCTACCCTTACTCCTCTTTGGTGCCGTCGGGGCGGCTGATCTTGCCGATGGCGTTGCGCATATCCGTATCGGCGACAATATTCTTCAGATTATAGTAATCCATTACCCCGATTTTCCCCTCGCGCAGCGCCTGAGCCATGGCTTTGGGGATCTCCGCCTCCGCCTCGACCACCTTGGCCCGCATCTCGCCCACAGCGGCCTGCATCTCCTGCTCACGGGCGACAGCCATGGCCCGCCGCTCCTCCGCTTTGGCCTGGGCAATGCGCTTGTCAGCCTCGGCCTGATCGGTCTGCAGCTCGGCTCCGATATTTTTCCCCACATCTACATCGGCAATATCGATGGAAAGTATTTCAAAAGCGGTCCCTGCATCAAGACCCTTGTTCAGCACTGTCTGGGAGATCATGTCGGGGTTTTCAAGAACGGTCTTGTGATCATCGGAGGAGCCGATGGTGGTAACAATGCCCTCGCCGACCCGGGCAATGATCGTCTCCTCGCCGGCACCCCCGACAAGACGGTCGATATTTGCCCGCACCGTCACCTTGGCCTTGGCCTTGACCTCGATCCCATTTTTGGCCACAGCCGCCACCACCGGCGTCTCGATCACCTTGGGGTTGACGCTCATCTGCACCGCCTGGAGCACATCCCGGCCGGCCAGATCAATGGCCGCACCACGCTCAAAGGTCAGGGGGATCTCCGCCCGCTGGGCAGCAATAAGCGCATTGACCACCCTGTCAACATTGCCTCCCGCCAGGAAATGGCCTTCGAGCTGGTTTACGCCCACATCGACGCCCCCCTTTGTCGCCTTGATCAAAGGGTTGACAATCTTGGCAGGCAGAACCCGCCGCAGCCGCATCCCCACCAGGGAAAATATACCCACCTGGACTTTGGCGGCTTTGGCCGAAATCCAGAGGCGCAGCGGAATAAAGCTGAAGAGAACAGCAAAAAAGATAATGACAAGTCCCAGCAAGAGAATACCCGGTACAACCCAATCCGGCATGTAATAGACCTCCAATCAAGTTATTAGTTTTGAATCCAGAGATGCCTGACCGCACGGGACCCTCTCCAGTCTCTCCCCAAAGAGAGGAAAAGGGCACGCCGCCGGTTCGTTCACTGCCGGTAACCCTCAGGAGAGCCTCCTTTTCCCAACCGGACCACCACCCGCGCTCCCTCCACAACGATCACCTTTACCGGAACACCGGCGGGGATAAAAGTCCCCTCGCTGATCACATCAACGCGCCTGCCCGCGATCCTCGCGGCGCCGGCGGGACGCAGGGCGCTCAGGGTCACACCTTCCAGACCAAGGAGGTCCCTTTGATCGGCGGCGGAAACATAGCCCAGCTCGGAACGAGCCTCATCTGCCAGAAAAATATGGCGCAGCGCACCGCGGCGTTCGAAAAAGCGGTAGGCCAGGACAACAAAGAGGGCGGAAAGAAGCAGGGCGGCGGCAAACATGAGCAAACCCGTCTCGATTGTTTTGGCGGACAGGATGATGGAGGCGACAATTGAGAGAATCCCCGTTATCCCGATAATGCCGAAACCGGGGATAACTACTTCTATGAGCAGCAGCACCACTCCCAGACCGAAAAGGAGCAACACCCAATATTCCGCCAGGCCTGCGGCGTAATGCCCACCGAAGTAAAAGGTAAAAGCAAGTATGCTGATCAGCCCGAAAAGGCCGAAGCCCGGTGTGAAGAGCTCCACCACCAGGCAGGTAATACCGGCAATGAGCAGTAGAACAGCCACAACAGGGTGGGTGGTCCAGCCGACGACGCGGTCGATCAGGCGGGGGCTGTAGGAGATCAATTGCGCCTGAACAAACCCCAGCTCTTCGAGCAGCGCGCTGCGGTTCTCCACCATGCCCTCGCTGTAACCGAGCGCCAAAGCCTCTTCACCCGTCAGCGTGAGCAGGATCCCCTTGTCCACTATCCCTTCAATGGCAATCTCTTTGCGGACCATCGCCGCAGCCACCTGCGGATCGCGACCCCGCCGCTCGGCGGCTGTGCGCATTCTCGCCTCCCAGGCGGAGAGGACCTTCTCATCGGCCTCTCCTCCCCCAAAAAAACGGGGTTCCGCCGCACCCATGGCACTGCCCGGCGTCATGTAGATCTCGTCAGCGGCCAGAGCCAGATAAGCGCCCGCTGAGAGCGCCTGAGGCCGGACAAAAGCATAAACCTGGCCGGGAAAATCATCGATAAGTTTCATGATGTTATAGGCCGATTCCAGGTAGCCTCCCGGCGTATCCAGCTCCAGGATTACTGCTGCAGCGCCTTTCTTTTCGGATTCTTCCAGCGCAAAGCCTATATAATTTTCAGTGCCCGAATCGATAATTCCCTGCAGCGGGATCAGCGCAACGGGCGCCTGGCTCCGCGGCAGGGCAAGGGCGGCGCATCCGAATAATACCGGAAGAGCGACAACAAAAAGAAGACACCTGAAAAGGTATCCTCTCCTCTTCGCCATGACCCGTTCTCCCCTCTCTGATAGGGGACCCGGCTGGGTTCAGCCGGGTCCTTCCGTGATTCAAGTTCATCTCCGGCGCAGGGCCGCATTAAAAGGGGCCGGGCGCAGCAGCCGCCGTCCCGTCCCGCCTGTAGCCGCGGGAAAATCAGCGGTAACGCCGTTTACGCGCCGCCTCCGACTTCTTTTTGCGGCGCACACTGGGTTTTTCATAATGGGCCCGGCGGCGTGCTTCCGAAAGGATTCCCGTGCGGGCACATTGCTTTTTAAACCTTCTAAGGGCTCTGTCAAGGGATTCATTCTTCCCAACTTTGATCTCAGCCACGATCTTTCCCCCCTCTCCGCGCGAACCGTCGCCGAAAAAAACCGCGGTGACAAATGCCTAAACACCCCGCCCTTCAGCGATGGCGCTCGATAACGCTCTTCCCCCCAGGAGATGCAGGTGCAGATGCTGAACCAGCTGGCCGCCTTCCCGGCCGCAATTGATCACTATCCGGTAACCCGACTGATCGATGTTGAAAGCACGGGCCAGCTCATTGGCCACGGCGATAAGCCGGCCCATGAGCGCGGTGTCACCGGACTCAAGATCTGTTAAGGCGGGAATATGCCTGCGCGGGACAATAAGCAGGTGCACCGGTGCGGCGGGAAAGATATCCTTGAAGGCAAATATCTCTTCATCTTCATAGACGATCTCCGCCTCGGCTTCCTTGCTGACAATGCGACAAAATATACAATCAGCGGTCATCCTTTTTCTCACAACCTTTACGAAAATCCCTTGCTATTATAGCACAGCATTTTCTTCTTGAGAAGCAAGAACCGGCTCCGAAGCCGCCGGCTCCCCTCAGGCTCCCCGTTATGGAGTCATATATAGATTCAATACCGGCGCTGTTTTACCTTTTTCCAAGGAGAATAAACTTCAGCCCGGGCGCCTTGCGCGCTTTTAACGAATTAAGCTATAATGAATTCAAGGTTCGTGCCGGGAAAAGGGGTATGCTCCCACAACGGGGCAAACATTTTTCATAGAAAAACGGATATCACAGGAAGGAGTGTAAACTGGTGAATTCTTACGACGCCGCTCATGCTCTTGCCAAAGCGCTGCGGGAATCACCTGAGTTCAAGGGATACGGCGAAGCGCAGGCGCTGCTGACAAAGGACAGCAGCGCCCGTGAAATGCTGCTTGATTTCCGCAAGGAGCAGTTCCGGCTGCAAAAACAGCAGCTGTCCGGGCTGGAGCTGGCCCCGGAACAGGTTGAAAAGCTGGATAAACTTTTCGAGGTGTTGAACCTGAATTTAACAGTGAAGCGTTTCCTTGATGCAGAGTTCCGCTTCAGCAGGCTCATCGGGGATATCCAGAGGATTATCAATGAAGCCGCCGGCGATATTCTGGATTCGGAGCTGCTGCAAAAGATGGGCGAAACGCTGGATGATGAAAACGGTGCGGAAGAGTAGGCCCGGGCAGGATCGGGTGCGCCCCTACGACGCCCTGCTAATAGACCTGGATGGAACGTTGATTGAGCTTGATCTGGAACGATTTGTTCCGGCATACGTACAGGCACTGGCGAAGTACTTCTCAGACTGCCTCCCGCCGGATACGTTCGCCGCTCACCTGCTGGCGGCTACAAAGAGGACCATGGAAAATGAGGATCCCGGACAGACCAATGAAGCTGTTTTCTATGCCGATTTCTGCCGCCGCCTGGGTGTGGAGCGTCAAGCTATCGACCCGTTAACAGAAGAATTCTATAAGAAAGACTTCCCGGGCCTGCGCTCATGGGGCGCCCCGCGTCCTTATGCGCAGGAAGCACTGAACGCAGCCCTGAGCCGGGGTTTGAAACTGGTGCTGGCTACCCAACCGGTCTTCCCCCGCACAGCCGTTGTTGAACGCCTCTCCTGGGGAGGGCTCTCCGCCGCGCCTTTTGACCTTATCACCACCATAGAAAATATGCACCACTGCAAGCCCCTCTCGGAATACTACCTGGAGATCGCCCGCAAGATCGAAATACCGCCGGAGAGATGTATCATGGCCGGGAACGACACCCTTGATGATATCTCCGCCGCAAAGGCGGGCATGGGCACTTTTCTTGTCGAAGGCTCCGTCATTCAAGGTGCCTCAGCAGAACCGACCTCCGACTACCGGGGCACGCTGGCAAAGCTGGCCACGCTCATCGAAGAGGGCTTCCCGCCTGCCCGGCCTTAATCGCCTGCCGGGATCCCTTCAGCCTCCGGAGCCTCCTTCACCACCGCATCACCGGGATCGCTCTCCTCCTCTCCAGGCAGCAAAATTTCATGCACGATCTGATCCCTGTCATCCAGAAACAGCCAGTGAGTCTGCTCCCCTACCTTCTCCCGTTCCAGCGTGACAAGGTGGTAGCTGTGCGGCCGTTCGCCGATCTTCACCTGGACCTGTACCACGCCGTCCTCCTGGGGATAAACCTGCACGCTTTTGATCTCGCCGTTCACCGCGCTGACGGCATACTCATAGGCGGGATTGAAAGGGTAATCAGGCAACGATGCATGTTCCCGGACAAGACCGGCCCAGCCCTCCGTGGAGGCAATCACCTCAAACGAGGCGGGGGCGCCCAGTTCGCCCTGATCCGCAGTAACAAAAGCAACGGTATTTTTCAGGTCCTCATCGGGGGCCGCCACCGGAAATTCACGAAAAAAATTATCATAGATGGAGAGACTGACCAGAAGAACAAGTAAAAACAAGAGGGGCAGCAGGCGTTTTGCCTCAATCACAAAAAAACGGTGCATCGATAGTTCTCCCCTTCCCTTGAGGGACTTCTACCATATTTCTATGCACCGTGCGCCCGTTTATGTCTGGGGCGGGAGCACCCCGCAAAGTAATTGTCCATCTTCTTTTTCGATCCCGGCAGCAACCAGTTTTCCCACCCAGCCGCGGCCCCTGCCCTCCAGCGCCACCCTGGTGCGCAGGTAATGGGGCGTAAAGCCCTCTCCGCAGCTGTGGGGACATATTTTTTCAATAAGGATCTCCTGCCGGGTGCCGATAAACTTACGGCGGAAGGCAGCGGCCATCCTCTGTCCCAGCTCGATCATCTCGCGGCTGCGCCGCCCTTTGACTGCGCTGTCGACCTGATCCGGAAACTCCGCCGCCGCCGTTCCAGGGCGGGGCGAATAGGCAAAAACATGAAGCCTGCTGAAAAGCATATCCCGGACAAAAGAGAGGCTGCGCCGGTGATGCTCATCGCCCTCCCCAGGAAAACCGACCATGACATCGGCGCTGATGGCCAGGTCATCCCTGAGCTCGCGCAGCCACCTGACTAGATAGAGATACTCCTCGGGGGTATAGGGGCGGTTCATACGCTTCAGAATCTCCCCATCCCCGCTCTGCAGGGGGATGTGCAGGTGCGGGCATATTTTTTCCGAAGAGATGATCCGCTCCACCAGCTCCCCGGTGATATCGGAGGGCTCGATGGAGCTGAGACGGATCCGTAGAAGGCCCTCTATCTTTTCAAGTTCATCGAGAAGGGCCCCCAGGGTAACCTGCTCCAGATCAGCTCCGTAAAGCCCCAGGTGGATCCCCGTCAGGACAATCTCCCGGTATCCGCTCTCAACCATGGCCCGGGCGCGCGCCGCCGCTTCTGCAGGAGGGAGACTGCGCAGAGGCCCCCGCACCCTGGGGATGATACAGTAAGTGCAGCCCTGGGTGCAGCCTTCCTGTATTTTCAGAAAGCCCCGGGAACGGCCGCGGCGACGCGCTGTGGGAAGCATTTCAAAGGCGCTCCCGGGGCTGTAGGGGCGAACCTGTCCGCGGGGGGCCGCACCGGCTTCGAGCGAGGCCACGATGCAGGGCAGCTTTTCCCGGCCCTGCGTGCCTATGATCAGGTCAGCCTGCTCCATAGCCTCTATTTCTTCAGGAAACCCCTGGGCATAACATCCCGTAGCCACGATGACGGCGCCCGGGGAGCGGCGCCTGGCGCGGCGGATGGCTTTGCGCGATTTGTGATCACTTTGCCCGGTGACGGCACAGGTGTTGATCACGTAAAGATCGGCAGCCTTGTTAAAATCGGTAACGCTGTATCCCGCTTTTTCAAACAAGGTCTGCAGCGCCTCAGTTTCACAGAAATTGACTTTGCAGCCAAGTGTGTAAAATGCAACTCTTTTCTTCTTCATCTCGATCCCACTCCCAAATCGCCCCAGGCGGCCTGGATCAGGCCCATGGCGGCCGCGGCGGCCGTCTCTGTGCGCAGTATGCGCGGACCCAGGTGGACTGTGCGGGCTCCGGCAGCAGTCAAGGCTGCAATTTCCCCCCCGCTCATACCTCCCTCGGGGCCGATAAAAAGGAAGACAGCCTTCTGCACCGGGAGAGGCTGTCTGAGCAGCTCTGCAAGGCCCTGTTCTTTTTCATCTTCCCAGGGCACCAGCGCCGTCCGCCCCTTCAGCAGGTCCAGGGCTCCCGCAAAATCATGAACCGGATCCACCCCGGGGAGCACAGCCCTGCGGCACTGCGCCGCAGCGGCCCGCACAATGCTGCGCCAGCGTTTCAGCCGCCCTGCCTCGCGCGATTTGTCAAAACGGGGAATGCTGCGCTCCGTGCAAACAGGAGCTATCCGCGACACCCCCAGTTCCACCGCCTGGCGAATGATCAGATCCATCTTCTCCCCCTTGGCCAGGGCCTGCAGCAAAATGAGCTGCCGCGGTGATTCAGCGGGCGGCAGCGTTTCCTCCAGCCGGACCAGAATTTCTTCCGGCCCGATGGATTCCACTGTTCCCCGGCAGGCAGATCCCCCGCCGTCGGCCACAGCCACTGTGCTGTTTTTGCGAAGCCGCAGCACCCGGTACGCATGATTCAGATCAGCCTGGTCAAGTTCAACAACCAGCCCCGCTGCCAGGGGTGTACCTTCTTTAAAAAAGTAGTGCATGAGCTCACCTCAAAGATGTGCCGCCCCCCCCCGCCAAAAATCATGTCAGGTTTCTTTGCGGGAATGGTCTGCGGACAGCTTAATTACCTGTCCGCAGCTCCGGCCCTTGTGCCCGGGTCGGGGAACGCCTTTGAAGAGGGGCTGCGGGCAATTGTAAACTAGTGCCCCCCGCCGAAAGCGTCTTTCATCCGGCCGATAAACCCTTTTCCTTTTTCCCCGGACCTGTCAATTTGAGCCAGCTCCGTCAACAGCTCTTTCTCTCTCGCTGAAAGCCGTTTCGGGACAACCACATTTACCTTTACCCGCAGATCCCCTTTTCCCAGTCCGTAGAGGCGGGGCATCCCCTTTCCCCTGAGCCGAAAAACCGTTCCCGGCTGCGTTCCCTCGGGAATCTTCATCGCGGCCTTTCCATCCAGCGTGGGCACCTCCACTTCCGTGCCCAGCGCAGCCAGGGTCATCTGCAGGGGAAGCTCATAGAGGAGGTCATCGTTGTCTCGCTGGAAATACTTGTGGCGGCGAATACCGGTGACCACGAAAAGGTCTCCCGCCGGTCCGCCGCGCAGCCCCGCCTCCCCGCCGCCCTGAATTCTCAAGCGAGTTCCGTGGGTCACTCCGGGAGGTATTTTTACCTCTATGGTCCGCTCCCGGACAATCCTGCCCTGCCCGCGGCAAGCGGGGCAGGGTTCCTTCACCACGGTACCCCTGCCGGAACAATGAAGACAGGTTTGCACATTAACCATGCGCCCAAAAAGGGTGTCGCGGGTGACCTGCTGCTGGCCGGTGCCCCCGCAGGCGGGGCATTTCTCGGGCCTGGTTCCCGGGCGGGCCCGGCTGCCTTTGCATTCGGGGCAGATCTCGGTACGGGGCACTTTGATCTCCTTCACCCCGCCGCTGTAGGCATCTTCCAGGGTGATCTCGAGATCATAGCGCAGGTGCTGCCCCTGCTCCGGCCCGGGTGGGCGTCGCCGTCCAAAGCCGCCTATGCCGCCGAAAAAGTCTTCAAATATGCTTTCAAAACCTCCGAAACCGCCAAAGCCGCCGGCGCCGGCACCAAACCCGGCATCATGACCGAAGTGGTCGTAGCCTTCCCTCTTCTGGGGGTCGGAGAGTACTTCGTAAGCCTCGTTGATTTCCTTAAATTTTTCTTCAGCAAGGGGATCATCTTTGTTGAAGTCCGGGTGATATTTGCGCGCCAGCTTGCGGTAAGCTTTTTTAATTTCATCAGCCGAAGCGGTTCGCTCAATACCGAGAACTTCATAGTAATCCCTTTTCTTACCAGACATCTAGCCTATCATCCCCTCTGAACAGGAAGCCTTTTCTGCTCCGCCAATCATTTATCCCCTGATTTCTCCACCGGCGGGATCACCCCCCCCTGTGCCCCGTCTTGACGGGGCTGACCGGTGGGGACACGGGGTGGGGACAGTCCTGCGCTTTCAGTCCTGTCCCCTTACATAACCCTCTCTGCGCCGGCCCTCGTTTTCCAGAACATCAGAAAATTTAAGGGGATCAGTTGTCCCCGGCATCATCTTTAACATTGTAATCGGCGTCAACAACATTTTCATCCCCGCCTGCAGGCCCCGCTTCATCCGCTGTTCCCTGGCCTTCCGCTGCGCCGGCGTCTCCGGCCTGCTGCGCGCGGGCCTGTTCATACAGTTTCGCCGAAAGTTCGTGGAGATAGCCGTTCAGCTTCTCCGTGGCCTGGTTGATCTTCTCAAGATCCTCACCGCGGGCCGCCTCTTGCAGCTCCGCCGCCGCCTTGCGAGCCTCATCGGCTTTGTCAGGCTCAATCTTGTCGCCAAGGTCTTTTAAGGTCTTTTCCGCCTGGTATGCCAGTGCATCGGCCTTGTTTCGCGCCTCGGCCAGCTCCTGCCACTTGCGGTCATCCTCAGCGTAAGCTTCCGCATCGTGAACCATTTTATCGATCTGATCCTTTTCCAGGCCGCCCGAGGAGGTAATGGTGATATGCTGCTCCTTGCCGGTAGCCATATCCTTGGCTGAGACATTGACAATCCCGTTGGCATCTATATCGAAACTCACCTCGATCTGCGGCATGCCCCGCGGCGCCGGCGGGATCCCGTCCAGCATGAAACGGCCCAGGGTCTTGTTGTCAAATGACCTTGACCGCTCCCCCTGCAGCACATGGATCTCCACGCTCGTCTGGTTGTCGGCGGCAGTGGAAAAGATCTGTTTTTTGTTTGCCGGAATGGTGGTGTTGCGATCAATAATCCTGGTGAAGACATTGCCCAGCGTTTCAATACCCAGGGAGAGCGGGGTCACGTCGAGCAGCAGGATATCCTTGGCCTCACCGGCCAGCACCGCTGCCTGGTAGGCGGCGCCCAGGGCCACCACCTCGTCGGGATTAACCCCCTTATGGGGCTCCTTGCCCAGAAGTTTGCGGATGGCCTCCTGGACCGCCGGAATGCGCGTTGAACCGCCCACAAGAATGATGTCGTCAATCTGATCCGGTTCCAGGCCGGCGTCGGAGAGCGCCTGGCGGGTCGGCCCCATAGTTTTCTCAACAAGATCGGCGGTAAGCTCCTCGAACTTGGCCCGCGTCAGGGTCATCTCGAGATGCTTCGGCCCCGCCTGCGTTGCAGTGATAAAGGGGAGATTTAGATCTGTGGAGGTTACCGAGGAGAGCTCCACTTTTGCTTTCTCCGCCGCCTCCTTGAGACGCTGCAGGGCCATCCGGTCCTGAAGCAGATCGATCCCCTGATCTTTTTTGAATTCGGCGGCCACGTAATTCATGATCCGCTCGTCAAAATCGTCGCCCCCCAGGCGGTTGTTGCCGCTGGTGGCCAGAACCTCAACCACATTGTCACCCAGCTCCAGCAGGGAAACATCAAAGGTGCCGCCTCCGAGGTCAAACACGAGGATCTTCTGCTCACCTTTTTTGTCCAGGCCGTAAGCAAGAGCCGCGGCTGTAGGTTCATTGATAATCCGCAGCACTTCCAGCCCGGCTATGGTCCCGGCATCTTTCGTGGCCTGACGCTGGCTGTCGCTGAAGTAGGCCGGCACAGTAACCACCGCCCGGGTAACACTCTCCCCCAGATAATTTTCAGCATCGGTTTTCAGTTTCTGCAGAATCATCGCGGCTATCTCCTGGGGGGTGAACTTCTTGCCGTCAATGTCTACCTGGTGCCCCGTCCCCATTTCCCGCTTGATGGAGAGAACGGTCTTCTCGGGATTTGTGATGGCCTGCCTTTTAGCCACCTGCCCCACCAGCCGCTGGCCGTCCTTGGTAAAGGCCACCACTGACGAGGTCAGACGGCTCCCCTCGGCGTTCGGTATTATTTCAGGTTCGCTTCCCATGAGCGCTGCAATGGCCGAATTTGTCGTGCCCAGATCAATCCCAACTACTTTACCCATCCCAAATACCTCCTTTAAAATTCGCAGTTGTTATTCTGTATTTGTATTTAGCATTGCCCCTGCATTACCTTAACTTTGGTGTGGCGCAGAACTCGATCTTTGTAAAGATAGCCTTTTTCAAGCTCCTCCACCACGCTGCCCGGATCGCCCTCGCCTGACGCAATTTGCATCACGGCATCATGGTAATGGGGATCAAACTGCTTTCCCACAGCCTCGATCTCAACAACGCCTTCCTGCTCAAGCAACTGCTGCAGCTGTTTCCGGATCATTAACAGCCCCTGAAGGTATGACTCCGGGACGCTCTCATCGTCAGAAGCCGTTATCTGGGCCCTCTCCAGATTGTCAAGAACGGGCAGCAGCCTTTTCAAAAAATCTGAAAGGCCGTATGCCCTGATCTCCTCTTCCCTCATCCGGCTGATACGGCGAAAATTTTCGAGATCGGCCTGCTTCCGCTGAGCCAGGCAGATGAGTTCATCCTTTTCGCGGGCCCAGGCTGCTTCTGCAACATGAGATTCCGACCCGCCCGGGGCCGTCTCCGCACTGCCGCCGCTTTCCTGCGCCGCCCCTGCGGCGGAGCCCTCTGCTGCAGGCGCTCCAGTTAAATTATCCCCATCCCCTGGAAAAACCCCGGCTGCATTTTCCGGATTGGCGGCATCCTTTTTCTCCTTTTCCATAACCATGCTCCTGTTCCTCTATGATTTGACCGTCCAACGGCTAGAGATCGGAACTCAGCGTCCTGTTAAGCTGATCCACCAGGCGGTGCAAGACGGCGATAATCCAGCGGTAGTTCATCCGTGTGGGCCCGAGCACTCCCACGGTGCCGATAACCCGCTCATCGATCTTGTAAGCGGCCGTAATCAGGCTGCACTCGTGAATATCCTTGCACTCATTTTCCGTACCGATTTTAACTACTATGCCTTCTTCAGACAAGCCTTTTTCCAAAATTTCAAATAAAAGTGATTCCTGCTCAAACAGGGAGAGCATCCGGTGGATTTTTTCCACGCTTTTAAATTCCGGCTGGTTCAGAATATTGGTGGTCCCCCCCAAAAATACCCGGGCCTGCTGCTCCTCCCTGAGGCTCTCTTCCAGCAAAATAAAAGCCTGCTCCAGAATCTCAAGACGCCTGAAAAGATCGCGCTTCAGTTCGTTTATCAGCGAGGTGGTAACCTGATCGATAGTCAGCCCGAAAAGCTTCTGGTTGAGGTAAGTGACAACCTGGTGCAGCTCCGCCGGGGAGAGACTCTGGTTCAGCTCGATAACCTTGTTCTTGATAAAACCGCTTTCAGTAATCAGCACCACCAGCCCCCTGTTCTCGTCAAGGGGCAGAATCCGCATCTGTTGAAAAGTGCTTTTCTGAAATTGCGGCCCCATGATCAGGGTAGTCTGGTTTGTCACCGAAGAGAGAACCCTTACCGCATTGGAGATGATCTGCTCTATTTCCCGCATCTTTTCAAGGCTTAAGGAGCGGCTGATGGAGCGTTCCTCTTCATCACCAAGTTTGCCCCTGGCCATGAGATGATCCACATAATAACGGTAACCTCTTTGGGAGGGGATGCGCCCGGCAGAGGTGTGCGGCTGTTCCAGGTAGCCCATTTCCTCAAGATCGGCCATTTCATTGCGTATTGTTGCTGAGCTCAGCCCCATGCGGTAAGCGCGGGCTACCGTTCGCGAGCCCACGGGGTCAGCCGTCTGAATATGATTGGCCACAACAGCATGCAGAATCTGCTTTTTTCTCTCGTTAAGAATCTCCATCTGCCGTCCCCCCTTTGCCGCGGTGTTAGCACTCACGGATGAAGAGTGCTAATCTCTCTAACAAAATATCATCCGGCCGGGGTTTTGTCAAGGATTTTATCCCTTTATGTTGCACCGGAGGGGCGAAGCAGCCTGTCCCACCATTGCCGTAGCGCGGCGCAGAGTTCGCCCGTATGCAGGCAGGTTGATCTGCCAGCAAAAGTAATCACCAGAGCCTCCTGAGGACCCATCCGGATAGAGAAAGCCTCATGATTGCACTCGCAGGACAGCAGACCTGTAATGCCCAGCTCGGCAAGGTTGAGGCCGGCGTAAACAAGTGCGGCGGCAAGCAGCAGAGCTGCCAGAGAAATGGTTAATTCGCGCATGAGATCTGCCCCCCGGGTACAGTCGATCCCTATTAACTTTTACGTAAAGGGTTTGGAATATTCAATCCCGCATAAAAAAGATGTAGTAGGTGCGGGCCAGGGCCTCGGCAAGGTAAGGGAGGGAGCGCAGCGCCTCATCAATACTGTTTTCATGGCCGCCCACTTCGATCAGCAGAGCACAGGGGTGCAGGTCCTGGTTATAGGTAAAATTTCGCTCATAAAGGCCTCTGGAAAGGCCCGGTAAAACTGCCTCCAGTTCTTTATCCAGGACCAGGGCCAGCCGCAGGTTTTCCTGGTACAGGGGGTTATGGCTGCCGACAACGAGGAGGATCGCTGCATAGTCCTCCCCCCCCAGCCTGGCTGTGGTCTTGTCCCTGGCGACGCCGTCGCGGTGCAAATCGATGATCATCTTGATCCCGCTGTTGCCGGCAAGTTTCCCCTCGATCACCGGTCGGATCTTGCTGTAGGAATAACTCCGCGGCTGATCATAAACACCGCAATGGTGGAGCACCTGCAGACCGTAGTTTTCCTCGAGCAGCCTCACCAGCTTTTCGCCAACGGTGACAACAGTACCGCCTGATGAAGCGGGATCCCCGGAAGAGACAATAAAAGCCTCGCTGGCGTGAGTGTGAAAAAGTAAAATCGGTGCGTCTCCGTAATCCGGAATCGGAAAGGGAAAGAGCGAGCCTCCCCAGGGGGGGGCAGCCGGATCAGCAGGCTGAACCGGTAAGTCCGGCTCACTGCCGCCCGGTGCATCGGCGGAGGGCGAGCACTGCACCGGCAGGGAAACCCGGGGGGCCCCCCCAAGCTCAAGCTCCAGAACAGTGCAGGGATCGCGGGGATCAATGCCCGTCAGGAAGCGCACCATCACGCAGATAGACCCGTAAATCTGCCCGTCACCGGAAAAGGGGGGCGGCTCGAGACCCGGTATTTCATATCCCAGAATCTGCTGTAAAAAACGGGAGTACGGACTATCCGCACTCCGCCACCCGGGCTCACGCTTATCGCCCGGCTCAGGAGAGCCCGGCGCCTGCTGAAGAACCGGAGGCCGGATCAAACCGCAGTAGCTAAGCAGAAGCAGGAGCAGAAGCAGCGTCGCGGCGGCAACGATCTTCTGTCGCCGCGACAGTGTTGGGACAGCTTTCTGCCTGCGCTTGCTTCTCCTTCCGACAAAAACATAGGCCCCACCCCGGCTTTTTCGCCCGGGGGTGCCCCGCCGGTCCGGCGGGCTCGTCCGTCCCGGCCTCCCTGTGATTGTTTTACGATTCAACAAATCTCCTCCGCCGGCTGCAGAATAATTAAATATATGCGGAGGAAAAATTATTTATGCGGTGGGCTGGACAGGCTCAGGAACAGGATCGGCTCTTCTACACCTCCCCGCGGTAGCGCTTTATCGCATCTTTCAGCGCATCGGCAGCCAGGTTGGAGCAGTGCATTTTCAGCGGCGGCAGCCCGCCCAGTTCGCGGGCGACAGCTTCGTTCGTCACCTGCTGTGCCTCATCCAGGGTCTTCCCCTTGATCATTTCCGTAAGCATGCTGCTGCTGGCAATGGCGGCACCGCAGCCGAAGGTCTGGAATGTAACATCGATGATCTTTCCTTTTTCGATCTTCAGGAAGATCTTCATCGTGTCACCGCATTTGAAGCTTCCAGCCTCTCCGACAACATCCGGATCGGACATCGCCCCCACATTGCGCGGGTTGGTGAAATGATCGATTACTTTATCATTGTACATTCTGCAGTACCTCCTTTTAGCTCTGCCCGGGATAAAGCGCAGACATCCTGCGCAGCCTCCCTGCAAGGGGCGAAATCACAGCCAGAAGAGATTCCACATCTGCGTCACTGTTACCCAGGCCCAGGGTCAACCTCAGGGAACCGCGGGCAAGCTGCTGCTCCTGACCCATGGCCAGCAGGACATGCGAAGGCTCCAGGGAGCCCGAGGTGCAGGCGGAGCCGCTGGAGGCGGCAATCCCCTCCAGATCCAGCCCCAGAAGCAGCGCTTCACCCTCGATATAATTGAAGCTTACATTGACATTGCCCGGCAGGCGGGATGTTGGATGCCCGTTAAGAACAACATCGCCCATCTCAAGAAGCCCCGCAATAAGCCTGTCCCGCAGCGCCCGCAGGCGCTCACTCTTATGGGGCATCTCCTCAACAGCCAACTCCAGGGCACGCGCCAGTCCCACAATGCCGGCGACATTCTCGGTGCCCGGGCGCATCCCCCGTTCCTGGCCGCCCCCGCGGTAAAGCGGCGCCGGAGAAATATTTTGGCGGACGTACAGAGCGCCCACGCCCTTGGGTCCGTTAAACTTATGCGCAGAAAGGGAGAGCAGGTCAATGTTCATCTCGCGGACATCCATGGGAATCTGGCCCACCGCCTGAACGGCATCGGTGTGAAAAATGATCCCTCGCTCCCGGGCCAGCGCCCCAACAGCGGCCACAGGTTCAATTGTGCCCACTTCGTTGTTGGCCGTCATGATGGAGATAAGAAATGTCTCCGGTGTCAGCGCCTGTTTTATACTTTCAGGATCAACTGCGCCGCAGCGGTCCACCGGCAAAAATGTCACCTTGAACCCTTCACCGGCAAGCTCCCTGCAGACGTCAAAAACAGCGTGGTGCTCTATGGAGGAGGTGATCAGGTGCCCCTTTTTCTTCTGCTGCAGCGCCGTGCCCTTGATGGCGATGTTGTTTGCCTCTGTTCCTCCCGAGGTAAAAAATATTTCCTCACTGCCGGCGCCCAGGGCCAGTGCTGTCTTCTCCCGCGCCAGGGCAACGGCCGAGCGGGCCTCCCGGCCCGCAGAATGCATGCTGGAGGGATTGCCAAATATCCCCTGCAGGTAGGGGAGCATGGCTTCCAGCACCTCTTCACGCAGCGGCGTTGTAGCCGCATGATCCAGGTAGATCTGCCCTTTCGGCAAAATGCAAACCTCCTTCCCGGTTCACCGGTCTATTCACTGAATATGCCCGCCTCTGTTCCGATCAGATCCTCCAGGTAAACGCTGTCAAGGACCTCGTTGATCCGGTCCCGCAGTTTTTCCCAGACATGGCGGGTCCTGCAGGCTTCGCCGCGGTGGCAGCGCAGCTCCCGCCCTTCATGCTCAGCAAGACAATTCACCGGAACAATGGGGCCTTCCACGGCACGCACTATATCTCCCACATTGATCTGCCCCGGCGGCCGCAGCAGATAGTAACCCCCCCTGGCGCCCCTGACACTGCCGATAAGCCCGGCTTTGCGCAAATCGGGAAATATCTGTTCAAGAAAATGAAAGGATATCCCCTCGCTTTTTGCAATCTCCCGCAGCGGAAGCGGGCCCAGGCGATCATGAAGAGCAAGCACAGCCATAGCCCGAACACCATACTCCACCCTGGCTGACAGCTTCAAAAAATCACTCCTCCAGCTAAATCCTGACTGAAACACTCGGGATTGCCTTTAAAAAAAAGCACTCCTGCTTTCTGGTAAAAATAATAGCACCGCTTTTCAGCGCTGTCAAGGGCACATACCGTGTGCTTTCCAAGCCGGTACAGAGAGGAACCTTCCCCGCCGGGGCTTCTGTTCCCACCGGGCCGCCAATCCGGTTAAGACCCCTCCCCGGCATTATAATATGCGCCCCCGGCAAAAAGATTCCGCCCCCGCCCCTTCATGGAGATCATCGGGAGGGATAAATTGACCCGGCCGCCCCACTCTGTTATATTTTAACCAATTGCATAAGCGCGGAAAGAGGGGAACAAAGGCATGCCTGACAACGTAGCGGTAAAAATACTGAAAGAACACCTTGTTAGCGGCCGGCTGCGGCAGGGAGAGGAGATCGCCATCCGCATCGACCAGACGCTGACGCAGGATGCCACCGGCACCATGGCCTGTCTACAGTTTGAAGCGCTGGGCAGATCGCGGGTCAGCACCGAACTCTCAGTAAGCTACATTGATCACAACACCATCCAGGGCAGCTTCGAAAACGCCGATGACCACCGTTACCTGCAATCAACGGCAGCCCGCTACGGAATCCACTTTTCCCGCCCCGGCAATGGGATCTGCCACCAGGTTCACCTGGAGCGCTTTGGCATTCCGGGGAAAACCCTTCTCGGCTCGGACAGCCATACACCCACGGGGGGCGGCCTGGGTATGCTGGCCATCGGTGCTGGAGGGCTGGATATAGCGGTAGCCATGGCCGGCTCCCCTTACTATCTGAACATGCCGGGAGTGCTCCGGGTAAAACTCATGGGAGCGCTGCCTCCCTGGTGCGGAGCCAAGGATGTAATCCTGGAGCTGCTCCGCCGCCTCACCGTTAAGGGAGGTGTGGGCCGGATTATCGAGTACGGCGGCCCGGGTGCAGCCCTGCTGACGGTCCCCCAGCGGGCCACGATCACCAATATGGGCGCCGAACTGGGAGCAACCTCCTCCATATTCCCCAGCGATGAGCAAACCCGAAGTTTTCTTTCCTCCCAGGGGCGAGGGGGGGCCTGGAGAGAGCTGCAGGCTGATCCGGACGCCCTTTATGACGATGAGATCACCCTTGAGCTGGACAAACTTGAGCCGCTGGCAGCCTGCCCGCACAGCCCCGATGCAGTCAAATCCCTCCGCGAAATTGGCCCCCTCCCTGTGGACCAGGTCGCCATCGGCAGCTGCACAAATTCCTCTTTTCAGGATCTGCTCCTCGTTGCGGAGATGCTGGAGGGTAAAACCGTCCACAGGCGCGTCAGCCTGGTGATCGCGCCCGGTTCGCGCCAGGTTTTATTGATGCTGGCGCGCAGTGGAGCCCTTGAGAAGCTGATTGCCGCGGGGGCAAGGGTTCTCGAACCGGCCTGCGGCCCCTGCATCGGGATGGGACAGGCCCCTCCCTCGGGCTCCCTGTCGGTGCGCACATTCAACAGAAATTTTCAGGGGCGCTGCGGCACGGCAGATGCATCGGTTTATCTCACCGGCCCGGCGGCGGCGGCAGCGGCAGCCCTGCGCGGCTGCCTCACCGATCCCCGGGCACTGGGAGAACCTCCGGAGCTGCCTGAGGCGCCGCCGCCCATAATAGATGATAATATGATCATCAGCCCGCCTGAAAACAGCGGCAAAGTGGAGATTGTCCGCGGCCCCAATATCAAGCCTCTGCCCCTGAACAACCCCCTGACAGGCGATCTATCCATGACCCTCCTGCTGAAGACAGGGGATCATGTTACCACCGATCAGATCATGCCCGCCGGGGCCGGGGTTTTACCTTTGCGCTCAAATATTCCGGCGATAAGCGAGTATGTTTTTGCGCCCCTTGATCAGAGTTTCTCCCGGCGGGCCCGGAAAGCCGGCAGCGGGCTCGTTGTCGGCGGAGAGAATTACGGCCAGGGCTCGAGCCGGGAGCATGCCGCTCTGGCGCCCATGTATCTCGGAGTAAAGGCGGTCCTGGCGAAGTCTTTTGCCCGGATCCACCATACCAACCTGGTCAATTTTGGGATCATCCCCCTGATTTTTCAATCCCCGGCCGACTATGATCTGCTGCAGCAGGATGATTGCCTGGTAATCAAAAACGTGCATGAACAGCTGGCCGGGGGGAGCATCACCATCACCAACTGCACCCGGGGCTGCTCTTTTACGGTAAGGCATGAACTCTCGCCGCGCCAGCTCGGGATAATCAAGGCGGGCGGGCTCTTATTGGAGGTTGGAGGTCGGAAGTAGGAGGTTGGAAAGGCAGGGCAAGGCTGCGATTTAGTCTCCCGGGATTCTTTTGCCATAGGCGACGGCCACGGCGGCGGCAAAGGGCGGTTCGTGGGTCATGGACAGGGCAATCCGGCTGATGCCCCCATCAGCGGCCCTGGAGGCGGCACAACCTGAAAGCCGCACCCGGGGCGGCCTGCCGGGTAGTGCGATGATCTCCACATCCTGCCATGACGCCGGGGCATAGCCGCATCCTATTGCCTTTAAAACCGCCTCCTTGGCGGCGAAGCGGGCGGCCATGGCCGGGAAAAGAGGGCGCCGCGGCAGAAGCAGAGAGAGCTCGGCGGTGCTAAAAAGCCGCCTTAAAAAGCGCCGCGGGCGGCGGCGGTAAGCCCGCTCGATCCGGGCTATAGAAACCAGGTCAACACCCACGCCGGCAACCATGAAGCCAACACCTTTCCATTCACCTTTTTAAAATATACCCCAACAGGGGCAGCAGCGCAACATGCCCTTTTTTTCGTTTTTTCTTTATCTTGCATTTATGCGGATAATATGTTAATGTCGTATCGAAATTCGCCCCGCCGCCGGCAGGGCATTCTAGGAGGTAACGGATTTAATGCAAGGTCGGGTGAAATGGTTTAACCCTCAAAAAGGGTACGGATTTATCGAGGTAGAGGAAGGAAAAGATGTGTTCGTGCATTACTCGGAAATTAAGGAAGAGGGATTTAAAACCCTGGAAGAAGGTCAGGAGGTAGAATTCGAAATAGTCGAAGGAAACCGCGGACCCCAGGCTGCAAACGTGACCAAGTTATAGGTCCGGGCTCACCTGGATCAGAAACTGCCAGCGTTTGAAACCAAAGCCGGTTTAACAACCGGCTTTTTTATTTCCCGGCGGGCCGGATAGAGCGGAGCAATTACCGGCCCGGCAGAGCCCCGGTTCAGCTGTTTTTTCCGTAAACGCCCAGCCCGGCGGCCTCGGTAAATACAGCGGCGGCTCCTGATCAGATACGCCTTCGGCGCAGGAGCGGCACTCAGGCTATTCCGGCAGGATCTGCAGCAGACGCAGCCCCCAGAGCAGCGGCGTTATCCGGATCTCCTCTCCGGCAAGAGCGCGGCGGAAAAAACCCATGGCAATGGCGGTGCGCGCCTGCAGCATCGCCTCCCCTGACTCCGCCGCAGCCAGCGCCGGCGCACCCATATAGGGTTTCATCTGCCGATCACCCACCCAGGCCAGCGTTGCAGCAAGATGTTTTATATCTTCGCCAAGAATTCGCGAAAAAAGGGAAACAAGGCGTCCGAGAAATAGAACTGCTCCCGACGAGGGCGGCGGCAGCGAAGGCTCCACCGTGCGCCAGTTTTCCCTGACCTGCTCCGGGTGGGACCGCAGCATTAGTGAAGTTTCATTGGTCCCCGCATGGGCATCGGCATCGTCACCGCAGTTGCCCGGCCGCAGCCCCGTCTCTTCCAGAAAGGCGGGATCATGCTGAACCATGAGCCGGAAATCACGGTTGAAAGGATTTACCAGACAGAAGCGGTGGCGGCGCCAGGCCTGCCGCGAGGCCGCTTCGGTGGCCATCTGGTGCCGCGGGCCGCCATGATTGTCTGCCAGAAATAGGTAGCGGAAACCCTGCGCCGCCAGCCCCCTGACATATGCCAGCAGCACTTTCCGCAGCAGAGGAGCAGGCACCGACAGGGAGCCCTTTACCGGCAGGGCGTCGGAGCCCAGGTACAGGGAAGGCAGCTCCACAAGGGTATAATCGGGATATTCTTCATGCAGGGCGTCTGCATAGCGCTGCAGCAGATCCTGGGCGACAAAGACATCGGTACCCAGGGGCAGGTGCGGGCCGTGAACCTCAATGGGGCTTACCGCCATCAGAAAAATGGTTTTCTCCCGGTCCAGGGCCTCAATCTCGGGGAGTGACATTCGGACATAGGTCGCCGTCTCGGCCATTGGGAACACCTCCGGTTGAATTTTATATTCTTCTACCTGATCATTTATTCCCGATTGAGGTGCTCCTTCCTGCTTGCCGCCCCGAGAATACGGGCCGCATTGGCAATGGCCAGCAAACCCCGGCCCAGACCGCAGAGGGCTTCCAGGGGGTACCCGCTCCGGACAGGGTAAAAGCGATTAGAAATAGAGCCTCGCTGAAAAAAGGAAAAGGACCGGGATGGCGGATAATCCTTAAAATCGGTTGGAGCCGGTGCCCGGCACCGGCTCCAACCAACATATTCCTTGCAGTTTCTCTGTTAGCAAAAAGCAGGCGGCAGCCTAAAAGCTGTGTACCTCACCAGGCTGCAAAATAACGCAGTCCGTTTCCACCTGCCGCTCCACCTTCTCCTTGAACAGTTTTGGATCAGCTTCAATAATGGGCCAGGTGTTGTAATGAAAGGGGATCACCTGGCGGGCTTTTAAAAAGGAGGCGGCGACAGCGGCATCATCGATGCCCATGGTAAAATTATCGCCAATGGGCAAAAGGGCCAGGGCAAGGGCATGCAACTCCCCGATAAGCTTCATATCGCCGAAAAGGCCGGTGTCACCGCTAAAATAGATCACCTTGCCGCCGTATTCAACGATAAAGCCACAGGCATGGCCTCCGGGAATACCCGAGCCGTGAAGAGCCAGCGTCGCCTTGACCGATCCGAATGGAAAGCGGTGGCTGCCGCCGATATGCAGGGCATGGGCGCGGCAGCCTCTTTCTTGTGCCGCATCGGCTATCTCCGCGGTAGAGATGATCAGTGCATCATTGGCGGCGGCAATGTCGTAGGCGTCGCCCAGATGATCGCCATGCGCATGCGAGACGAGGATATAGCGGACCCTGATATCAGCGGGATCAACTTTTGCTGCAGGATTGCCCGAGAGGAAGGGATCAAAAAGCAGGGTTTCTCCATCTTGTCCCTCCAGTAAAAAACAGGCATGTCCCAAGAATGTGAGTTTCGGCATCATATCACCTCCGGGAATATACTCCTTCATCACCTGCAGCCATTCTATCATAAACTTTTTGCAGCGGCATAGATCCGCTGTTAACAATCCCCGGCACCGGCACCGCCTCGGCAACCAGTTTCAGCAAGTCTTTTACATTGAAAGGTTTTTCCAGAACGCCTACTATATTTTCTTCCGCTTCAACCCGATCTGCAATTGCTTCCTTGTAACCTGTGACAAAAAGAATTTTCACATCATTATGATCCTGCCGGATCATCCGGGCTACTTCGAAACCATTCACCGCACCAAGTTTTATATCAATAATTGCCAGGCGGGGACGGTAGCGGCTCACAGCACTGATTCCCCTCGCTGCATCACCGGCCACATCGCAGCTATAGTTACACATGGCCAGAACCTGCTGTAGTATCCAGCGGATGCCTTCATCATCATCAATTACCACTACATCAACGGAATCCATCCTTTCATCCCTTTCTCTTTATATTGATCCTCCAAACAGGCTCGTGTTACGTTATATTATCGCAGACCGGCAGTGCCAGGTTGACCGTTGTCCCTTTGCCCACCCCGCTCACTATATCCAGATCTCCTCCCATCATTCTCACAATTGTTGAAGAGATGTAGAGGCCCAGCCCGGTGCCGCCGGGCTTTGTCGTAAAAAACGGCCTGGTTAACATCTCCATATTTTCAGCGGGAATCCCCGGCCCGTTATCCTTCAGGATAACATGGACCCGGCCATTTCTCAGAGAAGTGGATATTTCCAGTTCGCCCCCTTCCCTCAGCGCTTCAATGGCGTTGCGGGCAATATTGAGCAGCACCTGCTTGATGCTGTCGGGAGAACCGAGTACCTCCGGCATCTTCCCCGGGCAGAGATTGATCTTAAGATCTATTTCGTTTAGCAAAGCTTCACTGTTCAGCAAAAAGGATAATTCATGGATAATATCATTTAAATTTACCTTTTCCAGTCTTTTTTCCGGCTGGGGCTTGGTGATATCCAAAAAATTTGTAAGTATAGCACCCATCCGGTCCATTTCGCACTCCAGCTTAAGCAGCAGTTCCTCCTGCTTGACGGGATCTTCAAAAATTCTGATCAGCTGAATAGCCGCCTTTGCCGTAGCCAGGGGGTTGCGAATTTCATGGGCCAACCCGGCGGCGACCTCCCCTGCTTTGGCCAGCCTTTCCCAATCCTGGATTTCATGATGGATTTTTACCCGTTCGTTTATATCGCTGAACAGCAGAACAGCGCCGGCGCTGCCGCCATCTTCGCGCAACAGGGGAACAACCTCCCAGCACAGATAGCCCTGTGAACCCCCGCCGGCCGGGGCGGAACATTCCTGCATAGAACTACCGTTGTTTCCGGCAGCAATGCAGACGGCCTCTTCAATTTGATGGTCCAGATTGCAGCAGCCGATCGGCATACCTGCCTTGGGAATCGTCCTGTCCAAACCGTTGAAGAATGTTTTTGCCGCGTGGTTCATCAAGAAAATGATGCCCTTGCTGTCGACGACAACAATGCCCTGCTCGATGGAGTTAAAAATTTTTCCCCAGCGATATTGAAATACTCTTGACAGCAGTGAAACTTTCAGGGCAAGGGCGGCCTTTTCAGCCAGAGCAAGAAGCGCCTGCCGGAAAGGGCCGCCTTCTGCGCTGATGAGGCCCAGGTAGACGGAGGCGGCGCCGCTCCTGCAGTGAAGCCCTTCAAATGTCGAGGCGTATTCCTTTTCGACCCTCTCTTGAACCAGTCCGCCAAAAATATGGACCGGATCTTTCAGCCTCCCCAGCGATTTCCAATCATCTGCTAGAGCTGTCATGATCCGGTGCCCTTCACCACAGCTGAGAGTTAGCATCCGGCCCGGATGCTCATAACTGAAGACAAAAGCGCCCCCGTCCCCGGCAAAAGCCGCCAGGAAACAGGCTATGAGTTTCAGGACGGCTTCCAGATCAAAATATCCGGGATCAAAAGTCAGCGCTATAAGCTCGTTAACCAAAGCAACGGCCGGCAGAAGCGCAACCAGGCCCGGTTCACTGCAGCAGCGGTACAGCGCGGAGTGCAGACTGACGATCCGGGCAAGACGCTCCTTTATCTCCCTCCGGGCCGCCGGCGTCATATGAACGCTTAAAGGGCTGCGCCTGGGGTCCTTCAGCCCCTCCGCCCCTTTTAAATAATCCTCCGGGTGTTTCGGTTTCCGCCCCTCGGAGCGGTATCCCAGAAGCAGAAAGGAACCGTTTTCGAGCCTGGCCGTGCTCACAACCATCCCGAAGGGATCAACCAGCAATTGACCTTTTCCAAGATCAGTATGCACCTGGGGGATACGTCTGTAGAAATCTTCATAAGCCGCCATCAGTGGAGGATGACCGCCCTGCCCGATGGCAGAACAGGGGGGATTATAAAGAGAAAGCAACCGTCCGCGCCGATCAATCGTGGCAATGCTCATCTTCAACACACATGCCAGGGCTTCCCAAAAATCATGCCATGGGGGCGTATGCCCTTCCTCCGGTTTACCGGACATGCAGTAAAACTTTATAATCATCACCTCCAGAGTCGCTGATTTTAACGATAGCCGTGTACAACCCGTTCCAGAATACACGGGGCAAGCCCGGACCGGGAGTACTGTGAGAAACTGCGCTTTTTGATAAGTAGAAAATTTTGCTGTATGTTGAGAGGGATTAGAGCAGGTCTGCTATACAAGTAAAGTTTCCTGATCCTTGCCGGTTTTACCTGTCAGCTGTTTCAAAATGTTTCCTGAATACTTTAACACTAAGTATAACAATTAGTGAAAATAAAAACAAGTATATTTTGCGTGGCGATGCTTACTTTTATGCTTAGTTTTGCTTTCTTTTTACCGCGGGAGGCTGTACCCGCAGGAGATGGGGGCGAATATATGGGTTATCGGTCAAAAATGGCCCGTTACACGCCCCTGTTATTATTTGCCTTAACCCGCTTATGCCGGCCCCGGAACAGGCCGCAGGACTGCACCTGGCGCCCCGCCCTGTAGTCCACCAGATGCGGATAAAAGGATCGCAGCCTTTCCCGGCGAACACTGTAGTTAAAATAGAGGCGCGCACTGTTATCTTGCAGCCGGGCCAGGCAACGGGGGGATCCATCATGCTTTACCGCAGTACTCGCGGAGATAATACATGTTACTCCGCAGCCGGAGCGGTGTTGAAAGGACTTGCCGGCGACGGCGGTCTTTTTGTTCCAGCGGAGCCGCTGCCTTCAATAGACCTGGAGTCCCTTGCCGGCAAAAACTATCCCGGGCGGGCTGCCGCCGTTACACGCCCCTTTATGGAGGAATTCTCTGCCGCAGAGATTGCCGCATTCTTCATGAGTGCTTATGGAGGCGCCAATTTCAGACACCCGGCCATTGCGCCCATTCACAAACTGGAAAAAGGGCTCTACATCCTGGAACTGTGGCACGGCCCCACCTGCGCCTTTAAAGATATGGCACTGCAATTTTTGCCGCACCTGCTCGCCGGGGCGGCGGCAAAAACCGGAGAAAGGTCCGCGGCAGTCATCCTTGTCGCCACCTCGGGGGATACGGGCAAGGCCGCCCTCGAAGGTTTCCGCGATGTGCCGGGAACACATGTCATTGTTTTCTATCCCCACGAGGGAGTCAGCGAGCTGCAGCGCAGACAGATGTCTACGCAGGAAGGCGGCAATGTCCATGTCGCAGCCGTGCGGGGCAATTTCGACGATGCCCAGGCCGGGGTAAAATCGCTCTTTGCAGATCGAGCCCTGTCGGTAAAACTGGCCCGCAAGGGTTTCAAATTCACGTCGGCCAATTCTATAAACTGGGGCCGCCTGCTGCCCCAGATTGCCTACTACTTTTCTGCCTACGTGGACTTGCAAAACAGCGGAGAGGTCAAGAATGGGGAAAGAATTAACTTTGTTGTTCCCACCGGCAATTTCGGCAACATCCTGGCTGCTTTTTATGCCGCCCGCATGGGGCTGCCGGTGCACAAGTTGATCTGCGCCACAAACAGAAACAACGTGCTCAGCGATTTTTTCAATACCGGTCTCTACAACCGGAACCGCCCCTTTTATCGCACCATCTCCCCATCCATGGATATTCTTCTCTCCAGCAACCTGGAGCGGCTGCTTTTCGAGTTGGCCGGCGGCGATCCCGCCAGGGTTAGGGAGTGGATACGCCTTCTGCAGGAGAAAGGTTCCTTTCGGATTGAACCGGAAAGCACCGGTTCCGTCACCGGCATATTCCGCTCCCATTGGGCCGGCGATGACGAGACAACAGCCGCCATTGGGGATACTTACCGGAAATACGGCTACCTGCTTGACCCGCACACGGCTGCCGGAAAAGCAGTCTATGACAAGTACCGGGCATCCACCGGTGACACCACCAAAACCGTCATCACCGCCACGGCCAGCCCCTTTAAATTTGTAGAAAGCGTTGTCCCCGCCGTGCTGCCCGGAAGACGAACCGCCGGCCGATCCGCCTTTGAGATGCTGCCGGTGCTGGCGCAGGCAGCCAGACTGGAGATCCCCGCACCTCTAAATAATCTGGAGGCGCTGCCGGTACGGCACCGCACTGTTGTCGACAAAGGGGATATTCAAAGGGTCGTGCTGGACTATCTGGGCCTGTGAACATAACCCATCTACAGAGAAATGATCGGCAGCACGTTCGGGTCCCGCCAGATGCCGGTTGCATTTACTTTGTCGACTAGCATTTACTTTGTCGACTAGCATTTTTATAATTAAACTTAAAAAGAATTTGATATTTGTTATAGAATCCTGTATATTAGGATATTAGGGGAAAGGAACACCCTTTCTTAAATATTTAAACTCTAGCTACGCAACAACAATATAAGCACAAGGAGACAAGAAGCATGATAACTTCGCCACTTCTAGAAAAATCTCGTCGTATCAACCAGCATTTGCAGAAAGATGCCAGCCGGCATGTGGACTTTAACAAGCTGGCTGAAGTCTTGAAAGATCTGGTCCAGGCAAACACCTATATCGCAGACAGCACAGGTAAAATCCTGGGGTGGTCCCAACTCTACGACGTAGATTGTGAGCTGCTGTTCGAAGGGGCAGCGGATGATTTATTCTTTACCAAGGAATTTTGCAGAGACTTTTTGATGAAAGACGACCGGGAGCATATCAATGTTCACCAAAAAAACAAAAGCTGCCTCTTTGTTGAAGGGGAAAAATGCAGCTACAGCAACAGGTATCTCTCTACAATCCCCATTATCTGGGGGGACAAGCGGCTGGGCACACTATTCCTGGCCCGCTTTGAAAAACCTTTTAACACAGATGACCTTGTACTTCTGGAAATAAAATCAATTGTCGTCGGAATGGAGATGTATCGCCTGAGCGTAGCAATGAAGAACCGGGAGCTCCGCCAAAGAAACAACGCCAGGCTGGCGCTGGATACTCTCTCTTATTCCGAATACCAGGCCATCAAAAAGGTCCTTGAAGAGCTGGATGGGGAAAGGGGTTTTCTGGTAGCCAGCAGGATTGCCGACGAGCTTGGGATCACCCGCTCTGTAATAGTTAACGCCATTCGCAAGTTTGAAAGCGCCGGAGTAATTGAGTCAAGATCGCTGGGCATGAAAGGAACCCATATCCGGGTGCTGAACACTCACCTGTGGGAGTTTCTGGATAAATAAGCATGGAACATGGCAGTGTATTTTTAAATAAGCGCCAATAAATATCCCCGGGCCCGGTTCAGCATCCGGACCCGGGGTTCTTTTTTGTAATAAACCATGAAGTTGTCAAGATAAATACATCTGTTTTTTTGGGCAAGGCTGGATAAAATGTACAGGGCCCCCCTGCAATAACAGGGAGGCCCCGGAACAAGAGCCGGCCGCTAAGCAAGCTTCACACATCGGAAGACGACGGACAGGGCACGCAAAGCACGTCGCAGGGTTTGAGCACTTTCAGATTGGTGATCTGCGGATTGGCGGTTGCAAGGGCATCCACGGAGACACCGTACCTCTGCGCAATGGTAAACATGGTATCGCCAGCCACAACTGTGTAGCGCCCCTTGAAACCGGGCGGACAGGACACCGGCTCCCGGCATGTTGGAGGCGGCGGCCCACCACCGGGCACACAGAGCACATCACAGGGGAAAATCTGGCTGGGATCACTGATCTGCGGATTGGCAGCCGCAAGGGCGTCCACAGAGACACCGTACCTCTGCGCAATGGTAAACATGGTATCGCCAGCCACAACTGTGTAGCGCCCCTTGAAACCGGGCGGACAGGACACCGGCTCCCGGCATGTTGGAGGCGGCGGCCCACCACCGGGCACACAGAGCACATCACAGGGGAAAATCTGGCTGGGATCACTGATCTGCGGATTGGCAGCCGCAAGGGCGTCCACAGAGACACCGTACCTCTGCGCAATGGTAAACATGGTATCGCCAGCCACAACTGTGTAGCGCCCCTTGAAACCGGGCGGACAGGACACCGGCTCCCGGCATGTTGGAGGCGGCGGCCCACCACCGGGCACACAGAGCACATCACAGGGGAAAATCTGGCTGGGATCACTGATCTGCGGATTGGCGGCTATCAGCGCATCAAGAGAGACCCCGAAACGCTGTGCAATAAAGTACATGGTATCGCCCGCCACAACTGTGTAGCGCCCCATAAAACCGGGCGGGCAGCGATCCGGTTTCCGGCATGCAGTTGACGGCGGTCCGCCGGGAACACAGAGCACATCGCCGGGATAAATCAGGCCAGGATCGCTGATCTGCGGATTGGCGGCTATCAGCGCATCAAGAGAGACCCCGAAACGCTGTGCAATAAAAAACATGGTGTCACCGGGGACAACGGTGTAACGGCCCTGGAAACCGGGCGGGCAAAAAGCCGGATGCCGCCCCCCTCCTTTAGGCTTTATACCTGTAAATGAAATAGAGGCTTCGCCGGAGCCCGGAAAGGAACCGCTGCTGTAATGTCTGACCATGAGGCAAGACCTCCTTTCTAGATGATGCTGAGTGAAGGGGGTAAACGGAAACGTGCAGCAGCTCTTCTTACCCGCTCACCCGGTATATTATATGCGCCGCTACAGTAACGGTTAATGAATTGACGGGAACGGCCCTACCGTCTAATGGTGGACCGCTCCCGTTGCCAGCGGCGGGGGCGGGGGCGCCGGCAACCCCCGTGGGCCTGCCTTCAAGAAGTAAAATCAGTTAGAGGTATACCTTCCCGGTAGCGGTGATCTCCACCAGGCTGTGGGTAAATGAGGCGCCGGTCAGTTCGCCGCCGGATATCTCCAGGAAAATTTCGGTTATGTCGGGCCCCCCCAGGCCAAAGGAGCCGCCGGATTCCAATTTCAGATTGACTATCCCCTCCTGCAAGGCCTGCCGCTGCGCCAGTTCACCCGAAAAAAACAGGGCCGCCCCGAGGGCGATGCTACCTGTGCCGCAGGCGGGTTCATAGTAGTCCTGCGGTATGCAGTGGGGGAAGAAAACCCGCAGGTCACCCGATCTTTCAGGATTCCAGTCATACAGCGTAAAGTAATAATCCCGTGCGCCTGTTTTTTTATGAAATTCATTCTGGATTTCGCTGAGCAGTTCTTTTGTGAAAGCATCCCAGTTTGCAAAATCTACGCCCGGATGGGCTGCCCTGATCCTGTCGGCATTGGCTACCAGAACCACCCCGACCTGGTATATTTCTACACCACGCAGCTTCCAGGATTGGACGCCTTTCTCCCGGCATTCGCTGAGAAAAGCACGCATATCGGTAACGGTGCGCAGAACCCTGTTCCCCAGGGTGTGGATTTCCAGACCGGTTAAACCGGCATCCGTTTCCACGTCTATCCCGGTGAGAGGATCTCCGATCTTGATCCCGAAATGATCCCCCACATCTGTCTCTACCAGGGCTTTGCCCAGAACCTGGGTCATCCCCCCGCAGGCGCTGATAAAGGAGGGCAGCGTCGGCTCGCTGATCTTCACCTTCAGCGCGGCTTCACCGGCTGAAGGGTAGAGAATGCCGCCCTCATGACACCAGAGATGATTGGGGCCCAATGCCTTCACTGAAAGCTCGAGCTCCCTGCCGGGGGGCAGCTGCTCCCCATAAAGAAGAAGAATGGTATTCCCACCCATATGGCCTTTGACAAAATCTAGCTGCACAATTACGCCTCCCCTCTATTTCCCCTATTGGCAAGGTCCCGACTATTTTAAGCGCTTTTTAACCCTGGACTTAAACCGTTGTATCCCGGGGCTGCAAGCAGCCTGCGGGTTTCGGGGTTACCTGCGAAGATCCAGGCGGGCGGGCAGGCTATCCTGGGCGCAGCAAAGGAGCATGTTGTGGAGCGCACCGGCCGGCAAGATACCGCCCTGCCCCCCGGTCCACCATCACTGTAACCCGGGGATGGGCCTGCAGCAGCGAGGCGGGCACCGCGGTGGTAAGCGGCCCCCTGACGGTCTCCCAGATTGCCGCGGCCTTATTCCCGCCCGATGCCAGGAGCAGAATACAGCGCGCTTTCATGATCGTCCCCAGGCCCATGGTCAGCGCCATGCGAGGCACATCGGCGGTTTTCTCAAAAAAGCGGCTGTTGGCGGTAATGGTCTCCCCTGATAGATCGGCCAGGTGGGTTTTCGCCTGCAGCCTTTCACCGGGCTCGTTAAAACCGATATGGCCGTTAACGCCGATACCCAAAACCTGCAAATCGATCCCGCCGGCCCGCCTGATTCTCTGTTCGTAACGGAGGCATTCCTCCGCCGCATCATCGGGATCCCCTTTCAAAATATGTGCCCTGGCGGCACTTATCCCCGCGGGCTCCCAGAAGTGACGCTGCATGAATTGGTAGTAACTCTGCGGGTTCTCCCTGGTAATCGGATAATACTCATCCAGGTTGAAGGTAGTAACCCTGCCGAAATTTACATGGCCATGTTGCACCATTTCGATTAGATCGCGGTAAAGACCCAGCGGAGTTGAGCCGGTGGCCAGCCCGAGAACTGCCGCCGGATTCGAGCAAACCGTTTTCGCCACAAGCATGGCTGCCTGCCTGCTCAATGATTCATAGTCGCGCAGGATGATCAATTTAATGGGGATCACTTCCATCCATCCGGTATTGGCAATGCAACCCCGGCACCTGTGGGGTTTTTTAGATCCATCTATCCCCTTTTCAAAGGGACACCTGGATGCTGGAAACAGGGGCCGCAGAGCTCTTGCCCCTGATTTTCCAACCTCCGACTTCCAACCTCTAACCTCTGATCAGCGGCCTGGTCAGGCAGGTGGGCCCACCGCCGCCTTTCAGCGAGATTTCTTCGCCGGGATAAGTATAAACCTCGGCCCCTGCCTTTTCCAACGCTTTCCTGGTGCGCGGATTGCCTTCAATCATGATGCACTTGCGGGGCTCGAAAGCCAAAACATTGCAGGCAAAGCTTTCGTACTCTTCAGGCGGCACCTCGATGAGCCTGATCCCCCTTTCCAGCAGATTGCTGCGGAAGGGCACAATCATCAGGGGTGAAAACACCACCGCCAGATCAGAATCTATGGGACTGATGATACTCATAAGATGCAGGCATTCCTCGGGGCCGTTCCCGTGCGGCAGGGGCACTTCGATAATTTCATCCACCAGCCCTTTGGTCAGCTCCCGGAACTGGCGCACACCTTCGCGGTTGGTCCGGTAACTGAGACCTACAGCCAGGGTTTTCTCATCGAGCCAGAGAAAATCGCCGCCCTCCGCTGTCCCGGGGGCAGTAATGGAACCGAGAATGGGAGCGCCTTTTTCTTTAAGAAACCCGCCGATGACCTCCGCTTCAACGCGGCGCTGTTCCTTGCCCATATTCAAAAGGACAGCGCCCCCTCTGGTAATCACCACCGGATCGCGGGGATAGAGTGAATCGGGCGAGACCCTTTCGCTCCCGGGCAGTTCAATGACAGTATCAACATGTTCTTTCAGCAGCCCCACGAAAGATTCATATTCCGCTTCTGCTTTTTTAAAATCGGGGCGGGCCGGATAGTAAAGTTTGCGCCACCAGGAATCGATATGCTCCTGGCCCAACCAGGCGCTGCGCACAGGCTTCACCAGCACGCTTTCGATTTTAGCAATCTCCGATTGACCGTCAAGTTTCAAGAACGACTCTCCCCCATTCTTTTAATCTGCTTCAGCCGTGGTAACCGGGCGAAAGGGTCCCTTTCACCTCGCCCGTTAACATAGACTCACCATCCCTTTACACCGGCCTAAAGAGCTGTCATGATATTTCACCCTCCGGTGTTTCCAAAACATCAAATGCAACCTGATCTGCTTTTAGTTTAGCATTTTTGCCCTCCTTTTAACACCCTGTCAGATATTTTTATCCACAGACCCGGGTCAGCTTACATATTTTCCTGATATAGATAGAGAATAAAAAGCGGGAAGGTGAGATCTTGCTTAACTGGATTATAGAGAAGTTCAGTCGAGGCAGAAGAGTCTTGACGCGTGATGCCGAAAAGGATCTCAGCGAGCTCATGTCAGAATCGGCGCAGAAAAAACTGGGCGGAAATCTCGAAGCCAACCTGAAAGCAATAAATGAGGCCGGCGGCTCAAGCTTTGATCTCATCACCCGCCGCTTCAGGGCCGGAGGGCTGCCAGCGGCGCTGATCTACCTGGAAGGGCTCATCGACAGAAGATCGGCGGAAGAAGTTGTCCGCAACCTGATTATCGAGGCAGAAAAACTGAAGGTCGCCCTGAAAAAAGGGCAGGGGCTGAAAATTGCCCGGGAGCAGCTGCTTACATCCGATCAGGTAAACCCGGCGAAAAATATCGCCGACCTTTTCTCCGGTATGGCTCGCGGCGCCGCCGCCGTCATGCTGGAGGGCAATGCCGGGGCCCTGCTCTGCGACACCAGGGAGCCTCAAACCAGGCCCGTCAGCGAACCGGCAAATGAGTCCGCCCTGCGCGGGCCGCGAGACGGCTTCATCGAAGGCCTGCGGACGAACAGCTCCCTCATCCGGCTGCGCCTGCCCATCCCCCAGCTCTGGATGGAGTCCATGACCCTGGGCCGGCTCAGCCAAACAGAGGTTGCCCTGGTTTATATCAAGGGGCTGGCCAAAGAGAAACTGGTCCGCGAAGCGCGATCCAGGCTGCAGCAGATCGATATAGACGCCGTCCTCGGCACAGGCTATATCGAGGATTTTATCAAAGACAATCCCTATACCCTGTTCCCCCTGGCCTACAATACCGAGAGGCCGGATAAGGTCATCACTTCACTGCTGGAGGGCCGGGTGGCAATCCTGGTGGATGGGACCCCCTTCGCCCTCATCGTCCCCACCGAGCTGAACATGCTCATGCAGGCCCCTGATGATTACTTTGAGCTGCAACCCATAGCCGTGTTCATCCGGCTGCTGCGCTATGCCGCCCTGGTTGTTTCTCTAAATTTGCCCGGTATTTACGTTGCGGTGGTCACATTTCATCCCGAACTGCTGCCCACGGATCTCTTTATGCGCATCAGCAGCTCCCGCGAGGGGGTCCCCTTCCCGGTGATTGCCGAGATGCTGCTCCTGGAGGTCATTTTTGAAATGCTCCGTGAGGCGGGGCTCCGCCTGCCGCCTGCCATCGGCCCGGCCATCAGCATCGTCGGAGCGCTGATTCTGGGGCAAGCCGCCATCCAGGCCGGCCTGGTCTCGCCGGGCGTGGTCATCATCGTGGCGCTGACCGCCATCACCGGTTTCACCATCCCCGCGTTTTCTCTGGGGGCCTCCTTTCGGCTGCTCCGCTTCATCTTCACCATCTCCGGAGCTACCTTTGGACTCTTCGGGCTGCAGTTCATTTTGCTGCTCACCGTGATCCATCTCTGCAGCCTGCGCTCCTTCGGCATGCCTATCCTCAGTCCCTTTGCCCCCCTGGTTGTATCCGATCTCAAGGACTCCATCTTCACCGCCTGGTGGTGGGGCATGCAGGCCCGGCCCAGGCTTACCGGCGGACGCGAACCGCTGCGCCAGCCGGCGGGGCAAAAACCGCAGCCCGGACAGGATCCCGAAGAGCCTCCGGGAGAAAACTAAAAATGCCCCGGGAAAAGATCGCCAACCGCCAGCTTTTTTTCATGCTCTTCATGGTCCGCTGCAATATCGCCCTGGCTTTTCTGCCGGTACTGACCACCGCCGACGCTTATCAGGATGCCTGGATCTCGGCAATCATACAATTCTTCCCGGCAGCCCTGCTGCTCATCTTCTTCGGCGGCCCCGGCACCCACTTTCCTGATCTGACCCTGGCCCAGTACAGCGAAAAGCTGCTGGGCCGCTGGCCGGGGAAAGCGCTGACCCTGGTCATCCTTTGGAGCTTTTTGCACATGGCGGCGATAGAGGTGCGCATCTACGCGGATATGCTCGTCACCGCCTTCCTTACAGAGACGCCGCTGATCTTTCTTGTTGCCGCCTTTGTCATCGTCTCGGCGGCGGCAGCCTACGCCGGCATCGAGGTCATCGGAAGGGCCGCCGATCTGCTCTTTCCAGCCTACCTATTGATGATCATCGCCAGCCTGCTTATGCCGCTCCCCCTGCTGCGAACCATGCTTTACAACCTTGAACCTGTATTGGCCCGCGGCGCCGGGCCGGTTTTAAGGGCGACAATCTCACCATCAATAATTGTGGTCCAGTTCCTGGTGCTAACCATGCTGACCCCTTCCACAAACGAACCGAAGCGAGCCCTGCGCAGTGCGCTGTGGGCCCTGGCCGGCTCCAGTGCTATCCTCGTCCCCATTACCATTATAACAACGGTCGTTCTGGGGCCGTACAAAGGTATGCGCACAGCCTTCCCCTTCTTTACCATGGTCAGGGCCATTGCACTCAGCGAATTCATTGAACGGGTGGAGGCCCTGGCGGTCTTTGCCTGGGGTTTCGGCCTTTTTATCGAGGTGGCCATCTACCTCTTCTGCGGCGCGAAGGGCCTCTCGCAAGTGATGGGCCTTAAAAATTACCGCCCCCTGATCCTGCCCATGGCTGTAATCTGGAGCACCATGGGCATACATGTGGATGAAAACATTTTTCAGCTTTTTGATTTTTTCAAGCCTTACTTTTTTGCACCCTATGCCCTGGCCTTTATCATCCCGCCTTTTACCCTGCTCTGGGGGGCCTATTTAATCCGCCGGCTTGTAGGGAAGCGATCCGGTGCGCATTAGGAAGCTGGCCCTTCTGCTGCTTGTCACCGCCCTGGCCGGCGGCCTCTGCACCGGCTGCTGGAACCGCCGCGAACCTGAGCTCCTGGGCATAGTGCTGGCTGTAGGTTTCGATTATAACCCCGAAGAAGGTCTTTATCGGGTAATCGCCGAGATAGCCAACCCGGCCGGCATAGGGCAGAGCAGCGGCGGAGAATCCGGGGTCGGCAGTAGCGGGGAAAAGGCATTCTGGACCGCGGAGGCGGCAGGACACACCCCCTTTGAAGCAGTCCGCAATATAGACAGCATTTCCAGCCGTCAGCTTTTCTGGGCCCACTGTCGGGTGGTCCTTTTCTCGGAAAGGCTGGCCCGGAGGGGGTTAAAGGATGTTCTGGATCTACTCGAACGGGGCCGGCAGTTCCGCCTCATCGCCAAGCCGGCAATAGTCGATGGGGATCTGCGCAAAGTTATGGATGCCGACTTCCCGCTGGAGGAAACCGGAGCCAAGGGGTTGGATAGCTTTATCGTCACAAACCGTTTTGAGAAATCGGTTTTTCCGGAAAAAGATTTAAATGAATTGATCTCCACCCTGAGCCAACAGGGCCAGGAGATGATCGTCGGAAAGCTGTATGTACCCGGGGGAGAAAAGGATAACAGTGGAGACAGTGGAGAAACCAGCGCCCCGCCGCCGGCCCGGGTAGGCGGCAGCGCACTTTTCCGCGGTGATCGGATGGTCGGATGGGCCACTGACAATGAAACCCTGGGGTGGGCCTATGCCACCAGCCGCGCTTTCCGCTCTATCCTGATCATCGAGTCGCCCGAAAAGAAGGGCAGCTATATCAGCGTTGGGGCTTTCGGACACAAAGCTCAGATGCGCTTGCAGGGCGATGCAAATGACTGGCACATCGAGCTGAAGGTAAAAATTCACGCCCGCATCCAGGATTATGAAGGACCGGGCAAGTTGGACTCCGACAATGAACTGATCCGCGCACTGGAGCGGCGCGCTGCCACAGCAGCGCGCAACCACATCGAGGCCCTGCTCAGCCACTCCCAGGAGCTTAAATCAGACGTGATCGGTTTCGGCAACCTGATCTACCGCAAAAACCCAAAGCTGTGGCAGCAGATTGAAAGCAGGTGGGATGAGGAGATCTACCCGCAGCTAAAGATTGACCTTTTTGTTGAATTCGATATTTTACGCTCGGGGCTGACCAACAGCCCCCTGTAGGAGGAATCTGGGAATATGTTTTGGGTAGCACTGGCCATGGTTCTGATGGCCTTGATCCAGGTACCCGCTATGGTCAACCAAAAGAAATGGCCGGAGCTGGCCGGCTACGCCGCCGTCTGGCTCGCCGCCACGGTCTATGCCCTGCTCATCGCCGCCGGGGTCCCAATTCCCAATCCTACAGAGCTGCTGCGTTCATTTTACAGCTGGTTCTACCCCCTCATCGGGGTCAATTACTAGCTCGTAAAGCCGCGGAGAGCAGCCGGTCCCGGATCCGTAAGCCCCCTTACGGGGCAGTTTCATTGCTCATAAGTCCCGATCACCCTATGAATACCCTTAGCCCCGACCAGAAAAAGAAAAGAGAAAAAGCGGCAAGAAAGAGTCCCAGGCCAAAAACAATCCACCTGTAGATCCTGTCTGTAAGCCACCTTTTTCCTGAAAGTAACGCAGCCGCCAGAAGAGACAGCCAGAGAAAGTCAGCAAAGATATGCCCGCTGAAAAAGAGCAAAACGCCGGGGTAACCGTGGTTCCGGGAAAGGGCAACATAGCCTGCTCCGATAGTAGCCCACCAGAGAAACCAGTAGGGGTTGGAGGTGGTGGCGATCATGCCGTCCCAAAAAGGCGAACGGCGGCCCGTCCCCCCATCCCCGGAGGGGTTTTCCAGTAACAGTTTCCCCGAGAGCGCGCTTCTGATCATGCCCCACCCCATCCAGGCCAGCACCAGCCCTCCGGCCAGCCCAATAATACCGGTTACATAAGGCAGGGCCAGGTAATCACCCGCCCCCACAAGCAGCAAAATAACCATGAGCACCTCGAGCAAGCCGTGACCCAGGGTGGCCTGGGGGATGGCCCGGTAACCCCGGGCAAGTGAGTGTTCTACTGCAACCGCGGTCAGGGGCCCAGGCATCAGCGCCCCTGACAGGCCGACAAGCAAGGCCGTGGTAAATATTAATGTAAGTTCAAACACAGCTGTTTCTGCTGCTCCTTCCGCATTGGATTACATCCTAATTATAATTCAGCGCCCGCAGGGGTTTCCCTTCTCCTGCGCTAACCCCGGATAATTTGCGACGCCAGACACCCCGGCATTTTTTTCACGCCGCTGTATATATTGAAGGCCTGGCCCCTCCGGAAAGGAGCGCAGTGGCGGGCCATGCCGCCTGCGGATCCGTCACAAAACAGCCTCCAAAGGACCGTAGCTGAGCCGGGGCCGCGGACCGGCAACCGGGTATTGAACAGCGGCGCCTCCTGTGATAAGATCTAAGAAATTGAAGATGGTGCCAAGGGGGGGCCGGGCGTACCCGGCTGAGATAGAACTGAGCTGTTCTGACCCTTCGAACCTGACCTGGGTAATGCCAGCGTAGGGAACATACTTGCCGCCTTGATCATAAAGGCTGCAGCTGCCGTTGGCTGCAGCCTTTGTCTTTGCGGAAAACGAGCCGTTGTGATCACCGCTGAAAGGGGGAAGCTGCCGTTGAAAAAATGGGGAAACAACAGAGAGCGCCTGCCGGCACTGCTGCTTTCTACAGCGCTGATCACTTTTTGGGAACTGATCTGCCGGAAACTCAAACTTCCGGAATTCATCTTGCCCGCTCCATCACGCATCGTGCAGGCGCTCGTTGGAAATTTTCCCCTGTTGATGAGACATACCTCCGTCACGCTCTATGCCGTTCTAGCCGGGCTGCTGCTGGCTGTAATCGTAGCCGTGGCCATGGCTGCAGCAATGGACCGCTGGAGACCGCTAAAAACAGCGCTGTACCCGCTGCTGGTTGTTTCGCAAGCCATCCCCATCTTTGCCCTGGCGCCGCTAGCCCTGATCTGGCTGGGCGTAGATCTGAAACCTAAAATTGCCGTGGTCGCCCTGGTCTGCTTCTTCCCCCTGGCGGTAAACATGGTTGAGGGGTTGGAACAGGTTGACCCCGCCGCTCTTGAACTGATGAAGGTGATGCAAGCCCGTCCCTTGTTTATCTTTAAGCAGGTCCGGCTGCCCTCGGTGCTGCCGCACTTCTTTGCAGGATTGAAAATATCGGCCACCTACAGCGTGATGGGTGCGATTATTGGAGAGTGGCTGGGCGGCAGCGCCGGCCTGGGTGTGTACATGACCCGGATGATGCATTCTTACAAAGCGGGCCACCTTTTTGCCGCCGTGATCATCGCGGTGCTGCTCAGCCTTGCTCTTTTCAACATCAGCGAACTGCTGGCCTGGATCGTCATGCCCTGGAGCAGGAAAGAGCACAACAAAAATTATATCGGGAGTGAGTAGGTATGTTCCGGACAATCAATGCAAGCAGAAGAAGACTTGTGTGGAAAACAGTGCTTCTCCTGATCCTTTTAACCGGCCTGGCTGCAGGAGCGGGATGCGCCGGGAGGGAAACACCGGCGCTCGACGAGGTTACCGTTCTCCTGGATTGGACTCCGAATACCAACTACAGCGGTCTTTTTGCAGCAAGGGATAAAGGATACTACCTGGAGGAAGGCCTTGAGGTAAAGATCGAGGAAGCGGGGGCCAATGTGCTGCCCCTTGTGGCTACAGATAAAGCGCAATTTGGGGTAAGTTACCAGGAACAGGTTACATTTGCCCGACTGAATGATAATATCCCCGTTGTTTCCATTGCTGCGGTAGTGCAGCACAACAGCTCCGGGTTTGCTTCGCTCAGGGAAAAAGGAATCAATTCTGTTGTCGATTTTGAAGGCAAAAGCTACGGCAGCTGGGGGACGGAAGTGGAGGAGGCTACCATTAAAGCGCTGATGGATAAAGAGGGAGCCGATTTTGACAGCGTCAGCATCGTCACTATCGGGGAGACCGATCTTTTTGCAGTTATTGAAAAGCTGGCCGACTTTGCCTGGATCTATTACGGCTGGGACGGCATCGCCGCTGAACAGAAAGGGGCGGAGCTGGATTTCATTCCCCTGCGAGATCTGGACCCGTCTTTCGATTACTATACACCCGTCATCATCAGCAGCGAAACGCTCATCAATGAGCATCCCGACCTAGTTGAAAGATTTATGCGGGCAACAGCAAAAGGCTACCGCCTGGCTATTGACAGCCCCGAAGAGGCGGCGGAAATACTGCTGCGTAATGTCCCGGAACTTGACGGCGATCTGGTCAGAGCCAGCCAGGACTGGCTGAAAGATAAATACAGTGACGATGCTGAAATATGGGGTCTGCAGAAGAAAGAGGTCTGGGAAAATTACAGCCGCTGGCTTCTTGAGCGCGGGCTTGTTGACAGGATGCTCGATGTGGACAAGGCTTTTACCAACAGGTTTATTCTGGGGAAAGCGGATTGAGCAGCCCCGTAAAATATGAATGGTAACCTTTAGACAGGTACCCTGCGCGCCCTTGCCTTTGGTGCAATTGAGGCCCACCCCCCTGCGCACGGTCCCCGGCAGGAGGGCGGGAAAGCATGAATAAATTCAAAGGGGCGGGCCAGTCCCCCCCCCGGAGGGTATGTGTAATGAAAACAGCAGGGCTGCAGCTGGAGGATGTCAGCTCAAGCTATCACTTTGGAAATGAAAGCCTGCCTGTGCTAAAAAACATCTCGATCACCCTGGGCGCGGGCGAGTTTGTTGCGCTGCTCGGCCCCAGCGGCTCCGGTAAAAGTACCCTGTTAAGGATCGCCGCCGGGCTGCTCAAACCCGACAGGGGCCGGGTGCTCCTTGAGGGTCGGGATATTACCGGGCATGCCGCCCGGGTCGGCTACATGCCGCAGCAGGACCTTTTATTTCCCTGGAAAACACTGCTCCAAAATGCCGCGCTGCCGCTGTTGAGCGCCGGCCTGTCCGCAGAGGAGGCCCGCGCCCGTGTCTCTGCACTGCTGCCCGTTTTCGGCCTTGACGGTTTTGCCTTATACTACCCTGATCGCCTGTCGGGGGGTATGAGGCAGCGGGCAGCACTGCTGCGCACTATTCTAATGGAGGGCAGCCTGCTGCTCCTTGATGAGCCTTTTGCTGCGCTCGATGCTCTCACCCGGGAAAACCTGCAGGGGTGGCTGCTGCAAATTTTAAGCCGTTTTCAAAAAGCGGTTCTCTTTGTAACTCACAGCGTCGACGAGGCGATCTATCTGGCCGACCGTATCTATATGATCTCGGAGCGCCCGGGCCGGATCATCCTGGAGATGAGGGTTGATCTGCCCCGGCCCCGCTCCCGCAGCGTGGTCACAACACCCCTGTTCACCTCATACAGGCAGGCGCTGATGGAGGCGCTCGCAAAAACGCCAACGGCGTAAACAGATCCACGGGGCGGCAGAAAATCAGGGTCCCCCAAGCCGGCCCGGTATAATGCAGAGAGCGCGGTGCAGACATGACAGCGCCAAATTTCCAGGTGATGCCGGGCCGTGAGGAACCCCTTTAAAAAAAATGAACCCACAGAATATATCAGTAGAACCGTCCCCGTGATATACAGAATATATCAGAAGAACCGTCCCCCTGATATACGGGCGGTGTGGACGGCCAGGAGCAGGCCCGAGGCCGCAGTAACTCTGGCTGTTTCAGAAATCAGCTCATTGCTCAAACCGCGGGTGGAGGCAAAGTTAAGGGTCTCTCCGTGAAGGGGATACTTCAGCCCCTGCGTGGTGACACCCCTTGTCTCCGGGGTAAGCGAAAACAGGGAGAGATAGTCGCCTGCCCGACCAAACTGGATCAGCTCGTGATCCATGAGCCGCACCGTCTGCCGCTCATCAATAATCCTGGCTGGAATACCGGCTCTGAAGGGAATTGTCAGCAGGAAAAGGTTGATCAGGGCATGGTCGACCCTTTTTCCTCCCAGGGCGCCGCATAGAATAATTTCCGCCGGCCGGAACGATACGGCATAGTGAAGGGCCATCTCCAGATCCGACTGCTCCTGATCCAGGAGAGGGTTGCAGATCCATTCCACCGGTAACTGCTGCAGTTTTCGGCGCAGCGCAGGGTCAAGGGAGTCGCTGTCACCGATCACCGAGGAGGGGTGCATCCCCATGGCCAGCACATGACGGCTCCCCCCGTCTGCACAGATAATCCGGTCTTCCCGGTTGATCTGTCCGCGGTAGAAATCAGGATCACATAAGTCACCGTTGGCAAATAGAAAAATCCGCCGGCCCCTCATTTGATCTCCCCTTTCAGCGCCGGGAATATATTACCGCAGCCCGGCCTATCGAGTCAGGCGCCCCGCCGTGCCGGATATCCCCGATGGGGAACCCGGCCCCCCTGGATGAAACCGGAGCGATGTATAATCGTTTCTAGTTATTCGTTTTCCGGGCCCGTTATCCTGCCGCCTGTCCATGCGGCTGCTGCAGCCTTACGGAACCCGGAACCTTTTATTATGGAAAACAGGATTCAAATAAATTTTAGAGAATTCTATTATGATATTGTACCGGTCCATAGAACAGGAGTAGCCAACGGAATTGAAGACTGAATTTGACAAAGCACATCTTATGGGCGAAGAAAGTATCAGCCGGCTGCTCTGGCGGTTTTCTATGCCGGCCACCGTGGCCATGGCTGTAACCGCCTCGTACAATGTAGTGGATGCAGCTTTTGTGGGGCGTTTGGGAAGCGAAGCCTTTGCCGCCCTTTCGGTGGCTTTTCCCGCCCAGATGATCTTCGGCGCCCTGGCCATCGGCACCGGCGTGGGCGCCGCTTCACTCATTGCCCGCTCGCTGGGCGCCGGAAAACCCGAAGGGGCCCAGATCGCAGTGGGCCAGGTTATCACGCTGGCCCTGGCATTTGGGTTTATCTTAACCCTGGCGGGTCGATTCTACCTGGAACCGATGCTGGTTCTCTTCGGAGCCACACCGGAGATCTTGCCCTTCTGTGCCGAATATATGTCAGTGATTACCGACGGCGCCGCCCTGCTGTTCATTTCATTTATGCTCGCCCACACCATCAGGGCTGAGGGAAATGCCATCTTCCCCATGACGGTATTGATCGCCTCTGCAGTTACGAATATTGTCCTTGACCCCATTTTTATCTTTGTGCTGCAGATGGGGATCAGGGGAGCAGCCATCGCCACCCTTCTGGCCAAAGCGGTCAATATTGCCTGTTATCTCTGGTATTACCTGGGCGGCCGGAGCGCCCTGAAAATCGCCCTGCGCCACCTGAGGCCTCACCTCAAAATCATCCTGGAAATTTACCAGGTGGGCTTGCCGACTATTTTAATCCAGGTTTCCTTCAACATCTCTCTAATTATTGCCAACAAGGTTCTCGGCGGTTTCGGCCATGTTCCCATCGCTGTGATGGGGATAGTCATGCGCCTGCAGCAGTTCGCCACCATGCCGGTAATCGGGATTAACCAGGGTATGCTTCCGATCATCGGTTTCAATTACGGCGCAAAAAAATATCCCCGCATCCGCGAGGCAGTGATCAAGAGCCTGGTGGCCGCAGCCTCCCTGGGCGCCGCCGCCATGCTCTGCTTCCTTATCTTCCCCGGTATTTTCCTGCGCATCTTTACCGATGAAAAAACGCTGCTGCAGGAAGGCGCAGCAGCGCTGAGAATCATGGTGCTGATGTACCCACTCATCGGCGTACCGCTCATCAGCGGTGCGCTTTTTCAGGGTATCGGCAAAGGCGTTCCAGCACTTCTCCTGGCCCTGCTGCGCCAGTTTTTGCTCTATATTCCGCTCATCCTGCTTCTGCTGCGGGCCTTTGGCTTGATCGGAGTCTGGGCCGCCGCCCCCCTGGCCGATTTTCTTACTTTTATCATCGCCATGCTCCTGGTAACGGGAGAGCTGAGACGCATGGGCATCCCGCTTTACAGCCGCGCTTGCGGGCCTCAGAAACAACCGACTCTCTTGCCCTAGCGTCTCTTTTCCAGCGCAGCGGCACAGCGAAGCAATTTGCAGAATTCAAATATAACAATGAGCAGCGCGGGAACCAGCAGTATGGAGATTAAGCCGGTCCTGGTCCGGGCAAAATTGAGGACATGCCCGGCGTGGGGAACAGCGAATTCAGCTTTACCGAGGATGTTTCTCTCTGGAACCGGCGCGGACTCAGCCTCAGTCGAGGCGTCACCGCAGATGGTAAAGGTTAGCTCTGAGGCGCTGTTGACCGCCGCTATACGGCTGACAGCGGGCTGCGGGGGATTTTCCGGATCAATAAAGATAATAATGTCGTCAACTTTTAAAGCCGACGGTTTCGCAGCCCTTACCGCCAGCAGGCTCCCGGGGCCGAAAGCCGGCTTCATGCTGCCGCCGGCGACAATGTAGAGCTGCCGCCCGGCCAGTTCGGGGGCTTCTCCGGTAACACTCATTTGAATCAGGGCGTAGAGCAGTACCGCCGCGCAGGCCAGCAGGAGCATCAATACCATATCTCCCGCTATTGATCCCCCTCCCTTCCTGCGGCTGCGGCGGCGCTGAAGCGACTCAAGCCTCTGCCTTTCAGCGCGAGTCATTGTAATCTGCCCGCCGATGATCTGTTTATCCATCATCACAAATACCCCTTTTATCGCTAGAAAAAGCCCGCTTGTACAAAGCTGCTTTTCAAGCCGGGAATGCTTCCCCCGAATGGGGGTGCAGACAGCTGCTCAAAACGATGTTTTCTCCAGGTTCCGCTCCCTGAAAATAAAGGTAGGTTGCTCCGCCGGCCAAAGCTGAAGCAAGGGCGATGATGAGCAGGCTTTTAAGAATTTTGGCTTTCATACCCCAATCCTTTTCTTACTTGAGACCTCACCCGGTACAGTCGACACACGCCGGCCCTGACAACTACCGAGAAACCCTTCAAATGCAAGGGTTTCTTAGGCTCCAAAACTGTATGTGCCCATCCGGCGCATGCCGGGGCGCGCATTCTCCCCAACCACACGGCCCTTTGCCTCACAGCGCAGCTGCCTCTGCCGCACCCCTTCGCCGGATCACCTTGTTACTATCTTAAACGACATCCCCCTTCAGTTCAACAAAAACTGCTATAATTATGGGGCCGGAGGAAAAAAGACCAGCCCGGGGCGCCGGTGCCCGGGAGCACCCGCCGCTTTTTAACTTGCGGCGAGCAGCTCCGTGATATCATGAAGCGCTTTGCTGCATTTTTCCCGGATCACGATCTCGGCGGTGTTGTCAAAATCTGTCGCCGTGAGGTTGATAATGATCAGCCTTTTCGCCAGCTGCGGCAAGAATGCCACTGGATAAACCACCAGGCTGCTGCCCGCCACCAGCATGAGATCGCACTGGCAGCGCAGGATCTCCTCAGCTTCGTAAAACAGGGGCGGCATGGGGTCCCCGAAAAGAACAACATCGGGGCGAAGCACATCGAAACAGTTGCGGCAAAGGGGAGGTATTCGTTTCAGTTCAACCTGCTGGACCAGCTCCTCAAATGCATAGCGTTTCTTGCAGCCCTGGCAGTAACCGGAACGCAGGTGCCCGTGCACTTCCCAGACCCTGCTCGAGCCGGCTTTCACATGTAAACCGTCGATATTCTGGGTCACCAGCCCCTTGAGAAAACCCATCTCTTCCATCCTCGCCAGGGCATAATGCCCTTCATGCGGTTCGGCCAGCGTGATATGGGCGAAGCGGTTAAATGCAGCTTCATAGAAAAGACGGGGATTGTTCTGCAGGACCTCCACCGAAGCTGTTTTGATGGGGTCGATCTTCTCCCAGATACCCGTTCCGGGGGTTCGGAAATCCGGGATCCCACTTTCCGTGGAAAGCCCGGCACCGGTCAGGCTGTAGAATCCGGCGCTTTCCTTGATCATGGCGGCGGCCTTCTCAATCTGAACCTGGTACTCCATTTTTTGCATCCCTCCGTAAACCGCATGGAATCCATTATTTCTACAATATCCAATTATTAATTTATTAGTTCTATTCTTGAATCGTCAATTCCTGTTTTTTGACTAAATTTTAGAGGTGTTCTTCCTGTTTGCTGTGTGAAGGTGGTTGCGGATTGATATTCCCGGCGGGAAAGTAGCGCAGCCCGGGCAAAAGGGGTGAAGCTCCTCTTCCCAGGGCTGCAGCCTGGCGGGCCTGTTGTATGCCGGGCCCCCCATTGAGAGAGCCCGCACTTGCGCTGCTGCCGGTTCCTTGATCCCTTTGCGCCCCCGGCTTAAAGAGGACCTTGCTCACCAGGGGGTGCAGCGGCATGCCCGCCCCCCCGCCTGGAGGCAAGATAAACACCGCCGAGAATCATCAGGCCGCCGGCGACAAGCGCTCCGCTGAAGGGCTCCCCCAGAACGCAAACCGCCGTAAGCACGGCAATGACGGGGCATAGATTGGCATAGAGACCCGCCTCCGTTGATGCAAGGCGCGGCAGTCCGTAATTCCACGTGGTGGTAGCGATACCGCCTGAGACAATACCAAGGTAAGCAATGAGCAGCCAGCATTTCGGGCTGACCGGCTCATATCCCGAGCAATAAAACTCAAAGAGAGCAAAGGGGATCAGGAATATAAAACCGTAAAGCATGTTCCCGGCAGTAACAATGTGCCGGGGTATCTTTTTAAGAATTACTTTACCCGTTAACAGATATATGGTAAAACAGAGATCGCTCAATATGATCAGTGTATTCCCCAGCAGGGGAGCCGAACCGCCGGCGCGATCATCATAGAACAGCACAAGAAAAGCCACCCCGATAAATGAACACACAATACCGGCCACTTTGGGAACAGTAACCCTTTCCTTCAAAAATATCCAGGCCAGCAGCATGGTATAAAGGGGCATAATCCCCTGAAGAAGCCCCGCAGTTGATGCCGAAGTGTAAAGTATACCATAATTAAAGAGAAGATAGTAAAGTGTAATCCCGATGAAGCTTGAAAGCGCGAGAGGGCCCCACAACAGCGGCTTCAAACCGCTTTTTTTGACGCTGTAGGGAACGAATACCGCCGCGGCGATACCGAACCTCATGGTAGCCATCAGTACAGGGGCTGTCTCCTCAACAGCAATCTTGGTAACAACAACGCCGGTCCCCCAGATCACCATCGATAGTATAACTGCCAGTCTTGCCGCAGCCTTGCCCTCTTCCCTGTTGTGCAATGGATTTATGTCCTTTAATTGTTTTTTTTAGCGCCGCTGAAGCAGATTGGGCCCCTGAAGCTGTTCCTTTTCCGCTGATCCGGAGAGCCTGTCCCCTGGTTTCACTGATAGTATTTCAGAGAAATTCACCGGCGGGGCGCTAAATATGCAGTGCCATAAAGCGCTCCATGTAGTAAATACAGAGCTGGTTGAAATAGCCTGGAAAATAGAAATCCGCAGCATGGCCGGCCCGCTGAAGCTCAAGTACTGCACACCCTTCGTTTCCCGCTGCCCGGTAGGCTTCCTGAAACCGTAATGCTGTTTTGCGGGATACCACTCCATCCTTCGCGCCCTGGCAGATGAGGCAGGGTGGGCTTTTTCCATTTATCAGAAGCTCCACATTGATCCATTCCGGAGCCCTGCCCAGGTCCGGCAGAAAACTCACCCGGCTAGCCGGGTAAAGGGGGATAAAGCCCTTAATCTTAATCTTATCGCTGAATAGATCGGGATAAAAGCCCTCTGACGCAGCCAGCGCCACCGCTGCAGACAGCTGCCCCCCGGCGGAGCCTCCGGAAATGAAGACCGAATCAAGATCCAGATCATATGCTGCAGCATGACGGGCCAGGTATTTGGTGAATATACCCAGGTGGCGGACCATGTCGTCAAGGGTAAAAGAGCCGGTCTGCTCCGGCGAAGCCAGCACCGGCTGCAGCGGCGTCAGCTTAACCAGGTCGGTCAGGCCGTACTGTACATCAAAGACCGTGTAGCCCCGGGAGGCAAAATATTTGTTCACCTGCATCATATTGGAGAAGCCCTTGTCGCCGCTGATCCAGGCGCCGCCGTGAATGCGGATCAGCGCTGTTCCCCGGCCCGGCAGGCCTTCGGCCTCATCAGGGGGCATGAATACATCGTACCTCAGCTCAAGCCCCTCGTCAACGCCGCTGCCGCCCCGGTAGTAGACAATATCCCTTTCATAGCGGTATCCACCCGGGGGGATCCCCAGAAAATAAGCAGGCAAGGAAAAAGGAGTTTCCAGAAAACAATCTTCCCAGGCAAGGCTTTTCTGCACCGGCCCGCCCCCGCCGAAGGCCTTGCTAAATTCAACGGCCGCTTCCCTGCAGGTTCGGGGCATAGCAGCCAACGGAAGCAGATACACCGTAAAACAGAGGAGCCCCAGGACTCCCGTGAACACAGCAGCAGCGCTGCCCGGCCTGTATTGCAGCTTCAGTATCAACAGGGCGGTGCTCAGCAGGATAAAGGCATAGAAGAGGGAAAAACCGGAGAGAAGGGTCTCGATCAGCTGGGGCGCCTTTTCATAAAAAAAGGAGTTGTCCCCGGCCAGCAAAAAATATATTGCGGCAGATCCGGCGGCAAGGGGTAGATAGCAAAAAACAACAGCCGTTTTCTTAAAACAGCTCCCTCTTTTTGATTTGACGGGCCTGCGGCCCCGCCGCAGCGGATAGCCCTTTTTGGCGGCAGCCAGGCTCACCCAGGCCGTAATCGATCCGGAAAGGAGAATGCCAAAATAGATAATGTAGATCCCGGTATAGATGAATGGGTTGAACCGGTCCGAGTAGAGGGCCGCTGCCAGAAGGTTCAACGCAGCCAGCGCTGTCAAGCCGCCAATCATTGCCGCCAGGCAGAGGTAGCCCAGGCGGTGCAGGAACCGCCCCAGGCAATCGCTGCGCTCAACTGCGCGGTCATTCAGGTAAACAAGCAGATTTAACGCCGCCAAAGCAGAAAGGAACAGGATGCCAAAGATATTGTCCGCCGCCTGACAGACCGGCGCCGCAAGATGGAGCAGGCCGCCTGCCGCCGCCGCAAAAGATAGCACCAGCGTAAAGGCGCTCACAAAGTAGATCAGCCTGACCCCTCTATTGCCCATACCTTCACACTCTCCGGCATAACTGTAATCTTCTCCAGGTTACAAGCAGCCATCTGCTTAAGTGGCGCCGGTAAAAGTGCCCTATAGACACCCCGCCATACAAAGCTGTTCATAAGTTCGACGGCGCAAGGGCTACTTCCTCCCGGCAATCCGGTTTGGGCGAACTATTAACTCACAGGCCGGCAGGGGGATCCGGCTCTGCGCGTCCGCCAACCCTTGTTTCAGGCATAAAGCTTTTCAATCTGATCCAGATAGTTATCCAGCACGACCCGCCGCTTGACCTTCATCGTCTGCGTAAGCATGCGATTTTCAATGGAGAAATCCTCCTCCAAAAAGACAAACTTCTTTGGAATTTCATAGCTGCCGAAACTATCTTTTAAAAAGGCGGTGATCTCCTGCTCCACCATTGCGGTGAACTCTCTGTTTGCCAGAAGCTCCCGCGGATCATTGGAAAAGCCCTTTTCTGCAGCCCAGCGGGCAGTTACCTCAAAGTCGGGAACAACCAGGCAGACATTAAATGGCCTGCCGTCGCCGTAAATCATGGCATTGGCTACCCGGGGGATGAGTTTGATCTCTTCTTCAATCGCCGCAGGGAAGACATATTTTCCGTTTAGCAGCTTGTACTGCTCCTTGATCCGTCCTGTAATCCAGAGATAACCATCTTCATCCAGGTAACCGCGGTCTCCCGTCCGGAGGCCGCCGTCGGAAGTCATCACTTCGGCGGTCTGTGAAGGTTTGTCATGATAGCCTCTCATGATATTGGGACCGTACACAATTACTTCGCCGTCGGCGGCGCCCTCTTCAACTGCAGAGCTGTCGATAACCACCCTTTGCCCTTCCAACACCATGCCCACACTGCCGAGGCGCCAGTTTTTCCGGCTGTTCATGGTTACCGCAGGGGCGGTCTCGGTAAGGCCGTAACAGTCGTATATGGGCACCCCCACATCATCAAAGAATTCAGCAATTTCCTTGTTCATCACCGCGCTGGCGGTAAGGGAACCGACTACCCTGCCGCCCAGAGCAGCCCTGATCTTTGAAAAAACCAGGCGGTCCAGAAGGGAAAATTGCAAATTGATCAGGAGCCTTGATTTCCCCCGCCCGGCCAATGCTCTTTTCTTTTTGGCAACTGCACAGGCTGCGTCGAAGAGTTTCTTCTTGATACCTCCCGCTTCCCTCATCTGCATCTGGATGCCGTCATATATCTTGTTGAAGAGACGGGGCACACAGATCAGGTAATGCGGCCGGACTCTTTTGATATCCTCAGTCAAGGTGGTCACATCTCTCATGAAGCCGATGGCCCCGCCAAACTGGATCCAGTTGTTGATCTCGGCGCTGAGGGCGTAGGAGTGCGCCCAGGGCAGCATGGAGATGGCCACGCACTCTTCATTGAGTTCGGGATAGATCTTGTAGCCCGCTTTGGAGCAGTAGGTCAGATTCCCATGGGTCAGGAGCACCCCTTTAGGTTCGGCAATTGTCCCGGAAGTGTATATAAGCACCGCAATATCATCATGATGGGGTATATCCGGCGCAGCGGGGTTCTCCCGACCGGACTTTTCAAGGGCGGCCAGGCTGTTCTCCCCTTCCCATTCCATGATATAGATATGCTCGAGGGTCTTGATCTCCCCGGGAAAATCCTTCACCTTTTCATAGATTTCCGGTGTTGAAACAAGAAGGAATTTTACAGCGCTGTCCCTGATGATATATTTCCATGTTTGCGCCAGTTCCTGCTCATACATGGGCACATAGCGGGCCCTGCGTCCGTAAGCAGCAAAGGCGAGAACCACCCATTCGGGCCGGTTCGATGAAATGATCCCCACAGCATCCCCCTGTCCAATCCCCAGCCGGGCCAGGCCGCCGCGGGCGTCGTCAATGCGGCTGCCGATTTCCCCGTAAGTGATGGGATCAAGGGAGCCCCTCTCGTTATGCATCCAGAAAAGGACATTGTTTTTGTATTTCTTTGCGCTCTCCATCCACCATTCGACAAGGTTGTCCGGCTTTTCATAGATCCACATAGGTGTTCCCTCCGGTTTGAATGTAGTCCCCTGCCAATTAAGAAACGCTCCGTTGGAGAAGACAATTGGAAGTATTGCTCCTATTGCCCACCTTCAAACTTCAACAAATCTTGATTACTTCCTTCTTTACCTAAAACTTTGAGTCATGAGTGAGTCAGGGGGACGGTGACTTTGACTCATCTTGAGAGACGGGGCGAACCCGCAATCCAGAAGGGCATTCCAGCAACAGCGGAGCGGGGCGCCGGCCCCGCCCGCATATGAAAGGCGCTGACAGATTTGGGCCGGTCATGACCGGCCCCAACATTTTTGGAGGAACGGTGGTGCGGCAACACCGCGGCTTACGGGGTCAAGCTGGCGCCGGGCTTTTATGCTGCAGGCAAAATACATTTATTATTTGAAAGGGCGGTAAGCAGAATTCCCGCTGTCACTCCTCTTTCTTCCTTCTGCGAAACAGGGACAACCCCCCGAATCCGCCGATGATGGCCATGTAGAAACCGAAATCGTACCACCAGCCTGTGTTGAAGAGTTCATAGACCCGGATCTGATTGTTGAAAAGTCCAATGATCAGGGAAAAGGGGGCAACCCAGCCGTGCCAGATCCCCCAGAGGAATCCTGCAGGCTGTGTCGGGCTGTTTCTGCCGTCGCCGGGGATGCACCCGGACAGCGCCAGTAAAAATACAACCAGCAACAGAGCCAAGATCAACAAAAGCACTTTTTTTCTCACAGTCATACCTCCCCCAACATCTTGTTCTTTTTTCGGGAACGATAGAAATGTCTCTTCCTAAGTTACGGGATCCTTTGCTGCACCTGGAGCAACTGAAGTAGTCCGGCGCAAAAACAGCCCCGACTTTTTCGGTGGGCAGGCGCCCTGTCACCTGACAGAAGGGATCAGGTCGCCATAACCCTCTTTCTCCATCTCCTCCAGGGGGATGAAGCGCAGTGCGGCGCTGTTGATGCAGTAGCGCAGCCCTCCCCTTTCCTCAGGTCCATCAGCAAAAACATGCCCCAGGTGGGAATCACCGGCCCGGCTGCGCACCTCCGTGCGGATCCGGCCGCCGCTGCGGTCCACCCGCTCAACAATAAAGCCGCGATCAACGGGGCGGGTAAAACTGGGCCAGCCGGTGCCCGAATCGAACTTATCCGAAGAGAAAAACAGCGGCTCCCCGGTGACAACATCCACATAGATACCGCGGGCATGGTGATCCCAATACTCATTGTTAAAGGGCGGCTCGGTGGCATCGTGCTGGGTGACCTGGTATTGTTTTTCGCTAAGGGCTTTTTTAATCTCTTCAGGATCAGGCTTCCGGTAAGGCTGCTTTGGCTCCCCAGTTTTTCTTTCGGGCAAGGAAGAAAGATCAATGTGACAGTAGCCGCCCGGGTTTTTCTGCAGGTAAGCCTGATGATACTCTTCCGCCAGGCAAAAGTGTTCCAGGGGCCGCACCTCTGTGACAACAGCTTTCCTATGTTTACCCTGCTCAGCGGCGGCGACAGTGCGGGCTATATCAAGGTCGTCAGGATCCTTTGCATAGATGCCGGTGCGGTATTGAGCGCCCCGATCATTGCCCTGCCTGTTTTTGCTGGTGGGATCGATAATCCTGAAAAAGTGTTCCAAAAGATCCTGCAGGATGATCCGGGCCGGATCATAAGTTATCTGTACCGTCTCGACATGGCCGGTAGCGGCTATCTCTTCATAGGTGGGGTGGTCACCCCTGCCATTGGCATAACCCACCGTGGTTCGAAGCACCCCCTCCAGCCGCGCAAAGTAGGCCTCTACCCCCCAGAAACAACCGCCGGCCAGCCAGATCCTTCGGGGCCCATTTACATTTCCATCAATTTGTTCCATCCTGATCACCACTATCCCTTAATTGTTGTAGGGGGGCAGCCCGCAGACCGCCTGAAATGCTGCGGTTACTAAAAATCCAGGCGGCCAGCGGGCGGGGATGGAACCCCGCCCCTGATATCAGCGGCAGCCGCATTCGCCGCCCTGCTGCTTCATAGTTTTCGGGGAAGGCGCCTTGACCACGAAAAATTCCAGCACCTCATCGTTCTTATTTTGGGGATGCATCCTCGTCCCATATGGTATGGCCACAATGCTGCCTGCGGGGTAAGCCCGCTCTTCCCGTCCTTCCAGCTTCAGGGTGAGCTTTCCCCGTATCACAATCATGTGTACATGCGCATTAGCGCTATGCGCCGGCAGCGCCTCGCCTTTCGGTAAAACCATGTGATTGATGGCCACATGTTCATGATCAACGATCAGCTCAACAGTTTTTTCATCCGTCAGGCTAAATTGATAGTCCCTTTCCATCACGGTAAAACCTCCTTTCGCTCTTAGTAGTCTACAATTTATCGCCGTCATTTATCAAAACACCGGAAACAGGGCAGCCGCCCCTGTTTTTATCAGGCCCCGGGCTCCTGGTGTGATGGATAAAAGAGTAAAGAATCTTCAGAGCCGCTGTGGAAATAATGTAACAGTGAAAGGGCTGTACTCTTTAAGGCTGTTGAACTGGAAATGAGGGCAAACCTTAATGATGACCCTGGAAGATATAATGGAGTTTCTGGAAACGGATATCATCAGCATAACTTTTTCCCCCCGGGGATTACAATATCTCTCCTTAAAAGAAGATCGGGGCACCCGGAATATAGATTTAAAGCTTGCCGCCAAGGGGGGGGATGAAAACCCCGCCGTAAATCTGCTTATTAAAGAGACCTCCAGTTTTTTAGAAAGGGGCAGACATGAGATGCCCCTGGACCTGAGCAATTTTACCCCCTTCCAGCAAAGCGTTTTTGAAGCAGTCAGCAAGGTCGAGCCGGGCAAGATCACAACTTACAAGGGCATCGCGGAGAATCTTGGAAAACCGGGCGCCGCCCAGGCCGTAGGCAGCGCCGTTGCCAAAAACCCTGTTTCCTACTTTTTGCCCACCCACCGGGTGCTTCCCCAAAGGGGAATCGGGATCTGCAGAACCGGCGCCGGCTATCTGAGAGAGAAGCTGCTGGCACATGAAGGGCATGACCTTTCAAAACTCAGGGGTAACTATATCTGCAGTAGAAGAAATTGCTGTATGGAGTAGCAGTTTCCTTCCGCCCGTTGTCTGGGAAAACAGGGCCATCCTGATCTATTCGCCTTTACCCTTAAGTTTTTTGAGAAGATCCTCGATTTTTTTCCTCTGTTCGAGCTCCCCCTCCGGATCGAGTTTAAAACTGATGCGCAGCAAGCTGCCTTCTCCGGCGCCCGGGGGCAATAAAACTTTGGGTAAATCCACCCTGATCTCCTCATCACCGAAAAGCAGCACGGCATAACTGCCCTCAAACCGATCTATTACAGCTCTCAGCTTCTATCCCTCCAGGGTTGTTTGTTTACCCGATAAGTATCCCCATCGGTTTCAATGATAATCGTTCCCTGCTTATCTGTCCGGTAAAGATCTGCTCCGGTCCGGGAAAGCCTGCTCAGAGTCTCCTCGTGCAGGCAACCGTAGCTGTTGTCTTCCCCGCACATGATCACAGCCACCTCAGGCTTAACCGCCTCTAGAAAATCCTGGGTGCTGCTTGATTTGCTGCCGTGATGGCCGACTTTCAGGATTGTACCGGCCAGTGTGCAGCCGCGTTGAAGCATCTCTTCCTCCGCTGCACCTTCCGCGTCACCTGTAAAAAGAAAACTGATCCGGCCGAATATTAAGCAAGCTACAATGCTGGCATTATTAAGTTCGGAAAAAGAAAGCGAAAGAGGGTGCAGGATCTCCATGGAGACTCCGCCGCCCAGATCCCGTTTCATCCCGGCCCGGCCTTCTGTAAACTTGATCTCCTTTTCATCGATAAGGGTCAGGTAGTCTTCAAAAGTTTTTGTACTATGCACAGCGCCGGGATCGATTACTTCCTTCACCGGTATGAGTTGCAGAACATTGATCAAACCCCCGATATGATCAGAGTGGGGATGGGTTCCGATAACCAGGTCAAGGCCGGTTACATCCTGGGATTGCAGATAATCTACTGCAGCAGGACCGCGTTCTCCACCATCGATCAGCATGTTCTGTTCGGGTGTTTGAATAAGAATTGCATCACCCTGGCCCACATCTATAAAATGAACCCTGAGCCCGCCCGGCAGGGGTTCGCCCGCCTCCCCCCAATCGATTGAGCAGCCGGGGTTTGGCAGGGATCCACCGTTGGCTGCATCTCCGCCGGCACCCCCCAGGCCCCACCAGAACATCGCTAACGCAAGAAGCAGAAGAAAAACAATTACCGTTGGAGCAGACTTTCCGGGCACTGTACCAGCTCCTTCACCCTGAACATTGATTGGCTTTTTAGTGCATTCCACCCTACAGTCATTCAAATGAATCTCAGCTCAATATAGTAACAGACCACCCCCACAATTGCCGCCACAATCGTGTTCACCACGGTGGCCCAGAATGCCGCTTTTCGATCCATGGCGATTAGGGGAAACAGGGCGTCGCCATCCTGGGAAACAGCATTTGCCAACAACGCTGCAAAGGGAAACACCCCCTTCAGGTACAAAGATACAAATATAACCTGGGGCCCGCAGCCGGGAATGATGCCGATCAAAACACCTAAAATAACTGATGCCAGACCTGTTGAAACCAGAGCCGCCGTAATAACCTGCTCACCGCCGGCAAGATGTACCGCCAGCCCGTAAACCAGGTAGGCGGCAAAGACCCAGGTTCCAACGAAAGCGGTTTCCTGCGCATTATGGATCAGGGTCTCCTTGAGGGAATAAAGCTTATGCTCCGCATCCTCATGTGTCTGGGCCTGAATTTTTTTTCGGGAAAATAACATGTACAACACCGTAACCAGGGTGCCTGCCGCTCCTACCAGGGAGCCGGCGACGGGCAGTCCCGGAAAACTGCCCGGATCGACTTGCATCAGATCCAGGACGCCCAGGACAAACCCTGCAGCAATTACTATCCAGAACACAATGTAAAAGTTATGGGTAACCTTGTAGCCGAGTTTGCTCGTATCCAGCGGCGCAGCATGGTGCAAAGCCATATCGATTTCGTCACCCTCTTCATGGCCGATATGCTTCAGATTGCTGGAACGGCAATCGGGGGGGCTGCCACAATAGATATGATCAAGCGCGGCCTCGGCTTTTTCATGTTCTTTCTCCAGATCAACCGACGCCTTTTTAGCCGATCTTCTCCCAACCCACTCCCCCAGCTTGTAATGATCAACGGCATAACCGGTAACGGTGCCTACAATAAAGCAGATAACTGTGACCGCAGCAAACTTGCGGGGAGCCTGGGTCAACGTCACGAAAGCCGAATCACCTGCCGTAGCAATAAGAGTGGCCACTACGGTGCCGAAGGTTACGCTGCCCTTCACGTACAGAGGCATGACCAGGATTGAACCCCCGCAGCCTGGGATGATGCCCAGGAGAGAGCCGATGAGGGGCTGATATTTTTTTGATCTCGCGATAGCCTCGACAAATGCTCCCTGCTGCTTGTAATCTATATAGCCAAAGAGCAGGAGCACAGCTCCCACAAAGACAGTAACCTGGATGAATGCCTCCCTGGCAGTTGTTAGCAGGAGCACTCCTAAATTTTCAATCATCATATCCCCCCACCGGTTCTATAGCGCCGCAAAAATTATTGATCCTTTCTACCCCGGCTTTGCCCTTTCCTGCCGCCTTCAATGAAAGGCGGATCGGCTTTTGAAAATAACATTTTACCGGAAATACGCGGAAAAACAGCTTGTATCCAAAAACAAGCCCGGCCATACGCGCACGCGTGGAGCATTACATTCCAATCAGCCGCAGAGCGTTTCTTCATTGAGCAAACAAGTATTATCTCAGGAGCTTCCTCCTGCCGGTTCGCCGCTTGATTATACTTGACAGTAGTTGCGAACAGTTGTATGATGCACGGGGAGGCGATCGCATGGGCAGGCTGCTCACGGCCCATGAACTGGCGAACATTTTAAGCTTATCGGTGGAGACCGTCTGGCGCTACACCAGGCAAAAAAGGATACCTTTTGTCGAGCTTGGCAAAAAGCAGTACCGCTATGAGAAAGAGGCGGTCCTTGCCGCCCTCGCCGGCAAGTGCCTGGCTGCAAAAGAAGACCACCGGGAATATGTCCGGCAGGGCGGGTATACTTATGATGATTACCTGCTTATTCCGGAGGAGCCGGGCTACCGTTTTGAAATCCTGGAAGGGGCCCTGGTTAAGGAGCCTTCTCCTTCGACACAACATCAGCGGGTACTGCGGGAACTGGGGCGGGGACTGATCAACTACTTTGAACACGCCGATCCCGAAGGCGAGCTTTTTTTCGCCCCCCTGGATGTAACTCTAACTGCCGCCAATGTCCTGCAGCCGGATATCCTGTTTATTTCCGGTGCCCGCAGGGCGATCATCCGCGAGGCACGCATTGACGGCCCCTGTGATCTGGTAGTCGAGATCATGTCGCCTGCTAACCGTCGCAAGGACCGCCTGCAGAAAATGGATATTTACCGCAAGGCAGGAATTATCCACTACTGGCTCGCAGATCCCGAAGATAATCTCCTTGAGGCCTTCATGCTCAAGGACAGCCAATACATTATAGCCGCATCCGGGAGCCCGGGGGACGAATTCACCCACCCCGCCTTTCCGGGGCTGAATCTGGACCTGGATAGGGTATTCCACCGTCCCAGGCTAAGGCCTAACGGTTGATTTCCACAAAACCCCAGGTTTTGTCGCCTGAACACAAAGAATAAAAAGTTTTTATTTGAGTGTAGATCGGTAGGATTGAATAACACGTAGCGTATCCAAAATGCGGCGACTGTAGAAGTCGGAAAACCTTCAACTATGCAAGGGTGAGTGGTAAAATAGTGACAGAAGTTGTATTAGCGGTGTGTGGCCAAATCAGCTCAAGGAGGATTAGCTATGGATAATTATGAAGCGGTTTTGGAGTTTTTCAACAGGGCCGATAAACCTGTTAAAGCAGGGGAAGTATCGGAAAACACCGGGATTGAAAAAAAAGAAGTGGACAAAGCGATGAACAGGCTGAAAAAAGAGGGAAAGATCGTCTCTCCAAAACGCTGCTTCTGGGAGAAGAAATCTTAAGAAAAGCTAAACCTGACCCCATTTGGTCCCCGCGCCGGAAGAGAGGATAAAATGGAATGAGTTAATGTTGAGGAGGGATATTATCCATGGAATTCAAAGGTTGTACTGCCATAGTTACAGGCGGGGCTTCCGGCCTGGGGGAAGCCGTAGTGCGCAGCGTTCTCGCTGCGGGGGGCTATGCAGCCATTTTTGACCTGGATGCAGTCAAGGGCAGCGCCCTTGCGGGCGAACTGGGCGATACCGCAATTTTTTGGGAAGCAGATATAACCAGTGAGGAAAGCGTGCAAAGCGGCCTGGATGCTGTTGCCAGCCGCTTCGGTGAAATCAATGTTGTGGTCAACTGCGCCGGTATCGGTCCGGCCGCCAAGGTTCTGGGCAAAAAAGGGCCGCATGATCTCTCCCTTTTCAACAAGGTGCTCCAGGTCAACCTGGCGGGCAGCTTCAATGTACTGCGACTGGCAGCTGCAAAAATGGCCCTTAATGAGCCGCTGGCCGATGGAGAACGGGGTGTGATCATCAACACCGCCTCCGCAGCTGCTTTCGAGGGACAGATTGGCCAGGCCGCTTACAGCGCCTCCAAAGGCGGGCTCGTTGGCTTCACCCTGCCCATTGCCCGGGAGCTGGCGGCGCACGGCATCAGGGTGGTGACAATCGCTCCGGGGATCATGGAAACGCCCATGCTCATGGGCATGCCCGATAATGTCAGGGAGGCGCTGGGCAAAATGGTCCCATTCCCGCAGCGCCTGGGCTACCCCGCGGAATTCGCCCTGTTAGTGCGGCAGATTGTAGAAAATCCCCTGATTAACGGCACCACTATCCGTCTGGACGGGGCGATCCGGATGCAACCGAAATAGCATACCCGGTTAATCTTGTTTAAGGGCATCTGCTCACCTGGCCCGGCCTCTGTTTACCGTCGCTTTTTGCATGCCACATATGTATGCTGCTGCAATCGGGCGCGAACTGCACCTCCGGCGGCAACGCCGGAAGAACAATCATGGCACAGCACCTGGAGCCGCCGCATGGAATGGGGTTTCAATACATGTTTAGAAAAATATTTAAAGCCATCTTCTATATTGTTATCGCAGGAACAGCCCTACTGATTCTTTCCCTGTACACCGGCAGCAGCAGAATCAAAATCTCCCGGTTCCAGATCGCCCTTGCCGGGCTGCCCGAAGAGCATGAAGGTTTGAGGATCGTTCATATCAGCGATCTGCATGGAAAAGAATTTGGTTCGCATAATGAGGAGCTGGCCAGGGCCATAGAAGCACTGGACCCGGACCTGATCTTCACCTCCGGCGATATGATGAATTCTCAAAATGACGACGGCAGCGCCTTTATCAATCTCCTCTACGAGTTGAAGGGGCTTTACCCGATCTACTGTTCGCTGGGCAACCATGAGCAGATTGTCAGGGGGATGCAGGGAACGGAAAGGTATTACGACTTCACAAAGCGGCTCCGCGAGGCCGGTGGAATTCTGCTTGACAATGAGCGGGTGGAGATCAAAAAAGGCGGCGCCACTTTCGGCATCTACGGCTTCACCTCCGCGCTCCATCACTACAGCAGTCACGACATGTTGGGTTCCTGGGATGGAGCAGAGCTCAAGGCGCAGTTTATCGTTGAATCTATCGGACGACCCAGGGACGATGAAATAGCGATCCTGCTGGCCCACAACCCAAAATATTTCCAGGAATATGTTACATGGGGCGCCGATCTGGTCTGTGCCGGACATATTCACGGTGGTGTGGTCCGGCTGCCCCTATTGGGCGGGATCCTCTCGCCTGACCTTACCTTTTTTCCCAAATACTCGGGCGGACTCTACCGCTCGGGGAAGACCACTATGCATGTCAGCCGGGGCCTGGGCAATTCAGTAATCCCCCTCCGCATCTTCAACCCTCCTGATCTTTCCTTATTGCTGCTGCAGCCCTAGCGCAGTTGCGCAGCTTTTATAACCGGCGGCTGGTGCAGGAATCTTCAGGGAGGAGCCCAACAAACGCAGCATTTCATGATACAATTATATAGTTGGAACATTTAAAATACTTTGGGGTAAAGGAGTTGAGTGCGGTTATGCCGGGGGAGGAGAACCGGATTGGATTTAAAGTTATCGGGACGATCAAGGAAATAAAGGGTTACTGCAGCGCAGGGCATAAAGCAGGGGACAGCATGGAGTTGAGCATGCATAAAACAGGAGGGCTGTGCGGTGCTTTTTATCACGACATCTATCCCTACATCCTTATGATGCAGATGGGGGGCAGTTTTCCCGCCCAGTGGGGGGATGCCGATGTCCTGGAATTTGAGTGCATGGACAGGTATAACGCAGCAAAGATCGAGCTGAGAAGGGTGCGGGATTCAGGCTAGGGAGAAAACGCCCGGCCCCTACTTTTCCAGGTTTACTGCCTGCTGATCTAACAATTATTAAAATAACAGAAATTTGGGGGTTGACAGGCAGACGCCGATATGATAGGTTTTTAAAAACCGATGAAGCGGGAGTAAAACCACTGCCAGCCGCGCAGAGAGCCGGATCAGGTGAAAACCGGCCGGTAATGGGGTGGATAAATGGGCCGCCGAGGGCGGGGCGAAAGGATGAAAGCCGAGTAGCTTCCGACGCAGCGCCGGCGTTACATGGCGAAGGGTGTGATGGCACTCTGCAGAGTGGATGCTTCGAGCAATCGTGCATCAACCAAGGTGGTACCGCAGGCAAAGAGCCTGCCCTTGATCAAGGGCAGGCTTTATTGGTTTATGCGGTCCCCGGGACTCTATTTATATCCGCGGATGAATAGAGTACTGCAGGGAAACCCTCAAAAAAATACATTTATATTGAGGAGGAACCCTGGATGAAAAAAGTTATCACGGTGTTCTTGTCGGCTTGTTTGTTGGTTGCGCTGCTTCTCCTGGGCGCCTGCACTCCGGATAAAAATGGCGGAGGCAACGGAGAAAATCCGGCAGATGATGAAATCGGGGGGGAATTGAAAAAGGTGGGCATTGTCCAGATCATGGAGCACCCCTCGCTGAACACGATCCGCGAATCCATGATCGCCGAACTGGCTTCGCTGGGCTTTGTTGACGGTAAACAGATCATCATCGATTACCAGGATGCACAAAGTGATCCGAGCAATCTTAAAACAATCTGCCAAAAATTTGCCAACCATGAATACGACCTGATCGTGGCCATCGCCACTCCCTCGGCACAGGCGGCCGTGGGAGAGACAACGAAGATCCCCATTCTCTTTTCCGCCTGCACGGACCCGGTGGGGTCGGAACTTGTCGATAACCTGGAAAAACCGGGCGGAAATGTTAGCGGCACCTCCGATGCCGTATCGGCGGAACAGATCATGGAGCTGGCAGTGCGAATCACCCCGAATATCAAGAGGATCGGAGCGCTTTACAACTCCAGCGAGACCAACTCTGTTTCTGTGATCAATGACCTGAAGGCCTATGCCGCCCGCAACGGGATGACGGTGGTAGAGGCGACAGCGACCAACACCTCGGAGGTGCAGCAAGCGGTGCAGTCCCTTGTGGGCAAAGTTGACGCCATCTTCTCACCCATCGACAACACGGTGGCCTCGGCCATGCCCCTCGTGGCCCAGGTGACCAGGAATGCGAAGATTCCCATGTATGTGGGCGCAGACTCCATGGTTAATGACGGAGGCCTGGCCACATACGGGGTCAACTATGTGACCCTGGGCCGGGAGACGGCCAGAATGGCGGCGGAAATCCTGAATGGTAAAAGGGCGGGCGATCTGCCGGTCAGGATGATCACCGATTTTGAAATCTACCTCAACCTGGAAACAGCCGAAATGATCGGGGTAACCATCCCCGATGATATAATTGATGCGGCGGTCGAAGTATTTGGCAAATAAACTTAAGGAGCCATATAAACAGCATTGATTAATTTAGCCACCTTTCTTAGTTCAGTGGAACTGGGTGTAATCTACGCCATCATGGCCCTGGGCGTGTTCCTCTCCTTTCGCACGCTGAACATGCCCGACCTGACCGTTGACGGCAGCTTTGTTCTCGGCGCGGCGGTCTCGGCGGTGCTCTGCACCGCCAGCCGCCCTCTGGCGGGCATCGCCCTGGCCCTGGCTGCGGGAGCACTGGCCGGCATCGTGACAGCACTGCTGCATACAAAACTGAAGATCCAACCCATTCTTTCAGGGATCCTGTCCATGCTGGCGCTGTACTCCGTCAACCTGAAGGTGATGGGCGGCCGGGCCAATATACCCCTGCTTAACCGGAAGACTGTCTTCAGCCTTCCGGAATGGATGCCGGCCTTTGATCGTACTGCACTGATCATCTCCCTCGTGTTGCTGGCAGCGGTGATACTGCTGCTGTACTTCTTTTTGAAGACCAGGATCGGCCTGGTTTTAAGGGCCACAGGCGACAACGAGCAGATGGTGCGGGCGCTGGGCGTGGACACCGACCTGACCAAGATCATCGGGCTGGCTCTGGCCAACGCTCTGGTGGGGTTGTCGGGAGCACTTATCGCCCAGTACCAGTCTTTTACCGATGTGGGCATGGGCATCGGTATGGTCATCATCGGGCTGGCCTCGGTGATTATCGGCGAGGCTGTCTTCGGCACTGCCGGCCTGATGCGCAGGCTCTTCGCCGTAATCCTGGGGGCAATCCTCTACCGGCTGGTAATCGCTTTCGCTCTCGAACTGGGTATGCCGCCGACAGATCTTAAACTCATCTCAGCGGTTATTGTCTGCGCCGCCCTGTCTATGCCTGCGATCAAGGGGCAGTACTCTTCACTGAAAAAAAGGCTGTTCACCCCGGCCGGCAATAAGGAGGCGCCGCTGTAAATGCTCACAGTCAACTCCATCAGCAAAACATTTGACCGGGGCAGTGTCAATGAAAAAAGGGCGCTGCACCGGTTGAGCCTCTCTCTCGAAAAGGGCGAATTTGTTACTGTCATCGGCGGCAACGGCGCAGGCAAGTCCACCCTGACAAACTGTATCTCAGGTGTTTATGAGGTTGACTCGGGGAGCATTATTCTTGACGGCGGCAATATCACCTTCAGCCCCGAGTACAGACGCTCCCGCCTCATCGGCCGGGTTTTCCAGAATCCGCTTCTTGGTACCGCTTTCGACATGACCATCGCCGAGAACCTGGCCATCGCCTGGGCCAAGGGAAAACGGCACGGTCTCACCGCCGGCATTACCGGATCCGACCTGGCCTTTTTCCGGGAACGCCTGGCCCTGCTGGAGCTGGGACTTGAAGATCGGATTAACCAGAAAGTTAAGCTGCTCTCGGGCGGTCAGCGCCAGGCGCTCACTCTGCTCATGGCCACCCTGACCCGGCCCAGGCTTCTGCTGCTTGACGAACATACCGCCTCACTCGACCCGGCCATTGCCAAAAAGGTGCTTGCCCTGACCAGTAAGTTTGTCTCCGAAGGCAAGCTGACTACGATCATGATCACGCACAACATGAAAGCCGCACTTGAATACGGCAGCCGGACGATCATGATGCACGAGGGTGAGATTATCCTCGATCTCGCAGGAAAAGTAAGGGCCGAGATGACGGTGGAACGGCTGATCAAATACTTTGAAGGCCGCAGCGGCACCCGCCTGGAAAACGACTGTCTCCTTTTAGCCTGAGTGGAAACCAGCAGAGGCTTCATATATCAAGGGAACGGTTCCGACGGTATATCCATATATCACGGGGCAGTTCCACAGAGTAATGTTCGGGACAGGCAATAATGCATGGTCCTACCGCCAGGTAAACTACACCTGGTGGAGAAGGCGCCGCCGGGCTTGTTCCAAATAATGATTGATGTCCTGTCCTGAAATATATGACCGGGATGGTTAAAAGCCGTAGATTTTCTGAAGTATCCTTTTTTCCAGTTCAATAGCGCTCCTGCCCGGGCTTTTACTTCTCTTCAAATCAGGAATCTTTTCAAATATCCGCCCTTCAGTCACTTTTGCGTCTCTTGTTGCGGTGGACAGGGATATCTGCCCCACACATTTTTTACAGAGGCAGTAAGCAATCCCTTTTTGCTGCTCCATATTCAAAAAAGCAGATACGGTGGCAGCATCCTTGACTTCATTCCGGTAGACTTTAAAAGCACCGCCGCAGCGCGGGCACTCCCGGCCAAAATAGTCGATGTAGCGGGTGTCAAGCTCCAAACCGGCCTTTTCAAATTTGCCCTTTATTATTCTCAATGCGGTATATATTTCGAAACTATAGGTTAGTTTTTCTTTTCCATCCATCAGCCTTCCCCCCTTCGCTCTCTAAATATTGTATTTATTACTTCTTCTTACGGGGGACAACTCCTCTTCAATCAGCATGTACCTTCCCCGCGCCTGCTGAAAAAACGCTTATGAAACAGGGGCGGTTATTGGCAGGATATTTGGCCCGGGTATCCAATTAAATGGTGGGGTGAGGAGACAACATCCAGAAAGACATGCTTTTAAAGCCCGTACCCCGAATTCCAAGACCGGCAGGGGTGATTTTTGATGAAACTTGAGGGCAACTGTTTGACTACCGCCATGGGAATCATGCCGCACCTGGAGGTGGAAAGAGCGCTCCAGCTATCACTTTCTCTTGATATTCCCTTCTGGCCCCAGCTTCCAGGCGTCAGTTTTTTTGAGGATATGTATGCGCAGGCATCAGAGCATTTTCCGGGGATATCGCTTGATCTGGAGCGGCGGGAGATTCGTTTCGCCCTTGAACTGTTTCACAGGGAGCTGGAGGAGTACCTGCTTCACTGGGAAGATGAGGCCTATTTTCGGCTTTCCCCCGGCTACAGCGCCGTGTACCATAGCTTCTTGAAAAAAGATCTGGCTGCCTATCCTTACATCCGCGGCCAGAGCATCGGCCCGGTCAGTTTCGGCATGAAGATCCAGGACAGTGAAAGGCGCCCCATGATCTATTTCGATGAGGTTCGCGAGATCATTTTCGATTTTTTTGCCCGGAAACTGCAAGCCCAGTACCATGAACTGCAGCAGGTACATCCCCGGGCCTTTGTCTGGGTCGATGAGCCGGGGCTGGAGATGCTGTTTATGTCCTATACCGGCTATACCAGCGAGAAGGCTTTGGCCGACTACCGCCTTTTTTTGGACAACTTTCCCGGCCCAAGGGGGGTTCACCTCTGCGGAAACCCCGACTGGTCCTTCCTACTAAACCTGGATCTCGATATTCTTTCCCTGGATGTACTCTCCCACGGCTACATCTTTTCACGCTACCGTGAGGAAATCAGATCTTTTCTGGACAGGGGGGCCATTATCTCCTGGGGGATCACCCCTACCCTGACGGAAGAATACCTTCAGGAAGATCTGCAGTCGATGATCAAAAGAATAGAAGAGCTCTGGCAGCACCTGGAGAAGGACGGAATACCCCGGGAGCAGATACTCAGGCAGGCCTGGTTCGCCCCGTCCCGCTGCTGCCTGATCAACCCGGACCGGGAGGTCACTGTGGAGCGCTCTTTCAGAATGTTGAAAAAGGTGGCCTCGCACTTTAAAGAAAAACTTTGAGGTAATAGTAATAACCCGCCGGGCGAACCTTCTTACCAGAGGGGGGGCAGCAGCCTGTATTTGACTTTTCGGGTGTATTCGCGGTAACCGGGCAGCCGGTCAATAAGCATTTTGTCCTCAAGAGCGGTGCGAATTACGATGAAGATCACGGCCAAAAGGGCGGGGATCAGCGCCGCCCCCGAACCTGAGATTAAAGGCAACGGCAGCGTGTTCAGGGCCATGCCCAGGTAACCGGGATGGCGGACAAACCTGTACGGACCCCTGGTTACAGCATACTGTCCGCGCTCCTTCTGCAGGCGCATGGTCCCTTCGAAAAAAGGGTTTTCCAGCATAGCCCAGAGAACCAGGGCTGCGCAGATGAGCTGGATAAAAACCCCGGCGTATATCCAAATTGTGGGCAGCGGTGCCCGGTCAAAACGTCCAATATCAAGACCGGCAACTGCAGGCAGGATCACCAGGTTGGCAGCAAAAATAAGGAGCAGCAGGATCTTGTCGCTGCCCTCTGTTTCCTCCCCCATACGCCCCCTTTCATTCAACAGTTCCGGAGAGCGCCAGTAAAGAAACAGGTTGCCGCATAGCGACAGGGCCAGCGCGGCTAAGTAGTAAAGCCATCCCCGACATATGTTCAGCCGCCCCACCGCGATAAAAAAGCAAAAGCCGGAGATTGCGAGCATTCGCAAGGGTTGGAACAGGGCGCTCCTTCCTGTTCCTGTCAATCGCCTGCCGGATCCGGCCCCGGCAGCTCCCGGTTCATTTTTATGCTCCATCGATATGAACCCACCTTTATTAGCGTTATAGACCTGACATGGTTGTGGTTCAACAGCAGTGCTTTCTTTTCCTTCATCCTGCTTCCACCGGTCCCTGTATAATTTTCGCAGCATTTACCTGCGATGCCGCCGGCTTTATTCATTCCCGCACCATGAGGCTCATATCATTAAATCGAGAGCAGTTTAAGATCTGTACCGGGGTGGTCGGCTATAAAAAAGATCAGGGTGTGCGTGGTGGGATATGGCAATGTGGGTCGGGAGGCGGTTGAGTGCATCCGGCAGATTCCGGACATGGAATTGGCCGGAGTGGTCAGGCGGATCATTAACGGAAGCCCGCCGGATTTGACGGCAGTAACCCGGGTGGAAGATCTGGGCCGGGTGGATACCGCCATCCTGGCCCTCCCCTCGCGGCTGATCCCCGGGGCAGCGCCGCTTTACCTGCAAAAAGGGATCCACACGGTGGACGGATACGACATCCACGGCGAGGCAATGTTGGCTCTGAAAAGAGAACTGGCCGTCCACGCCCGGGAAAATGGGCGAGTAGCGATAACTGGCGCCGGGTGGGACCCGGGCACCGACTCAATCATGCGCATGCTCTTCACCGCCATCGCGCCGGTGGGGATTACCTACACGGATTTCGGCCCGGGCATGAGCATGGGCCACAGCGCAGCGGCCAGGGCGATACCAGGGGTCAAAGATGCCGCCTCAATAACGCTTCCGCTGGGCTTTGGGCGGCACCGGCGGGATGTGTATGTGGAGCCTGGAGAAGGCGCCGATTTTGCGGAGATCGCCACCCGGGTCAAGGATGATCCCTATTTCAGGGGCGATCAGACGCAGGTGTTCAGGGTCGATGATGCGCTGCAATTCAAAGTAATGGGTCACAGCGTACGGATGTGGCGGAGCGGCAGCTCGGGCACCTCCCACAACCAGCTGCTGGAACTGAAAATGAAGCTGAGCAACCCTGCGGCAACAGCTCAGATCATGGCGGCTGCCGTCCGCGCCACGGGGCGGTTGAAACCCGGCTGCTACGTACTGGGGGAGATCCCCCCCATAGATCTGCTGCCCGGCAGCCGCAGTGAAAATATAAAAAGACTGGTTTAGGGCTGCAGCGGGGCAGTGCGGGCAGCTCTACACCGGAAACGAATTGCGGCTAAGTCTGCCGCCCCGCAGCCTTGCGGGCGTAACGGGTCAGATAGATATGGCGCATCCACAGGGCTTTTGCAGGAGCAATCGGCCTAGCGCCGCCGAACAGGGCAGTGCCGATAACCGCCCGGCAGCCTTTATCAAGAACCTGGACCGCCGCCGCGGCATCGCTTTTTGAGGGGCCGCAGCAGAGGACGCCGCTGCCTTCGATCATGACAGCGCTCCGGCCTCGCATTTTTCCGGCGATTAATCCGGCGGCCGCAGGCAGGGGGATATCTGCTGCCGTCCGAACGCTGACACCAACAATTTGTGCAAAGTCATCGAGCAGCGGATACACAGTTTGTCCCGTCTGCGAGAGGGCGAGAATGTCCGGCGAAAAAGCATGGGTAACAGCCCCAATGTCCTTGAACCTGCAGTAGAGCAGGCGGTGGATTTCACTCTCCGGCGGTGCGGCGGTTCTCCCCGGGGATCTTCCCAGGCTGATCCTGATCGAACCACTTTCGCTATCGGGAAAACATCCGTCGGGGCCGACCCCGGGATAGAGCACAAAGTGATCTCCCTTCCTCTCGCTGCGGTAAAAAAACCGCCTGGCAGATTCCCTCACCAGGCCCCCCTCCGGAGAGCACCCGGCCAGGTAGCATGCTCTCAGCCCATCCCAATCGCCCTCTTCTCGCCCGCTCAAATACAGGTAGCGGCGTATTATATAATCGGCACAGATCTGTTCCAGCCTGGCAGCCAGGCTGAAAGCCTCACCGCTGTCTGCCCCCAGGCAGAGCGCCCCGTGGTTGGCCATCAGCAAGGCCTTGCCCTCCGAACGATTGAGCGCAGCTACAACGTTTCTTTTCAATTTACCTGTCCCGGGCAGCCCATAAGCGGCGCATGGGATCGTGGAGTCGCCTGCTATTGAAACTGCCCCGGCATCGGCCATCTCTATATCCCGGTGGAGAGCGCTGACCACGGAGGCAAATACCTGGTGGGTATGGACAATAAAGTTGATCCCGGGCCGCCGCCTGTAAATCGCGGCATGTATACCTTTTTCAGTGGAGGGCTCTATCCCGCCGTCGTAACTGCCGTCGGCAATATTAACCGTAACAATTTCCGCAGGGGTCAAAGCCTCATAGGGCCTGCCGCTGGGTGTGATCACAAAAAAGTCCCCATCAAGGCGGGCGCTCACATTGCCCCAGGTGCGGGAGATGAGCCCGGAGCCGATCAGCCGCCGTCCCGCCTGAATCACATCTTCCCTGGCCTGCTGCAATTTCACTTATTCCGCCCCGGGCAGCTTTTCAAGCGCTTCCCGGTGTACGGCCAGGTCACTTTCGCTGAACAGGACAAAGCGAACGGTCTGCACATGTTTAAGTAGAGGCGCAGTTTCAGCAATAGCGCTGCAGGCCACCGCTGCAGCCTCCTTCACGGGGTAACCAAATATACCGGTGGAAATAGCCGGGAAGCCCACCGATGACAGCTCATTCTCATCTGCCAGCCGCAGGGCGTTGCGGTAGCAGTTGGCCAGCAGTTTGGCTTCGGGCTTATCCCGGCCGTAAACAGGCCCCAGGCAGTGAATCACGTGGCTGTTGGGCAGCTTATGCCCGCCGCTGATCACAGCTTCGCCGGGCTTGATGGGAGCCAGCGGGCGGCATTCCGCCTCCAGTCCAGGCCCTGCAGCCCGGTGGATCGCCCCGGCCACACCGCCCCCGCTCCTCAGCCGGGCATTGGCGGCATTTACAATTGCATCAAGGTCGGGTTGCTCCACAATGTTGCCCCGGACGCACTCAATCACGACACCGGATACTCTCTTTTTCATCTGCATCACTCCTGGTTTCAGGTGATATTGAAACCGGCTCTCCGCCGATAAGACCGCATCCTTCAGGATCACAAAATATGTGTTCACGGCTTTTTTTTTCAAACGTTTCGCATTTGAGCAGCTCATAATAATCATCCCACCGCCGGAAAGGAATTTCCGCGCAGGTGCAGGCCCGGGCGAGGCTGTCGCGGGCGTAGACACCATCGGCATGGGCTGCGGCAAAGCGATCATTGTCGCCGTCACCCACGTAGATTACCCTGTATCCTTCCTCCCGCAGCCCGATAACATGGGCCGCTTTGCAATTGCCGCAAATTGAGCAGCTCTCATGGGCATAGGGCATCAGCACCCTGGCACGCCCCCGGACGAAAAGGGTCCGGTTGCGAAAAATACCGGCAATGTATTCGCTGCATCGGTGCGATTCCAGAACAGGCTCTATATAGATGCCGAAGCCATCGCTGGCAATGTAAACAGGACGTTTTCGGGATCGGGCAAAGATCAAGAACTCTTTAAAACCGGGCCGCAGGGCCGCTCTGGCTGCAGCGAATTCCAGCAACCCCTCCTGATGAGCCGGCAGATAAGCAGACATGCGCTCCAGCCACTCTTTCATTCCGAATTCGCCCCGCCTGTAAGCGGCGCTGCATTCCAGGTAGCGCTCTTTACCAAAATGGCGGGCCAGGTCCGAGGTAATGTCCCTATCCGTTACGGTACCGTCAAAATCGAGAACATAAACAAATTTTAATTCCGCCAATAAACATGCACCCTCCTAATATTTTCCTGGCAAGGCACGGGCCTTCCCCCCTACACTATAGTAAATCTTGACGCCTGATTCAAGGGCGCGGACTGGAAGGGACCCTGGGAAAATGTTATCTACGGGGGATTGACGAAGCAGGCGCAGTCAGGGATACTCAAGGTATGCTCAGATATCCCTTTACATTCCCCAAGGTCGGCGGGCGACTGGTCAGGCGGGTAAACCGCTTCGTGGTGGAGGCCGATATTGACGGCCGGCGGGTGCAGGCTTACCTGGCCAATCCCGGACGGCTGTGGGAGTTGCTTGTACCGGGCACCGCCCTTCTGCTCAGCCCCTCTCTCTCCAGGGGCAGACTCCCATACACCGTGCTGGCCTGTGAAGCAAAAAACGGCTCTGTCCTGTTGCACACTCACCTGACCAACACCGTTGTCCGCAGCCTCATTGATGATCAAAGACTCCCCCCCTACAGGAATTACCGGATCATCAAATCGGAACCGGCAGTGGGCGAACACCGTTTTGATCTGCTTCTGGAACAGAGGCAAAGCGGCAAGCGCTATTACCTGGAGATCAAAAGCGTGACCCTTTTTGAAAGCCAAACAGCCATGTTCCCAGATGCCGTCACCGCAAGAGGCGCCGCCCATCTCCGCCTGCTAAAAGAGCTGACCGGACAAGGCCTTAATGCCGGTTGCATCTTTGTGATCATGAACCCGCAGGTAAAATATTTTCTTCCCGCCTATCATGTTGATTACATTTTTGCCCAAACCGTTCTCGATGTGAGAGATTCGGTGCAGCTGAATGCTGTCGCTCTCGGCTTTGACGCTGCCTTTACCGGGGTGACATCCGTCGAAAAGGCGGAAATCCCCTACAGCTTTCTGGAGAGAGAGCTGCATGACCGGGGAGCATACCTGCTGCTGCTGTACATGGATGGGCGAAAAGTGATCGCCTTGCCGGACGGAAAGGATCTGGAACTCCAGGAAGGCTGCTATGTATATGCCGGCCGGGCGTCAGCAGATCTGATGAGCGAGATGGCCCGCCACAGACGAAAAAAGAAGAAGAAAAGGGCGCCCATCGATTACCTGACTGCTGCGGCCGATAGGATCACCCCTGTACCGATAATCACCGGCGAGAACCTGGAGCACCAGTTGGTTGCCGGTCTGGAGGAAATGGGCGGCAAAGCTGTGGAATGGTCCGGCTCCCCGGGAGCCCAAAACAGCAGCAGGCTATTTTACTTTGCCGCGGATCCCCTGCACAACCGCGCCTTCATTGATCTGATCCTGCATTATCGAATCGGCAGGCCTGAGCAGAGACTAATAGCCCGAAAGAATGTGCCCTGAAAATTGAACCGCCATCGCGGGCCGGGGTGGAACCCGGCCCCTACAAATTCAACCGTTGTATCCCCGCGGACAGAATGTAATGCCGCCCTGCTCGCTTGACCGCTGCCGGCTGCACCTTCAGAACGAGTCAAAGTCACCGTCCCTGTAACTCACGGCTGCTCAGCTATGTTCCTTCTCTCCAGCCAAAGTCACCGTCCCCGCGGCTGGTTTGAAGTAGAGGGCGCCGCTGGGGCAGGATTCAACGCAAAGGCCGCATTCATTGCAGCCGGAACGGGCCAGGCTGACATCCTGAAATGTAGTCACCACGCGCCTGATGCCGCGGCGGGAAAAACCAAGGGCGCCTATCTTGGCCACCTCGCGGCAGATCCAAACGCAGCGACCGCAGAGAAGGCAACGGCTGCGGTCAAACACAAAGGTTCCAGCGCTGTCATCAACATGGGAATCATATTCCAGCGGCGCCAGGCGATCCAGCTTCATCTTCAAACCTCTTGCCTTTGCAATTTGCAGCAGCGAGCAGCTCTTTCTTCTCGGACAGCTTCCGCATCCAAGGCGGTGATTGCTCAGAAGCAGCTCAAAGGCGCTTTTCACCAGGCGGTCCACCTGCGGGCTCCGCGTCCGCACGGAAAGGCCCTCTTTGACAGGCAGCGTGCAGGAGGTAACGGGCTCGTCGCGGCCTTCAACCTGGACATAGCAGAGGCGGCAACTGCCCGAAGGGTGATCCTTCCCTTTAATGGCACAGAGATTGGGAATAAAGATACCGTTGTCCAGCGCCACCCAGAGCAGCTTCGCTCCTTCGGGAGCGGTGATTTCGCGGCCGTCAATAATAATAGTGACCCCTTTGCTCATGAGCCCTTCCTCTCTTTCTCCGCCAGCAGCCCGGGCGGCGACAGCTTGATCACGGCGTTGTAGTCGGGTGGGCAGGTCTTCAGGCAGTTGTCGCATTTGACGCACTTGTCCTGGTCAATGGCTTTAAGGCCGTCATCGCGGGTAAAGACCGCCTCGGTGGGGCAACTGCCCACGCAGACGCTGCAAAGCTTGCTGCACATCTGCGGTTCAATATAGTAGACAATGAGCTCCTTGCACATGAGCGCCGGGCATCGTTTCTCCCTGATGTGGATCTCGTATTCATCCCGAAAGTAGCGCAGAGTGGTCAGGACCGGGTTGGGCGCCGTTGCACCCAGGTTGCAGAGAGAACCGGTGCGAACATCTTCGGCCAGCTCCTCCAGAATTTCCAGAGAGCCGGGCTTGCCCCGGCCTTCTGTAATGTCAGTTAAAATATCAAGCATCTGCTTTGTTCCCAGGCGGCAGAATGTGCACTTGCCACACGATTCCTTCTGGGTAAACTCCAGAAAATACCGGGCGATAGCCACCATGCAGTCATCCTCGTCGAGAACAACAAGTCCTCCCGAACCCATAATCGCCCCCGCCTCCTGCAACGAATCAAAGTCGATGGGTATATCTAGAGCAGACTCGGGGAGGCAGCCCCCGGAAGGGCCGCCGATCTGGGCCGCTTTGAATTTTTTCTCATTGGCCAGCCCCTCACCAACATCGAAGATCAGCTGGCGGAGGGTTGTCCCCATGGGCACCTCCACCAGCCCGGTATGAGCCACCTTGCCCACCAGGGAGAAGACGGCGGTGCCGGGGCTGTCATCGGTGCCGATGCTCCTGAACCAGTGAGCGCCCCGGTTGAGTATGGGCGGGACATAAGCAAAGGTCTTGACATTATTCAGCACCGTGGGCCGGCCGCGGAAGCCCGACTGGGCCAGGCGTGGCGGGCGTGTTGCCGGGATCCCCATTTTCCCCTCCATGGATCGGACCAGGGCGGATGATTCACCGCAGACAAAAGCCCCCGAACCCCGAAATATCTCCATCTCGCAGCTAAAAGAGCTGCCCAGGATATGTTCGCCCAGCAGCCCCCTTGCCCGCGCCTGCTCCAGAGCACGGCGGATCCGGCTTACGGCAAGGGGGTACTCGGCCCGGATATAAAAATAGCACTTCGCCGCACCCACGGTATAGGCGCAAAGAAGCATCCCCTCGATGACCTGGTGAGGGCAGGACTCAAGAATGCTGCGGTCCATGAAGGCCCCGGGATCACCCTCATCGCCATTGCAGATAACATACTTTTCACCGGGGCCGGCATTAACGGCAGCTTCCCATTTCAACCCCGTCGGGAAGCCGGCCCCGCCGCGCCCGCGGAGATGCGACTCCTTCACCGTCTCCAGAACCCGGGCCGGATCTGCCGCCAGAGCCGAAGCCAGGGCGCTGTACCCGCCCCGAGCGATATAATGATCGATATCCCCGGGATCAATAAAGCCGCAGTGCTCAAGAACTATTTTTTGCTCGTAAACGCCGCGGGGAAAATCGCTGAAAGTGGGAAAAACATCGTTCGCCTCCAGCGCCACCATAGCGAATTCATAGCAGGGATCATCATGGATTAAAAAATCTTCGACCAGCCGCCCGGCCAGGTCCTCGTCCGCATAACCATAACAGAGGGAGGGGAAACCGGGCTTGGAAATAATCACCAGCGGCTCGGCATAGCAGTGGCCCATGCAGCCGACCTCGATCACTTTAGCCGCAACGCCCTTTTCTTCAATAATCCCGGTAAAAGCATCTTTTACCTGCACAGCGCCGGCGGCGATGCCGCAGGTAGCCGTTCCCACGCGGATCACCGGCTCATCATAAAGGGCCTTTTTCGCGGCGGCGGCATCGCGCTCCAGCTTGCCGTATCTTTCGCGGATGGCGGAAAGCTGATCCCCCGTCATGAGGCTTCCTCCCCTTTTGTTTCCGCCGCCTTCGCTGCCGGCGGCAGGCTTTCCCCCGTTTCAAAGGAAAGCAGGATCCCATCCACCCTGGTCGGGGTAACCCGCCCTTCCACATCTTCATCGACAACGACAACGGGAGCCATGGTACAGCAGCCCACGCAGGCTACCCTCTCCAGGCTGAATTCGCGATCCGGAGTGGTTTCTCCCTCGTTAATTTCAAGACGTCTTTCAAAGCACTCCATGGCAATGCGCCCGCCGACCATGTAACAGGCGGTACCCATGCAGACTTTCAGCTGATGTTTGCCCGGGGGATTCAGCCGGAATTGATTGTAAAATGTTGCGGGACCATATACTTCAACAGCCGGCATTTCCAGTGCTTCAGCAATCAGCTCCATGGCCAGGCCCGGCAGATAACCCAGCTCCTCCTGTACCCGTAGCAGTATGGGGATAAGATTTTCGCGTATTCTAACAGAACCCTCCAGCACTCCAGCCACGCCTGTCCGAATAAGCTCCTCTTCACCTTCGATTAGCGGCAAAAAAACACCCCTTTTCTACGATAGGCTGATAACGCCCCTTGAGGATAATATTATTATAACGTATTTAAGGCGGAATGTGGAGACTTATCTCTATTGTTATAAATGTTTTGATTAAATAAACACAGATCAGCTGTCTTCGCGGGCGATAATCCCGGCCAGGCTGCGGGCCTCCTCCCAGAGTTTGTCCTCCGGGATAGGGGCTTCCAGCATGATCCGGATCAACGGTTCTGTTCCGGAGGGACGGATAAGAATCCGGCTGTGCCGGCCCAGCCTGCCGCGCAGGGCCTCGACGGCTGAAGTTAAAGCCGGACTGTTTTCCCAGCATTTTTGCGAGGCAACAGGGTGGTTGTACAGGACCTGGGGCATCCTTTCAAGCCGGCCCGCCAGTTCGGAAAGAGGGCGGCCGGAAGCGCGGACAATGGCCAGGAGCTGCAGGGCAGTAAGCAATCCGTCTCCGGTGGTGGCATGATCGGAGAAAATGATATGTCCCGACTGCTCGCCGCCCAAATTATATCCGCCCGCAAGCATCTCCTCCAGCACATAGCGATCGCCCACGGCAGTGCGGCGCAGCTTAAAACCGTATTCCTCACCCAGCAGATCAAGGCCTCCGTTGCTCATCACCGTGGCCACCAGGGTGTTCTTTCGCAGCCTGCCCTGCCGGACCATGCCCACGGCGCAGATGGACATAATTGCATCGCCGTCGACAATTGAGCCCCTCTCGTCAACAGCGATGAGCCGGTCGGCGTCGCCGTCAAAAGCAATCCCGGCATCGGCGCCTGTGCGCAGCACCTCGCGCTGCAGCTCCGCAGTGTCGGTGGCCCCGCAGTTTACATTGATGCGCCCGCCGTCGGCTTCACCATGCAGCATCGCGGCATCCACTCCCAGCTGCTCCAGTAACTCCCGGGCAAAATGACAGGCGGCGCCGTGGCCGCAGTCAACTACCAGACGCAGCCCTTCAAGGGAGGAAGCGGTTCCCCTGAGGTGCTGCAGGTATCTCTCCAGCGCCTCCCCATCGTGCAAGACACGCCCCACCGCAGTCCCTTCAGGCATAGGCAGGCTGCGCCCCAGTTCATCATAGCGGAAATAGATTCTTTCCGTTTCCCTTTCCAGCTCATCGGGCAGCTTCAACCCCTCGCCGTTGAATATCTTTAAACCGTTATCTTCGATGGGGTTATGTGAAGCCGAGATCACGATCCCGGCAGTTGCCTGGAGCAAACGGGTCAGATAGGCAACAGCCGGTGTGGGCGCTATTCCCAAAAGACGCACATCCGCGCCGGCGGAAGCAATCCCGGCGGTAAGTGAACCCTCGAGCATGGCGCCTGAAAGACGCGTATCGCGTCCGATGAGAATAACAGGCCTGCTCATATTTTTACCCAGCAGGGCCGCAATGATCCGCCCGATGCGCAGGACCAGTTCGGGGGTCAGTTCCCGGTTGGCCACCCCGCGGATGCCATCAGTGCCAAATAGCTTTTTCAAGGTCGCCTCCCCCTTATCTGTTTCCGCAAATCACAGTCTATGCGCCGCATACAAAATATGTGACCGCCCCCCCCAACTATTACGGCAGATCAGGGAGGATCCGGTTGAAGCCCCCTTGATCAGGATGAAGGCGCCTCGCCGCTTCCATCAGCCTGGATCAGGTTCACGGTAACAGCTATTTTCGGAGGCGCTGCCGTCACGCCGCTGATCTCTTCCCCCGAAACAGTTAACAGCTGAGGAGCCTCTTCAATTTCGAAAGTGCCGTGCCTCCCGCTCAGGTCGACATGAATAACCACCCTGGCAACCTCCCCGAGAACCGACGGCACCGCCTCCAGGTGGATCTGCTGCGGCCTGAAGCTGTGGCTCTGCTTGCTCCACCCCGGCACAGGATCACCGGAGAACTCGATTTCAACAGGAAAAAGTTCAGATTGGAGCTCTTCTATGATCACCTCGACCTGACGGGGCGCCAGCGATATCAGGGTCAAACCATGCGCCGCCTTTCCCCTGACCTGGACCTGATGCACACCCGCCTCCAGTTCAGAAAGATCGAGGTAGGCCTCAAGATCACTTTCCAGGAGCTCGTCAAAGGACCTGGCTACCCCTTCAAGGGTCATATCCACTGTCTGGGGCATCTTCACCACAGCCAGCCCCGGCTGCAGGTTTTCATAACTCAAGGGAACATCGGTGATAATTTTACGCACCGATGTAGTCCGGGTTATATTATCGCCGGTGACAAAAAGCCACAGGATCACCGCCAGGAAAACAGCGAGGATGCGGGAAACGTTTTGGCTGCTTAACAGTTTGCCCATCGCTTACCTGTTATTCCTCCACGGCCAAAAGCTTAAATTCAGCCTTTCGCCCTTAGTCGGGGCACAGAGTTCGATCAGCACATTTCGAAGTTTCTTTTCATCCAGATAGCGGGTCAGGATGCCGTTTTGGGCCACGGAGACAATCCCCGTCTCCTCGGACACGATTACCGCCACCGCGTCAGATTGTTCGGTAATGCCGAGCCCGGCCCGATGCCTGGCGCCCAGCTCCTTGTTCAGATAGTGATCATCCGTCAGGGGAAGGTAGCATCCGGCGGCGGCGATCTGGTTGCCACGTATGATTACCGCCCCGTCATGCAGGGGACTCCGCGGGAAAAATATATTGATCAGCAACTCGGCGGTGACAAGGCCATCAACAGCAATCCCTGTTTCCACCCAGTCTTTCAGGCCCGTATCCCGCTCAATAACGATCAACGCCCCGATGCGTTTTTTCACCAGGGCGGGTACTGCCTTGGTCAGCTCTTCAAGGAAATGATCAAACTCCTGGGGATCCCATTTCCAATAGCTGCTCTTGAATATTTTCCCGCGCCCGAGCTGCTCCAGGGCGCGACGTAACTCAGGTTGAAAGACAATGGGGATGGCAATGAGCCCCACGGTCATCACTTTCTCCAGAATCCAATTCACAGTATTCAAGCCAACCTTGTCGCTGACAATCATGGCCAGCAGCAGGAACACCAGGCCTTTGATCAACTGCTCAGCCCTGGTGCCGCGGATAAGCAGTATAAGGCGATAGAACACATAGGAGACAATGACAATATCGATAATATCAAGATAGCCGATATTCAGCTGCAGTACTGCGGTAACAATGCGATCCCAGATGGCCACTTTTAAGTTGCTCCCTCTTCAAAGGACAGGTTACATAAGCCAAATTGTTTCCTAATTAATTCGCCCTAGCGCTAACAAATACCTTCAACAGGCGAAGCTTTAGCAGCTATTTTCTCCAGAATTCCCCGTTGAGTTTTAAAAACAAACCGTTCAGGCCGAGCAGCCCGATAATATTGGGTAAAGCCATCAGCGCATTCAGGGAATCGGCGAGGGCCCATAGGGAACGAAGACCGCCCAAAGCGCCCACAACGATCCCCACTGTCCAGAGCAGGCGGTAATAGAAGCGCCCGCCCCCCAGCATATACTCAAAACACTGCTCCCCATAGTAGGACCAGGAAAGAAGCGTGGAAAAGGCAAATAAAACTAGAGATACAGCCACAATGATGTTGCCGGCCGCAGGCAGAACCGAATTAAAAGCAGCGGAAGTCATGGAAGCCCCTTCCAGGGATCCTCTCCAGGCGCCGGTGACAAGAATGACCATCGCAGTCAGCGTGCAGATTACATAACTGACAATAAATACTTCTACAATACCCCAGAGACCCTGGCGGACAGGATGATCGGTGATGGCAGCAGAATGGGCAATGGAGGCACTGCCCAGGCCGGCCTCGTTGCTGAAGACGCCGCGGGTAATCCCGTAGCGGATTGACTGGAGCACCCCGGCGCCGGCAAAGCCGCCTGCCGCCGCCCGGCCGTTAAAAGCGCTGACGATTATTTCAGCCAGGGCGGCTCCAATATTCCGGCGACAGATGATCAGCAGCGCCAGAGAACCTCCGACATAGATAAGCGCCATCAAAGGCACCAGTTTTTCAGTAAACTTCCCGATGCGGCGGATCCCTCCCAATGTGACCAGGGCCACCAGCAGCGCCAGGGCAATGCCCGTGTGCAGGGGAGTGATGCCGAAAGCCGTTTTTAAAACGTCGGCCACCGAGTTTGCCTGAACCATATTGCCGATGCCAAAGGCGGCGGTCGCCCCGAAAAAAGCATAGGCCAGACCCAGGCCGGGCCGGTTCATCCCATATTTCAATGTGTACATGGGCCCGCCAGCATACCTTTTATCCGGTGTGCGAATCCGGTAGCGCACCGCAAGGACAATTTCCGCGAATTTGGTAGTCATTCCGAAAAGGGCGGAGACCCACAACCAGAAGATGGCGCCGGGGCCGCCCAGGGTGATGGCGGTGGCCACCCCGGCAATATTGCCCGTGCCCACAGTGGCGGCCAGGGCTGTGGTTAAGGCCTGAAAGGGTGAAATGATACCCGCAGCAGCTCGCCGGTCCCGCCCCGGTTTAAAAATGCTCCCCAGGGTCAAGCGGAATATGGCAGGAAGAGAGCGCTGCGGTAAAAACCTGCTGCGCAGGGTCAGGAAAATTCCAGCCAGTAGCAGCAAAATAGCAGCAGGCCATCCGCCAAACCAGTACAGGAGAGCCGGGATATTACCCAACAGCTTCATGGCTGCAGCACCAATTTTAAAACTCCACCCTTTTAAACTGCGCCTCCCGACATTTGAACACGCAGTTGTTGGATATACATGGGGGGCGGTGCGGGCTTAAAGTCTGCCCCTAATGATAGTATGAGGTATGATTGCAGGATAATGCTTTTTTAACCGGGAATGAGGTTTATCCGGAATCCGCAGCAAAGGCAGCGGTTGCCCTCAAGGTTGGCGATCCCGATCCGGCCTCGGCTGCGGGTTATTAGAAGGGCGCCGCATTGCGGGCAGCGGGTGTCAGCTCCGCCGGGAAAATCAATGTTGCCCAGGTAAACATAATGCAGTTTCTCCCGGGCGATCTTCCAGGCAGCTTCCATTGTTTCCAGCGGGGTGGGCGGCAGATCCATCTTGTACTGCGGAAAATAGCGGGAAAAGTGAAGCGGTATCCGGGGGCTGATCCCGGACAGCCAACCTGTCAACTGCTCCAGTTCCGCGGGACTGTCATTTAAAGTTGGGATGAGCAGGCAGGTAACCTCCACATGGGCCGCAGCAGCGGCCAGCTCCAGGGTCTGCAGGACAGGGCGGCGCATGCCGCGGCAGTACTTTTTATAAAATGTCTCGCTGAAGGCTTTGACATCGATATTCAGCGCATCGATAAAGGGCAGGAGCTTTTCCAGCGCTTCGCGGGAAATAAAACCGTTGGTCACAAGAACATTGCGGTAGCCCTGCTCATGGAGCAGCCTGGCGGTGTCCAGGACAAATTCGTACCAGACGATGGGCTCATTATAGGTATAGGCCACCCCGGGGATCTCTTCCGGGCTGCCCGCGCACTGCAGCAGGGCCAGCACCTGCGCGGGAGTGATCCTTGCTGCGCCGCTGTCGGCTTTCCCCCGCGCCAAGGACCAGTTTTGACAGAAGCTGCAGTTCAGGTTGCAGCCGTAAGTGCCCAGGGAGAGGATCTGCCGGCCCGGGTAGAAATGGTAGAGCGGTTTCTTTTCAACGGGATCCCAGTTCAGAGCGGCGCAAAGGGCGTAGTTCCCGGTGTAGAGCTCACCACCGGCCGCTTTGCGCACCCCGCATATACCCGCCTGCCCCTGCTTGAGCAGACAACGGTGAGGGCAGAGAAGGCAGCGGATGCGATCCCCCTCTTTGCTGTAAAACCGGGCCTGTTTCCGGAACGACTCTTCCCCGGGCATCAGCTGTAACGCCGCACCTCAAAGCGGTAAAGCTCAACGGTTTCATGGGGGCCGATGCCGGCCTTGCGGCGGGCAATGGCAATCTGCTCCGCTGCGGTGTCCACCCCTTCAAGATCGGGCAGCAGCAGACCGCTGCGCTGCCCGCTGCGCAGCAGAACCCCATATCTTTTGGGGTCCAGCTCCCCGGGGCCCTCTATTCTTTCAGGGGGCATGAGCACATCCACAGAAAAATCAAGCTCATCTATCTCCTCGACGCGCACCGGATCAAACCGGGGATCCCTCACCCCGGCGCTCACTGCGTTCATGATAATCTCCTCGGCAAGGCTTTTCCGAAGCGGCTCCACCGTTCCGATACAGCCGCGTAGCTCCCCACCTTTTTTCAGAGATACAAAGGCTCCGGCAGGCATTGAGAGTTCAGCCGGCAGAGACTCGGGCGGCGTAAGGGGACGGCCGTGTTCCAGATAATGGCGCAGCGCGTTCCGAGCCAGCTCCACCTGCCCGCCGGGGTTGCCGGCTTTACCGCCCCGGGTCGCTCCGTTCGCCGGCTGCTTTTCGCCGCCTGCGCCGGCCGGGCGGAGCTCCGCAACCAGGTAGCCCACCCCAAAGGGGCCTTCGTAAGAAAAAATTTCGGTCTTGAATAGCTGTCTGGAAAACATGCCCAGGGCGATCAAAAAGGAGCGCAGAGCGCATTCCCCCGCTTCTTCGACAAACTTCTCATCCAGGTCCAGGATGTCCTGTACCCGCCCCTGCCGGAGCAACTCCACCATCAGGCGATCATATTCGGCGCCCCGCGGGTTATAGCCGGAAGGTGCCCCGGGGATCAGGCGGTGAGAAAGGTCCCCGCTGGCGATCACTGCCGCCGGCAGGCCTCGAGCCTCAACTGCACGCCGCAGGGCCTGCCCGAAGCGGTAAAGATCGCCCTTGGGGGCAAAGGTATAGGTCAGGTGCAAACCGGGCACGGAGAGGCCCGCCTGCTGCAGATAGTAAAGCGGCACCGCGGCTCCATGGTCCAGGGAGAGCTTGCGGCGGTGGCGGCCATCGCCTGCCCCAACAATCACCGGCCGAAGCGGCTCGCCCTCCGTTTCACGCTGCAACTGCTCCAAAAGGGCGCTGTCTGTTTCCAGGCGGACCTTCGCTCCCGGGGCTCCGAAGTCTGAGAAATCACCTTCCAGCCACGGCCCCTCCAGCACGGCGATCCCGTCGTACAGCAGGGGCCCATGGGGCGAGATCACTATCAACAGCTCCGGCTCCGCTTCACTGATCCGCAGGCTTAAACGCTCCATCCCCGAAACGGTCTGCCGCACCCTGGAAATATCACCGGGGCTCACCCCCGGAATAATCAGCGGCGGATGCGGAGTAATTCCGATGATTTTCAGCACATCTGTTACCCCCCACGTTTTTTTCGACCCGCTTTTAACCAGTCAAGGGCATTAAAGGACAACAATAGTATACCAAATTCAGGCAAAGCAAACAATCCCGGGAAAGGACAGACTGCATACCCGCCGCTGGAGCAGCGCCTCGCCGGTAGTATCAGAGCCGCCGCTTCTCAGGGAGTGCTTGACTGTTTCCGGGGTGGGGTCTTATAATCGTTAGTTTGACAGCTTAACAAAATATTTAAATCCAAACCCCTTACGGCATCGG
>CAYTXG010000004.1:0-34195 GCA_964441025.1 uncultured Syntrophomonadaceae bacterium
GGGTAATCCTTATAGCAAGAACAAGCATTAATAATTGGATAGAAATATTTGCGAGCGATTATATTGTTATCTTTTAGCCTTGCGTACACCTCGTCACGGTTATATTTATAGCCGTCAAAAACAACTGGAAAATACGCATAGTTTGGTGTCACATCAGCCTGTGGCTTACAAAGAACAATACCCTGAATATCACTGAGCAGCTTGACATACTTCTCATAGACAAGCTTTCTCTTGCCAATTTCTTTACCAAAATGTCTTAAGTTGCAAATCCCCATTGCTGCCTGGAACTCATTCATCTTGGCATTACCACCAATACAGTCTACTTCATCCGGACCATGAATGCCGAAGTTCTTCAGGTCATTTAAAGTCTGCATTTTATCATCATCAGCGAGACACACAGCCCCGCCTTCAATAGTGTGGAACACCTTTGTGGCATGGAAAGAGAACATGGTCATGTCACCGAAACATGCAGAAGACTTACCCTTATAGCTCACACCAAAAGCATGTGCTGCATCGTAGACAACTTTAAGACTGTGTTCATCTGCTATAGATTTTATTGTTTCTACATCACATATATTGCCATAAACATGAACAGGAACGATAGAAACGGTTTTATCAGTAATCAATGCCGAAATTTTGTTGACATCAATAGTATATGTTTCCGGATCAATATCACAGAAAACTGGGATGAGTCCATTACGTGTTATAGCGTGCGTTGTTGAGGCAAAAGTAAAAGGTGTGGTGATAACTTCTCCACCTTTAGGTAAGTTCAAAGCAGCGATAGCATTTTCAAGAGCCAAATGACCGTTAGTAAAAAGTACAATGTGTGGACAGCCAAGCATGGATTCCAGTTCTAGCTGAAGTTGTTTATGCTTGGTTCCTATATTTGTAAGCCAATGAGTGTCCCATAATTCTCGTATTTCATCTATATACTCATCAAAATCTGGCATGGAAGATCTTGTAACATTAATCATTTCGTAGTCCCTTTTTGTTTACTTAATTTATCTTTCATCATTATCGGAAATGAAAAACCTACCTCATCCGCACTGAAGCAAACACGTCAGTTTGTATTCTCTTATTAGATGGATATGTCTTACTCACTGCTACCTTTGGTATCACTTCCTTTTTTTATTGCAGTGTAGTAGAATTCATCAGCATGATGACACATGATACTGCCCTTGTCATGCAGATAATCACAGAGAACGGTATAAATAAACTTTTTTTAGCGCATTCTATAGAGCTGAGATTTGTTGCACCGAGCCACCAAGTAGTAGTATTTTTTTCATACTTCGAACCTCTTCCGTGGGTTTGTAGATTATCCCCTTTACTAATTGCTCAGATTGTCTATTACTTTCCTGTATAATTTATGATTATTTTTAAATTTCTTTAAGAAAAAACGCCTGCTATAATCATTTTCAAAAAATGGGGAATAGTATGGCAAAAATGTTAATGCTGACAAGGAATTAATTTCAATAATTTTGAATCCTAAATCTGTTATTATAATATCAAAACCTAAGTAACTTAATTGCGGTAGGCACTCGCTAATTTCATAAATTATTCCAATCGCTTTTCCCCAATTAGGTAACATTATAAGTAATTCTTCGCCTGTATCGGGGTGAATCAGAAGATTTTCCAAATTATTAGTAAATCTCATAGGATTAAATATTTTTCCGTTCTCTAAATTTACACCCGTAAAGATTGTTCCTGCTGCAGTAGTTTCAAATAGCTCGCTTTGCTCAGTCCCAAACCTCATGAAACCACCTGTTATTTCAGGAAGTTTGTTTTGATCTCTTAATAATAAAATTTTCAAGGTATTTGGAGTCACATTATAAATTTTTCTAATTTTTTCGTGCGCGATAATGTATTCCGTAATTAAATACCCTTTCAGATTACTGATCAACTCCTTTAATCCAGCCCCATCTATCTCCACGCCATTAACATAGAAGATCTCATCTTTATAGGTCAGCCTGTAAAAACCTTTACCCGAAGATCCTGATAGCAGCTTTAATGCCACGTTGCTATTTCCTTTCAGAAGTTCAATGATGCCGTCAATGGAGGGTTCTATCCCATCCGGACAATCTATCAGTTTTGCGGTTTCCGTCCTCAATTTGAAAATATTACTTGGGTAAAATTGGCCAAATGGAGCAATGATTTACTTCATCGTTAACTTATCATCGATCCATTTACTATATGTGCCATTGATTGGATGTAATTTGTAATAAGCAAAATCTGCATATGGCTTCTATAGTTTGCCTCATTAATTCTGAATACATGTGTTCGATAACCAGTAAACCCTCTCTTCCAGGACCATATTGTTTTTTTAAGAGGTATCTTCCCTTGTATTATCTGCTTTATATCCTCCAATATAGCTTGGACTATTCTTGTAGATGCAAATGGTGAGTACCCTAACAAACCCATAATCTTTATGAGTAATCGACCCAGGATTTTCTTCATTAAGCTCATTCCTTATAATTATCATTATTGTTTATTTAACTATTAGCAACTGCTTGCGCCGGAAATAATAAAATCGTTTTATGACACATTTAATCTACCCTTTCATTACAATATCCTTCATCGTTAATACTAAATAATTTAAGCTCTCTATTCTAAATACCTTAGCCAATCCCATATATATTATAAAACCTACTATAATCTGCAATGTTAGTATCTGCCATGCTGCTATATCTAAAAAATTGAATGTATAAACAACCGCTCCCATAGTTAAAGAGATTAATACTGACGGCATTATATCTTTCCATTGTTCAACGTAACTGTATCCAAGCAATCTTTTATTGGGATAAGCATTTATCAAGGTTGAAATTAACCCACTCAAAATCCCGCCTAAAGCTATGGCATATACACCATAAAAAACGGTCACAGCTAATATGGAAAGACCCATAATTTTCTTAACAATTTCCAGCTTCAGGAATATGTCGCTTCTGCCCATCGCGTTAATAGCCTGAAGGTTAGCCGTATGTATTGGCATAAGCATATAAATGGCACAGAAAATCTGTAGGAAGGGAACGCAGGGTAACCATTTGTCGGTAAGTATAAGCTTGACTAATGGTTCGGCTATAACAGACAGCCCCACCATCATGGGACATATTGTAAAGGAACTTGTTACTATCGCTCGCCTCATCATTTCCTTAACGCGTTTTCTGTCATCTTGCTGTGAGGCCAGAACCGGGAGCATTACTGATTGTATGGATCCATCAATGTTTGAAACAATCACAGAAGGAAATTGCTGCCCTCTGTTATAAAAACCCAACATCGACGGGCTATACATTTTCCCTATAATTAGACTCCTCAAGTCACGATAGACAGTATCGATCAATCCCGAGACCAGTAGTTTCCACCCAAATGAAAAAAGGCCTTTTACTCTTTTTAGCGAGAATAGTAATTGAGGTCGCCATCTCACTGTGAACCAAAGAATTAAGACAGCAAGAAACTGATTGCTTATTTGTTGCCCGACAAGGGCCCATACACCAAAGCCAGTATAAGCCATGTATATGCCAACCGAACCGGAAACAAGTATGGCACCTGTGCTGCTGAAAAACAGTTTTTTAAACTGTAAGCTTCTAGATATCACCGCATTCTGAATTGAACTAAACACTCCAAAAATTAAAGTTATGGATAAAACCCTAAATACCGACGTAATTTGGGGTTCTTCATAGAAGTCAGCGATAAATGGAGCCGCGAAAAAAAGAACCATGTAGATAGTGCATGCCAGGGCCAGGCTTAAATAAAACACTGATGAAAAATCGGCTTCATCAGCATCTTTCTTCTGTATAAGTGCAGTATTCAATCCGCTTTGGACAAATACTCCTGCAATGGAGGTAAAAATTACCACCAGAGCAATAATACCGTAATCTGCAGGCCTAAGTAATCGTGCCAATACGATCTGAACGATGAATTGTATTCCCTGGGTTCCCCCACGCTCCATGAATTTCCAAAATAGGGATGAGAGAATCTTGTTTTTTTCAATTTGATTATCCATCGTAAAAAGCTTCGTTCTTCTTTGATATGTTCCCTGCCATGCAAGGAAAGCCTTTTGCGAATAACTTTTCGAATATGATCATATGCACAGAGGTATACAACGCCTTTGTTTCCCCATTTTCAGCACCATATTTCTCTTAACATAGACAGTAATTCTAGCCGAAGCAATTTATTTTCACTTACAACTGCCTCTTCACAGGCATCTCTCTTTTTGCGTGACCCTGACCAGGTAGCTCAAAAACTCTTCCCGCAGTTCTTCTCTCCTCAAAGCATATTCGACAGTTGCCTCCAGAAAACCTTGCCTGTCGCCCACATCGTACCTTCTGCCTTCAAAGATATAGGCGTACATGGCCTCCCTTTTAGCCAGCTCCTGCAGGGCATCGGTGAGCTGAATCTCGCCGCCCTTGCCCGGTTCTGTATGGGCCAGGATCTCGAATATGGCCGGGCTGATGATATAGCGCCCCAGGATGGCAACCCGGGAAGGCGCCTGTTTCATATCCGGTTTTTCAACAAGCCCCCTGACCAGGTAAACTCTCTCTTCCACCTGCTCCCCGTCAACGATACCGTACTTGGAGACTACCTCCTTTTCAACTTCCTGGACACCCAGTATTGAAGCCTGGTACCTGCTGTAGGCCTCCATCATCTGCTTCATACAGGGTTTTACTTGCGTATAGACAACATCATCGCCCAGCAGCACAGCAAAAGGCTCCTCTCCAATGAAGCTCTTGGCACAGTAGATGGCATGGCCCAGCCCTTTGGGCTCTTTCTGCCTGATGTAGTGAATGTTCGCCATCTCTGTGATTGCCCTTACCTCGGCGAGAAGCTCTCTCTTGCCTTTTCGCTCCAGCTCCAGTTCCAGCTCCACGGACTTATCAAAATGGTTCTCAATGGAGCTCTTGTTCCGGCCCGTGATGATCAGTATCTCTTCAATGCCGGAATGAACGGCCTCCTCGATAATATACTGCAGGGTAGGCTTATCCACCACCGGCAGCATCTCTTTAGGCTGCGCCTTTGTGGCAGGCAAAAAGCGTGTGCCCAGCCCGGCCGCCGGTATAATCGCCTTACGTATTTCCATCCCTTCAGGCTCCTTTACCTCAACCTTTTTTTACGAGGCGAAGGACCCCGCCCCTTCTCAAAGCGCCAGGCATCGCGGCACATGTCGGTGATGTTGCGCCTGGCCATCCAGCACAGTTCCCTTTGGGCCTTGTTCACATCGGCGTAGCTCGCGGCTACATCACCCGATCTGCGGGGGGCGATCTCATAGGGCAGCTTGATCCCGTTCGCCTCCTCAAAGGCCTTCACCAGCTGCAGTACGCTTGTCCCCCTGCCCGTCCCCAGGTTGTAGATGTGCACCCCCGTATCGAGCCTGTGCAGGGCCTGCAGGTGCCCCTCGGCCAGGTCGCAGACATGAATATAGTCGCGCACGCCGGTGCCGTCAACAGTGGGGTAATCGTCCCCGAATATACGCAGTTTATCCAGATTCCCCCCGGCCACCTGAGTCATGTACGGCATAAGGTTGTTGGGTGTGCCCCTTGGCGCCTCCCCGATAAGGCCGCTCTCATGGGCCCCCACGGGATTGAAGTAGCGCAGCAGCGCCACCGCCAGGGCCGGTTCGGCCCGGGCAAGATCTGTCAGAATCTGCTCGCTCACGGCCTTTGTCCGGCCGTAGGGGTTCGCCGCCTCCCCCGGCTGCATGGTCTCCACAAAGGGAACAGGGTTCTCCCCGTACACCGTCGCCGATGAGCTGAAAACAAAACGGGTCACCCCGTGCCTGCGGCAGGCTCCTGCAAGCACCATGGTGCTTACAGTGTTGTTGTAATAATAGTCTAAAGGGTTCATTATCGAATCGCGCACCGCTTTCAGCCCGGCAAAATGGATCACCCCGTCGCAGGGGTGGGCACCAAAAACCATATCCACCGTATCCTCATTGGTGACATCCAGCCTGTAGAAGATCAGCTCTTTACCGGTGATCTCTTTCACTCTCTCAATGGTCTCTGCACTGCTGTTGCAGAGGTTGTCCAATACAACGACATTGTGCCCCGCCATCAGCAGGGCCACACAGGTATGCGAACCGATAAAGCCGGCGCCGCCGGCAACCAGGATGTTCATTGTTGCCCTCCCCGCGTTATGATTTTTTCACTCGTAAACCTCTTTTCATTCTATTCCACGCCGGCAGCCGTAACCCTTTGTGAACCCTGAACTAGAGCTCAAATTGTTCCTTCAGGTAAAAATAAGATAGCTTCAGATATTCCAAAAACCCACTCTTCAGCTCCTCCCGGTTCTTCCACCAGCGCCCCGCATTAAAATCATCATAGGGTGTGGGACAGGATGTTACCCTGACTTCCCGCTCCAAAGAGCGCATTGCTTTAACAAATATCTTCTTCGCCCGCGCGGAATGTGATCTTGAGGTGACAATGATAATGGAGTCTATTTCAACCCGGTTCTTTAGATGTTCCCGCACCTGAACCGCTTCGTCACGGGTACTCAGGGCATCACCTGGCAGAACAGTTACCTTTTCAGCAGACACCCTCAGCTGAAGCGCCACTTCCCGGGCAATATCGGTGTCATGGGGGATCTCTACCCCCCGCTCCAGCGCCAGATCATAGCCCCTGATCAGGTTTCTAACCACCAAGATCTCCTTCGCATAGCCCTGGCGGTAGAGATCCACCGCTCCCATCATCCGGTCCGGTCCGCTGCCCATCAGCACGATAATAATATCGCTCCTCATTGGTTCGTCCTCTGCCACCAGGAAACCGCCGATAGCGGGTAAGGCTAATCTGCCCAGAAGCAATGCAGTTAAAATAACCGCCAGGATAATGACCAGCATTTCTGATCTTTTCATCTTTTAAAATCCAATTTTGTTTCCTTTTTTATTAAACATATAACAACCTGTTACCATTACAAAAACCTAATCCTATTCAGCACTATCAGAAAAACCGCTTTTAATTATATTGTAATAGTCCACAAACCAGTCGGCAAACATTTGCAGCCCAAAACCCTACAACATTCTTGCTATATAAAACTTCCAAGAATGCTTTTTGCGGTTTTTGTGCTTTTTATTTCTTAGAAGTATTAATTTTCTTGAGCAAGTAAAAGACTGTCAAAGGTCACTAAGAAACCGGCATTATATGCCGATTTTATACTGTCCGGTGACAAAGACTAACCACATTTCTTAGTTGGACTAACTCAGCATCATCTGTATATTGCACCATGACCTTCTAACCCTTTTTCTACGAACTGACGTAACCTCATTTACATAATAAACGTAGCCTTGTAAAGACAGATTAAGCGCTATTGGCATCTCCAATTGGACATTGCATACAAAAATGCGTTAGGTTATTCATACAACTTTTCGAGTGAACATTTTAAAATTGGTAGCAAAATAGCTTGGCCCGCCTTTAATAAGATACTTGAAAGAGACTAAGCAGTTTTTGTAACAAGGCTTGTTTAATTTCCACTTTCACGAATATTTATGTAAGCGTATACTGCCACCCACCTCATCACAAGGCTGGTTTTTTCACCCTGCCTTTTTCAAGTACCACCCTTTTCCCATATTCTTTAGCTTAGTAGCGTTCTTTCTCAATGCCCTTCATCTTTCTCCTGTCTAAAACCGTATGTTTGATCTTTGCCAAATGTTTATAAATTATAGATTTCTCTCTGGCTTTAATTTTGATCCCATTAAAAAAACCCACTTTTTTTGTCAACATCCTGATTTCATTTTGCAGCACAGCATTGTCTTCTTTTGTTTCGCAGGCGATGGTTAAGATGCTATTTTTATACTCTAATATAATACAATTTACATCCTTTTCCCATTTTCTATTAGAATACAGATTGAACTCTTCTAAAACTCTAATCATCTTGCTATAATGCTGAATCTTCTCTGCGTCTTTCTTTTCATAATAAGTTGATTGCCAAGAATTCGGTACCCATAAGTTCCGTACTGACATTAACTCATCTAAATAAGCTATTTCACCCTTATTGGACAATATTAACGCTAGCATATGGTCACCCACTGGAGAGCTGTAATAAAAACTAGGGGGACTATCCATACATATTTTTTTGTATACAATTGAAGCAGTCGGACATACATTACCGCCTCCATAAAACAGTTTTTTGCCATTTAAAATTAAGTTTTTATTATAAGGCCTAATAATCCCCACCCTTTTCCTTAATCTTGCATCAAATATCGCCGCAGCATGATAGCACATACTGCATTTTGGGTTCGATTCTAAAAAGTCAACCTGTTTTTGCAACTTGTATGGATCAATCCAATAATCATCGCCCTCACAGATGGCGATGTATTTCCCCCTGGCCCGTTTCTTATTGAAGCACCCAACTTTTACCCCTTTAGAGTATTGGTTCTCAGTTTGAAATACAGGCTTAACCAAATCAGGGTATTCCAATTCATATTCTTTGATAATATCAGAGGTTCTGTCTATAGATGCATCATCGTGAACAAGTATCTCATATGGAAAATTGGTTTTTTGCATTAAAAAACCATCCAGTGCATCTTCTATATAATCTTCATGGTTATAGGTTATACAGCTTATGCTAACCATTATTTGCATGTCACTTGCTTAGCTCCCTTCATATTTTTTTCGTGTTTGTTCATATAATTCGGTCTTACTGTACAAGTTTAAGATCCAGGAATATAAGTCTTTTTAGCCTTTTTATAATTTAAAAGTGCAAGGTAATATCTAGTTACCCCTCAAAAACTTTGCACTTGGGCTGAGGCAATTGTATCAAAAAAAGGGCGTCCAGCAAATTTTAGTAGATAACCGCTTAATGATCTATTGAGCCTTTTCTAACTCTACCCCCCGGTTCGTCAGATATTGTACCAATTCCTTCTCCGTGGGGAAATGTTTTTCAGCCAGTGCAAGGTGTTCCTTTACCAGCGCCAGGCTATGTCCCGTAACCTGGCGCATCAGGTGGGGCGGCATTCCGAAGTAGCGCAATACCAGCACCCGGTCAAAGAGCCTTAAGTAACTATCTACCGCCTCCGGCGTATGGTAAATGCGTCTGGCAATCTGCTGAGTACTCAGGCCTTCCAGAGACATCTCCACGACGATGGTCTTGTGGGTCAGAGTGCGGCCCATATCCAGAACCGTGCCGGCTGTGGGCAGGATCACCCCGAAATGCTCCTGGTAGCCATTCAACAGCTGCCTCAAGGTGGCCCCGTTCAGATTGACCAGCCATTCCAGATCCAGCATGGTGAGCACACCGTCCTGCTGCCAGGCTTCGGCGGTAACCCGCTCGATCTGCCGGATCTTCAAGTGCTTGAGATCGCCGCGGTTGTTTAAGTCCAGAGCCTGTTCTTCCGGTGTCAGCAGCGTCAATATCACCGGCACCAGCAGCCGCTTCTGACCTCTTTTAAAGCGATGCGTGCTGTAGACCAGCCAGACGGCCTGACCGGGCCGGAGCTCTTTCACACGGGGGCAGCACCATTGCCTGGTTTGGGCCGCTCGTTCAGCCATGGCCTGGGCCAGGGCGGGCTTGCACCCGTATTTCCGGGTCAAGCCCAATGGCCCGGCAGTATGTTAGTATGTAAATCAATAAAACCTTTCACAAAATGCATCCCAATTCGGCAAAGTCTTCTATTTGATTTCGACTTGATTTCGACATCTGCCGGGAATATCCTTCTAAAATGTCATAAGCATTCCCTTTAACACCTTTTTCTTTTTAACTGTCGAACAAGGCAGTAAAATCAGTTTTCCCGGCGACTGGTTGCGTAAACAAGTTATGTTGACCAAAAAAGAGGCATATTTTTAAACAGGGAGCATATGAATTATAGGTTGGGGGTTATTCCATTTATAGTAATCCACACTATACACAGGGTTATCCACAGGTTTTTGGGCAATGGAGAGGTTATCCCCGCTCATTTTTCACAATATCCACATGGCGTTTACATAAGGTATTCACCAGTTATGGGAATTAAGAGGTTTATTATGGAGCAAATAGCAGTTTTAAAGAGGAGAGTGAAAAAACGGCTACTGGTGAAGCGCACTTACAGAGAGGCAGGTGAGTGCGGAGCGGTGCTCCCGGGAGGAAATATTGCGTACAGATCAGCTGCGGGGCGCTGCGGCGCCCGCGGGAAGAGAAGCGGAGGCATTGAGGTCAAGGGGGGCAAAAAGGCCGCGGCGGTACAGGGGAAAGGCGGCGGCGGCGATCATGGCGGCATTGTCGGTGCAGAGCTCCGGGGGCGGGTAGTAGAGGGGCACGCCGGGAAGGGCCTGCAGCAGCTCCCGGCGCAGCAGCAGGCGCAGGCGGCTGTTGGCGGCGACGCCCCCGGCCAGGAGCACGCAGGCAGCGCTGTGCTCGAGGGCGGCGGCCACCGTCTTCTCGACGAGCGCCCCCACCAGGGCCTCCTGGAAAGAGGCGGCCAGGTCGGCCGGGTTCTCCGCTTCACCCTGGCGGCGCCTGTGGTACAGGTGGTTGATCACCGCCGATTTCAGACCGCTGAAACTGAAGTCAAAGCGGCCCTCTTCACCGAGCCGGGCGCGGGGAAATTCAACGGCGGCGGGGCAGCCCTGTGCGGCAAGGCGGTCGATCTGCGGGCCGCCGGGATAGCCCAGGCCCATGGCCCGGGCAACCTTGTCAAAGGTCTCGCCGGCGGCGTCGTCGCGGGTCCGGCCCAGGGCGGTGATCCTATCAGGTTCCGTCAGGAGCAGCAGGCTGGTATGGCCGCCGGAGGCGATGAGCGCCACCAGGGGGTAGCGGATCCCGGCGCCGGTGAGGTAATTGGCGTAGAGGTGGGCCTCCACATGGTTCACGGCAATCAGGGGGAGGCGTGCGGCATAGGCCAGCGCCTTCGCCGTTGAGACGCCCACCAGCAGCGCTCCCACCAGGCCCGGACCGCTGGAGACGGCCAGGGCATCGAGTTCCCGAAGGGTGAGCCCCGCTTCGGCAAGGGCCTGCTCGATGATGATGTTGATCTGCTCCAGGTGGCGCCGCGAGGCGATCTCGGGCACAACGCCGCCATAGGCGGCATGCAGCTTCACCTGCGAGGAGATCACATTGCTCATGATGCGGCGCCCGCCGGCAACGACGGCCGCCGCCGTCTCGTCGCAGGAGCTCTCGATGCCCAGGATGCGGAGCGGCCCGCCCCCGGCAGTGTCAGGAGGCGGAGCCGTCATCTTCATCATCAACGCAGCTCAGGTTATTGTTGAACATGACCAGGCCGTCCTCGTCAAAATAGTAGTGCTTGCGCACCCCTTTTGTGGCGAAGCCGAACTTCTCATAAAGGCTGCGGGCGGCAATGTTGCTCGGGCGCACCTCCAGCGAGATGCGGCGCGCGCCCAGGGAGGCCGATTTCCGCATGAGCGCTTTCAGCAGCGCTGCGCCAAGGCCGCGGCGGCGGTAGGGCTCGGCCACGGCAAGGGTGGTCAGGTGGGCTTCGTCGAATATGATCCAGATACCGCCGTAGCCGGCCAGCCACTCGCCCACGCGGGCCACAAGATAATGGGCCATATCGTTTCTCAGCAGCTCGGTGCGAAAAGAATCGGCCGACCAGGGCGATTCAAAGGAGCCCTGCTCGATCTTGGCCACGGCGGCAAGATCTTCCAGGGTCATCGGTTCAATGTTTGCCGTCAGCGACAAGATTCACCCCTCCCCCGCTCCGCAAGACGGCGCTCGGCCTCGGGCCGGCGCAGGTACTGCGGCAGGAGCTCGTGATAGGAAAGCGTCGGGCTGCAGGCCAGCAGGCGGCGTCCACAGAGCGCCACCAGGGCGGCGCTGCAGATGCGCCCGGCGGGCGGCGCCAGGACAGCCGCGGGGCCCAGCTCTTCGGCGAGGTAGTCGCCGTACGTGTTCAGCCCCTCCCCGGTAAAGATTACCGGTTCGCGGTACTGTTTCAGTCTTTCCACAAGAGGAGCCAGCTCAAGGGCCGCCGGCGGGATGAGCAGCTCCAGGGCGCGGGGCGGCGCAGCTTCGCGGCGGTAAAGGGCGCTGTATACTTCGCTGCGGCGGGCATCGAGCAGGGGGCAGATCAGGGCGCCGGGCGAGATCACCCCTTCGGCCAGGGCCTGCAGCGTGGAAACCCCCACTGCCGGTATGCCCAGGCCCTGGGCCAGAGCGCGGGCGGTGGAGACGCCGATGCGGATGCCGGTAAAAGAGCCGGGGCCGGCGGCGACGGCGATGCCCTGCAGCTGCTCGCGCTCAACAGCGCTCTCGTTCAGAAGGCTATCTATGAGCGGCAGGAGGCGTTCCGAATGGGTCTTGCGAATATTTAAGGTAAACTCCGCCGGCATAGTCTCCCCCTGCAGCAGGGCCACGCTGCAGGCCAGCGTTGTCGTGTCTAGACCGAGAATCAGCAGTTCTAGCCCAACCTCCCTGCATCTTCTTTGGCGGGCGGCGGCACATTGAGGCTGCCGTCGACGCGCCAGGTCACGGACTCCATGAGCCCGGCCACAAGCCGGGAGCTCTCCAGGCTGCGGGGTGTAAAGCGCAGGCGGCGCCCCTCGCCGCCGTGATCGAAGAAGCGCTCGATGGTGATCTCCAGCCGCTCCGGGGGGATGGCCGGGGACAGGTTCCCGGCCCACTCGATAAAGGCGGCGCCCGGGCCGGGCAGGTACTCTTCAAAGCCCAGGTCCTCCAGCGAAGCCGACTCATCCAGGCGGTAGAAGTCGAAATGGTAGAGCGGCAGCCGGCCCCGGTAGATCTTCAGGAGAACAAAGGAGGGACTCGTCACCGTTTCGGCAACGCCCAGTCCCGCGGCGGCGCCGCGTACGAGAACTGTTTTGCCGGCGCCCAGCTCGCCTTTCAGGGCAACGACCAGGGGCCCCTTGATCCGGCTGCCCAGTATTGCGCCGATATGGTGGGTCTCAGATTCACTGCGTGTCGTTAAAAGCGCTTCACCCTGCTGCATAATCCCCCGCATTTCCATATTTCCTGGAAATATTATAACTTTGCAGGGGGGAAAAAGCAAATTGGGAGGTGGGATGCTCCCCTGGGCCCGTTCAGCTCTATTAAATTTTAAGGGAGCGGGTTCATTGTGTAATCGGGGTTTCTGTTGTAAGATAAGCATAAATCGCAAGGCGGCAGGTGCGGCTGATCAGGCAAATATACTGCCGCGGAGAGGCAAAGCTCAATCATGAATCTACCTGATACTTCTGTCCGGCGGCCGGTGGCCACCATCACCATTTTGCTCATTGTACTGGTCATCGGTACCGTCTCCCTGGTCCAGACCCCCCTTGACCTGCTGCCCGATATCAAGCCGCCTTTCCTGGCGGTGATCACCCTCTTCCCGGGCAGCTCGCCCCAGGAGAATCTGAATATGGTTACCGGGCCCATCGAGGATGTCGTCGCCCCCGTCAGCGGGGTGAAGAATATCATCTCCCTTTCCCAGGAGCATGTCTCCATGGTCGCCCTGGAGTTTGCCTGGGGAAGCAATCTGAACCGGAAGCGCGAAGAGGTGGGCACGCGCCTGGACCTGCTGACCCTGCCCGATGAGGTGCAGCGACCCATTATCCTGGAGTTCGATCCCACGCTGCTGCCGGTGATGCAGGTGGATGTGAGCAGCAGCCTGGGCGACCTGGAGCTGACGGAATGGCTTGAGAAGAGCGCCAAACCGCGCCTGGAGACGATCCCCGGCGTGGCCGGCCTGCGGGTGGAGGGCGGTGTGAGGCGCGATCTCTTCATCCGCCTCTTCCCCGACAGCATCAGCGAGAGCGAGGTTTCCTTTGAGCAGGTTTCCAATATCCTGCGGGCCAGCCTGCTTAACCTGCCCGGCGGCAAGGTGGAGGTGGATGAGAAGCAGATGCGCATCCGGCTGCTGGGCCGCTCCCTGCTGACGGAAGATCTGGAGGGCCTGGTGATCGGCTTTCACCTTGACGAGGCGGAGCTGAGGAAGCTTGTAGGGCGCTCGGTGGATCTCGACCTCAACAAGATGCTGGGGCAGATGATGCCCGCCGGGGACAGCCTGGAGGCGCCGGTGCGGGAGATATACCTGAAGGATATCATGCCGCAGATGGAGCTGGGCGAGGCCGGCGAGCTGATCATCAGCCCCGACCCCGCACTGATGCAGCAGGTGGGCGTGGACCTGGAGCAGGTTGCCGGGGCGCTGCCTGATCAGTGGCCGGTCGGGATAGAGGAAGGCAGGATCATCGTGAACCTGCCGCCGGAGGCGGTCCCCGATCTGGAGGAGATCGCCAACAGGCGCCTGGCCACCATCCCGGACTTTGCCGCCTGGAAAGAGCAGCTCAAAGGGCTGGAGGGGAAGATCAAGGACGAGCTGGACAGGGCTTCGCAGCAGCTGGAGCAGGCCATCGTGGATATGTCCATGGCCATGATCCTCTCCTCTGCGGGGGCCGGCGGCGGCCCGTCCATACCCGAGGAAGATTTTCCCCTCATCCCCATCAGGCTGGGCGATATTGCCGAGGTCAAGATTGACCGGCACGAGCCCTCTGCGGTGAGCCGGATCAACGGGCAGCCGAGCATGGGCTTCTACCTGCAGAAGGAGGGCGAGGCCAACACGATGCTGGTATCGCGCCAGGTGCGGCGGGCCCTGGAGGAACTGGCCGAGGAGTACAATGAGCTGGGCTACAACCTGGACTTCAACTACACCTTTGACCAGGCCAGGGAGATCGAGAGCGCGCTCATTGACCTGGCCCGCTCCCTGCTGCTGGGCTCGCTGCTGGCCGTGGCGGTGCTGCTTCTTTTCCTGAGAAACTGGCGGACCATCCTCGTCATCGGCATGACCATACCTGTGGCGGTGATCTCCGCTTTTGCCCTGCTCTATTTTTCGGGCCTCTCCATAAACCTGATGACGCTGGGAGCGCTGGCCCTGGCCGCGGGGATGCTGGTGGACAACTCCATCGTGGTCAGCGAGAATATCTACCGCCACCTGCAGCTGGGCGCCGCCCCCTTTGAGGCGGCGGTAAAGGGGAGCAACGAGGTGAGCGGGGCCGTCTTCGCCTCCACCCTGACCACCATCAGCGTCTTCTTCCCCGTTGTTTTCCTGAGCGGCCTGGCGGGAGAGATCTTCCGCGACTTCGCACTCACGGTGACCTGCGCCCTCTCGGCCTCGCTGCTGGTGGCTCTCACGGTCATACCCATGCTCGCTTCGCGTTTCCTGCACCGGGGTGAGGGGGCGGCGCCGGCAAAGGCAAAGCCCTCCCGCTACCACGGCCTGCTGGAGCGGGTCCTCAGGCATCCCTGGACCGCCCTGGGCATAGGTGCGGCGGCAGTGGCCCTGGGTGCCGCCTTCATCCCCTTCCTCGATTCCGACCTCTTCCCCACTCCCGAGGAATCGGCTTTTTCCGTTGAGCTGTCCCTGCCTCCGGGCACACCGCTGGAGAAGACTGATACCTGCGCGGCGGAGCTGGAGAAGATCATTGAGCAGCTGGAAGGGGTCGATTACTTTTCCACGCAGATCGGGGAGCAGCAGCTTTTCGGCATCGCCATGGAGTCGGGGGTGGCCAACCGGGCCCGCATCAGAACGCAGGTGGCGGAAGGAAGCGAAGCGGACATTGAGGCGATGATCGCCGCCATTGCGGAGCAGGGCGGGGCGGTCCTGCCCGCCGGGGCGGAGCTCAGTTTCAAGCGGGAGTCGATCATGGATTCAACGGGGCTGAGCATGGGCCTTGAGCTGATCATCCAGGGGCCGGAGCAGGAGCGGGTGGCGGAGTTGTCGGAGCAGATCCTGGCCAGGCTGCAGGAGCTGCCGGGCCTCACGGGGGTGCGCAGCGGCTCGGAGGAGGCGATCCCGGAGGTGCATGTCCGGGTGGACCAGGTCAGGGCGCTGCGCAAGGGGACCACCGCTTTCCAGCTGGGGATGATGCTCTACCAGGCGGTGGACGGCGTCTCCGTGGCCCGCCTGGAGACGGAAGAAGGGATCTTTGATCTTATTCTGGGCCTGCGGAAAAGCGACCTGCAAAGCGTGGAGGACCTGGAGAATCTGGGCTTCTACACCGCGGGGGGCTCATACCTGCGCCTGGGCGATGTGGCCGCCATCGAGGAGTCGGTGGGGCCGCTGAGCATTGCCCGGGAAAACCAGCAGGTCATCGGCAGGATCCAGGCCCAGCTGCAGGGGACGAGCCTGAGCAACGCCAACAAGGCGGTGCGGGAGGCAATCAGCGATCTGGAGATCCCGCCGGGCTACCTTGTAAGTGAAGCCACCTCCAGCCAGATGAACGAGGTGTACGATGAGCTGTACCTGGTGCTCATTGTGGCCGCCTTCCTGGTGTACCTGGTGATGGCGGCGCAGTTTGAGTCTTTCCTGCACCCCTTCATCATCATCAGCAGCCTGCCCCTGGCCCTCTCGGGCTCCGTCGTCGCCCTGATGATCACCGGAAACGGCCTGAGCATACCGGCGCTCATCGGGGGAGTGGTCCTGGTGGGAATCCTGGTAAACAGCGGCATCATCATGGTCGACTACATCAACCAGCTGCACCGCATTCACGGGCTGCCGCTGGAGGAGGCCATTATCACCGGGGCTGCCGCCAGGCTGCGCCCCATCCTCATGACCACCCTCACCACCATCCTGGGCCTGGTGCCCCTCTCCTTCGGCCTGGGCCAGGGCAGCCAGCTGCAGGCGCCCATGGCCATCACCGTCATCGGGGGGATGATCAGCGGCACCGTTCTGCTGCTGGGCTTCATCCCGGCGCTCTACTACCTGGTGAACAGGAAAAGGAGCCGGAAAGAGGAAGAAGCCGGGCAGCCGGGTTAGTTCACGGCCGGGCGGCCGCTGTAGTTCCGGTCCATCCAGTTCCTGTACTCGCCGCTTTTAACGCTGTCCACCCACTCCCGGTTCTCCAGGTACCAGCGCACCGTTTTCCGGAGCCCCGTCTCAAAGGTCTCCAGCGGCTCCCAGCCCAGTTCTCGCTTGATCTTGGCGGCGTCGATGGCGTAGCGCTGGTCGTGGCCGGGTCGGTCGGCGACAAAGGTGATCAGCCGCTTAAAACCGAGGGACTTCCTCCCCAGCTCTTCGGCGAGGACCTCGCAGATCCTGATGACGATGTCGATATTCTTCCACTCGTTGTTTCCCCCGATGTTGTATGTTTGGCCCGCTTTCCCCTTTTCAGCCACGGCCTGGAGAGCCCGGCAGTGGTCCTCCACGTAGAGCCAGTCCCGGACATTATTGCCCCGGCCGTACACCGGCAGGGGCTTGCCCTCCAGGGCGTTTTCGATCATGAGGGGGATCAGCTTTTCGGGAAACTGGTACGGCCCGTAGTTGTTGGAACAGTTCGTGATGATGGCGGGCAGGCCGTACGTGCGGAAGTAGGCCCGGGCCAGGTGATCGCCGGCGGCCTTTGAGGCCGAATAGGGGCTGCTGGGGTCGTAAGGGGTCTGCTCGGTGAAGAGGCCCGCCGCTCCCAGCGAACCGTAGACCTCGTCGGTGCTCACGTGCAGGAATTTCTTGCCCCGCCGGCCGCTCCAGAATTTGCGGCAGGCCTCCAGCAGGTTGAATGTGCCGATGATGTTGGCCTCGATAAAGCCGGCCGGCCCCAGGATGCTCCTGTCCACGTGGCTCTCCGCGGCAAAGTGAACCACCAGGCGGGGCCTGTACTCCTCGAAGACCCGCTGCACTGTGCCGTAATCGGCGATGTCGCCCCGGACAAAGCTGTAGTTGGGCAGGGGGCTTACGGAGCGGAGGTTCAGGGGATTGGCCGCGTAGGTGATCTTGTCCAGGTTGATAAAGTGTTTTCCGGGAGAGGCGGGCACGCAGAGGTTCAAGTAGTTGGAGCCGATAAAGCCCGCCCCGCCGGTGACAAGTATGTTCATGGTTTACCTCCCTGCATCGCAAGCAGAAATTTTCGCTGAGTATGTGCAGATGCTGTTTGCAGCGGTTGTTACTTACAGCCCGTAGGCCTGTAAGGGCGCTGCTGTATTTTTTATATCTTTGACATGCTTTTGCAACATTCCTGCTTAAACTCACTCGTACCTGCAAAAAGGCGAGGCAGGCCCTGCCTATAATTCCAAGGCAAACCTCTTTTGAGATCAACCCCTTTGCACCTGGTCTCTGCCCACCCGGGAAAAGGAGACTTTAAAACATCCGGGCACTCCCACCTCCGTTTTTACCAGCACAGTGAAGATGCGCCGCATATCTGCTCTCACCCGGTCACATCTGGGCCGGGCAGGCCCGGCTGCCGTAGCGGTCAGTCTTTAATGCCGCAGTGCATCTTCATGAGGCGCTTGCGGGAATCGATGTCGTACTGGTTGCGGATGGCGATCTTCTCCATGATGGGCGAGCCGCCGCCGTGCAGCCCTCCCACCTGGGCCACACCGGCAAAGGCGGAGCAGAGCATGTCGGAGATGTTGCGGAAAAGGCGGTGCTGGTTCTCCGCCGAAACACCGTCTTTGCGGATCATGTATTTCTCCAGAAGGTGCTGCATCTCGGGGCCGAAGAAGTCGTCCTCCAGCGGCAGCGTCGCCGGCAGGCCCCCGGCCAGGTCGGCCAGGGTCTCGTATTCGTGGTACAGGCTGACCCCGGCATGGTAGCGGCCTACATTGGTGTAGATGATGTCGGGGATGTGCGTGCCCGAGGCTGCTGCCGTTGACTTCACCGAGGCTGCGATGCCGGCGGCGTAGACCAGCTCAGCCACGGCAATGAGGTCGGAGAGCTTATCCTTGACATGGGAGGCCTCACCCACGCCGTTGTACTCCGCCACCAGGGCGGAGGCACCGAGAATGAGATCGGTGATGGCCGGCTTGCAGCCGGTGTAGCTGTGGCGGTGGTAGGTGGCGAAGAGCATGGCCAGGATACTGGCAAAATATGTCTCGCCGCAGAGAAAGACCCGCTCCCAGGGGACGAAGACATCGTCGAAGATGGTGGTGGAATCGGCCACCCCGTAGAAGTGGGCGGTGTGGATATGCTTGCGCGGCCGCGGCGTGGTGATGCGAACCACCTGTTTCACTCCCGGGGTGTCGGCGGGGATGGAGAATGCCACGGCCCAGTCGGCATCCTGCTCCGTCATCAGGCGGGTGGGCACGGCAACGATCTCGTCGGAGAAGGGTGCGTTGGAGTTGTGGGCTTTGCAGCCGCGCACGATGATGCCGTCTTTTTTCTTTTCGATGACGCGCAGGTAGAGATCGGGATCGCTCTGCTCAAAGGGGCGCCTGGAGCGGTCGCCCTTGATGTCGGTCTGGGCGCAGTTGCCCACAAGGTCGTTTTTCTGGAAGTATTTCATGAACTCGACAAAGCGGGAATAGTACTCGGTGCCGAAGTTGTCGTCGCAGTCTTTTGTCACCACCGAGACGGCGTTCAATGCGTCTATGCCCATGCAGCGCTGGATGCAGCCCCCGGCCTGCCGGCAGAGCAGGCGGGTGCACTCCTGCTTTTTGAGCAGGTCGTCGGAGCTCTGGTGAATATGGTCGAGACGGTGGATCTCCTCTCCCGTGAGGTGTGATGTGGCGGTGATGAGCCCTTTCATGGCGGGGTCGCCCACGCGGTCGAAGCTGTCGGCAATGAGGTCGATGCCCGGTTTGAGGCGGGGATCGTCCCGGCCGATGAGCTCCCCTCCCATGTACACGTTTTTGCGCATCCGGTAGAGTCTCTCCCTGTATTCGTCGGCAGTGGCAATGGCCATGTTGCGCCAGCTCCTTTCAGAAGGTTTGGAATCGGTTTAATTGTACAGCATCGGGGGGCGCGGCTCAAGGTGAAAGCGAGCGGGGGTGGAACCCCGCCCCGATTTCTGCGGTTGCTGATCCGCTCATCCCCCCCACCCCGGCCCTCTCCCGGGGGAAAGGGCATTATAGAGACGGGCCCGGCGGGCGCAGCAGATCATTTGCAGTTTATTGATTACTGTCTACTGTATAAAGATTCCATTATTGGACCTGAGGGTTGAAAAATTAATCTTATCGTTTATGATAGAGACAACACAAAGGCATCAGGGTTTGCAGAAAAGGGGACATACTAATGAGTGATCTAAGTTTCTTATTTCAACCCAATGCAGTGGCCGTTATCGGCGCTTCAGCGGCGCCCCAAAAAATAGGTTATGCCATAGTCAGCAACCTCATCAAGAGCGGCTACAAGGGAAAGATTTATCCAATCAATCCGAAGGAGAAGGAGATTTTAGGGCTGCCCTGCCACCCCGCCATCGGCAAGGTCAAGGGGCAGGTTGAGCTGGCCGTAATCGCGGTGCCCGCCAGGTTCAGCGTGCAGGTGGCCCGGGAATGCGGCGAGGCGGGCGTGAAGGGCGCGATCATTGTTACCGCCGGCTTCAAGGAGGTGGGCGGCGAGGGCCTGAAGCTCGAACGGGAGCTTCAAGCAGTGGGCAAAAAGTACAATATGCGGCTGGTGGGGCCCAACTGCGTGGGCCTGATGGACACGCACACCCCGCTCAATGCCTCCTTTGCCACCGGTTTTCCCGAGAAGGGCAATATCTCTTTTATCTCCCAAAGCGGAGCCATGGTTATCGCCATCCTGGACTGGAGCTTCCAGGCCGGGTTGGGCTTCTCCCGCTTTGTCAGCCTGGGCAACAAGTCCGACTTAAGCGAAATTGATTTCATCGAGAGCTGCACCGCCGATCCCAACACCAATGTGATCCTGGTGTACGCCGAGGATGTGACGGACGGGGAGAAGTTCGTCCGGGTCTGCACCGAGGCGGGAAAGGTCAAGCCTATTGTCATTTTGAAGTCGGGAACGAGCACGGCAGGGGCGCAGGCGGCGAGCTCGCACACGGGGGCACTGGCCGGCAGCAACCGCGCCTATGACACCGCCTTCCAGCAGAGCGGCGTGCTGCGGGCCCACAATATGAGCGAGCTCTTCGACCTGGGGCGCGCTTTTTCCACCCAGCCGCTGCCCGGGGGCGATCGCGTGGCCATCATCACCAATTCGGGCGGCCCGGCCATCATCGCCACCGACGCCATTGAGAAAGGCGGCCTGCGCATGGCCCGTTTCGACAAGGCGACTATTGATGAGCTGCATAAAAATCTTCCCGCCGAGTCGAATATCTACAATCCCATCGATGTCCTGGGCGATGCCCGGGTGGACCGGTTCCGCCTTGCTCTGAAGATGGCCTATGAAGATGAGAATGTGGACAGCGTCATGGTCATTTTAAGCCCCACGGCGGTGGCGGAGCCGGAGGAGACGGCCAGGGCGGTGCAGGAGTTCAAGGAGAGCTACCCGCACAAGCCCGTCTTTGCCGTGTATATGGGCGGCAAAACACTGATCCAGGGCAAGGATATCCTTTTAAAGGCCAATGTGCCCACCTTTACCTTTCCCGAGTCTGCCGTTGCAGCGCTGTGCGGAATGGTGCGCTACGCCGACTTCAGGAAGGAGAGAGAGGCGGCCCCGCTGCTGCCGGCCCCCGAGGTGAACAACACCATTGTCAAGGCCACATTCTACGATGTGCTCAAGGACAGGCGGGTGATGCTTCTGGCCCATGAAGCGAGCAGCGTGCTCGATGCCTACGGTATCCCGGTAAACCGCACTTACCTGACCACCTCCCCCGAGGAGGCCTGCGAAATCAGCCAGAAGATCGGCTTTCCGGTGGTGCTGAAGGTATCCTCGCCGCGCATCGCCCACAAAACCGACGTGGGCGGCGTGGAGATCGGGCTGCACAACCGGCGCGAAGTGGAAAGGGCTTACAAGAGGATCATGGAGCGGGTGACCCGCTACATCCCCGATGCGCCCATTTACGGCATTGAGGTGCAGAAGATGGTGGACGACGGCGTGGAGGTGATCATCGGCATGTCCCGCGATATTCAGTTCGGGCCCATGATCGCTTTCGGCCTGGGCGGCATCTATGTGAACCTGCTCAAGGATGTCTCCTTCCGCCTGGCTTCGGCCCTGAACAACAGGGCGGCCATAGAGGATATGATCGCCGAGACAAAGGCGTACACTCTGCTCAAGGGCTACCGGGGACAGAAATCGGCGGATATGGAGGCGCTTATCGACGCCATTTACCGCACTGCGCGCCTGGTCCAGGATTTTGAGGAGATAACGGAAATGGATATCAATCCGCTCCGGGTCCACACCAGGGGCGCCACCGGTCTGGATGTAAAGATCACCATCGGCCATCCGGACTGAGAGAACAATGAGGTGAGAACATGAAAACAATCTACTTTTCCGGCAAAGCCGGCGGCGGCAAAACCGCAACGGCGCTGGGCATGGGGCTTCGGCTTCAGGATGAGGGCCTGAAGATTTCTTACTTCAAACCCTTCGGTTTCCAGAAGGGGGTGGCCAAGAGGGAAGACGATGATGTGCTGCTCATGCGCGAGATCTTCAAGCTGCCCTTCTCCAGCGAGACCGTCTGCCCCGTTACGCTGAATCCCAATTACCTGGCCGGTCTCTTTCTCAAGAACAAGGAGAGCGTCCTGCCGCTGCTGGATGAGTCTTTTCAGCGCCTGGGCGAGGGCTATGATGTTCTGCTCGTAGACGGCAGCATCGCCCCCCATACAGGTTACAGCCAGGGCTACGACGACTTCAGCCTGGCCGAGCGCTGGCACGCCGGGGTGATCTACGTGCTCAGGGCGGATAACGATTTTGAGCTGGACCTGGGGCTGCTGCACAGCGAGCTCTGGTCCTGCCGCAATATCGAGGTCATTGGGGCGCTGCTGAACAATATTTCGCGGACGCAGATTGATAAAACCAAGGGGATCTACCAGCCCCTTCTGGAGCAGAACAATGTGCCTGTTCTGGGGATAGTGCCGCGCCAGGAGGAAATCGCCACGCCCACCGTGGCTGAATTCTACAATGCGCTGAACGGAGAAATCCTGGCTGCGCCGGAGAAGATGAACCGCGTGGTTGAGGATGTGCTTGTGGGAACCATGACCACGGAGAGCGCCCTGGGCTACCTGCGGCGCGCGCAAAACAAGGCGCTCATTACCGGCGGCGACCGCAGCGATCTGGCGCTGACGGCGCTGGAGACGAGCACCTCGGTGATCATCCTGACGGGAGGCCTCTACCCCAATGTACGCGTTCTGGCCCGTGCCGAGGAAAAAGGTGTGCCCGTCATCCTGGTGCACGAGGATACCTACACCACCGTGGAAAATCTGCACAGCGTCTTCCGGAGCATCCATCCCGACAATGCCGCGGCGGTTAAAATTGTGAAGAAGGTAATCGACACCTATGTTGATCTGGATCCGGTGCTCAAGTTTGTGCGCGGTTAGCATTTGAGCGTTTTTTTTCGCGGTACATTTTCTCGTCGGCAATATGGAGCAGCTGTTCCAGGTTCCGGCCTTCACCGGGATACTCGGCGGCGCCGCCGCTCAGACCCAGGAGGATGGGGACACCGTTCATGTCGTAATGCCTGCTCCTGACGGCCTGGAGCAGCCGCTCCAGCGTGAGCTCGGCATCCTCAAGGGAGGCCCGGGGCAGAAAAGCCAGGAATTCGTCGCCGCCGTAGCGAGAGAGCATATCCCCTTCGCGCAGCGCAGAGCGCATTACTGCGGCAATATGGCGGACCACTTCATCGCCGGCCTGGTGGCCGTAGCGATCATTAACCTCTTTGAATTTGTCCATATCCATGAATATAATTGCAAAGGTGCTGCCGTCCCTGCGGCAGCGCCGGATCTCCTCGCTGATCCGCTCGCGGGCGTAGCCGAAATGGAAGAGTCCGGTGAGGGGATCGGTTACCGAATAATTGTAGAGCTCTTTGTTTAATTTGAGCTCACCTTCGATGAGGCTGCTGATGGACCATGCGGCAAAAATCATTGTGCCCAGGCCGAAGAGCAGGCTGAAGGAAAGGGGCAGGCTTCTGTGCTGATCAGGGGCGGCGGCCAGGGTGCTGAGCCCGGTGAGTGCGGCTGCCAGGGCCAGGCCGCACAGGCCGGCCTTGATGTTGAAGCGGACAGTGGCGGCCAGTACAGGGATGGCGAAGGCCAGATAGAAGATGCTGCGCGGGCCGCCCGTCAGGCAGAGCATGGCGCCGATCAATGCATAGTCCATGAGATCGTGCCACAGGTTTCCCCGCCATTTGCCGCCGTATCCCCCCCACTTTTTAAAATAGCGCAGGATGCTGTAAAGGGCGGCTGCGCCAACGAGGACCGCTGCCGAAAAAAGCGAATATTTCAGGTAGGGATATGCCGCGGCCAGGAAGAGGGCGCAAAAAGCTATGTAGAAAAACCTGACCTTCCTGAAAAAGAAACTGAGCTTTGCCTGGCGCCTTAGCTCATAGGTACGGTAACTATAACGGTCCCCGCTCCCTGTTTCGGAAGTCATGTGGCGGGTAGACGGGAACAGAGGTTTTGACACGTTGTTCAGCCCCTGCTTCTATTCATATTGCAGTGTTTCAGGTGACAAAAGAGGTTTCGCCCCAACCGGCACCCTGATTATAGCAGGATTACCCTCTAAGGTAAACATCATTACGCTCCGGCTTATTGCTCCGGCTTATTGCACCGGCAGCACAAGTCGCCGGCGCTCCCCCTCCCCAGGAAAGAATCATTTTATATTGAAGGGCATGACTTTTCGGAAATATTCTGATAAAATTGAGGCAAGTGAATGTATATAGAAAAGCCTCTTTTTTTGCGCGGGATAAATTCTTACTTTTGAGGGAGGGGTAATAAATTGATCGGCGGTTATATGGGTAAGGTGCTGGAGGTCGATTTAAGCTCCAAGCAGGTGAAGAGTTACGCTTTACCCCGGCGTATGCTTGAGCTTTATGTAGGCAACAAGGGGCTGGGAGCGCGCTTGCTCTATGACATGCTGCCGCCGACAGCAGATCCCTTGAGCGAGAAAAATGTTTTTATTGTCACCACGGCACCGCTGACGGGCGCGGGCGCGCCCAGCAGCAACCGTTTCAATATTACCACGAAATCGCCGCTCACCGGCGCCATCGTCAATTCCAACTGCGGCGGCACTTTCGGGATCCACCTGAAAAGGGCGGGCTTCGACGCCCTGATCATCAAAGGAAAGGCGGAACGGCCCGTCTATCTGAAAGTGGATGGGGATCGCGTGAGCATTGAAAACGCCGCAGAGCTCTGGGGGCTGGATACGGAGAAGACGCAGCAGAAGCTGCCCCCCAAAATGGGCAAGATCGTCATCGGGCCGGCGGGGGAAAACCTGGTCAAGTATGCCTGCGTCCTTTCGGAGGAGCGCGTGGCGGCGCGCAGCGGCACAGGCACGGTCATGGGCAGCAAGAATCTGAAGGCCGTGGTCGCCGGCGGGGACAGAAGGGTGCAGGTGGCCCATGAAGAGAAGTTCAAGGAGGCGTGCAGGAAGTGGCGTGATCTTTCGCGGCAGCACCCGGCCACCGGCGAAGAGCTACCCCGCTTCGGCACCGCCTCTTTTGTCAATAAATGCAACGCCACCAATACGCTGCCCACGCGAAATTACCGCTTCGGAAGCTTTGAGGAGGCCGATGCCGTCAGCGGCGAAACGCTTTCGGAAAAATATCTGATCAAAAATATCGGCTGTTACGGTTGCCCCATTGCCTGCGGCAGGCAGGTTGAGCTCGATGGGAAGAAGATCAAGGGGCCGGAATACGAGACCCTGGGCCTTCTGGGCCCCAATATTATGAATGCCGATTTGCAGTCCATTATCGAATTCAACTACCAGGCCGATCTGCTGGGCATCGACACGATTACCCTGGGAAACACCATCGGTTTTGTCATGGAAGCCGGTGAAAGAGGGCTGCTGAAGACAGACCTGGCTTTCGGCAAAACCGATCACATCAGCCGGACCATCGAGGATATCGCTTACCGCCGGGGCCTGGGCGACGACATGGCCGAAGGGGTGCGCTTCCTCTCCCGGAAGTACGGCGGCGAGGAATTCGCCATCCATGTGAAGGGGCTCGAGCTCGCCTCGTACGAACCGCGGGGAGCGGTGGCCCAGGGGCTTGGCTACGCCATCGGCAGCAGGGGCGGCTGCCATATCGCCGCTGGCTACCCCATCTACCTGGAGGCAAACGGCCCCATTACCGTGAACCCCCTGGCCACAACAGGCAAGCCCGGGCTGGTCATCCTTAACCAGACCACCATGGAGGCGGTCAGCGCCATGGGCTGCTGCATCTTCACCGTGTACATGTTTTTGCCCAAGCCGCTGCTGACCATAAACGCCCGCTCGCGCATCGTTTCGAGTATAATCCGCGGCACCTTCCTTTACGGCGGCAACATCATCGGCAAGGCGCTCTCCTGGCCTGCCTGGACCCTGCCGGTGCCGGCGCCCTTCTTCATGCTCCCCCAGGTGAAGACATTTTCCCTCTGCACCGGCCGGAAGTATACGCTGGGCCGGCTCATGGAGCTGGGCAAACGGGTTGTGAGCATGGACCGCATCTTCAACCTGCGGGAGGGGTTGACAGGGGCGGACGATACCCTTCCGGCGCGGCTCACCGAGGAGCTGCAGCGCGCCGAAGAGCCCAATTCAAAGGTACCCCTGGCGAAGATGCTGCCCACATATTATAACTTCAGGGGATGGAGCTCCGCAGGTGTTCCCAGACCGAAAACGCTGCGAGGTCTGCGCATCGAGGAGGCGGCAGCGCCGCCGGACGGGGCGGCGGAAGCTGCCGGGGCTGTGGCGGGAAGCTGATTAATCAATGCAGGAGATGATGACGTTTTATGGTTGAGGTAAGATTGTTTGCTTCGCTGCGCGAGGCGGCCGGTGAAAAAAGGTATTTTTCCGATGCAGTTACGATAAAGGCGCTGCTCAAGCAGGCTGCGGAGCGCTACGGTAAAGATTTTTCCGCCCGTCTGAAGACAGCCACGGTTCTGGTAAACGGCGAGAATATCGCCCATTTGAAGTGGAAAAAAACAAAACTGCGCGACGGTGATGTAATCTCCCTTTTCCCGCCCCTTGCCGGCGGCTGACCCCGTAGGACAAGAATCACAAATTGGGACAACAGGGACGTACCTGTTTGTCCCACTTAATATCTATTGTCACGTATATATATCACAGGAACCGTCCCCGTGATATATGCCGCGTCCCCATTTGATCCACACAGGCTACTTGATCACTTTTTGCAAAGAGTACAGATATTATTTTTCAGAATCCGGACTCGCCTTTCGGAGCAGTTTTTCCCAGTTCCGGTCCACCTGCCACTGCATGGCCTCCACCTGCTCTTTCTCCAGGCCTCGAAAGCGCCGCTGCCGCTGCAGATATTCATCAATGGGTTTTTTCTCCGCCGGGCGGTAAGTCAATTTGAAATTTTCGCCCTGGCGCACTTCGTAAAGGGGAAAGAAAGAGCTCTCTACAGCCAGGCGCGACAGGTGAATGGTTTCATCCGGTTCGCTGCCCCATCCCGGCGGACAGGGGCTTAGAAGGTGAAAGAACCGGAAGCCCTTCATCTCCCGGGCGGCGGCGAATTTCATCTCCAGGTCGTCGATGAAAGCTACTGTGGCGGTGGCGGCATAGGGGATGCTGTGCGCGGCCATGATCTTGATCATATCCTTTTTGGGACGGTTCTGGAAAAGGGGAAAGGGCGCCGTGGCCGTGCGGGTGCCGTAAGGGGTGGCGGAGCTGGTCTGCCCCCCTGTGTTCATGTAGGCCTCGTTGTCATAGCAGACAAAGATGAAGTCTTCGTTGCGCTGCGCTGCACCCGAAAGCGCCTGAAAGCCGATATCAAAGGTGCCGCCGTCGCCGGAAAGCACGACCACGGTGGTCTCGCGGTCTCCCTTGAGGAGAAGAGCTCTTTTCACGCCGCTGCCCACTGCGGCGGCGCTGGGAAAGGGGCAATGCAGGATGGGGCATTTCAGGCTTGTCAGGGGCGGCAGCCCGGCAATGATGCTCCAGCAGGAGGCGGTGATCACAAAGGCGGTTTTTTCACCCAGGGCGCGCGTCAGGTAGCGCACCAGCAGGGCCGCCCCGCAGCCGGGGCAGGCCGGATGTCCCGAGTAAAGCAGGCCGCCGTGTACAGCTTCTTCAGGTGTTATCATTCAAATCAACCCCCCACTGTTCTATGATCAGGTTGCCGGCGCTGTCGTGGGAGGGCTCGTTCACCACCCGGCGCAGCGCCTGCGGGCTCAGATCGATGCCGCCCGCCAGAACCAGGTTCTGAACCACCGGAACGGAGCCGCCGCCGTAAAGGGCGGCCTTTAGCTCCTGGGCCAGGATCCCGCCCGCGCCGGGTGAACAGTTCCTGTCGATGACGATGATCCGCCGGGCGCTGCTTTTATTGAGCAGCTGCCGCAGCTCTTCCGCCGGAAAGGGGCGGAAAGTCTTCAGCCGGATCATCCCCGTTTTATTCAGCCCGGGCAGGGTGTACTCCACCGTTTCCGAAATGCTTCCCGCCGCCACCACCACCGTCTCCGCCCCATCCAGCGCTTTCCCCTGGGCCGGGGCGTAACTGCGGCCGAAGACGGCGGCAAAGCGCTCATTGATCTCCCCCATGAGCGCGGGAACGCGCAGCTGATCGCGGTGGCGGCCGCGCACCAGGCGCGAGACCTCTTCGCCCGGGGTCAGCCCGTGCATATTCGCCGGCTGGAGGGGATCGACCTGCGCGGCAAAGCGCGGCTGCTCCATAAAGTTCTTGACCTGCTCCGCCTCAGGCAGATCAACTGCCTCAAAGGTATGGGAGAGGTAGAACCCATCGAGCACGATCATGCAGGGCAGCATCAGGCTCTCGCTCAGGGGATAGGCCTGCAGGATGGTGTCGAAGATCTCCTGGGCCCCGGCACAGTAGAGCTGGATCCAACCGGTGTCGCGCTGCGAGAGGCTGTCGCCCTGGTCCGGGTCAAGGCACCAGGGGGCTCCCAGGGCCCGGTTGACCACAGCCATGACCACGGGCAGGCGGGCGCCGGCAATCCAGTGGGTCATCTCGTGCATGAAGGCGAGGCCGTGTGAGGAGGTGGCGGTAAATGTCCGCGCCCCCGCCGCCGAGGCGCCGCAGCAGTAGGAGAGGGCGGCATATTCCGATTCCACGCTCACAAACTCGCCGCCCAGCTCGCCACGGGCCCAGAATTCTGCGATATCCTCCACAATGGCGGTCTGGGGCGTTATGGGATAGGCGGAGACAAGGTCCACACCCGCACGCTGTACCGCGTATGCGGCAGCCTGGTTTCCGGTAATCATTTCAACTGGCATCTTCCCGCCCTCCTTCCATTACCAGCACCCTGGCCGGGCATTCCCGGGCGCAGAGGCCGCACCCTTTGCAATAGTCCAGGTTGACGCTGTAACGTTCTTGCTGCCACTGCACAGCCAGGTCGGGGCAGTAAAGAGCGCAGAGGCCACAGGAGCTGCAGGTGCCGCATCCCAGGCAGCGGCCCGCCTCGGCGGCGGGATGGGAGAGGCGTTGCACCAGGTGGGCATTGGGCGGGGCCGCCAGGTTCAGCTCGTCATAAGTGACCGCTTTCGCCCCGTTGATGGGCTGCATTTCATCCAGCGGCAGCGGCCCTTTCAGCCGCTCCACAATGGCTGCGGCGGCCAGGCGTCCGGCCCGGATAGCCGCCGGGACGGTGGCGGGGCCGCTGACGAGGTCGCCTCCGGCGAAGAGTGTGAGCCGGTCCGTCAACCGGCCCAGGGGCTTCCAGTCCGGCTGTTGGCCCAGGGCGTGAATGAGGGTGCTGCAGGCGAAGCTGTGCGGTGACCCGGGCAGTACCCTGACGCCGCCGCCCTCTGTCGCGGTCCGCTCAAAAAGCGCTTCCGCCAGGCGCCCCTCTTCCAGGCGCAGCGCCTGTGGGGACAGGTTGAAATAGAGCCGCACCCCCTCCTTCTCTGCCGCCTCCACCTCATCTGCGGTGGCAGGCATCTCCTCGCGGCTACGGCGGTAGATGATGCTCACTTCGGTGATCCCCTGCTGGAGTAAGGCCACCCTGGCGGCATCGACGGCGGCATTGCCCCCGCCCACAACGAGCACCGGTTCCGCCAGGCGCACCCTCTCCCCCAGGTTGACGCGGCGCAGGTAGTCATAGGCGCTGAGCACGCCGGGTCCTTCCGCTCCGGGTATCGTGAGAGGCCGCTCTTTCTGCGCACCGGTGGATAAAAAGATCAGATCAAATTCACGATTTATCCGGTCCAGGGGCAGGTCGGCGCCGACGGCCGTGCCTGTTTCAAAGAGGATCCCCTCTTTCTTCAAGATCTCCAGCTCCCGGGCAAGCAGGGAGCTCGGCAGCCGGTATTCGGGGATTCCCAGCGCCAGGAGGCCGCCCAGGACAGGGGCGCGTTCAAATACAGTCACCCCGATGCCGGCGCGGCTCAGGTAGTAGGCACAACTCAATCCGGCGGGGCCGGAACCGATGACAGCCACCCGGTGGCGCGTTGCCGGCGGTGCCGCCGGCGGACGGTAGCGCTCCTGGCGCCATTCGCCCACCGCCCTCTCCACATCGCGGATGGCGATGCCCTCATCAAGCTCTCCCCGGTTGCAGCTGTCGGTACAGGGGTGAAAGCAGACGGAGCCGGTGACGGCGGGAAAGGGGTTGCTCCGGCGCAGGATCCGCCAGGCTTCATCAAAGCGTTCCCTTTTCACCGCTTCCAGCCAGGCGGGGATCTCGCTGCCAAGGGGACAGGCAATGCGGCAGGGCGAGGGTCGGTAAAGCTGCAGCGGGGTGAGAAAGCGCCAGTCTCCCGTTTTTGCGGCTGTCCCCGGGCTGGCACCGCGCGAATATTTGTAGATTGCCGTTTCAGGAGTTTCGGGCAACTGCGGTCACCTCCTTTACCTGCCGGTAGCCCTCGGCGGCAGCCTGCAGGTTATCTTCAAGCCGGGCGGCAATCCTCTTCTTTACCGCCGCCTGGACGCTCTCCAGCGAAGCCAGGCCGCAGATGCGGGCCAGCGCCCCAACCATGATGGCATTGACTGCCGGGAAACTTCCTATGGTCAGATGGCGGCTCCAGGCGACGGCAGAGGCGTCGATGCGGAAAAGGCGGTAAGAGCCGCCGGGAGGAAAGCTGCGCAGAAAGGGGGTCTCCTCGTCGCTTTCCCGGTCATTGACCAGGAGCACGCCCCCCTCTTTCAGCCCCGCCGGTATAGCCGCTCCCGTCATGGTGGGATCTATGACCATGACATAATCCGGGCGGTAAACGCGGCAGCGGGGCATCAATCTGTTCCGGCCCGCCCTGACAAAGGCGGTCACCGGGGCACCGCGCCGCTCGGCGCCAAAAAGAGAGAAAGCCCGGGCATAGAGCCCCTCCCTGAAGACGGCCTCGGCGAATACGGAGGCAGCCAGGACAATGCCCTGCCCCCCGCGCCCGTGAAAGCGAAACTCAATCATCTCTTGCATATACTCTGCCTCCTTGCAGTTCCCTGCATTTTGCAGCAGATTGCCTGCAGATTCTTGCACGGTTTTTATTTGTCAAGGCTACTGCTCAGGCCTTTTTGCCGGCGCGGATTCTCTCCTCGGCCACCAGGTCGGCGATTACTTCCGGCGGCTTTTTTTCCGCTCGCGAACGCTCGAAGATCGTCTGCAGCCTGTCGGAGAGGCGGGCGATAATTCTCCGGATCTCATTATGATCGGTAATTCCCAGACGGCAGCAGTCCACGAAAATGAGGCCGCCGGCATTGATCACATAGTCAGGGGCATAAAGGATGCCCCGCTCATAGAGGGCGACTCCGCTCGCTGCATCGAGGAGCATGTTATTGGCTGAACCGGCTACGATACGGCATTTCAGAAGGGGGATTGTCCGGGGATTGATCACCGCGCCGGCGGCACAGGGGGCATAGATATCGCATTCCCGGCTGCAGATTTCACCGGTTTCTACAGCGGTGGCCCCGTAGAGTTCAACGGCTTTTTTCACTCTTTCAGGATCAATATCCGTCACAATGAGGTTAACATTTTCCGCGGCCAGGTGGCTGCAGAGCTTGCCACCCACTCCGCCCAGGCCCTGCACCGCCACCGTCAACCCCCCGAGGTCGGGGCTGCCGAAGACCTCGGCAGCGCAGCGCTTCATCCCCTTCCAGATACCAAATGCGGTATAGGGGGAGGGGTTTCCTGCAGAGGATTCGCCAAAGACATGCCCGGTCTCGAGGCGGATACAATCCAGGTCCTTCTCATCGATCCCCATATCCACGGAGGTGATGTAGCGCCCCCCCAGTTTCTCCACGCAGCCCCCGTAGGCCCGTAACAGCTTTTCGCTTTTATCGCGCGAGGGGTCGCCCAGGATAACAGCTTTTCCACCGCCCAGATCAAGATGCGCCGCCGCCGCCTTGTAGGTCATGCCGTAGGCCAGACGGAGCACATCCTCCACCGCGGCCTCCTCGGTGGGATAGTTGAACATGCGCGTGCCCCCCAGTGCCGGCCCCAGCGTGGTGCTGTGAATAGCGATAATCGCCCTGAGTCCGCTGTGCGGATCGTGAAAAAGAAGCAGCTCTTCATATTCCAGGGGAACCATCCTCTCGAAATAGCCGGCCATGCTCTCTCCTCCTTGACATTCAATATTTACTACTATTCACAATATTGCAATTGCCGTACCAATCCCAATCACAATCCACGGGGGTCAGACCCTGCAGTGTTACATATTCCCGCGCTGTACTTCAGGATATGGCATGGCCTTCTGTTATAATTCGCGATCTGAGCCCGTTCAACGCAGCCCGTGGGTTTCCAACTTATTGTAAAGGGTGCGGATGGATATCTGGAGGCGGCGGGCCGCTTCTGTTTTGTTGCCGCCGCATTCTTCAATGGTTTGCCGGAGCAGTTCTTTTTCCCAGGCCTGCCGCCGCTCTTTAAGGGAGGCGCTGCTGTAATGCATCTCCGGCGGGGGCAGGACATGCCGCGGCTGATCGGCGAAGGGGATTACCAGGTGGCGCTCCTTGATGAGCGCCTCGTCACGGCCCAGGTTGATCAGAGCGCGCGAGATAACATTTTGCAGCTCGCGGACATTACCGGGCCAATCGTATTCCTGCAGCCGCCGGTACACATCGGCGGCGGGCTCCACCCCGGGCCTGCCGTATTCATGTCCGTAGCGGCGCACAAAGAAGTCAACCAGCAGGGGTATATCTTCCCGGAGTTCGCGCAGTGGGGGGGCAACAATGGGAAACACATTAAGGCGATAATAGAGATCTTCGCGGAAGCGGCCGCTTCTCAACAGCTCTTCGAGGTCGGCATTGGTGGCGGCGATAATGCGCACATCGATGGTAACGGCGCGGGACTCGCCCACCCTGGTGATCTCGCCTTCCTGCAGCACGCGCAGCAGCCGTGCCTGCGCTTCGCGGCTCATGGCCCCGATCTCGTCAAGGAAAAGGGTGCCGCCGTTGGCCTCTTCAAAATAGCCGCGCCGCCCTCCTCTTTTGGCTCCGGTAAAAGCGCCGTCCGCATAGCCGAAGAGCTCGCTTTCCAGCAGGGTATCGGTAAGAGAAGCGCAGTTGACCCGGATAAAGGGCCTGACGGCCCTGTCGCTGTCATGGTGGATGGCATGGGCAAAGAGCTCCTTGCCTGTGCCGCATTCGCCGCGCAGGAGCACGCTGGCAGGCGTGTGGGCAGCCTGCCGGGCCCGCTCCACCGCCTCCAGCAAGCGGGGGCTGCGGCCGATGATATCCTCAAAAGTATAGCGCGATTCCAGGCGGCGCACCAGGCGCCGGGCCCGCTCCAGTTCATCCATGAGCCGCCGGATTTCGGAGATATCGTGGATTACGCCCACGCTGCCCTTTAGTTCGCCGTTTATGAGCAGGGGGGCGCAGCTGACCACCACATCGCGGCGCCAGGGCCCCACTTTCAGGCGCACCCCTTTGATCGGTTTGCCCGTTTTTAGAACCTGGAAATGGACGCTCTCCCCTTCGGCGATATCAACAGTAGCCGGCCTGTTAAGGACCTGCTCCGCCGTCATACCGGTGATGCGGGTATAGGCCCGGTTTATCATCAGCCCCATCCCCTTCTCATCAACAACGGAGACGGCATCGGCCAGGGAGTCGATAATCGTCTGCAGCAGCTGCCCCTCACCGCCGCCCGGAAGAATGGCGCTGCGCTCTTCAGAACCTTCTTCTGGCAACAGGGTTTTATCTTTCACCGGCAAACCTCCATCTATATTCTAACATAAAACTGGCGGACAATTAACACAATTTCGGGCAAGCGGATGTAGCTGAGCTGTACAGGGTCTATGGGTCAGGATGCACTGGAATTTTTAATGCACCGTTCGCATTTCAGGAACTAAGCTCCCCTTCCTTGCAGGTATTTACGGGCTGCCGTCGAACTGTAACAATCGAATGCATTTATTTTTATAGCAGCGGACACTCTCCTGATACATCCGCATAAGCCGCAATAAAAAGATCAAATTAGACAATTACATTGCATAAAGAAGCCACGGCGGTGGATGGCAAGGTAGAAGTTAATTGATTTGGAGGTAAGTCCGTCATGACTGACAGGGATATGCTGGAGCTTATTGCAACGCAGGTGGCCAGGCTAATAAAAGATGTTGACGAAATAAAGGCCAACATGGCCACCAAACAGGAACTGGCGGCTA
>CAYTXG010000004.1:34295-124695 GCA_964441025.1 uncultured Syntrophomonadaceae bacterium
CAAACAAAGAACTGGCTGAAATCAGAGAAACCATGGCCACAAAACAAGAACTGGCAGCCACAAACAAAGAACTGGCTGAAATCAGAGAAACCATGGCCACAAAACAAGAACTGGCGGCCACAAACAAGGGACTGGCAGCCACAAATAAGGAACTGGCTGAAATCAGAGAAACCATGGCCACAAAACAGCAACTGGCGGCCACAAACAAGGGACTGGCAGCCACAAATAAGGAACTGGCTGAAATCAGAGAAACCATGGCCACAAAACAGCAACTGGCGGCCACAAACAAGGGACTGGCAGCCACAAATAAGGAACTGGCTAACGTTAAAGCTGAAGTGCTCTCGATTAAAGACATAGTTGTCCGTATTGAAAACGACCATGGCCTAAAGCTTGGGGCTCTGCTTAATGGATATAAACAAAACGCAGAAAGATTGGATCGGGTTGAGGCAAAGCTGGCCGAACACGACAGGATTATTTTGAAGAAACTTGGCTGAACAGCAGCTGCCATGATCGATCCCTTGATTCAAACAATACAGCTTTCACTATTTTGCCATAACGACGGAACACGTGAGTGAGTCAAAGTCACCGTCCCCGTGACTCATTTGCTTGACTTTTGCGGGGGTGTGACTTAATATAGTGATGTCATCAGACTGGCTGGTGGCGCATAACGGGGCGTGGCGCAGTTTGGTAGCGCGCTTGACTGGGGGTCAAGAGGTCGCAGGTTCAAATCCTGTCGCTCCGACCACGAATACTCCGGGAGGCTGTTAATATCAAGTTTTCCGGGGTTTTTATCTTTATCCCCCTGCCGATCAGCCCCAATGGAGCCTGGCACCCCTTATTCTAAGATGTGGAATAAGGCAAAAAGACGGCTGAAGTCTATTCCGGCTACAGTACGATCCCGGTAGAGTTTCTGGAGCTCGCGGTTGGCTTCTTCAAGATGGGGCGATCTGATGCCGTAGGAGATGGAAAGATATGTCTCCATACAGGCGGCCAGCTGGTCGCAGGCCCGGATGATTTCGCCGTCCAGCGGGGTGTAGCGGTCTTCATTGTAGTGTTCGTTGATCTCATCGGAGGAGACAAAATGAACCCGGCCCTCCTTGATGATCCTGCCGGCAAATTCGTCTTCGGTAAAATATTTAATCTCACGGTGCCAGGCAGCAGGCAGCAGGGGATAGATCCGCTCCTCCATCTGGCGCTGCTCTATATCCTTGACCAGCTCTTCGAGGCCTTCAACGGAACGTTTCACCGGCGATATGATATCGCGTGTCAGCACCTCGGGCAGATCATGAAAAAGACCTCCCAGGAAATTGTACTTCTTCCGCTGCCCCGCCGCCCCGATCTCCAGAGAGCAGAAGTAAGACAGCGCCGCCACGATGAGCATGTGGCCGAGCACAGATGTTTTCGGCAGGCGGGGCGTCTGGGCCCACCTCTGCTGGAAACGAAGCTGGCCGACCATGTCAAGGAAATGGCCTGTTTTCTTGTTCAGATTCAGCTTTTGCACCCCGACAAGGTCATAGTGCTCCTCAAGCTGGTTTTCAATGTCCCTTTTCGTCTCTTCAAGGCCGAAAATGCCGGCGTTGAGATGGTAGATGAGCTTGAATTCCCAGTTCGTGGCCAGGTAGTGCGCCGCCCGAAGGAGTCTATGCTCCAGTGAATTATTCACGCCGCCCAGCAGGCTGCTCTCCATCCGTCTAAAAAAACCGCCATCCAGGGGGGCCAGCCGGTGGCGCAGCTTCTCGAGAACCCATTCATTGAGCTGCGCTCCCTTTTCGGCCATGAGCCGGTAAAAGACCGGCGGCTTGATATCCGTCAGCACAATGCGGTGCAGGTACTCAAAGAGAAAACCCTCGATGAGGGCGCACCAGTCCACCGCGGCGCCGCGGTCGGTCTCTTCGAAGCGCCCAAGCACATAAGCGAAAATCATTTTATGAGCCTGCTTATCCAGTTCGGTAAAATGCTCGGGCCGGTTGTGATCATTCCAACGCTGTATGCTGGCCGCTTCGAACATCAGCTCAAGAAGTTCGCCGGTGATCACCGCTCCTCCCCCTTTGCTCTCTTTTGCCCTAGCTTTCGATGAAGCCGGCGGTTTTTCCTGCCCGAAAAGAAAATACCCCTTGTTGGAAAGGGGTATGAATTAATTTTTTCTATCTCCAGGCGGCGGGGTACCCCGGTCTGTTAGAGAATGATGGCAATGAGACCGCCGCTGCCCTCGTTAATGATCTTTTCCAGGGTCTCCTGAAGCTTCTCCTGGGCATTGGGCGGCATATTCCCCAGCTTGCCGGTAATGCCGTCCTGAACCAGTTCATGGAGGGATTTGCCGAAGATCTGCGATTCCCAGAGCTTCTCAGGGCTCTCTTCAAATTCTTCCAGAAGATAGCTGACCAGTTCCTCGCTCTGCCTCTCCGAGCCCACTACCGGGGCAATTTCCGAATTGACATCCACCCTGACAATATGCAGCGAGGGCGCGCTGGCCCGCAACCTGACCCCGAAGCGACCACCCTGACGGATAATTTCCGGTTCATCGAGGACCATCTCTTCCAGGGCCGGGGGGACAATGCCGTAGCCCGTCTCTGAAACCTGGTAAAGGGCCTCGGCCAGTTTGTCGTATTCCCGCTTGGCCAGGGAGTAATCCTTGACGATGCGCATGATATCGGCATCGCCGGCAATCTCTTCGCCGCAGTATTCGGCCAAAACCTGCTCGAACATGCCGGGCAGGGCCTCCAGCAGGACATCTGCTTCTCCCGTTCCCAGGTTGATCTGCCGCAGGACGGCGCTCTCCACAAAATCGTATTCCTGCAATCTTTCCAGCATTCCGTGGACATCGCGGACCCGGTTGACCTCGGCCAGGTTTTCATTGACGCACTGATCGAACTTTTCTTTCAGCCAGTGAGTCTGCTCCAGCACCTCCACCCAGGGAGGCACATTGACCGCCACGTCGTGAACTGGAAATTCATAAAGGGCCTCTTCCAGCACCAGGTCCAGATCGGCCTGGCTGAGCTCAAGGCAGTTCAGAGCCACAACAGGCACGTCATATTTCCGGGTGAGCTCCTCCTGAAGGGCTGCGGATTCGGCGCTGTAGGGCTCAACGGCATTGAGCAGAATGACAAAAGGTTTGCCCAGCGCTTTGAGCTCCTCGATCACCCTCTCTTCAGCCTCTACATAATTTTCCCGCGGAATTTCAGCAATGGAGCCGTCGGTTGTCACAACTATGCCGATGGTGGAATGGTCGGTGATCACCTTCCGTGTGCCCAGTTCGGCGGCCTCTTCAAAAGGAATATCGTAATCAAACCAGGGGGTGGAGACCATGCGCGGCCCCTCTTCATCCTCGTAACCCGAAGCCCCCTCAACGGTATAGCCCACACAATCGACGAGACGGACGCGCAGGTTAATGGTATCGTTCACGATAATTTCCACGGCTTCATCGGGCACGAATTTTGGCTCGGTGGTCATGATTGTCTTGCCGGCGCTTCCCTGGGGCAGCTCATCGCGGGCCCGCTCCAGCTCCAGCGGATCTTCGATCTTCGGTATGACAAATAGCTCCATGAATTTACGGATAAAAGTTGACTTGCCCGTCCGGACCGGTCCGACGATGCCCAGGTAGATATCGCCTCCGGTACGCTCTACCAGATCGCTAAAAAGGTCAATTTCCACTGTTCATCCCTCCTTTACCTTGTAATGTTGACTGCTTTTCCTCCATTGAGAAGAGTACAGCAATCTAACAATATATATATGTTTTACCAGAGGCAATATTACCTGGAAGACAAAAAAAGGGCCATGAGTCAAGGGGACGGTGACTTTGACTCACCTCGATAAAGTTGCAAGGCTGCCTTTACTGAAGAGAAAAGGTAAGATCCGACTTGATGCACCATTTTTACGCTAACTGCCGTATATTCGGATAATCCACGGGCCGCCCCTTCGGCCGGATATGAAGCGAATAGATGCATCTTCGGCGCTACAGGCCGCCCGCGGTCTGCTCCAACATGGGCCGGATATGGGGAAGGCCGGGCCCGTTTTCAGGCTGCCCTTAAAGGGTTTTCCCTTCGCTTTCGGACTTTTTGGCGCGCTGCATAAGTCTCTCGACCGCTTCCTCCGGCAGTTCGCCCTCAAAAAGGACGCGATATATTTCTGTTGTGATGGGCATCTCAATACCCAGTTCCCGGGAAAGCTCCGCAGCGGCGCGGGTGGTGTTGACTCCTTCGGCGACGGTGCGCATCCCGGCGGCAATTTCGCCCCAGCGCATTCCCTGTCCCAGCTTGAAACCCACGGCGCGGTTGCGGCTGTGAAGGCTGCTGCAGGTGGCGTAGAGATCGCCCAGACCGGCCAGGCCGGCAAAAGTCCCGGCGCGGGCGCCCAGGGCTGTGCCCAGTCGGGTCATCTCGGCCAGGCCGCGCGTTACCAGCGCCGCTTTGGCATTATCGCCCAGCTCCAATCCCTCCACCATCCCTGCACCCAGGGCAATGACATTTTTCAGGGCCCCTCCCAGCTCCACGCCGGGTAAATCATCGTTGGTATAGATCCGGAAATAAGGGGTCATCAGCGCCTCCTGAACCCGCAGCGCCGTCTTGCGCGAGGCGGAGGCGGCTACCGTGGCCGAGGGAAGACCGCGGGAGACCTCTTCAGCGTGGTTGGGGCCGGAGATAACGGCAATCCCCTCATGCAGTTCTTCAGGGAGCTCTTCCTGTAAAAGCTGCGAAAGGCGCTTTTTCCCCGGATCCTCCAGCCCCTTTGCCACATTCACCACCGTTGCACGCGGTGACAGGTAGGTCGCCGCAGCGGCGGTAACGGCGCGCAGCCCCTGCGAAGGAACGGCAAGGATGACCAGCTTTTTCCCGCACAGCGCCTCCTCTAGCTCCAGTGTGGGCCGGATTGTCTCCCGCAGTTTAACACCGGGTAAATAATCTTCGTTTACCCGCTTCAAAATGATTTTCTTGTAAACATCCTGGCTGCGCATCCAGATGCTGACCTGGTAACCCTTATCTGCCAGGAGAACGGCAAGCGCCGTTCCCCAACCCCCTGCGCCGATTACAGCCGCTTCCATCATCGTTCGTCCCCGCCGGTGGGGTCGGCATTCCGGCCGAATTTGGACTCTGCGCCGGAAAGAAGCCTTTTTATATTTTCATGGTGCCTGGCGATCACCAGCAGCGCCATAGCCGCCCCGAAAATGATGTATAGCGGTTCGAAGCCGTAGATAAAGAACAGGAGCGGGACCGACAGCGCTCCCAGGATGGAGCCCAGCGAAACATAGCGGGTCAGGGCAATCACAGCGACAGCAAGTAGAACAGCGGAGACGCAGACATAACCGGACAGGGGGATAAGCAGGCCGATACCGGTGGCGGCGCCCTTGCCCCCCTTGAATTTCAGGAAGATAGGAAAACAGTGACCCACAAGTACAGCCAGGGCGGCGGCCAGGACAAAGGCGGGTTCGCACCCCAGGGCCCGCGCCAGGAGAACTGCAACGGTCCCCTTACCGGCGTCGAGAAGCAGTACCGGCAGCGCGGCGCGCCAGCCGAGAAGGCGAAGCACATTGGTGGCCCCGATATTTCCGCTGCCGTGGCGGCGGATATCGGCAACATTGAAAAGTTTGCCCAGGATGTAGCCAAATGGAACGGAACCGAGCAGGTAGGCGGCTCCCACTGCCAGATAACACATGCTTTTAGCCCTCCTTTTCCCGGCGCGGCCTGATCTTGAGTCGCAGAGGAACACCGCTGAAGTCAAAAGCCTCGCGAAGCCTGTTCTCAAGGTAGCGCCGGTAAGAAAAATGCATGAATTGGGGATTATTCACAAAAAATGTGAAGGTGGGCGGCTTCACCGCCACCTGGGCGGCGTAGTAGATTTTAAGACGCTTCCCCCTGGATGAAGGCGGTGGGTTGACGGCCTGGGCATCGCTGACCAGTTCATTGAGCAGCGATGTGGGCACCCGCTTGTACAGCTCCCGCCGGACAGCATCGAAAAGGGGAAATAGCTGCTGCACCCGGCTGCCGGTCAGTGCGGAGATGAAGGTGACAGGAGCATAGGGGGCGAAAGAGAAGGCGCGGGTAATTTCCTCGAGCCACTCCCGCCGGACCTCCCCGCGCCCTTCGATAAGATCCCACTTGTTTACGGCGAAAATGAGTCCCCTGCCGGCCTCGTCGATATATCCGGCCAGCTTCTGATCCTGCTCTGCAATGCCCGCTTCGGCGTCGAGGAGCAGCAGGGCCAGATCGGCTCGCTCCACCGCTTTGAGCGAGCGCAGCACGCTGTAGTATTCAATGGCCTCCTTGACCCTGCTCTTGCGGCGCACCCCGGCAGTGTCGATGATGGTGTAGGCAGCGCCGTCGTAGTTGAAAAAGGTATCAACTGCATCGCGTGTTGTCCCCGGCACATCGCTGACGATAACGCGCTCCCGTCCCAGGATGGTGTTTAGCAGCTGGGATTTTCCCGTATTGGGCCGGCCCACAAGGGCCACCCTGACGGCGTCTTCGCCGGTGCCCTGCCCGCCCTCCTGCCGTCCCCCGGGCAGAAGTTCACAGATGCGATCGAGTAGATCGCCGGTGCCGCGCCCGTGAGCCGCGGAAAGGGGCAGCGGATCGCCCATGCCCAGGCTGTAGAAAGAGGCGGTTCCGTTTGCGGCCCCGGGATGATCGATTTTGTTCACCGCGGGGATCACCGGTTTGCCGCTGCGGCGCAGCAGGCCGGCGATTTCCTGATCCAGGGGCAGGAGGCCCTCCCGGCCGTCGAGAAGAAAAATGATTACGTGGGCCTCTTCAACGGCCAGTTCCGCCTGGCGGCGCACCTGTTTAATGATAGGGTCGTTTTTTTCAAAGCTGATCCCGCCGGTGTCGATGATGATGAAGCTCTTCCCCCGCCACTCTACTGAGCCGTAAAGGCGGTCCCGCGTAACTCCGGGGACCTTTTCTTCAATGGCTGTTCGCGCCGCAGTGAGGCGGTTGAATAATGTGGACTTGCCCACATTGGGCCGTCCGACAATGGCTATAATCCTGCCCCCCAAGAGGGCACCCCCTTAAAGCGGTAAATTTACTTTATTATCCCCGTCTTTCAAAGTGGTGTCAAACTGATCTGGAAGCAGAGAGAAAGGAAGCTGCCTGGGGTTCCCCGGCACCAGGGCTAACTCAAGTGAGTCAAAGTCACCGTCCCCTTGACTCAAAGTCACCGTCCCCTTGACTCACGTGGCTCAGAGGAGGAAGGGGGCGGGGTCCTGTTCAAAGCGCTGCACGAGTGCGAGGAGGCGGGGATAGCTCCAGATAATTCCCAGGCCGGCGAGGGGGCGGCCGGGGGCGACGAATCCGAGGCGCCGCGAAAGATAGCCACCCACCCTGACAGGCAGGGTTACCGCGGAAAGGCAGTCGATGACCGCCACACCGGGCGTCCCGGGGCCGGCTGCTTTCAAGAGCCGGGCGGCCAGGTCTCTGATCCCGGCCCCCCAGCGCCGGCTTCCCAGGATAAAAACAGGGTTTCCCCGCACATCGCAGCCGGCATAGTTGGGAGTTCCCACGCCGGCGCTGTCGTTGCGATCGAAATAGGGCAGGGCCAGCAGCTCGGTCAGGCGCGGCGGGCGCTCCCGGGGAAGCAGGCCCAGGTATATGGAAGCCGCCGCCGCCGATGTGTGGGTGCCGCCGAAGCATTGAAATATTATGATCATAGATTTCTAATCAGCTCGAGCTGCAGCCTGGTCCGTTCCACAAGGGCCTCAACCTCCATCCAGCAGGCCCTTTTCCGCCCGCCGCCGCAGTTCTGCTCCCATCGCCTGCTCCAGGACAGCGGATAGCAGGCCGCGAGCACGCCGCCACTTTCCCCCAGGAGCCCGCCCAGTCCCTGAAAGGTGCGCCTGAGCAGCTCCGGCGGCACGCCGGCGGCGGCGGGGCAGATGATGTCGCCCGCTCCGGTTCGCGCAAATTTTCTCAGGAAGAGGGGTTGTTTCCCCGGGGGAAGGTTTTCTTTGACCCAGGCCGCCGCGGCCGGCCAGGCCTGCTCCGCCTGCAGCGCGGGGCGGCAGTGCTTCAGCGAGGCCAGCAGCGCCGGAAAGAGCGAGCCCCGGCAGTAGTAGACGATGATCATCAGTGCTTGACCAGGATGTAAACGCCGTTTTCAAGATCGTGAACAATCCCCCCGGTGATCCGGGCCAGATAGGTAGCAATGCGGTCCTGCTCCGCCCTGTCGCGGGCCACAAAGGTCGGCGTACCGCCGCTGCCCACAAGGTCCGGATCAAGGGTGATGACGGCAAGAATGTAGTTGGTAATTGAGGTTATCAAGAGCTGTGCGGCCTCCCCCCTGTTCCCGCGCCCTCAGTCGGCGGCGCCGCGGCCGGCCTTCGATTTGAGCGGGCGGGCGGCGGAGCTCTCCAGCACCGGAACGTTTTTTACCGCTGTAATGAGGCATTCCATATCTCTTTCCAGGGGCAGGATAATCATGGCAACGCGCCCCGTATCCAGATCCCGCCTTAACATGGGGGTAAATTCTGCGGTATCCACATCACGGTAGATCCCGAGCTGGGTGGCGGCATCATGGGCGATGGCCATGCGCTGCCCGTTGTTGGCCAGGGCTTCCCGGGCATTGTCGTCAACAGGTTCGAGTATCACCCCCAGGCCCCGCGCCAGGATGGTGCGGCGGGCCTCTTCGCGGGCCAGGTTCATGAACTGTATATCCTCCACAAAAAGGTTCGGTCCCTGGAAGCTGATTTTTGCAGGGCGGACAAGGGCAATCCGGCCGACGACGGGGCCCTGCATCAGGCGCAGCGCACCGAGGAGGGCAAGGCCTCCGGCAGCGAAGCCCGCCGCGGTGCCGGCCAGGTAAGTCAGCCCGCTGACAAGCAGGGCAATGAGCATGGACAGGTAGTTCCGCGCTTCAAAAACCCGGGCAATCCCCTCAATGTAATCGGGCCCTCGGGCGACCAGGTTCGAGAGATCGAGCTTGCTCAGGGTTTCCCGCTCTATATCGCGGATGTCCCGGAACTGCGTTGCCGCAAGGGAGAGGAATGTTACCGCGGTAAGCTCTTTCTCCATGAGCGACGGGACGGCAAGGGCGCCCAGGACCGCCGCCACCAGGCCCAGGGAAAGGTGAGTCACATAACCGTGGGGGTATGCGGGATACTGGCGGTAGTCGGAGCGCAGCATCAAACTGCGCGCGGCAAAGCCGAAGACAACGCCAAAAAGGGTAGCGGCCAGGTACGGCTCCAAGATATCACCTGGCCGGAGCAGCCGGAGGTCTATTCATCCTGCCCGCCGCCGCCTTCCCTGCGCCTGAAGCCGCGCAGATCGGCAAATTCACGTTGAAAAAAGCCGGTTATCTTTCTTTTAAACTCCTCCAGGCTGCCCGCGGCGATAAGCAGATAGGCCAGAAAAACAGCGGCCACCAGCAGGATTGCCTTGAGCACGCTGCCCAGGGCCAGCCGGTTGCTCCGCATTTCCTCCGCAGGGGCAGCGGCAGGCCCGACCACATAAAGATCCACCACATCGGCGAAAAGGGCCACGGCTCTTTCGGCATCCTCGCGGTTGTTCTTGTGGGCGCCCACTTCGAGGAGCATGGCCCGCGGGGTGAGATCCTGGTTGTAGTTGCCCTGGGCCCCCAGAATCCCCTTGATCAGCCCGGGGTGCTCCTTATCGGCAATCTCCTTGAGGTTGACGGCAAAATTGCGGTTGTTGTCCGCGTTCTGGTTCTGCTGCCCCACGACAAGCAGGATCTTGGTAATGTCCCTGCCCTCGACCCTCTCTTCATATTCTTCAGGGGGGACGGCATCGCGGTGCACGTCAAATATCAGCTGATCTCCATCTGTAACCAGCTCCTCCGCCGTGCGGCGCGAACGCTGATAGGCTCCGGCATCATGGGGCGTATGCGGTTCGCGGATATGATTCACGGTGAAACCCTTGTTCTCCAGAGCACGGGCGAGGACATCGCCAACATGAAGGATGCCGCCGCCCCCGTCAATGGCATCGGTCCCGTCGGTGGGCACGTATGATTCGGCGCCGTGGGTATGGTAAATGCCCACCGCAGGTTTCGGTTTTCCATCGCTCTCGGCGGCAGCCGCTTCTGCAGGCGGCTGCAGATCCCCGGCGCTTCCGGTAAAGGGAGGACCCTGCGAGCCTATCTGATCAGCCCAGGCGGTCTTCTCCTCCAGCATGACTACCCGAAAATGACGGTTTTCCGCATCGATATACTCATCGCCCGGATGAAGGATGCGCGCTGTCCGCAGGACCACCGTGTTATCTTTTCGATCCTTCATCGTATAGTAACCGTCGCTGCTCTCGCTGAGGTTGAATGAGTCAAAGAAGCTCTTTTCCGCTGCGGCGCCGCCGCAGGCGCAGACGAAGATACCGGCGCAAATGCAGATACATGTAAAAATGCTTAGCAGCAGCCAGCGCGCACACGCCGCCGTCCCCTTGAAAAATGCTTTCATGAAAGATCACTCCTCCTTCAATTGGCGCCTTTTCAATGCCGCCTCACTCAGTTTCATGTTCTTCCTGATCATGGTCCTGCCTGTCCGGTTCGCGCAGTCCTTCAAGCAGCTCATCGGGATAGCCCTTTCCCGGTTCGCCGCTGATCCGCTCGCGAATCTCTCCGATGAGTTCAGCCAGGCCGAGAGCGATGAGCCCGGCGATCAGGGTTGCGTCGAATATCCCGGCGCCGCCGATGGTCAGGTTGCTTTTTGCTCCCCTGGCAAAAAGCTCGATGCGGGTAAAGATATCATTCAGCACGATTGCGCCCACACCGGCAATGAAAGCCCCCCGGCGGGAACGTCCGGCCAGGTAGCCGGCCGCCCCCGCAATGAGGGCCACCAGGTAGAGAGGATCCACAAGAAAGGCGCTGGTCGGTTCAAGAGGGAATATTTTTAATACAAAATAGGTCACTACGGCAGTTGCCAGCATGGCCACTGCTGCACGAATTCTTTCCGTAGCGGTGCCCGCTCTCACAAAAAGATAAACCAACAGAATGATCGGTATGAGCCCGCCCCCGATGTTTATGGAGAGGGTTCCGCTCAGGGGGATATCGGGCAAAAAGCCGCCCACAAGCATGGCCGCAATAAACAGAAGGGCGGTCCGGTCCGTTAAACCCAGGCGATCCAGAACCCTTTGGGCCAATCCGAGAAATATAAATATGGAGATGATAAGCAGAAGAATCATTCCTGCAGGCATGGTAGGGCCTCCTTACCGTTGTTGGGGCGAACCGCATTCGCCGCCTTCTTCAGCTTATCTTTTCCGCGGATGTTGTTTTTATACAGCCCTGCATATGAGTCAGGGGGACGGTGACTTTGACTCACCCGGGGCGCCGGGGGCGGCTGAGAGAGACCCATTTAGGAAATTAACTGCGCAGAGGTTGAGTATAAACCAATATGGTTTTAGACAGGCATTTGTATTTGACCCTGACAAATTTAGGGCGGCCACAAGTGAGTCAGGGGGACGGTGACTTTGACTCATCCCCCCGGTATGTGAGGCCGCGCTGCCGCATCCAGTCGGCGGTAAAGCCGGTGATGACCAGGGGGGTGCGGCGCAGATCCTCCAGCGAGGCGGATCCCGTCATGAGCATGATCAGCCGCAGCTCCCGCTCAAGCTTCTTGATCGCCCGCACCAGGACCCGGCGTCCCCGTTTGAGAAGGATGTACAGGGGATATCCGGCAATACCCACCGCCTGCGCGCCCAGCGCCAGCGCCTTGGCCGCATTGAGGCTGGAGAACATGCCGCCCGAGGCAATGACGCCGGCCTTGCCGGCGGCGGCGTCGAGAACTTCAAGCAGGCTTACTGCTGTGGGCAGGCCCCAGTGGAGCAGCTCCGGTGAGAGGCGCCGCCGGGAGCGGCGGTTCTCGATGGCCAGGAAATTTGTGCCCCCCCGCCCACCGGTATCCAGGGCTGCGGCACCGGCCTCGATCAACTGGCGGGCCTGTTCCCGGGCCATGCCGAAGCCCACCTCCTTGACGATGACCGGACAGTCCACCGCCGCAATGATCTTTTCAATGCGCTTGAGCGCACCGTGAAAGCAGCGGTCGCCTTCTCTCATGGCCAGTTCCTGGGGCACATTTAAATGAATCTGCAGCGCCGCGGCGCCAACCATTTCCACGGCCCGGCGAGCCTGCTCGGGAGCAGCGTAAGCGCCCAGGTTGGCCCAGATTACTCCCCCGGGATGGATCCGGCGCACCACTGTGAAGGTGTCCTCCACCCGGGGGTCAGCAAGGGCCGCCATCTGCGAGCCCAACGCCATGGGCAGGCGGCATTCCGCTGCCGCACCGGCCAGGGCGGCGTTTATCTTTTTCGCCATGGGGGTGCCCCCGGTGAGGGCATTGATAAAAAAAGGCGACCCCAGCGGCGCGCCAAGTAGGCTCGTCTTCAGGGTCACCCCTTCCAGATCTAGTTCGGGCAAGCAGTTATTGATAAAATGAATGTCGGAAAAGTCCGCGGGACCCGGTTTCTGTTTCAGTCCCAGGGCAATATGTTCGTTCTTGCGGTTCAGTCCCGGCATCTACCCTTTATCGCTCTCCTCATCCCCGCTCAGCTCTTCCTGCGGCTCGGATTTCTCTTCATCTTTTTCCGTTTCCTGCTCGAAGAGATCGCCAAAAACGTCGCCCAATGTAACCGTGCCAACGTCAGCGGTTTCACCCGGTCCCGGATTGGCCTCATAGTTGATATTACGCACTTCTTTTATGCTCAGGCCAATACGTTTTGCCCCCGGTTTCAGCTCGAGTATTTTTACATCCACTTCTTCACCTTCATGAAGCACTTCCGAAGGGTGCTTTACATGATAATCGGCGATCTGGGAAATATGGACCAGCCCTTCCACGCCCGGTCTCAACTCAACAAAGGCCCCAAAGTTGACCAGCCGGGTGATCCTGCCATTGATTATCTCGCCTTCTTTTAACTCCTGCATTGCTTTTGTCCAGGGATCGGGCTGGGTCCGCCTCAGGCTCAGGCTGATGCGCTCCCGGTCGGGGATGACATCGAGCACTTTTACCTCCAGTTCCTGGCCCACCTTCAGCGCCTCCCGGGGATGCTCCACGCGCTCCCAGGAGATCTCCGATACATGGACCAGCCCGTCGATACCGCCGATGTCAACAAAGGCGCCGAAGTCAGTCAGGCGGCGCACCACTCCCGGCACTGTTGAACCGATCTCCAGCGATTGCAGCGTTTCCTCTTTTTTGCGCAGGTTCTCTTCTTCAATGACCTTTTTACGCGATAGGATCACTTTGTCTTTTTCCCGGTTCAGCTCGACAACCTTGAACTTGACCATTTCACCCATAAAGGGCTTGAAGTCAGGCACATAGCGCAGATCTACCAGTGAACCCGGCATAAATCCGTCGATTCCCTCACCCAGATCTATGACCATGCCCGCATTGACAACCTGTTTTACCTTTTTCTCTTCCGTGGTCCCGTCTTCCAGCAAAAGGGCCAGCTCATCCCACCTCTTGTCGCGGGCAAGGCGTTTATAAGAGACAACAACTTTGCTCTCCTGATCATCAATATCGATGACGGTGACCTCCACCTCTTCTCCCTGTGCAAAGCGGTCAGCCAGGCTTTCCCCCTCCTGCAGGTACACCTCCCCGGCGGGCAGAATGGCTTCACTCTTGTAGCTGATATCCAGGTAGACTTCGTCTTCAGCAGCCCGGACCACTTTCCCGGTAACCTGTTCCCCCACCTGGACCAGGTTCAGGCTCTCGGCAAAATCAAAATCCTCGTCAGCCGGCACCTGCTCTTCATCAACAACCGCCTCGTCTGCAGGCACCTGCTCTTCATCAACAACCGCCTCCCCGGCCGGTGCCTCAAGAACCCCTGCTGCGGATGATTCTTCAACAACATCTTCAGCATCTTTAACTGCTTCACCGGCTGCGTTCTCCGCCGCCTGGCCGGCCGCTTCCTCCAGCGCTTCTCCCGATGTCTCTACAACGGCTTCCACTGCTGTTTCTTCAACCAATTCTTTGACCACTTCCTCTTCAATTGCTGCTTCGCCTTCGGACTCTTCAGCCTGGACAGCTTCCCCGGCCGCTTCCAGTTCCGCTTCCGCCGGGGCGGTAGTTTCGGGGGGCCGTTCCTCCGGAACCGCTTCCACCCGCCCTTCTTCCTCCTGAACTGCTTCTTCAGGATCCCTTCCGTTAAACCCTCTCTCCGCTTCCAGCTTCTCTTTCTCCATTCTTTCCACTACCTCCTTTATCATCCAGTGGGGAGTAGAAGCCCCTGCAGTTACCCCGATGCGGCGGTATTTCCGCAAAAATTCAGGCTCCAGCTCCCCCGCGCCCGCCACCATCATGGTCGGCTTCAGGCGCCGGCAGACTTCAACCAGGGCTCCGGTATTGGCGCTGGCGCTGCTTCCCACCACCACCATGGCCTCCACTTCCGAAGCCAGCCGGAGCGCCTCCTGCTGCCGTATGCCCGTTTCGGGGCACAATGTATCATAAACCTTTCCACCGGGAGACAGCTGCAAGAAGAGAGCCTTTACCTCATCATAGACTGCTTTTTCTCCAGTGGTCTGGGCAATAAGGGCAGCCGCTGGTTTGATGTCCAGCCCTTTGAGCTCTTTCGCCGAGGCGACGACATCAATCACGGCTTCGCTCCCGGCCCAACCGACAATGCCTTTCACCTCCGGATGCCGGGCATCTCCGAAGATGATAATCTGAACACCGCTCTCCGCCAGCTTTTGCGCCAGCCTCTGAACCCGCCTGACTTTGGTGCAGGTCAGATCGAGAACCGTCAGCCCTTCCAAACGGCGGGCCTGCTCCAGCACCTCCGGGGGAACGCCGTGGGTGCGGATAAGCAGAACAGACTTTGCCGCCTCTTCGGGCTTGTCAACGGAGTGGACATTGTGCCGGGCAAGGTAGGCGGCCACCGCTTCATTGTGGACGAGCGGCCCCAGTGTAAAGACACTGCCGCTGCGGGACGACTCCTGAAGCGCCCTTTCAACTGCTCCTTTTACTCCCGAGCAAAAACCGGCATGTTCAGCGAGGAGTACAGACAATGATGTCACTCCATAAAACTTTTACGCCATCCAGCTTAATCAATTTGCACCTTTTTATCAGCAGGTAAAAGGGCTTGCAGCCGATCCATGATCATCCTGCTGCCCTCCTCCAGGCGGGCTTTCTTCTCTTTCCTGCCGCTATATTCCAGCCTGGGGATGGTGAACACGGGACCGCAGATGATTCGTAAGGGGCGGCCCAGACGGTAGGGTCCGACAACAAGCACCGGCAGAAGAGGCGCCCCGCTGCGGGCGGCAATGAGGGCCGAGCCTCTTTGCGCTTTCTGGAGCTCACCCGATTTGCTGCGGGTGCCTTCGGGAAAGAGTCCCACCACGCCGCCCTCCTGCAGTATTTGAAAAGCGCGGCGGATGGCTCCATAATCGGCGCTCTGGCGGTCCACGGAAAAGGCCCCCGCCTTGCGCAGAAAAAAGGCAATAACAGGGTTGCGAAAGAGCTCCTTTTTGGCCATGAATTTTATCCTCAGGCGGTGCGGCAACGCACTGCCTATAGCCGCGGGATCCTGCCAGTTTATATGGTTGGCACAGATAATGAGCGGGCCCTCCTCCGGAATGTGCTCGCACCCGTAAACCCCCCGGCGGTAGACAATTCGATAAAAGATTTCAAAAGAAAAATGGCCAATCCTGTAAATCAAATGCTCCACTCCCTTCAATCCCGCTGCGGGTTGATGATCGATAATATCCGCTGCACCACCTCCGCAATGGTCAGTCCGGTTGTGTCGATGACCTGAACGCCGGGGGCAATTGAAAGGGGAGAATCGGCCCTTTCGGAATCTATGTGATCGCGCTCTTTTATTTCATTGAGGACATCTTCATAAGAGAGAGGCATTCCTTTTTCATGCTGCTCCAGCATGCGCCGGCGGGCCCTTTCCGGTAAAGCAGCATCCAGATAAAATTTAAAGCATGCATCGGGCAGCACCCTGGTCGCAATATCCCGCCCCTCCATGATGATGCCGGCGGAGGCGGCGGCAATCTCCCGCTGCTGCCGGACAAGCTTTCGCCTGATGGCCGGCAGCTCCGATACACGGGAAACCGATGCATTGACCGGAGACTTCCTGATCTCTGCTGTAACATTCTCTCCGTCCAGGTAGACCCCCCCGCTCCGGTCCAGCACAATCGCGGTCTGCTCCAGCAGCGCCTCCACTGCGCCGGAGTCGGCGAGATTTACACCCGCACGGATCAACTTCAAGGTGATGGCCCGGTACATGGCCCCGGTATCAAGGTAGGTCAGCTTCAACTTGCGGGCTATTTCCCGCGCCACCGTGCTTTTCCCCGAACCTGCCGGACCGTCAATAGCTATTCTTAACCCAGAATCAGTCGACATATCATTTTCTTTTTCGAGATCATAAGCCAAATACCTTTTTTTACAGGAAAATAGTGCAGTAATTGCAGCTCTCTAATCAAGGGGAACCGGATAGGGAACCCCTTCCAACGCATCCACCCTGCTTAAAAAGCAGCGCGCTTTCGGATTCATCATCACCAGCTGGCTCAGCAGCAGCAACGCCAGCAGTGCGGCGGTCCAGATAAACAGGGCGCGCTCCAACCTGGCCGCGGTGCGGCCAATCCAACGCTGCAGACATTTCACCCTGATCTCCCCTTCCGGCCTTAATGTAGCGCAGGAGAGAGAAATTTATACCCTGAGGGTTGTACGGGGCAGGCGGCAAAGGCTATCTTCTTTCCTGCTCCTGTTGTTTCAGGCTCTGCTGGAGGGTTTCCCCAAATTTGAAGAAGAGTCGTTCAAGGTCGCGGCCGGACAGATTGAGCTGGTCCGGTTCAATAATCTCCACCCTGCGGAATTCGCTGCGGCTAACAAAGCGAAGGATATCCCCCAGGGAATCAACCGTCGCCCTTATCTCCACGGGCGCATAGGCGGCATGGGTTTCTTCAGCTTCGTCGTAAACTGTGTACAGCTCAAAGTATTCAATATCTTCGATATGCACACCCTGCAGGGGAACATTGCGCCACATGTTGGCCTGCTGCTGGCGCAGCTCCTCAGCCACCTCTTTTGCCCCCCTGCCGCCGAAAAAGAAGCGGGCGGGGCGGGGCAGGCCGCGGTAATCGTAACGAACCCGGATCTTTATCTTTGACACCCGGGGCTCTTCCTGCTCTGTAACGGATGTTCTGGGAAATTCGGCAACGCTGTCCGGAATCTCCGTATCCCGATATGAGCGCAGCATATCCGGCTCCCCTCTCTTTGATGGGCGGCCTATCATAATAAACGACCTTTGATATCAAGTTCTCTTAATATCTGCTAATTCCTGCAACCTGTGTATAAAAAATACTCACCGGTCCGGCGCCCCGGCGGGAAATGTGGGGGGCGCCGCAAGCAGGGCGGCAATTCCATCCAGATCGAGGTCGGAGATAAAGTGGGCGCCGCCTTCTTTCAGGCGGCGGTAGAGCTGTTCGCCCCGACCGCCGGCAAAGTCGCGCGCCGCCGCCGGCGGTGTATTCATGACATAAAGGGGCAGCCCCCGTTGCAGAGCATAAAGGGCCGCCTCCACGTTGGGCACGTTGCCGGGACCGATGTACAGGGGAGCCAGGACCACCGCTCCGGCCTCTTCGATGAGCGCGAGGTTCTGCTCATAGCGTTCGCTGCTGATAGGCGAAAAGGGAGCCTCCTCAACCATGCGCAGCCCCAGGCGGCGGGCGGTGGCCCAGTCGCTGTCGCCCACGCTGAGGACTCCCGCTGAAAGGGCGATCCCCTTGACAAAAAGTTCCTTCATCAGCGGGGTGGCGCTGCCGCCGCCGCCGATAAGATGCAGCCGCTTCTTGAAATTGCCGCCTGTCTTTGCAGAGGCGGTGGAGACGGGTATAACCTGTGGTTTTCCATCCAGAGGGTGGGGCTCTATGAGCACCTCCGTCCTGTAGACCTCGAGGATGTGCTCGCGGGTGAGCACCTCTTCAGGGCTGCCGCCGGAATAAATCCGGCCGCAATAAAGCAGGTAGAGCTTGCGGCAGTATCGCGAAGCCAGGTTCAGGTCATGCATGACCACAGCAATGGTCAACCGGTCCCTCAGGTTCAAACTCTGCAGCAGCTCCAGCAGCTCCACCTGGTAGCCCAGATCGAGAAAGGAGGTGGGCTCATCCAGCAGCAGGCAGGGGGTCTCCTGGGCCAGGGCGCGGGCCAGGATAGCCCGCTGCCGCTCTCCGCCGCTGAGGGAGAAGATCTCCCTTTGCCGCAGGTGGTAGCAGCCTGTCAGATGCATGGCCCGCTCCACTGCCCGGTGATCTTCCGCTTTGAGGGAGCCGAAGCGATCCAGGTAGGGATAACGCCCCATGGCCACCATCTCCTGCACCGAGAAGTTGAAACCGGCGCCGCCGCCCTGCCCCACCAGGGCCAGTTTCAGGGCCAGCTCGCGCCGTCTCCAGTGCGGCAGTGCTTTCCCGCCGATGGCGATTTCGCCGCCGGAGGGGGTGAGAATGGCGGCCATGTTTTTTAGAAGGGTGGATTTACCGCTGCCGTTGGGGCCGATAATGCCGGTAAAGTCGCCCTGTTCCAGGGTCATGCTGACGCCATCGAGAACCCTCTCCGGGCCGTAGCTGAATGTGAGCTCTTTGACTTCTATTTGCAGCGCCATCTCTATCACCTAGAAACGGTATTTTTCACGGTGGCGCCGCAGCAGATAGATGAAGAAGGGCGCCCCCAGAAAGGCGGTAACAATGCCCACCGGTATCTCCGCCGGGGCAATGACGGTGCGGGCAAAGGTGTCGGTGGCCACAAGGAAGATGCCCCCGCCGAAAAGCGCCGCCGGAAAGAGGAAGCGGTGATCGGCGCCGATGAGGATGCGCATGGCATGGGGCACAATGAGTCCAACAAAGCCGATCATGCCGCTGACAGAAACAGCGCCGGCGGTTATGAGCGAGGCGGCCACCAGGATCCATCTTTTTGTTCGCTCCACCTCCACGCCAAGGCTCAGGGCATCTTCTTCCCCCATAAGGATCAGGTTCAGGTCGCGGGAAAAGTAGAAGAGGACAGCCAGAGCGACGGTGAAATAGGGGATGATGAGGAGCAAAAACGGCCATCCCTTCTGGCTCAAACCGCCGGCCAGCCAGAAGAAAAGGTTGCGCATCTGCTCACCGGCCAGGAGCATCCCCAGGGAGATGACAGCTGAGAGAAAGGAGCTCACCACCACTCCGGCCAGAAGCACCGTTACCACCGGCAGGCGCCCCCCCACGCTGCCCAGGCGGTACACGGTGAAGAGGGCCAGCAGGGCCCCGGCAAAGCCGCAGAGGGGAATGATAAAACCCGAGGCCGTTTCAGACAGGAACAGCATGGCGGCAGTGGCCCCGACGGCGGCGCCGCTGGAGACGCCGATGGTATAGGGGTCGGCCAGGGGGTTCTGCAGCAGCCCCTGAAAGGCCGTCCCCGCCACCGAGAGCGATGCGCCGATGAGGAAACCCATCAGGATGCGGGGCAGGCGAACCTGCAGGATGATCGTTTCCGCCGGAACGGCGGAGGCGCGGGAAAGGCCGCTGCGCAGGGCGCCCCATATGATTTTCGCCACCTCAAGGGGCGGCACTGCCACGGCGCCGATGCCCACGGCGATTACCAGTACAGCGGCGGCCACGGCGGGCAATACTGCCAGCAGAACAAGACGCCTTCCCCGCATCGCCAATCGCTCCCCTCCACTCCAGGCACTAACTGTACCTGCTTTGCTTTACCCGATATGGCTCAAGGCAACATCAACAGGGATCAGGGGTGAAAGATCCCGATAAGCAGCTCCAGGCCCTGGACCAGGCGCGGCGTCGGGCGGTTCACCAGATCGCCGTCTATATCGTAAATCGCCTCATTCTTTACTGCGGCAAGATCTTTCCAGGCATCCTTCTCCGCAAGGATCCGCTCGCGCAAAGGAAAGGTGCAGATAATAATATCGGGATCGGCCTCGATGAGCGCCTCTTCGCTGAGCTGGGCATAGCCGGCGGCCCCGGCTGCATTGATCCCGCCTGCGACAGCAATGAGCTCATCCTCCAGAGTTCCTGATCCGGCAACATAGAGATAGTCCAGATCCAGAAGCATGAGCACCAGCGGTTTCTCCTCAATCTGCGCCGTTTCCGCCTTCAGCTTCTCAATAGCCGTTTCCATATCACCGGCCAGTTTCTCCGCGGCGGATTCAATGCCTGTAAGTTCCCCGATCCGGCGGATGCTGGCATATGTTTCTTCAAGGCTGGCCGGCGCAATAACCTCTGACCTGATATCCAGCTCAGCCAGGCGCTCTTCCGCGTCCGAGGCAAAGCCGAAGAGAACCAGATCAGGCTCCAGGCTTACCAGGAGCTCTTCATTGAGATTGAAGGAATCACCGAGCCGCTTGATCCGGCCGGCCTCAACGGCCTCCTCCAGCCCGGGCGGGTAGTCGCAGAAATCGGTTACGCCGACAACGGCATCACCCAGTCCCAGGGCGAAAAGCAGTTCAGTATTACTCGGCATCACCGAAACGATCCGCAAAGACGCCTCGTCTTCAACGCCAGCTTCACCCTCACCGCCATCCCCCGCGCTACAGCCAACAGGCAGCAGCAGCATTGCTATCACCAGCAGCATCGCCAGCGGCAGTAAATATCTTTTCATAATTAAAACCCCTCCCATTTTTCGCTCATGTGTTCTTTTTTCCTGCGGGCAGGATGAAACCCCGGCCCTTCTTCTTATCTTCCAACCTTCACCTTTTACATCGAAAAGGCCCGGCCTATGGTGGCCGAGCCTGATATGCGCCCAAAACTACGCACCTCCCTCTCTCCACGAAGGCTTAGTACGCTCTTTCACAGGCAGGTTTCCTGGCTTCCGTTCATCCCCTGAAGCGGCCTTCCCCCGCCCGACGGCGAAGTGGCTGTTCGAATGCTCCAGGGTCCCGGTTACAGTGGCGGGACCGCGCAGGTCTTGCACCTGCTTCCCTTTAAACCCCCGTTGGGGCACCTGTAAAATCTAACTCTCAATCCAAGCTTACCCCATCGCTCCGCAAAGGGCAAGCACTTTTTTCAGGATGGCAGGAACGGGTCTGCGTTCCTGTCGACGCCCGCAGTCGGACAAGACTACTGCTTCACCGGATTTAGTTCCTATCTCCCCATATCCGGCCAATGCGAGGGCGGCCCGGGGGCCGCCCAAATTCGCTGTCCTGTGATTCACTGCGATGAGTCAAAGTCACCGTCCCCTTGACTCATGATTCATAGGCCGGCGGCGGCGAGGATGTCGGGGACTACCTCCTCCCTGTTTATGGCCATTATGTGGACACCGTCGCAGAGCACATCCTTCTTCAAGGCGGCGATGGTCCGCCCGGCGATCTCGATCCCCTTTTTCAGGGCGCCACCTTTGGGCGCCGCGGCCATCTCTTCTATGAGCTCCCGGGGGACAAATATTCCCGGCACATTGTCATTCATAAATCTGGCCATCCGGGCCGAGGAAAGCAGGACGATGCCGGCGAGGATCTTTACCGGGAATTGACGGGCGTATTCCATGAATTTGGCGAATCTATCCAGATCGTAAATGGCCTGGGTCTGAAAAAATTCGGCGCCCGCCTCCACCTTTTTTTCAAATTTGATCAGCTGCGGCTCCAGCGGATCGGCCTCGGGGGTGACCGTGGCGCCGGCGCAGAACTCCACGCCCCCCTGGAGTTCGTTTCCGCCGAAGTCCACGCCGCTTTCCAGCTGCCGCACACCGTGCAGCAGCTGCACCGAATCCAGGTCAAATATGCCCTTTGCTTCGCCGTGGTCGCCCACGGGCACGGCATCGCCGGTGAGGCAGAGTACATTTTGAATGCCCTGGCTGTAAGCCAGGAGCAGCTCCGCCTGCAGGGCGATGCGGTTGCGATCGCGGCAGGTCATCTGCAGGACGGGCTCGCCGCCCCTCTCTTTCACGGCCAGGCAGCCGCCGATAGAGGGAAAGCGCATCACCGAGCTCTGGTGATCCGTGACATTCAAGGCGTCCACCTTATCCATGAGCAGCTCGATGTGGTGATGCATCTGTTCCAGATCCGTTCCCTTGGGCGGGCCGATTTCACCGGTAATCACGAAGTCTTTGCCGGCCAGCGCCTCTTTCAGCTTCGAAGCCATCTCCATCCCTCCTTTTTCATGAGATGACGGACTCGCGGGGTCTGGGCATGACCTGGTGGTTGCGTGGCGGGTGATATTTGCGCATCAGATCAAGCCGGCCCTGCTCTTTCAGCCTGTTGTAGATCAGGGTAAAGGCGCAGTCCTTTTCCGGATCAACCTCGCATTTTCCCTTGTTGGTGCCGCCGCAGGGCCCGTTCAGAAGCCCCTTGTGGCAGGCAGTGAGGGGGCAGATCCCCGCTGTTTCTCCGAGAATGCACTGGCCGCACTGGTCGCAGGCTTCGAAGAAGTGTCCGGGGCTCTTCTCCATGCCGATGAACATGGTATCCAGGGCGGGAATTACCGGCTGGGGCAGGTATGAGCTGACGCGCTGCACGCCCAGGGCGCAGGCCATTACGATAATGCACTGGGCGTCCTGCACCGCCTTTTTGTGCTCATGCAGCAGTTCCGCCGTCATTTCATCGCAGGCGGTGGGGATAACCAGCCATCCGGTAATGAGTTTGCCCTCCTGCTGCAGGCACTCTTTCATAGCCTCCACTTCGTCTATCCCCCCGGTCCGGGCCATGGTGGCGCAGGTGCCGCAGCCGATGAGAAAGACCCGGTTCAGCTGATGGCTTAACCTTTTCACTTCATCAAAGGGCTTCTGCCTTGTCAGCGATTTCATGATAAACCTCCTTTATCTCTCCAGATCGCAGCGCAGGCAGCGGCTGCTTTCCTGCCGGGCTTGCACCTCTTCGAGGCCCAGCTCCGTCTCCTGGAAATTGTCAATGCGCTCCTCAAAAGGCAGCCGCGGTATATCCGGCCTGTAGCGGGGCTCCCAGCTTTCTTCATCTTCCTGCGGGGGCTCCTCCTCGATGAAATCAGGCCGGAGATCGTACATCTCTACCCGGGATGGATCGCCTTTCAGATATTTGTCAATGGCCAGCGCCCCCCTTCTGCCGGCGGCAATGGTTTCGATGACCATGCCCGGGCCGGATATAAAGTCGCCCCCGGCAAATACTCCGGGCACATTGGAGATGAGCGTGTTCTCGTCAACAACAAGAGTTTCCCATCTCGTCCGCTCCAGGGCGCTGTCAGGCGGCAGGAAGGAGAGATCGGGCGCCTGGCCCACGGCGGCAAAGACGCTGTCGGCGGGCAGGAAAAACTCTGATCCGGGTACGGGCAGGGGGCGCCGGCGGCCGCCGGCATCGGGCTCGCCCAGCTGCATGCGGATGCACTGCAGGCCCGTCACTTTCCAGTTTTCGCTCACAATCCGCGTCGGAGCGGTCAGGAACTCCACCCGGACCCCTTCGGCCAGGGTCTCATCATACTCCGCCCTGGAGACGGGCATCTCTTCACGGGAGCGGCGGTAGAGGATGACCACGTCGCCTGCGCCCAGGCGCAGGGCGGTGCGAGCGGTGTCAAGGGCCACGTTGCCGCCGCCGATAACGGCGGCGCGTGATCCGACGGCGACGGATCTGCCCACCTTGACATCCCTCAAGAAGCGCAGTCCATAGTGGAAACCCTCCAGTTCCTCCAGCTCCCCGGGGATACCGATGCGCTGGCTCTTCTGGGCACCGGCAGCGATGAAGATAGCTTTGTAGCCGTCCTCCTTGAGATCTTCGATAGTAAAGTTGATATTGATGGGTGAGCTGTAGTTTATTTTTACGCCGCACCTGGAAATATAGTCGATCTCCTCGTTGATTACCGCCTGGGGCAGGCGAAAGTCGGGGATGGCCACGGAAAGCATGCCGCCGCCCACGGGGAGCGCTTCGAAAACAGTCACGGGGTAGCCCATCCGGGCCAGGAAATAGGCACATGACAGGCCGCAGGGCCCGGCTCCGATGACCGCTACTCTCTGGGAATGGCGCACTTCAAAGGGTTCGGGCGGCGGCAGTTCGGCGATATGCTCAAAGTACCAGTCGGCGGCAAAGCGTTTGAGCGCCTTTATCGCTACGGGATCGTCCAGTTCGCCGCGGCGGCACCTCTCTTCGCAGGGGTGGTGGCAGATGCGCCCGCAGATGGCGGGAAAGGGGTTGCGCTCGCGAATCGTCTGCACCGCCTCCAGGTAGGCGCCCTCCCGGATCTGGACCACATACCTGGGGATATCGATGCCCACGGGGCAGGTGTGCTGGCAGGGCGAGATCATGAGGGAGTCGCAAACGGCGGCGGGGCATTTTTTCTCCACGATGTGGGCTTCATATTCCTCCCTGAAGTATTCCAGGGTGGTCAGCACGGGGTTGGGGCAGGTTTGCCCCAGGCCGCAAAGGGAGGTCTCCTTCACCGTCCTGGCAATTTTCAGCAGCGTCTCCAGGTCTTCATCACGCCCCCGCCCCTGGGTAATCCGGGTGAGGATGGCCAGCATCTGCCTGGTGCCCAGGCGGCAGGGGGCGCATTTGCCGCAGGATTCATCCTGGGTAAAGCTCAGGAAGTAGCGGGCGATCTCCACCATGCAGGTGGCGTCATCCATCACCACCATGCCCCCGGAGCCCATGATGGAGCCGAGCCCGGCCAGCGATTCGTAGTCAACGGGCGTATCCATGAAGCGGGCGGGGATGCAGCCTCCCGAGGGGCCGCCTGTTTGAACGGCTTTGAGCTCTTTTTCGCGGGGGATGCCTCCCCCGATGTCGTAGATGATCCTGGAGAGAGGTGTGCCCATGGGCACCTCGACAAGGCCGCTGTTGTTGATCTTCCCGGTGAGGGCAAATACCGCCGTGCCCCTGCTCTTCTCCGTGCCCAGGCCGGAAAACCAGTCGGCGCCGCGGCCCAGGATGGCCGCTGCGGCGGCCAGGGTCTTGACATTGTTTATGATGGTGGGTTTGCCGTCCAGTCCCGACTGGGCCGGAAAGGGGGGGCGCGGGCGGGGCATGCCCCTGCGGCTCTCGATGGAGGCAATGAGCGCCGTCTCCTCGCCGCAGACAAATGAGCCGGCCCCCTCCATCACGTGAGCGGTGAAATTGAAGCCCGAGCCGAGAATGTTGTAGCCCAGAAAGCCCCTGGCCAGGGCCTGCTTCAGAGCGTTGCGCACTCTTTTCACAGCCAGGGGGTACTCGGCGCGGACATAGATAAAGCCCTCATCGGCGCCGGTAGCATAGCCGGCGATGGTCAGACCTTCAATAACGGCAAATGGATCGGCTTCCAGGATGGAGCGGTCCATGAAGGCGCCGGGATCTCCCTCATCGGCATTGCAGATTACATATTTCTTTTTCCCCGGCGCGCTGCGACAGAACTCCCACTTTCGCGCCGTGGGAAACCCGGCACCGCCCCGGCCACGCAGCCCCGCCTCCGCTATCTCTTCAATAACGCCCTGCGGGGTCAACTCCAGAAGGGCCCTTTTCAAGCCGCGGTAGCCTCCCCATTCCAGGCTGTCGTCAATACTCTCCGGGTTGATGTGTCCGCAGCGCTGCAGGATCACCCGCTGCTGCTGCCGGTAAAAATTGACGTCGGCATAGTGGGGGACGGCCTCGCCGGTGACGGGGTCAACATAGAAAAGCCGTTTCACCGGTTTTCCATCCCGCAGGTGGGATTGGACGATCTCAGCGGCATCCTCGGACTGGACCCCGGTGTAAAATATCCCTTCAGGTTCGACAACAACAATGGGGCCCTGCTCGCAGAAGCCGTGGCAACCGGTATAATCCACGGCAACGCCGGACAGCTCCAGCCGGGCCGCTTCGGCCTTGAGCAGGTCATAAAGCTCGGCGGAGCCGCCGGCCTGGCAGCCCGTGCCCCTGCAGACCAGGATCTTACGCCGGCTCATGGCTCTCATCCTTTCTCCTGAGCAGCTGGCCCACCTTTTTGGGATTCATCCTGCCGTAGACCTGCTGGTTGATAACCATGCTGGGAGCAAGGGCGCAAACGCCGATGCAGGCCACCGTTTCCAGGGTATATTCCAGGTCCTCAGTGGTCTCGCCCTCCTCTATGCCCAGGTGCTGTTTGACCAGCTTGAGGATGGTTTTTCCTCCCCGGACATGGCAGGCCGTCCCCCGGCAGACGCGGATGGTATTCCGGCCGCGGGGCACGGTGTACAGCTGGGCATAAAAGGAGATGACCCCCTGCACCGCACTGGGAAAAAGTTTCAGCTTGCCGGCTATTACCGGAATGGCATCGGGATGAATGTAGCCGCATTCCTCCTGAATTCTCTGGACCAGGGGGATCAGGGCCCAGCGCTCCCCCCGGCAATGCTCATCTATGATCTCGTTCAGACGGGGCCAATCAATTTCTTTATGTTCAGGGTTCATGGTGACAGCTCCTTTCTATCCGGACATAACATCTATCCAGCGCCGAGGCGGGAGCAGGCTGTTCCGGGGAGGAGCTGAAGAGTGCGGCGGCGGGGGCGCCGGGCCCGGAGCGGGGCAGGGTAACGATGCCCGGGGGCAGGTCGTCGGAATACATCAGCACCGCCTTCAGGCGCCCGGCTGCCGATATTACCTCCACCGGGTCCCCGGCGTGCAGCTCCATCTTCTCAGCCTCCGCCCTGTTCATCTTGAGAAAAGAGAGGGGAGAGAAGCGGCTCAGCCTGCGCGATTTTGAACTCCTGGAACCGCTGCCCCAGCGAAAGAGGGTGCTTTCGGCCAGCAGGGTGAATACGCCCTCTTCCGGCGGAGGCGGCGGGGATGCCGGCGGCCTGGGGCTGTTATCCAGCCGTGAAAATCCGGGAAATTTTTTCAGGGGAAGCCTGTGTCCCGCCCTGGCCTCCAGAATATCTTCCTCTTCCGGGATTATCGATTCCCCATCGTATTTGTAGAAGGGTACCATCTCCTCCAGCTCCTTCTGCACCTGCTCCAGGGTGCCGAAGGGCAGCGGCCTCTCCATGGCTTCAGCCAGCTGCAGGATGATTTTCCAGTCGGGCCTGCTTTCGCCAGCGGGGTCAACAGCCCGGCGTATCTTTTTCACATTGCCCTCCATATTGGTGAAAGCGCCCTCTTTTTCGGCAAAGGAGACGGCGGGGAGCACAACATGGGCCTGCCGGGCTGTTTCAGTGAGAAAGATATCCTGAACAACCAGAAAATCCAGGGCGCCCAGCGCTGCCTGGATTTGGGAGGCGCCGGGAAAGGAGGCGGCGGGGTTTTCGCCGGCAATGAGCATTCCCTTGATTTTCCCCCGGCGGGCCTGCTCCATCATCTCCAGGGCGTCGAAGCCGGGTGCTGCGGGCAGCGCTGTCTGCCAGCACCTCTCAAATTTTTTCTGCGCCGGCAGCTCTCCCACATGCTGATGGCCCGGCAGAAAGTCAGGCAGCGCACCCATATCGCAGGCGCCCAGGGCATTACACTCCCGGAGCAGCGCCCTGAGGCCCCCTCCCTTGCGCCAGATATGGCCCGTAAGCAGGGCCAGGTTCAGGAGCGCCTTGATGTTTTCCACGCCCAGGGACTGCTGCATGATCCCGGTGCCGTAGATAATCGCCGCCTGGCCGGCGGAGGCGTAGAGCAAGGCGGCGCGCCGGATCTGCTCTGCGCTTACGCCGGCGGACTCTGCGGCCGCCTCCAGTGAAAAATCGCTCAGGGAGGCGAGCAGATCCTGATATTTTTCTGTTTTACGGGCGATGAACTCCCGGTCCGTCAGTTTTTCTTCGATAATCACTTTCGCCATGCCTCTGAGCAGCTCCAGGTCCGTGCCCACCCGGGGCTGCAACACACATCCGGCAAAAAGGGAGAGTTTCGTCTTCCGGGGATCGATAAGGATCAAACCGGCCCCTTTCATTTTCACCGCTCTTTTGATCTCGTAGCCGGCGAGAGGCGCCGAGGTTTCGGGATCGGCGCCAATGACCATGATCAGATCGGACCGGGCCAGGTCACGCAGGGGGTAGGCGATGCCGGGGAAACCCAGGGCATCATACAGGGCCCGGCGGGCGGCGGCATAGTACAGGCTGCTTCCATTGTCGATGTTGTTGGTCCCCAGCACGGTGCGGGCAAATCTCTGCAAGAGGTAGTTCTCTTCATTGGTGCAGTTTGCCGAGCCGAAAACAGCCAGGCTCTCCGCACCATGCACGGCTTTGATTTCCCCCAGGGCGGCGGCGGTTACCGCCAGCGCCTCCTCCCAGGAGGCCTCCCTGAAACCTCCCTCTTCCCTGATCAGCGGCCGGGTCAGCCTTTCCGGGCTGTGGATGAAATCGCAGCCGTAACTCCCCCTGACGCAGAGTGTTTCCGGGCCCGGCAATTCATTGCCGGGCACAACGCGGGCCACCCGGTTCTCTTTGATTTCCAGGGAAATGCTGCAGCCGCAGCCGCAGTAGGGGCATGTTGATTCCACGGAAGCACCCACAGTACCGCGGTAGAGCGGCTCCTTCTCCATGAGGGCGCCGGTGGGGCAGAGGGCGACACAGACGCCACAAAATGTGCATTCCGAATTTTCCAGGGGGGCCTGAAAGAGCGTGGCCGGTCTGGCTTTAAAGCCCCGCCCAAAATAATCGAGCGCTCCTTCAACAACCAGCTCCTGGCAGGCCCGGATGCAGCGGGCGCACAGGATGCATTTGCTCATATCCCTGATCAGAAAGGGATTTAATTCCTCGGTAAGAGCCGGCTGCGGAATCCGGTCCAGTTCGATAAGCCCCAGGCCCATCTCCGCAGCCAACCGGCGCAGCTCGCAGCGGTTCCCCTTGTCGCAGACGAGACAGGCGTCGGGATGGCTGGCCAGCATGAGCTTGAGGATCATCCTGCGGTGTTCAAGGACCCGCGGCGACTCCGTATTGATGATCATCCCCGGAGCGATGGGAGTAACACAGGATGCCAGCAGAGCGCCGTTGGCTTCGTTTTCCACGATGCAGATGCGGCAGGCCCCTATGGGACTGAGCGAAGCATGGTGGCAGAGCGTGGGAATGGTTATGCCGGACTCCCGGGCCAGCTCCAGGACGGTGAGCCCCGGCCGGCCGCTTACTTCCTGCTGATTGATGGTTATCGTTACCGGTTGCAATTTGGAATCCGCCTTTCGCATTATTTGATCAAGAATGTCCGGCCGGTGTGCTGCGGCTTGCGAAGGGAAGCCCACACCGGCCGTGGGGCTTGGGAAGACGTTCAGCACGCCATCCTGATCGCTTCGAGAAGCTGGGAGCTGACGCTTTTTTTGGGAATGAAGTCAAAGGCTCCGGCCTCCCTGCTGGCAGTGATATTGCCTTCATCGTCGTACTGGCTCAATACCAGGACCTTGACATCCTCGCAGGTGCTTGTGATCCGCTTCATCGCCTCGATGCCGTTCAGCACGGGCATGGCAATATCCATGAGGACCACGTTGGGAAGCAGCCGGTTTACCTTTTCAACGGCATCCTGGCCATTGACGGCCTCTCCCACAATGAGCATATCTTTCTGCAGATTAACCAGGGCGCATATTCCCTCCCTGACCACGGCATGATCATCGGCAACAAGGACCCGGATCTTTCTGGTGGCCTGATCCAACAATTTTTCGACAACAGAGAACAGGGCCGCCGGCTTGAAGGGCCTGTAAAAATAGTCCGCCACATCCATCCTCAGCGCTTCGTCTCTTCTCCAGCCGCATGTGTGCTGTTTTTCAATGGGAACATCCACAACAACAATGGGCAGCAGGCTTGTTGCCGGCGTCTCCTTCAACCACCGGTGCAATTTAAAAGCATCTCCGCGAGGCGCAATGGAACCTAGAATGATCAGCTGGGGCTTGCGGCCGCGCACTATCTCCTGGGCCTCCTTTTTTTCCGAGGCGACGAATACCTCGCTCCCTCTCTTCTCCAACTGTGACTGCAACTCACCGGTAAAGTTACGCTCCTGATCCACAATGAGAATTCTGGTGGCCATTTTGGAACCTCCTTTCACTGATATATTGGAATCTTCAATTAGATCATAATCCCTTTTCACAGATCAAGAAAAGGGGCATAAACCTGATCTTTATGCGCAGCCCGCCCCATTTTACTGGGGGGATTACCCTGTTTATTTTTCCAGGGGAGCAGCATGTAAGCAAAAGTTGTAGGGTTTTACCTTAGGCGGAGCCGGAGGTGGAAGCAGGCGGGAGCAGGCGGCAAGTGCCGACAGTGAACTGATCATCCTGATCCAGAATGAGGGTATTCCTTTCCACTTCTTTACGCCCCCTTTCTCTCAATGATTGTTGCTCTGCCTGGAGCCGGTCCTGCGCCTTCTACATGGGGATGATCTTTTTGCGCAGGGCATACCTGATCAGCTCGGAGCGGTTGTGCAGATCCAGCTTCTGCATAATTCTGGTCCGGTGGCTGTCCACTGTTTTAGGACTGATGACGAGCATATCGGCTATCTCCCGACCGGTATACCCTTCCGCCAGCAGGCGGAGCACCTCTTTCTCCCGCTCCGTCAGTTCTGCATAGGGATCGCCGCGCTTTTCCCCATCCCTCTCCAGCTGGTAGCTCTTCACCAGATGTTTTGTCGCCGAGGGGGAGAGAAAAGATTCGCCGCGGGAAACGGCCTTAATGGCCGAGACAAGCTCAAAGGAGGCGGCGGATTTGTTTAAAAAACCGTGAGCGCCCGCCTCCAGTATGGAGAGAACGTGTTCTTTATGATCGTACTGGGTCAGGATAAGAACCTTTATCTCCGGAAATTCCTTGCAGATGCTTCGCGTAGCCTCGAGTCCCCCCATTACGGGCATATCCAGATCCATCAGGACAAGGTCAACGGGGCGCTGCCTGGCTATTTCCATGGCTTCATTGCCATTGGCGGCCTCGCCCACTATCTCAATCTCGGGTGTTATCTCCAGCAGGGCGGAGACACCCTCCCGGACAATGGTATGGTCATCCACCAGCAGCACCCTTATTTTAGGCATGCCAAGGTCCCTCCCTTAGATCAGGGATTTTTGACAAGGGCGGCGACCTGCCTTAAACCAGGGGAATCACCGCGGTTACCCTGGTTCCCTTTCCCGGCTCAGATTCGACAAAACAGTTTCCGCCGACAAGTTTCATTCTCTCTTTGGAGATGATCAGACCCAGTCCGTCTCTCCCTTTCTGGCTGTTGGCCAGGCCCGCCCTGGATATATCAAACCCGATGCCGTCGTCAATAATGCAGAGCTCCAGGTGATCGTGTTTTTTCTGCAAGGATATGCTCACGTTTTTAGCCCGGGAATGCTGAACAATATTGCCCACCACTCCCTGGACCCAGCGGAAAAGGTTGACCTCGTCTTCCACCGAAAATGGCGGAGGGCTTTCCATAATATCAAAGGTGATCTTGATATCCAGCGGCAGAAGGGAGGACCCGGCATAGTGGCGGATGGCCGGGATAAAACCGAGGGAGTCCAGCAGGGTGGGGCGGAGATCGGAGATGATCCTGTTAACTTCATTGTTGATCTGTACTGCAGTACTGTGAACCTTGGCCAGCATGGCCATAAATCTCTGGTCCTCAAGACCGATCATCCGGGCCATTTCACTCAGCGTTTTCAAGTTAAGGGTCAGTGCGGCCAGCATCTGGCTCGTTTCATCATGCAGCTCCTGCGAAATTCTTTTCTTCTCCTTCTCCTGGGCGGTGATGACCTGGCGAGCCACATCACGGTACCTTTCCCTTTTTTCCTGCAGCCTCTCGTGAAGCCTGAAATGCCCGATGGCCAGCCCGAGCTGATCGCCGATGGAGTGCAAAAGATGCATATCGTTTTCGGTAAAATGCTGCACATCGGTGCTGGCGCAATTCAACACTCCCAGAACCCTCTCTCTGAACCGCAGGGGAACGCTGATAAAAGCCCGCAGCCCCTCCACCTTGATCAGATCGCCGTGCAGGGCTTCCGGCTCTTCGGAGATATCATCCAGCAGGATCGCTTTACCCGTTGAGGCCACTCTGCCGTTGATTCCCTCGCCCAGTTTTACCGACATCTTCTTTGCAAAATCGTCGGACAGACCCTGGTAAATATGGTACGTCAGGCTGCTGCTGCTCTCATTCAGCAGCATCACTCCGCCGTAGCTGCCCCCGATAAATTCAAGTGTTTTCTCCACCCCCACCCTCAGAATAGTGTCCAGTTCGCCCAGGCCGCTCACGGTGGAGGTAATCTGACTCAATATGAGCAGCGGATCAGCAGATTTTTGCCTGCCACCCTCTTCTTTGCGGAGGAAATCAGGAGCGGTAGTTGTTTTATTTCCAATATGGCTGCAGGGCAGTTTCAGCTGCGGACTATCTTTTCCCCTGACCATTTTCAAAACCCCCTGTTTTTCTAAGATGCGCGAGAATACCCTCTTCGGGACTATTCTGAATGTTCTAACTCCAACATCATTATACTGCGCCGCCGGGTAAACTGTCAATGAATTAGTGTTGCTGATTCTATCCCGCCCGTTAACTTGCAACGGGTTGTATCGATCCTGCAACTGGCCTGGATGGCCTCAAGGGCCCCGTATCCAGCCGAAAAGGCGACCCCCGTGATCGCCCCGGACAAATCGTAGGGGCGGCCCTTGTGGCCGCCCAAATATGCAACGGTTAACTTTACGCTGACGCGCAAATACGGATCGTGACTCCATCTGCGGTGAGTCAAAGTCACCGTCCCCGTGACTCAGAGGTTTACAAGGCGGTAGAGGCGGCGCACTTCGGAGGCGGTGAGGTAGCGGTATTTGCCGCCGCCCAGGCGTGCAGTTGTCAGGAAGGCAAATCCGGTGCGGTGAAGCTCCACCACGGGATGGCCCACCGCGGCGCACATCCTCTTGACCTGCCTTTTCCGGCCTTCGGTGAGGACGATTTCAAGCAGCGCGCCGCCGGGCAGGCGGCCGAGCAGCTTGACTTTTGCCGGGGCAGTCCACCCATCTTCCAGCTCCACTCCCCGGACCATGCATTCCAGGGCAGAGGCCGGGGGAACCCCCTTGACCCGGACACGGTATTTTTTCTCCACGCCGAAGCGCGGATGAGTCAGGCGATAGGCCAGATCGCCGTCATTTGTGAGCAGCAGCACACCGCTGGTGTCAAGATCGAGCCGACCGACGGGGTAGAGCCGGGCCGGTATTTCGCCGATGAGGTCCAGTACTGTCCGCCGGCCGCGGGGATCGCTGACGGTAGAGAGATAGCCGGCCGGCTTGTCCAGGAGAAGGTAATGCTTCTCCTCGGCCTTTTCCACCTCGCAGCCGTCAAGGGCGACGCGTTCGCCGGGGCCGACCAGGTGATAGGGTGCATGGACTACGGTGCCGTTAACCGTGACCCGCCCCGCAGCGATAATCTGTTCGGCCCGGCGGCGCGAGGCCACTCCGGCCAGGGCCAGGTACTTGCACAGACGCATCTTGCACACCTCCTTACAGGCGCTGCCCTTTCTAGAATTATCCCCTGTTATCTACTATCTTCACCAAAGAGGCGCCGATTCCCTGCGTGAACAAAGGCGGCGGGGTGCGGGGGCCGGGATTCACCAGGCCGGGGGGCCGTCTGCGGCGAAGATGTTGAGAAGCCCCAGCCGCTCCAGGCGCCCTCTGACGGCGTCGGCATCGGTGCTGTAAAGGTTCAGGCGCTGCAGGTGCTCCCAGAGCGGCCCCCCGGAGAGGCTGTAGACAATCTCGCACCTCCCGGCGGAGGCGGCTTTTAAACCCGTCAGGGCGATGAGCTCGCCGCCCACGCAGCCGCGGGGCAGCGCCAGGGGCTCCCGGCCCCGGCTGAGGCGCCAGGCATTGTAGCCGGCCAGGGTCCCGGTGATCATGGCTTCGGTATGGCCCAGGCACAGGCCCGCCCTTTCACCGGCGGCAAAAAGGTTTTTCAGCGGGGGAACCAGCAGTCTCCTGTCTCTCTCGATGAGTGCGCTGAAACGGATGGAATTGCCCCTGCTCCCGCCCAGGGGATCGCGGAAAACAGCCTCTTCGAAGCCGTTGAGGCGGCGCAGGATGGCCAGGGGCAGGTAGGGCATCATCATCTTGACGGGCCCGGTGTCGAGGAGGATCAGGTTGTGGGCATAGGCCTCGGAGCTGTACTGGCGGCAGGCCTTGATCTGCACCGACAGGCCGCTCTGCGCGGAGAGCGCCTCCGGGGGCAGCGGAATCACAGCCACCCCTTTTGCCCTCACCTCCGCCAGCAGCGCCGGGTCCAGCGATGACGGCTCCAGTTCGCAGGAACCGCTGAAGTAGCCGGGAGCGCCGCCCCGCCGCTTGATCCTGATCTCCGCAGCCCCGGCCTTGACAGCGGGGCTCACCCGGGGGCCGAAAGTGGGACAGCGGTATATGCACATGGCGCAGCCGTTGCCGAAGCGGCTGCAATTGGCCGCCGGCCCGGCGGTGCCGCAGGCATCGACAAATACCCTCCCCCTGATGAGGCGGCTCTCCCCCTCTTTGGCCATCACCTTTACCGCCTCGACTGTCCCGTCAACGGCGAGCACATCAACTACCCGGCTCTGGCGAAGCAGCTTGATGCCGTGCGTGAGCAACAGCCGCTCCACCGGAAGCTCCACCTTCTCCACATCGTACAGGGAGGCATGGCGGTGTCCGGGGAAGTCGATGTCCCGGTGCCGCGCCGCGGCATCGGTCAGGGCGATGAGTTCGCCGGCGCCCATCAGTTTCAGCTCCTCGGCGGCGGTATAGCGGCCATTGTTGCGCATGATCCCCCCCACCAGCCCCGAGGCGAGCAGGCGGTCTGTCCGCTCCACAAGGGTTACCGGCAGACCCCTTTTTGCCGCCGCCAGGGCCGCAGCACAGCCGGCCCAGCCGCCGCCCACTACAACAAGCTCTTCGCTCAAGCCAATACGCCTCCAGGTTCTAACCGAATACGATCCGGCAGACTATTATTGCCGCAACAAATCCGCCCAGGTCCGCCAGCAGCCCTGCGGCGGGGGCGTGGCGGCTGCGGTAAATACCGGCCGCCCCGAAATAGACGGTCAGTATATAGAAGGTGGTCTCTGTGCTCCCCATCATCGTGGAGGCGATGCGCCCCGTCAGGGAACAGACTCCCTGCCGCTCCAGGATATCGGCCAGGATGGCCAGGGAGGCGCTTCCGGAAAGGGGTCGCATCACCGCCAGAGGCAGCAGCTCCGCAGGCAGCTGCAGGCGCTCCAGAAGGGGGGCCAGGCATGCCGCAGCCGCCTCCATGGCTCCCGATTCCTGGAAAAGGGTGATCGCCACCAGCATGGCTACGAGGTAGGGTATGAGGCGGACGGAGATGGCAAAGCCCTCCCCTGCCCCCTCGATAAAGCGGTCAAAGATATCCACCCCGCGCCGGAGCGAACCGGCAATCGCCGCCAGGATGAGCAGGGGGATGAGCCACAGGGCCAGGAGATCAACCGCGCGGGCCACCGCTAGCGCTTCACCCTCTTTCGCAGCAGGCGATCGGCCAGCAGCGCCACCGCCGTGGAGCAGAGCGTGGCGATGATGGTTACGCCCAGGATATCGGCGGGGTTTCCCGCTCCGGCCTGCGCCCGCAGGGCCATCACTGTAGTGGGAATAAGGGTGATGCTGGAGGTGTTGACGGCGAGAAATGTGCACATTTCATCGGAGGCGGTTCGCCCCAGGGGGTTGAGCTTCTGCATCTCTTCCATGGCTTTGATCCCGAAGGGGGTGGCCGCATTGCCCAGCCCGAGCACATTGGCGCTCAGATTCATTAAAATGGCGCTCATCGCGGGGTGCCCGGCAGGCACCCGGGGAAAGAGCAGCCTGGCCAGAGGGCGGAGCAGCCGGTTCAGCAGCTCCATGATTCCCGAAGATTCAATTAGTTTCATCATGCCCAGCCAGAATGTCATTGTCCCGATGAGCCCGAAAGCCACCCTGACGCCGCGCTCCGCCGCCGTAAAGAGGGCCGGCGTGATCAGGCCCATGTCACCGCGCAGGGCGGCGGTTATAATGGCTATGCAGATCAGGGCGGCCCAGATATAACCGATCACGATCCCATCTCCCTGCACAGGAGGGAGGCCAGAATATCGGACAGGTAGCTGAAGATGCCCTTTCTGCCCACGGCGCAGCCGGAATAGAGGGCGGCATGCTCGATGATCCGCCCCTCCAGCAAGATCTCCACCTCGCCTATTTTCTCGCCGGCGGGAAGGGGAGCGCTGATGCCCTCGCCCAGGGATATCCGGCAGTGCAGAGCCTCCTCTTCGCCCGGCTGCAGCGGCAGATAGAGATCCTCCTTCAGGGCGGCCCCCACCCGGCTGCAGCCTTTGTGTACCGGCGCGGTGCAGAGAACCTGGCCCCGGTGAAATATTTTGCGGCGCCTGTACCTGTCAAAACCGTAATCCAGCAGGGCGGCGGCATCATCCCACATCTGCGGCGCATTCAGAACAACGCAGAGCAGCTGCCAGCCGCCGCGCGTTGCCGAGCCCACTAAACAGCGTCCCGCGGCAATGGTCCAGCCTGTTTTCACCCCGTCTCCGCCGGGGTAGAGCTCCAGAAGGCGGTTCTGGTTGTTCATGGCCCGGTTCCAGGGGCGTCCGGGCCAGGAGATAGCATGCTCGGGGGTGGAAACGATCTCCCGGAAGCGTTCATTTTGCAGCGCCCGGCGGGTGATAAGTCCCAGATCATGGGCGGTGCTGTAATGGGGCCCGTCGGGCAGGCCGTGAGGATTGGAGTAAAGTGTGTCATTTGCACCCAGGGCGGCGGCCTTTTCATTCATCATGGCCACAAAATCGTCCTCTGATCCGCCCAGGTGCTCGGCAATGGCCGCGGCGGCATCATTACCGGAGCGGAGCATGAGGCCGTAGATGAGCTCGCCCAATGTTTTCTTCTCGCCTGCATCGAGCCAGATGGAGGAGCCTTCGGTTGCCGCCGCCTCCGGACTGACCACAACCGGGTCATCCTCGCAGCCCTCCTCCAGGGCCAGCAGGGCCGTCATGATCTTTGTTGTCGAGGCAATGGGCAGGCGGAGGTGGGGCTTTTTCTCCCAGAGGATCCTGCCGCTGTCCCGGTCCATCAGGACCGCCGCCAGGGCACTGACCTGCAGCTCTTCAGCGGCCGGCGCCGGGCCGGGGTACAGGGAGATGAAGAGAAAGAATGCTGTGAAAGCTGCTGCCCGCCAGAATTTTCGCATTGCTCTCGCCCCCGGGGATAGATCAGACAGATCCTTACGGTTCATAAATATTCCCCGGGCCGGGCTTTTATGTTTTTGACTGCTACAGGCGGTCAGACTCTCTTTACCGGTAACGGTCTGAGGCTGTTCGCTCCTCCCCGGCGCCGCCCCCGTCGCCGCGCCGGTTAAAGGCGTCCCTGATCTGCTCGATCATCTGGGGGGCCATGTCAATGAGACGGTCGAGCATGGCATTGCGGTCTACAGGCAGGAGCCGCACCTGCCCCTGGCCCGCCACCAGGAAGGCGACGGGCTGCACCGATACGCCGCCGCCGCTGCCCCCGCCAAAGGGCAGATCAGCCTCGCTGCCGTTCTGCCTGCCGCCGTTCTGCCTGCCGTCGCCCGCCTGCTGTTCGAATTCAGTTCCCCCGGCGGCGAAGCCGAAAGAGACCCTGGAAATGGGGATGATCACGCTGCCGTCGGGCGTCTCCACGGCATCTCCCACGATCTTGTTAACGTCTACCATCTCCTTCAGGTTCTCCATGGCTGTTTTCATGAGACTCTCAATGGGATGATGTTCATGTTCCACTGGCCGCACCTCCTATTTTTTTCATCCTGTACCACAGACTGAGCCAACGATAAAGTGAGAGCGCCGCCTCTCCTTCCCAGCGCACCTGCAGATGGGCGGGCCTGAACAGGGGTCGGATGGAGAGCTGGGGCCGCGTTTTTACCGAAAAGTACTCCTGGAGCAGCCCCGCCAAAACGCCGCCCAGGGCCCAGCACCCGCCGGCAGCCAGTCCGGTGAAAGCGGGATCATCCCAGCCCCACGACAGCTCCAGCTCAAAGCGGCTCCAGATGATTTTTTTCAGCAGCGGCGCCGCCGCCTGCCGCAGTGTAAAAAGCCCGGCCGGTTTTTTTGGATCGAAAAGGCCCCTGGTCCACTCTATCCGGCGGGCCATCTTTTCGAGAACAGCGGCAGGCACCGCCAGCCACCCCAGGGCCAGGTGGCTGGCAAAGCTACTGTCGGCGGCGCTTCTCTTCCACAGGTGAAGGCGCAGGACAAGAAAGCCCAGCTTTATCCTCAGGCTGATCTGATCTTTTTTATTTTCTCTCAGGTATTGCACAAATATGCGCAGCGGCAGCAGCAGGAGCAGAGCGGCCGGAAGCAGTATAGCGGAGACAATCAGCAGCAGCCAGGCCCACCAGGCCATATTCCCTTTCCCCCTGATAATAGTTCGCCAACAATACTATACCCTTCCAGGGCAAATAAACGCATAACCAGCCCGGCCGGGCGGACCCGGCAGGATGCAAGTAATGGGGCAAAAGGCATGGGATCGGGGTTGGGGAGGCCCGGTAAGGTAAGGGGTAAGGGTATTATGCGAGGTCAACCCTCCAGGGGGGTCAGCTCCTCCAGGCCCTTCAAGCCAAAATACCGTAAAAAATCAGGCGTGGTTTTGTAGATAAGGGGGCGGCCGGGCCCTTCCCTGCGGCCGCTGATGCGGATAAGCTTGCGCTTGAGAAGGTTGTCCAGGATATGCTCGCAGCGGACACCGCGCACCGCCTCTATCTCCATGCGGGTGAGGGGCTGCTTGTAGGCAATAATGGCCACGGTCTCCAGGGCCGCCGGGGAGAGCGCGCCTGATTCCGCTTCGCCCAGCGCTTTCTCCAGCAAAGGCGCCAGCTCAGGCGCGCTGCCCATCTGGTAGCCCCCGGCTATTTCAAATATGCGCAGGCCGCGCCCCTGCCCGGCGAATTCCCGCTGCATCTCTCCCACAAGGGCACGCGCCTCTTCGGCAGTGATCCCCAGGGCCTCCGCCATCTTCTCCGCCCTGACCGGCTCTTCTTTCAGGAAGAGGAGCGCCTCAATCAGGGCTTTCTGTTTTTCAGCTTCCACGGCTTTCCTCCTTTGCCCACCGGACCAGGATGGGGCCGAAAGGTTTTTCCTGCAGCAGGATGACTTTCCGCAGGCGGGCCAGCTCCAGGAGCGAGATAAAGGTGACGAGCAGCTCCCAGAGCCCTCTACCCCTGAGGAAAGAGTGCAGGGGAAGGGTACGCCCGCTGTGCTCCAGCAGGGAGCAGATGTAGCCGCTCTGATCCTTCACCGGCAGATCGTCGAGCAGATCGATGACGGGGGTGATGGAGCGCGCCGCGGCGGCGGCCTCAAAGCGGCTCATGATCTCGCCCAGGAGGTGGGCCCCCTCCCAGTAAGTATAGTAGGACTGCTGCTGCGCTTTGGCCGGCATGATCACGATTTTTTCACCGCCGGTGGAGCGCAGGAATATTTTCTGCTGCTCCAGGGCCAGCTCCGCCAAAAAACCGGCGGCCTCTTTGAAGCGGCGGTACTCTTCAAGCCTTTGGAAGAGCTCTTCAGGGCTGTTGAACTGGAACAGACCTTCATCCTCCTCATCCCCTTCTTCCGCGGCCAGGGGCGGGCGGGGCAGCAGCAGCTTCGACTTCAGGCGCAAAAGCGTGGCCGCCATGACCAGAAATTCGCTGGCTATGTCCAGATTCAGCTCCCGCATGGACTGCAGGTAATCAAGGTACTGCTCCGTTATGGAGGCGATGGACACAGACCAGATATCGAGCTCCGCCTTCTTCACCAGGTGAAAGAGAAGATCAAAGGGGCCTTCAAATACAGGCAGCTTGATGGTGCAGGAGGCGCGCGCCGGCATCAGATACCCATGGCCCCGCGGACCGCTTCAAGGGTGGCGCGGGAGGCCTGCCGGGCCTTCTCCTCGCCGTGATGGAGGATCTCGTCGATATAGCCCGGTTTCGCCTCAATCCTGCGCCGCTGTTCGTGGATGGGGGCCAGCATCTCTACAAGCCTGCGCCCCAGCAGCTCCTTGCACTGAACGCAGCCTATCCCGGCGGTGCGGCAGTCGGATTGAATGCGCCCTGTCTCCGGCGGGTTGAAGATCTCCTGGAAACGATACACGGTGCACACCTCAGGCCGCCCGGGATCGCGCCGCCGCTCCCGCTGCGGATCGGTGATCATGAGGCTCACCTTCTTCCTGATCTCCTCGGGCGGATCGGAGAGGGCAATGTAGTTGTCATAACTTTTGCTCATCTTGCGGCTGTCGGTCCCCGGCAGCAGCGTGTACTCCCCCAGCAGCGGCTCCGGCTCGGGAAGAACCCTGCCGTAGAGATGGTTGAAGCGGCGGGCCACCTCGCGGGTGATCTCCAGGTGCGGCAGCTGGTCCTCGCCCACAGGGACGGCATCGGCCCGGTAGGCCAGTATGTCGGCCGCCTGCAGCAATGGGTAGCCCAGAAAGCCGTAGTTGTTGATCTCTTTGCCTTCAAGTTCGCGGAGCTGCTCCTTGAAGGTGGGGCAGCGTTCCAACCAGGCGATGGGAGTGATCATGGCCAGGAGCAGAAAAAGCTCGGCATGCTCCTTGATCTCGGACTGGCGGAAGAGGACGGAGCGCCCGGGATCAAGCCCCACACTGAGCCAATCCAGAACCATCTCCCGGCTGGTCTCTTTCAGCTCCTGCGATTCACGGTAGCCTGTGGTCAGGGCGTGCCAGTCGGCGACAAAGTAATAGCAGCTGTATTCATCCTGCAGCTCGATCCATTTTTTCAGGGCGCCGATATAGTTACCCAGGTGCAGGCGCCCGCTGGGCCGCGCCCCGCTGACGATGATCTTTTTTCTCTCCTTCGAAATATCCGCACTCATTCTGTCACTCCTCACATTAGCCCAGGATCAGGCTTACAACTGTTAACATTGCGTTCAACACATGCTGGTACAGGGGCACGATAATGCGGCCGATAAGCCCGCTGAATATAAGCACCATGAGAAGAAGAGGCGCATAGGGTTCAATGCGGCGCATATAGCCGGCAATACTCTCCGGCGCCAGCGCCGCCAGGATTTTGGATCCGTCCAGGGGAGGCAGGGGAACAAGGTTGAAAACCCCCAGGAGAATGTTGAATTGCACCAGGGTCTCCATGAATCCATGGTAAGGCGCCCAGTAAAGCCCCAGCTTGAGCGGGATAAAATGCAGGAAAAGGGCGACAAAGCCGAGGCTGAAATTCGCCAGCGGGCCGGCAAAGGAGACCCAGAGCATGCCTGAACGGTAGTCGTGAAAATTGTACGGGTTGATAGGCACCGGTTTGGCCCAGCCGAAACCGAAGAGCAGCAGGGCGACGGTGCCGATGGGGTCGAGGTGCCGGAGCGGATTGAGGCTGAGCCTCCCCTGCCATTTGGCCGTGGCATCGCCGAAATGGTAGGCCACGCGGCCGTGGGCATACTCATGGATGGTGATGGCCAGCAGGAGCGCCGGTATGCGGTACAGCAGCTCAAGCATGTTACCCGGAAAAATGTTTATCTCCTCCCAGCCCTTCCAGGTAGGATGTAACAAAGTCAAGCTCCTCGTCGTAGCTGCGCAGCTCACCGTCAAGAACGGCCCGGCGCAGCGCGCCCAGGATCTCCCCGAAAAGGGGGCCCGGCTGCAGGCCCAGCTCCTTCAGGGCGCCTCCCCTGAGCCGGGGGCGGACATGGCGCAGGCTTTCCAGATAGAGCCTGAGGTGATCCTGCAGGACCCGGCTCCCGGCCAGGGCGTGAAGCAGAAGGATGGTCTCGGGAAAAAGAGGATCGAGCCTGTTCACAAGATAGCTGGGGCGAATGTCGGCGCCCTTGCCCGAGAGCTCCTCCAGCAGCGCCGGCGCCTGGCGGCATCCCTGCAGGAGGGCTCCTGCGCGATCGCGCGACAGGCCCAGCCGCCGGATAATGGCCAGCCGATCCAGCTCCCCCAGATCCATAAGCAATCCGCTCAGGTAGAGCAGCTCCTTTTCCGGGGGCCTGCTCCACTCCCTCTGACCCGCCCAGGCCAGTGCCTCGCCGATGCGGTTAAGGCGCTGCCACGCCTCCGGGCCGGGCGCAAGGCGGGGATAAAGAAATTCCAGTATATTCAGCTCATGAAGCCGCATCAGGACAGCCGGCGGATCGCTCTCTTCGTAAATAAGGGCTGTCTCCTGGGCCAAACGCCGCCGGCTGACCTTGTCCAGGACCCTGCTGCGCAGCGCTTTTTCAATGAGCTCCAGGGTGCCCTCTTCAATTTTGAACCCGAAGCGCTGCTCAAACCTGACCGCGCGGAGCAGGCGCAGCGGATCGTCCGCAAAGCTGAGATGGTACAGGGTGCGGATCACACCGCGGCGCAGATCCTCCCGGCCGTTGAAAAAGTCATGCAGCTCGCCGTAGGACTGCGGCAGCAACGAACAGGCCAGGGTGTTGATGGTGAAATCGCGCCGGAAGAGATCGCTTTTCAAGCTGTCCGTCCCCTCCACCTGCGGCAGCGCCGCCGGGGCGGCGTATATTTCGCGCCGCGCCGTGGCAAAGTCGAGGCGCAGGCCCTCTTCCAGGAACAGCGAGGCGGTACCGAAATGCTCGAATACCTTCAGCCTGCCGCCCAGGTATTTGACCGCCTCCCCGGCAAAGGCAACGGCATCGGGGGCAACGATAAAATCCAGATCTCTGGAGAGCCCCGCCCCGAGAAGGAGATCTCGGATCGCCCCGCCGACGAGGTAAAGGGAAACACCCGTTACCGCCGCCCGCTGCCCCATCAGCAGCAGCCTGCTCTGCCAGCGGTGGGGCAGTTTGCTCTTCATGAGCGATCCCAGGTTGTCAACAGAAGTTGGAGGCGGGTTCTCCGCTGTTTTTAGCAGGCTGCCGCCGGGAATACTGCACCCGGGCCGCCTGTCGAGGCGGTAGAGATAGCCCAGCACATCCATGGGGGTGACTGTGCCCAGCGGTTCGCCGCCGCCGCCCTTCAGGACAATGCACTCCGTCTTTTGCTCCACAAAAGTGCGCCGCAGGTCGGTGATGGAGCTTTGCGGCGGCAGGGTCACGGCCCGGCGCTTCACAAAGCCCTGCACCGGGGTATCGCCGAAGCCGCTGCGCTGCGCTTGCTGCAGCTCTTTGCGGGTGATCATGCCGGCAATTTTCCCCTTCCCCTCCTCCACAACGAGGCAGCCGTCCCGGTTTTCAGTATCGAGGTATTCGCTGACCCGGTTCACGGTCCAGCCGGCGCCGGCCGCAGCGGCGGGTACACGGGCGATATCCATGGCCACCGCCGGGGGCGGCAAATATCTTTCCAGCAGCTCCAGCAGCCGCTCTTTAAAGGCGGCCCGCTCCTCCCTGATATCGGCGGCGGTGACGGCGCGGCGGTATCCCCGGGCTCCCAGCGGAGCCAGCAGCAGCGGCAGATCGAGATCCTCCTCCGTGGTCCGCGCCTCCAGACGGAGGGCGCCCTGCGGCAGGACGGTGAGCATGAGCAAAAGATCGATCTCCTCGATCTGCTGCAGCCGCCGGGCCAGCGCCCCCAGTCCCCGGACCGCTTCGCCGGCCTCTGCGACGGCAAGGAGGATGCGCCGCCCGGAGATTTCAAAAAGCTCGCTCGTTCCGAGTAGCTTCGCCAGAAGGCTCTCCTGCTCCGCCTCCAGGGGGGGGCGCATATATTCCTCCAGGATAGCTGCATCAACACCTTGTTCCCATAAAAAGAAAACAGCGGCGGCATCCCGCGGCGTTGTACCCGCAGAGCTGAGCGAGGCGGTATCGCGGTAAATTCCCAGTAGCATGAGCGAGCTTTCCAGTTCGCTCACGGGCGCCCGGCAGCGGCGGATCTCCTCCACCAGCAGCGTGGTAACGGCGCCGACGGGCTCCACCCGGATCTCGCTCCCCTCCAGATCATCGGGAGAGGGCGGGTGGTGATCAAAGATATGCACCTCCTGCGCCCGCTCCACCAGGGGCAGCAGGTGGCCCAGGGAGCTCCGCCGCCTGCCGGCAACAACAACCACCCGGGAGCCGGCGGGGTTCGCCTCCGTGCCGGAGGCTGAGGGCTCCTTAATGGGGAGCCGTTCCCCGTATTTTTCGAAAAATAGGGCCGCATCGGGCTGCATGTTTTCCGGAGCGAGGGCACGGCTATCCGGGTATATTTTTGTGGCAGCAACAAGCGATGCCAGGGCATCGAAACCGGCATGATTATGGGTCACTATAATGGTCAATCCGCCTACCACCGTCACTAGAATTGCTGGAAGAATCCAGACCTAATAGATTATACCATAAAACAGCGAGGCCGTAGGCCCGCCGGGGGGCAGGCCGCTATTTTTCGGAGCGGTCGCTGTCTTTCGTCTTCAGCCAGCAGGGGCGGTAAAGCTGTATGGGGATGGGGCGGCGTAAAAATATAATGGGCAGCGCCTTCAGATCCAGGGGCAGGAGCGGCCAGAGGTAGGGAAAGCCGAAGGATTTGGTTGCGGCCAGGCGGATGAAGACTGCAAGCAACCCGATGATCAGGCCGGGCAGGTGGAAGAGCCCCGTCAGCAGGATCAATATGAAGAGAACAACCCTGTTGGCCATGCTCAGTTCCCAGCTGGGCGAAGCAAATACACCCAGGGCGATGAGACCGGTGTAGAGGAGAACCTCGGGCGTGAAAAAGCCGACGGAGACAGCTATCTGTCCGATGAGCAGGGCACCGACCAGCCCCAGCGCAGTGGCAAAGGGCGAGGGGGTGTGGATGCTGGCCATGCGGACAAGGTCAAGGCCGAAATGAGCAAAGATGAATTGCAGGTATATGGGCATGCTCGCCTCATCTTTGGGGCCGATGAATTTAAGCGATTTGGGCAGGAAACCGGGATGTGTCGCCAGCAGTATCCAGACCGGTATGAGAAAAAAGGAGAGGAAAACGCCGATGAGCCTGATCCAGCGGATGTATGAGCCCACAATGGGCACCTGGCGGAACTCCTCGGCATGCTGGAGCAGGTGGAAAAAGGTGATGGGCACAATCATCACCGAGGGCGAGGTGTCAACAATGATGATCACATGGCCCTCGATGAGGTGGTTGGCCGTTACATCGGGACGCTCCGTGTAGCGGACCACGGGAAAGGGATTCCAGAATGACCGGGTGATGAATTCTTCCACCGTTTTTTCGGCCATGGGCAGGGCATCGATGTCGATCTTCCCGATCCTGGAGCGGACATTCTCCACGATCTGCGGATTGGCGATGTCCTTAATGTACATGAGAGCAATGTCGGTGGCGGAGCGTCGCCCGGCGCTTAATATTTCGCACCTCAGCTGGGGATCCCGGATCCGCCGCCTGATCAGGGCTACATTGAAAACCAGCGTCTCCACAAAGCCGTCCCGAGAGCCGCGGGTGATCTTCTCTATATCGGGCTCGTCGGGCGAGCGCCCCGGGTATTCCCGAATATCGATGAGCAGCCCCTGCCGCTCTCCATCGATGAGCAGCAGCATGGGGCCGGCAAGAACCTGGCGCATGGCCTCTTCCAGATCATCCACCGGACTGATCTCGGCAAAGGGGATGATCTCGCTCATCAGCTTTTCGACAGGGCTGACGGCGATCTGCTCCCTTGTCGCCGCCAGCAGGGAGCGGATGATAAAGATGGTGAGCGAGTTGTTGTTTAGGCCGTCTACAGTAAGAAGGGCCGCCTTTCTGCCCCCCATGAGGATCTCTTTGAAGATGATATCGAAATTCCGATCCCCCAGATCAAGGCGCTCCTGCAGGTATGCTTTATTCTGTTCCAGTTTTTTAAAAATCGGTGTGGACATGATCTGCGCATGGCCCCTTTTCCAGCGGTATGTAATGTCAGCCTTTGGGATTGAATACGAGCGCTATGATAAAGGCAAAGAGGATGGCCGCGGTGATCCCCGTGCTGGTGAGCTCGAACATGCCTGTAAGGATGCCGATAACACCGTGGCGGGCCGCCTCGGACATGGCCCCTTTGGCCAGGGCATTGCCAAAGCTGGATATGGGCAGGCTGGCGCCGGCGCCGGCAAATTGGATCAACCGGTCATAGAGACCCAGCCCGCCGAGAATGCCGCCGGCAACGACAAAACCGGAGAGGATATGCCCAGGCGTAAAGGGGGTCAGGTCAAAGAGGAGCTGGCCGATGAGGCAGAAGAGCCCTCCGATGAGGAACGCGGTGAGGTAATTTCCCATGATCTGTATTTGCTCCTTTCTGAGCGCCGGCTGCCGGGCGGCGAACAGGATTCATCCCTGCAGCATTATTGACCCCGCGGGCGAACAGCCCCGTGTTGTAGGGGCGACCTCCGGTCGCCCGCAATGCCTCCGGACAACACAGGATCAACATAAATAACGTCATGCCCGCGGGCGAACAGCCCCGTGTTGTAGGGGCGACCTCCGGTCGCCCGCAATGCCTCCGGACAACACAGGATCAACATAAATAACGTCATACCCACGGGCGAGCACAGCTCGCCCCTACAGCATCTCCAGGGCAACAGCATGAGCCACCCCCGGGATGGATTCGCCCTGGGCCAGGGTGGTGGGGCTGTGCAACGCCCCCGTGGAAACAACGAGGAGCTTATTCAGCTCCCCCGCCCTCATCCGCCTGTAAAGGTGGCCCAGCACCACCACCCCCGAACAGGCGCACCCGCTGCCGCCCGCTTCCACCTGCTGCACCGCCGGGTTGTAGATCATCAAACCGCAGTCATTATAGTTGTTTTCGGGGAAATAGCCGCTGCGGGCCAGAAGTTTTTTCAGAAGCCCCGCCCCCACAGAACCGAGATCGCCGGTAACGATGAGGTCATAATAATCGGGGTTGCGCTGCAGATCCTGAAAGTGCATGATCAGCGTTGAAGCCGCCGCCGGCGCCATGGCCGCGCCCAGGCTGAAAGGATCCTTTTCGCCCAGATCCACCACCTTGCCGGTGGTTACCGCGGTGATCCGCGGGCACTCCCCCGCTGCGCCGATGACCGCCGCCGCGGCACCGGTAACGGTCCACTGCGCATGCCTGGGGCGCTGAAAACCGTATTCTGTGGGGTAGCGGTACTGGCGCTCCGCGCTGCAGTGGTGGCTCGACGTCGCCGCCAGGACATTGCCGGCAAAGCCGCCCGCCACCAGCATGGCCCCCCATGAGAGCGACAGCGTCAGTGTTGAGCAGGCCCCGTAAAGGCCGAAATAGGGCAGGCCCAGCGCAGCGGCGCTGTAACCGGAAACTGTGATCTGGTTCAGAAGATCGCCGGCCAGGAAATACTCCATATCATTGAGGTTGAGGTTGCCTTTTTCCAGCGCGCGGGAGCAGGCCTCCTGAAGCAGCTTGCGCTCTGCAGACTCGAAACTCTTCCTGTTGAACTGCAGATCCTTGTAAATTATATCGAAATCGTCCCCCAGGGGCCCTCTTCCCTCCATTGGCCCCACCACTGTTGCCGCCGATGTCAGGTAGGGAGGCGGATCGAGCAGGACACTCTGGCAGCCTACTTTTTGACTCATCTGCTCTCCTCCACTCTCTCCTGCCCACTCACAACAGGGCTGATATTATACCGACGACAAAAGCGGTGATAACGCCGAAGAGGATCACCGAACCCGCCAGGGAGAACATTTTCGAGCCGATGCCCAGCACCAGCCCTTCTCTTTTGAATTCCAGCGCCGCCGAGGTAACCGAGTTGGCAAATCCTGTCACCGGGATGGCGGCGCCGGCGCCGGCAAAGGCGGCCAGGTGATCAAAAACCCCCAGCCCCGTCAATAGAGAAGCGAGAAAAATCACCGTGGCCACGGTGGGGTTGGACGCCTCTTCAGCTCTGAACCCCAGGGCGATGTAGCCGTTCTGCAGGGCCTGCCCAAAAACACAGACCGCTCCGCCGCTGATAAAAGCAATGAGCGAGTTGCGCAGCAGCGGCGGAGCGGTCTTCTCTTTTTTCGCAAGCTCCCTGTACTCTTCGGCAGTGATATTCAGCTCTCCGGGTACTGCAGGCATTCAATCTCTCCTCTCCAGGCTAGCGATCCTCCCGGACGCCGAAAGCCACTTTCAAGTTGACCTTGTATTCTTTGATCTTCCCATTGTCCAGGCCGGCGGTGCAGTTCACCAGCTCCACCCCGGTAATCCCGTCAATGGTTTTGGAGGCCTCCCTGACGGCCTTCTCAACGGCGTCGTCCCAGCTGACAGCCGATTCGCCGACGAGCTCAATAACCTTGGCCACTGTAGTCAATGCAGTCATCTCCCTTGTCATTTTGATTGTTGTGGTTGCCCTGCTGCTGCGATCTCGCTGTTACCGCTAAAGAACGGCGGGGCGGCTCCGGCGGGGCGGTGAATATCAGATAGAGCACCAGGCCGGAGAGGAGAAAAAAAAGAGCCACCCACATCAATAAAGCGGCAGATTTCCCATGGCCCCACAAATTCGTTCTTCCCCCCAGAAAATGAAATCACTTCCCGGCACGGAATTAGTTTGCGATAAATAGTTTATTTTATGCGGTGAGGCGGGGGGAGAACAGGCAGGGATGATCAGGTAAGGTGCAGCTGCAGCGGGTTTCAGCCTTCCGGCTGCATATAGGAGCGGAGCCGGCGGAGGGCCCTCTTTTCAAAGCGTGAAACCTGGCGCTGCGACAGGGCCAGGCGCCCTGCTATTTCAGACTGGGTCAGCTCTTCAAAATATCGCAGGTTGATCAGCCGTCGCTCCAGGGGGGCGAGCTTCATCAGCCCCTCGCTCAGGGCCAGGCGTTCCAGCAGGTTTTCCTCCTCGCTCGCTCCCTCCCGTCCTGAAAAGATCTCCTCTTCAAGAGGGGCGGTGGGCAGGGATGATTCCATGATCAGGGCCACCTCTTCAGGGTCAATCCCAAGGGCCGCGGCGATTTCGCCCACAGTGGGTTCGCGCTGCAGCTCCTGCGTCAGCTCTTCGCAGCAGCCGCCCAGACGGCGGGACTGCTCCAGCAGGGAGCGGCTTAATTTTAGGATGGAGCTGGTGCGGCGCCGGTACAGGCGCATCTCCCCCTCAATCCAGGATACGGCAAATGTGGTGAATTTGACGCTACGGGCCGGGTCAAAGCGCTGCGCCGCCTTGAGCAGCCCCATCATCCCGGCCTGGAAATAATCCTCCCTCTCCCCGGCGCGGCAGGCCATCCGCCCGACATAGGCGCCGACGAGCGGCTCAAGATGCAGGAACAGCTCCTCCCCGGCCTCCTCTTCGCCCTGCTGAAAGCGGTGCAGCAGCGACTGCAGCTGCTCTTCGGACATCTCTAGCTCTCCTTCCGCCTCTCGCGGGAGCGGATCTCCTTGACCATGATCACCGCAGTCCCCTCCCCGGGCGCCGATCGGACATTGAGCTCATCCATAAAATTCTCCATAATTGTAAACCCCATCCCCGAGCGCTCCAGTTCGGGCTTGCTGGTATAAAGGGGCTCAAGGGCCTTCTCCAGATCCTCGATGCCCATCCCCTCATCCACCACCTCAACGGTAAGCCTGTTCCCTTCCAGGAAAGCGCTGATCAGCACAGGGCCGACATTCTCCCCATAAGCATGAATAATGGCATTGGTCACCGCTTCGGATACTGCTGTCTTGATATCGCTGATCTCCTCGAGGGTGGGATCAAGGCGGGCCACAAAGGCGGCGACAACGACGCGGGCAAAGGCTTCATTCTCGGAGCGGCTCTCGATCTCAAGTTTCATGAATGTAGCTGACGGCAGCATGTTAAGACCTCCTTTTTGGCGTTGCCCCCAGGATCAGGTGCTGCAGGGCTTCCGCTTCATGCTTAAAAAAGGGGATGATCCGGGCCAGGCCCGAGAGCTCTGTGATCCGGGCGATGGCGGCGGGAACCTCGCATACCGCCATCTGCCTGCCAGCGGCTCCGATTTTGCGGTAACGCCCCAGCAGGGCGCCCACGCCGGAGCTGTCCATGAAGGTAAGCCCGCGGAGATTGAAGAGAACGGCGCGGGGCTGATGATGCTCCAGCTCCCGGTCCACCTTCTCCCGCATCAGGAGAGCCTGATGATGATCCAGCTCTCCCGACAGGCGAACAAGCAGAATGGGCGGGCGAAGATCAATTTCTACATCCATTGCCATACCTCCGGTGCCTCAGATAGTTTATCTTTGGAAATTAGTTCTGCGCTTTTCAGATTTTTCCTGCAGAAACCTGAAAACTTTTCGACACAACAACACAGGGACAGGGCAGGGGGACGTTCTTCCTTAGTGCTAAATTAAAACCGCCCCTTTCAATGGAGCGGTTCCAGGTAGAGCCACTTTTGCTTAAATTGATTCCCCACGCCGCAGAAACAGATGTATTCACCCGATCCGGCTTCAGCATCCAACAAGCCGGGCGCCGCTGCCGAAACAGTTTATTCCCGCCGCGCCTTATACCCGGTATTTAAAAATCATTCCCCGGTATCAGGCGGTAAACTAACGCCCGAATCTTAACCATCGCTGCAGCAGCCGGAGAAAAAGTTCCGCTATCGTTGCCCGCCGGACTTCCTCGCTGACGATCAGATCTACTGCAGTTTTTTTACCGCCGCCGTATTGAACCGTTATCTCTCCCACCTTCTGCCCCTGTTGAAGGGGCAGCGCCAGGGGCAGCAGCTCTATATTTTTCTCGTAGCCCTCTTCTGCGCTCAGCGGTAATAGCAGGCTCAGGTTTTTTGCCGCAACTACATCCACTTCAGGCGGCGAACCCTTCTCCACAGGCAAATGGATGACCAGGGACCCTTTTTTGAGCAAAGGGATGCTTTTAAAGTTGCTGAAACCGTAGTCTAGAAGTTTGCAGGCCGTATCGTAGCGCTCATTTTCGGTGGCGGAATCCATGACCACGGCCAGCAGTCGGGTCTTTCCCCTCTGGGCTGTTGCGGAGATGCTATTTCCCGCCTGCGGAGTGAAACCGGTTTTAAGCCCGTCGCATCCCGGATAATCGACAACCATGCGGTTTGTATTGCTCAGAAATACCTCACCCGAACGTATCTCCCCTTTCAAAAAATGCTCATCCATCCAGATGGTAACCCACTTGTGTATGAGCGGATGTTCCAGAAGCGCCAGGCTCATGAGCATGACATCATAAGCGCTGCTGTAGTGATCTGGATCATGAAGTCCATGGGGGTTGCAGAAATGGCTCTGCTCCATGCCCAGGCTGCGCGCCTTCTCATTCATCATCGCGGCAAAGCCCTCCACAGAGCCGGCCACATGCTCCGCAACGGCAACAGCAGCATCATTGGCCGAGCCCACGGCCATCCCGATGAGCAGCTTTTCAAGGGAAACCACATCTCCATCGCTCAAGAATATCTCGGACCCCCCCATAGAGGAGGCCCGGGCGCTTACAGTCACCCTGTCCTCCAGGGAGATTTCCCCCCCGGCCAGCTTTTCCATCGCCAGGAGCAGGCTCATGATCTTGGTCAGGCTGGCCGGGAAAAATATTTCTTTGCTGTTTTTTTCCCAAATGATCTCCCCGCTGTTTGTATCCATGAGCAGTGCGGCCCCGGCTTCGATCTCGAATTCAGGCCCAGTCGGCTCCGCATTTTCAGCAGCGGAGGCAAAAGGAAGCAATAATAAGCAAGATATTATCAGCAGCGGTATGAGCAGCGCCGGCTTCTTCACCGTTCCAGTCCCCTTTCATTTTTTACTATTTTCCCCAAGGAAAACGCAAATCATACCGCAAGTTACTCCCCCCCGGTGCCTGGCACCTCCCGCTACCGCAAGTTACTCCCTTCCGGTGCCTGGCACCGGGGGGGAGTAATGCGAGGGTACCGGGGAGATCAGGTCAGGAAGGATGAACCGTTGTCCGGGCGGGGGAGACAGAGCCACTGAGCGGCGGAGGCACCCAGGTCGGCAAAAGAGGAGCGGGTGCCCAGAGCGGAGCCCTGCTTCAGCGAGGGGCTCCAGGCCATGAGGGGAACATGTTCACGGGTGTGATCCGTGCCCGGGTGGGTGGGATCGCAGCCGTGATCTGCGCTGATAAAGAGGAAGTCCTGCGGGCGGAGCCCTGCAAGAAGCACCCCCAGGTGAAGATCAAATCGCTCCAGGGCGGAGGCAAAACCGCGGCTGTCATTGCGGTGGCCGTAAAGAGTGTCAAAATCTCCGAAAGTGGCCCAGATAATGCCGCCTGGGCTCTCCTCGAGCAGGCCGAGAAGGGCGGCGGCCGTTGCCGCATTGTCGCCGCCGGGGCGGTGTACGGTAATGCCGCGGTGGTTGAAGACATCGGCTACCTTGCCGATCACGGCAACGGAGCAGCCGGCGGCAGCGGCCAGGTCCAGGAGGGTTTCGCCCGGCGGGGAGAGGGAGAAGTCTTTTCTGCCCGCAGTCCGCTTAAAAGAGCCGGGCCTGCCGGTAAAGGGGCGGGCAATGACCCTGCCTACGGCATGCCGGCCCTGTAAAATTTCGCGCGCGACGGCGCACCAGGAGTAGAGTCTCTCCGGCGGAACAAGTTCCTCATGTGCAGCAACCTGGAAGACGCTGTCGGCTGAAGTATAGACTATGGGACTGCCTGTCTGAAGATGGCTCTCCCCCAGCTCCTCGATGATCACAGTGCCCGAAGCGGCGATGTTGCCCAGAACGGGCCGTCCGATGGCGGTCTCGAAGTCATGGATGATCTCTTTGGGGAAACCCTGCGGGTAAAGGGGGAAAGGCTGCTTCAGGACAACACCGGCCAGTTCCCAGTGGCCGCTGGTGGTATCCTTTCCCGCAGAGCGGGAGGCAGCCCGGCCGTAGTAGCCCGCTCCGGGCGGCGGGGCAGTTTTTTGAGGGGCGGTGGCGCTCATGGAAAGTGCAAGAATCTCATCCAGTCCAAGGCGCCGCAGGTTTGGCAGGTGCAGCGGCCCCTCTTCAGCGATAACATGAAGCAGGGTGTTGGCCCCGGTATCTCCATAAGCGGCGGCGTCGGGCAGCGCACCCACTCCGCCGCCGTCGATGATCACGATGACCGCCCGCCTTCCCTTTATCTTCTCTTCGTCAGGCGCGCGGGTGTGTTTTGTCATAGACTTCACGAATTTTCCGGCGGGTGATCTGCGTGTAGATCTGGGTGGTGGATATATCTGAGTGTCCCAGCATCTCCTGGACGGACCGCAGATCGGCACCGTTTTCAAGAAGGTGGGTGGCAAAGGAATGTCGCAGCGTGTGGGGGGTAACATCGCCTCTTATCCTGGACTGCTGCGCATATTTCTTCAATATTTTCCAGAATCCCTGCCTGGTCAGGCGGCGCCCGTGATGATTCAGAAAAAGCGCTCTCTCGTCGTTCATCTTCAACATTTTGGGGCGGCAGCTATGTAGATATTCCCGGACAAAATTCACGGCCACGGAGCCGACAGGCACAATTCGCTCTTTCATCCCCTTGCCCCTGCAGCGCAGGTATCCCACTTCAGGGCTGAAATCGGATACATTCAGGGAGACCAGTTCGGAAACCCGGATTCCCGAGGCATAGAGCAGTTCAAGCATGGCTTTATCCCGCAGGCCCGATTGGCCGTCATCCCGGGGCTGCTGCAGCAGCCGGTCCACCTCTTTGGCAGTTAAAACGCGGGGCAGCTTTTTCTCGATCCGGGGGGCCTTCACCAGCTGGGCCGGGTTATCCCGCAGCAGGTCCTCCTGGACCAGAAAGTTAAAAAAAGAGCGGATGGAAGCCACATTGCGCGAAATGGTAGAGGGCGCCCGCCCCTCCTCTTTCAGGGAAAGGAGATAGCCGGTAATAAGTGCGCGATCCACATTTGCCGCTGTAGCCACCTTTTTATTTTTCAAGAAGAGGAAAAATTTTTTAAGGTCGCGATTGTAGGATTCCAGTGTGTTGCGGGCCAATCCCTTTTCCACCGAGAGGTAATGGGAAAAGTGTTCGAGCCATGATTGCATAAAATGACTGCCCCCATATGAAAATTCTTCAACCTATTCCACAACCAGTGGGTAAAATCCTTTTTTTCGCAGCCCCGTGGACTATTTTTAGCTGATTGCCGGGATCAGCATTTTAAGAAAAACAGGGGAGATATATGCCTCCACCAGCACCGCCGCCGCCAGCAGCAACCCCACCAGGAGAAAGACCGCGGAATAGGGCGCCAGATGCTCCCTCAGGGAGCAGGGGCGTTTCTCCAGGTAGCAGCGCAGCCGCAGCCAGGAAAAGGAGAAACCGGTGACGCCGCCTGCGATCAGCACCGGAACCAGAATTAGATTATGGGGCAGGAGGGAACCTGCTGCGAAAAGAACACCCCGCAGCGAGTCCCGCTGCACCAGAAAACCTACGGTAAAACCGAGTGAAAAGCCGCGCAGCCCCACAAGAGCCGCAATAGCGGGAAAGCCAAATAAAAAAATGCCCAGCAGCCAGGTCAGTAAAAGGTATTGATAATTAAAAATGAGCGCCTGTCTGAAAACCGCCCTCTGGTCAATGGCCCCCGCATCGTTGAAGCTCTCAAGAAAGGAACCGAAATAGCGGTTTAGCAGAAGCTGCTGCTCCGCTCCCAGCCCGCGCAGCGCCAGCGCCCCGGCCAGCACACCGCCTGTAAAAAGGGCGGTGATTAAAATATATGTCCCCATATTTTCCCGAAAATATTCCTGCAGATCCCGTCGCACCTCGTCCAATTTGCCGCCTCCCGCCGGGAATTCGATTATCTTTATGCCCGGGCGCGGAGATTTATGCAGTGAGTGCAGCGGCAAATTGCAGTGCTATGATGGTCTTGGCGTCGCTGATTTGACCTTCGCGGACCGCCTGCTGTGCTGCAGCCAGATCGAGCCAGAGAGGTTCCAGGACCTCATCACCATCTGGATCGGGCGTCCCCTGGGAAACCCCCCGGGTCAGAAACAGGTGAATTTTTTCATCGCAGAAGCCCGGAGAGGTATAGAACCAGGCCAACTTTCTCCATTCCCCTCCCCGGCAGCCTGTCTCCTCAGCCAGTTCCCTGCGGGCGCAGGCAAGGGGCTCCTCTCCCGCCTCAAGCTTCCCCGCCGGCACCTCCAGAATGATTTCGGATACGGCATGGCGGTACTGCCTCACCAGGAGTACGCGCTCTTTTTGATCCAGCACCAGAATTGCCACTGCGCCCGGATGCTCCACTATTTCCCGCAGGGCTTCTTTTCCACCATCGGCTGTAAGGACCAGATCCCGGCGCAGATTGATGATCCGGCCCCGGTAGAGATAGGTTGACGAAAGCGTCTGCTCCCCCGGTTTTTTCTCCTGCTGCTCCATTGTCTCTCCCTCTTTTCTGCTCCATTAGCCGAAGTGCTGCAGCTGCTGCTGCGGCGGCGGCGTCAAAATAGCAGGGGTCGTCGCTGTAAGAGCGCCCCATGCTCTCCACCTCCCCCAGGTCCAGCTGCCGCATGATCTTTTCCAGCGGCGGCGCCTGAATGAGCTGCAGCCGGTGGCGCCTCAGCAAGCCCCGCCGGGCCAGCTGGTTCAGGCAGAGGCGCAGCTGCGGCGAGGGCATCTGCGGCAGCGGCAGCAGGGCCGGAGCAAGTGCCGCCAAACCCAGGGCGGTGAGTGTATGGTGGCTTACACCATAATGGCGGCGGCGGCGTTCGGCAAAGGAGATGCGGGGGATATAAACCGGGGCCCCCCCGAGAGCGCTGACGCGGTTGACATGATCGCCCGTCTCCATTCCGCTGAAACCGAGGCTGCTCCCGGTGCCGATGCTGCCGGGCCCCGGGCCCAGCACGATAATATCTGCCTGCACCAGGCTGCGGCAGGCTGCCAGGGCCGAGTAGACATTTACCGCTTCAAGGGCGCCGCCAAAAGCATGGCCGCAGGTGACGGTACTGCTGAGCAGGCCCTTTTCCTTCAGGCGGCCAATGGTACGGCTGAAAGCGATGGGCAGAGCCGTTCCATCGGTCATGATACAGGCAACCCTGCAGGAAGGCCGGTAATATTTTAATACCGCCACGGCGGGAGCAACCATGCTGTGCAGCTCCCCGATGAGTACCGGCGTCTGCTCAAGGCCGGCAAAGCGGGCCAGCCGGGACCGGTAACCGGCCTCGCGCTCCTCACAGCAGAGCACGCGCACCTGCCAGGGAGTATAGTTGAGCTTCATAATATGGCCGCGGCCCTCGAAAGGGGGCGGCGGGCGGCTGAAGTTGTATTCAACAAAATGATAGCCACCGCTGCCGAGCTCCAGGTGGAGCGCCGTTGTATTCAGCAAGAGCAGGTCGCCGCATTTCACCGGGCCGACAATACAATCATAGCTCATGGCCTGATATACGCCCCCGTCAACAAGCACCCGCACCTCGCTGACAGGGCCCCACCTCTCTTTAACCTCGCAAGCCGTGCCGATCTGATGACGGATCACCTGGTCAATGATCCCACCTTTGTTATTGTTCTCCGCCCCCGGCGGATAATCCTTGCAGTTTTCTTCACTGCACTTCAAAAACATATATCAGGAGAACCGTCCCCGTGATATATTTAGGGGTGTTTTTCCCGAAAGCGGCCCAGGCAATCGAGGCGGTGTAAAAGGGGCGTGCCCTCTATGAGCCGGCTGAGGGAAGAGCACTCTGAAAAAAGGTGTATTCCCACCCAGAAGAGGAGCAGCGCCGCCTGAACGGCCGGAGGCAGGTAGAGCACGGCGGCGGCCCCGAGGATCACCCCCAGCATGTTCGCTCCGCAGTCGCCGAGCATCCCCGATGCTTCCAGGTCATAGGGGGCGACTGCCAGTGCCCCCGCCATGAGGGGAAGAAGCAGCCGCGCCGCAGCAGCCGGAGAGAGGGCCAGGAATATGGTTGCCCCGGCGCCGGCGAAGAATATTTTCAGCGCCCTGCCGGGGCGGCGGTCAAAGAGGTTGATCCCGTTGGCGCTCAGCAGGAGCAGCGGCAGCGCGCCCAGCCTGCGCCAGGGGGAAAAGGGAAGCGTCGCGGCAAAGATGAACGCCACCGGAAGCGCGGTGAGCACTTTAAGAAGGCCCCCGGTGAGCCGTCCCTGCCGCCCGGCGCCGAAATGACCCCTGAAACCGCTCGTTGTATCGCTCATCAGGTCATCCCAGAGTCCGAGAAAAGCAAAACCCGTCAGAAGAAAAAGCAGGGGCGCTGTCCGCACCGGGCCGCCGCCGCTCCAGGCCGCAACCGCCGCCCCGGGAAGAAAACCGAGCAACAGCGCCGGCCCCAGGGCCGCGGGTACAGTCCTGCCGCGGTAGTTCATCCCCGCCATCCTGCCGCCCGTATAAAGGTTGATCAGGCCGCGGGCCATGACAGAGGTCCAGAGGGCGGTTGCCGGCAGAAGCAGGAACCAGGTGCGGTCAGGCAATGCCGCCGGGCCTCCTCCGGATGAGGCGGCGGCGCCGCCGCCAGAGTTCATGCAAAAGGGCGGCGCACTGGCGCCCCCGGTGCAGAAAAGCGGAGAGCTCCCTGCCTCTCTCGCGGTGCGACATCAGGGTGGGCACCTCCAGGACCCGGCAGCCCCGCTGCAGCAGATCCAGAGTCAGGGCCACCTCCAGGCCGAAGCCGCGGGGCGGGAAGGTGAGCAGCTTCAGCAGTTCACGGCGTAGAATTCTCTGGCCCGAAAGGGGTTCGCGGGCCACCCATCCGGTGGAGCGGTAGATGGACCAGGCCGCCAGTTTTTTTACCAGGCCGAAACCGCCCGCCCGCCGGCTCCCCGGGGGAAATAGGGCCACTGTCATCGCCGCCCTTCCCTGGAGCAGCGGCGGCAGCAGCTTTTTCAGCTCTGCAGCCGAATCGCCCAGATCGGCGTCCGCAAGGGCCAGGTAGGGAGCGCGGGCAAAGGCGGCCCCGTAAAGGACGGCTTCCCCTTTTCCGCCGTTGCGTGGCAGCCGGAAGACCTGCGCCCCGGCGGCGGCGGCCTCAGCCGCCGTCTCGTCGGTGGAGCCGTCGTCCACCACCAGGATCTGACCAAGCTGCGGCAGCCCCTGCAGAGCGGCGATGGTCCGGCCGATATAGCAGGCTTCGTTGTAAGCGGGTATGAGCACATCAAGATCCATTCAATCAGCCTCCGCCGGCGCCGGAAGAAGGCCCCGGCCGGAGCTGTCAAAACCGTAATGGCCCTCCGCATTTTCAGTCAGCATCATCAACAGCGCCAGCTGCCCCCAGAAAGTGTCGATGTTGTCCACCAGGCTCAGCTCTGACTCCATCCCGGGCAGGAGCAGGGCCCCGTTCCGCCCCTGCCAGGGGAAAAGGGCGATTGTCCTGAGCCCCCGCTCATGCAGTCTCCGCCAGAGTTCTTCGATACTGCCCTCCCGGGGAAGCCCCCCTTCCTGCGCCGGCAGGAGAAGGCAGCAGTCGGGGGGCCATTCAAGGGAACCGCTGCCGCCCTCCTGAAGATGAAAGCCCGGAGCCTCCGGCTCCCCGGCGGCAAGTTCCGCCGGATCAAAGGGCAGTGCCGCCTCCCCTTCTCCAGCGGAATAAGGAGTACCGGCGCCTTCTCCATCTCCATGCGCCCGTGGCTGAACGAGAATAACGGTCACCCCGGCGCCGCTTTGCTCCAGCAGCCCCTTTACAGTCTCCACCTCCCCGGCACAATAACTGAACAGGACAATCTCCTTTTCATCCAGCAGGCCGCGGAAGCTCCGGCGCAGCAGCGGTTTGATTTCTTCCCAGCGCTGCAGCTCCAGATCCTGCTGCAGCTCCAGCTCCTTGAGATGGTCCAGGCGATCCTCCATCAGCTCTATGATACTGCGCTGGTTAGCCGCAAGGATGCTGTCGCCGAAAGAGACGCCGATGAGAATGCCCAGGGCCAGGGCCAGGAAGACGGCGCCTATCGTAATCAAGTATTCCCGGTAATTTAAGATCAAAACACCGCCTTAACAGATCCTAGAGCAGCAGCTTCAGCCGGAAGAGCAGGAGGCGCAGGAGGTGCCTGACCGGCGGGGAGTAGAAAGCCATGGTCAGCAGGGGGGTCAGTCCGGCGCAAATAGCCAGGGGCAGCAAAAAACCGGCGCTTTGCGGCTGGTACAGGCGGCTGACCCCCTTGGCGTCGATGAGGCGGTCGCCCACCTTCAGGCGGACCAGGAAGGTGCTGGCCATCCCCATGCGCCCCTTCTCCAGGAATTCCGTCACCGAAAAGTGCGTTCCCACGGCAACGATGAGCGCCGCCCCGAGATCATGGGACAGCAGCAGGGCAATATCCTCACTTGTCCCCGGGGCGCTGAAAATCTGGTATTGCAGGTTGAGCCGCTCCAGCCTCTCCCGCCCCGGGACGCCCCTGCCGTCGGAGTAAGCATGCACCACCAGTTCACGGGCCCGTAGCAGCGCCTCATCGCTCACGCTGTCCATGTCGCCGATGATCAGGTCCGGGGTCAGCCCGAACTCCAGCAGGGCGTCTCCTCCCCCGTCCACGCCTACCAGAACAGGCTTTGTCTCCCTGAGATAGCTCTGCAGGGCCCGTAGATCTTCGCGGAAACCCTTTCCCCGCACCACCACCACGGCATCGCGATCCTTAAAAACGCTCTTCAGGGCGGGCAGGTGAAAGCTCTCGGTAATCAGCCGCCTCTCCCTGTAGGCGTGATCAAGGGTGTTCACCAGGAAATTTTCAACAACCTCCTGCCGCCGCAGGAGCGCACTGCGGGACAGGCGCTCGCAGCCCTTCTCCGTAAGCCGGCTGCCGCAGCCGATCCGGGCTCCCCGGCAGAAGACGGAAGCCCCTTCAACTGTCACCGTTTCCCCTTCGGCAACGCTTTCAAAAAAACGCTCGCCCAGATTTTCAACAAGGTGCACATTACGGCGCAGCAGCTGCTGCAGGGGGGCGGGCGGAAAGAGCCCGCTGCAGAATGTATCCGTATTCAATACCGCCCTGACGCCGCAGCGCAGCAGCCCCTCAGCGGCGGTCCAGTCCAGGTCGCGGTGGGCTACAAGGGCGATCTCCCCGTGACGGAGCCGCTGTATCAGTTTTTTTGTAGAGCGATCTTTGCGCACCCGACCCACCGGGCCGGGCCCTTTCTTTAACTTAAGCAGGGAGGAAAACATCCTTCACCTCACCCTCATTTAGTTTTCCCCCATCTCTTCTGCACATATTAAACAAATCAAGCCAGCCCTTCCGTAAAGGTGATCAGATGTCAAATATAAGAGTACATGTTATGTCAATTGGAAGGCATAAATATCACGCCTTGCGGACAATTTAAAAAAGCTTCTCCCATAAAAAATAACCCATAAATAAGCGGAAGGAATCATGGACTCATGAAACTTGGACGGTTAAAACATCTGCTTCTGCTCTTTCTGATTATTGGCCTTTTCTGCGCGGCGCTGACAACGTGGCAGCTGCGGGCAAACAATATAGAGCATATCAGGATGTACCAGGGCGGATCGTATTATGTTAACTTGCGCGTCCCTTTTCTCTATGTCCGCGGCGACCGCGATGATGTGGTTCTTTTCAACGGCAATCCCCTGCTGAAAGATCTGAGCCGGGTCAACGCCCCCATTAGCCTGGTGGGCCACGGCCTGGGAGAGGTGAAGCTGGAGTTTTCGCTTTTCGGCTGGATACCGCTGCGCCGGGTCACGGTAAATGTGCTGCCCGAGGTAAGGCTGGTCCCGGGAGGGCACTCCATCGGGATCAAGCTGCGTTCACAGGGTGTAAATGTGGTGGGTTATTATTTCTTCAGCGTCTCCGGAAGAAGCATATCCCCGGCCCGGGAGGCGGGGGTGAAGATCGGCGATACCATTCTGAAGATAAACGGGGCGGAGGTGGATGACGCCCCCGGCGCGGCCAGGCTGCTGGCCGGGGTTGAAGGCCGGCGGGTTCAGCTGCTGATCAGCCGCAAGGGCGAGCTGATCAAGCTGTGGCTGACCCCCCGCTACTCTCCTTCCGACAGTGCCTACCGGATCGGCCTTTACCTGCGCGATACCGCCGCCGGGGTGGGCACCCTTACATTCTATGATCCCGGAACAAGGCAATACGGCGCCCTGGGACATGTTATTCTCGATTCGGACACCCATCAACCCATCAATTTGAGTGAAGGCTCCATTGTCAAGGCGAAAATTATCGGTATCAAAGCGGCCCAGCGCGGCCGGCCGGGAGAGAAAACCGGTATCTTTATCGATGACAGCTTCGGCAGTATCGATAAAAACACCCCTTACGGGATTTTTGGAAATATCAGCGATCCCACCAAGGTGGACTCCCCTTACCGCGCTCCGCTGCCCATGGCGCTTTCAACGGAGGTGCAAACAGGCCCCGCGGAAATACTTACCGTCATTGAAGGGGAGAGCATCGGCAGCTATGCGGTGGAAATAGAAAAAATCGCTTACCAGGCCGATCCCTCGGATAAAGGGATGATTGTCCGAATCGTTGACGAAGAGCTGTTAAAAAGCACGGGAGGAATTATACAGGGAATGAGCGGCAGCCCGATTATTCAAAATGGGAAAATAATCGGCGCCGTGACCCATGTCTTTATCAATGATCCCACGCGGGGATACGGTATTTTTTTGGAGTGGATGTGCCAGGAGGCTGAAATATTTACCAATAATTAATAAAATTTATAATAGAAAGAAGGAACTTACAACGCAATGTCGAATTTTTTATAAAAGTTTTAAATAAATAGCAGGAGGGTAATAAAGTGTTAAAACTGGTAGTGGCTGATGACAATCGAGAGTTCAATGGGCTGCTGACTACATTTCTCTCAATGCAGCCCGACTTTGAGATTGTAGGCATCGCCTACAATGGGAAAGAAGTACTGGAAATTTTTCAAGACAACCATGTTGATGTCCTCATCCTGGATATAATTATGCCCCATCTGGACGGAATCGGTGTGCTGGAGGCGCTTGAGGAGATGGAGCTGGAGCACAAGCCGCATGTGATCATGCTCACGGCTTTCGGTCACGAGAGCATCACCAGAAGGGCGATGGAACTGGGCGCCGCTTACTACATCCTGAAACCCTTTGACATGGAGAGCCTGCCGGACCGGATCCGGCAGTTGAACAGTGCCGGCGCCGCTGTGCGGGAAGGTGAAACATCTGCCCATGCCGCCATGAAAGCAGCTCCCAGGATACCCCTCAAGGAAGAGGTCACCGAAATCATGCACCAGATCGGCATACCCGCCCATATAAAGGGCTATCTGTACCTGCGCCAGGCCATCATCATGGTCGTGGAAGATATTGACCTGCTGGGCTCCATAACGAAGATCCTGTACCCCGAAATAGCCAAATTTTTTGACACCACGCCGAGCCGGGTGGAAAGAGCAATCCGCCATGCCATCGAAGTGGCCTGGGCCCGCAACAATATAGATGTGATCAAAAAATTCTTCGGCTATACCATCAAAACGGAAAAGGGTAAGCCCACCAATTCGGAGTTTATCGCCATGATGGCCGATCGGCTGCGCCTGCGCAACAAGTCAACAACAGCGCTGAGTTAATCCTGGTTGACAGGGGAGTGCGGTAAAAAAGGCGACAGAAAGAACCGCAGAGTTTACCAACCCAGCCCCGCCCGGTGCCCGGCACGGGGGTTGGGCAGCTTTATTTCAGGCCGTGGCGGGCCAGCTTTTCGTAGAACCAGGAGCGACTCATGCCCAGCAGCCGGGCGGCCCTGCTTCTGTTGCCGCCTGTTCTCTGCAGGGCGCGCAGGAGGGTCTCGCGCTCCAGCGCCTCCTGCTGCGACCGGTAATCCTTCAGCGATTCCCCCGCGTCCGCCGCAGCGCCTCCTCCCTCCCCCGGCACAGGGGCAGGAGCTGGGCCGGGAGCACCTCTTCCCCGCCGCAGGTGGGGCGGCAGATCCTCCACCTCGATCACCCTGGCGCCGGTAAAGTTCATGGCCCGCTCCACGGCATTCTCCAGCTCGCGCACATTCCCGGGCCAGGTGTATTCCTGGAAAAGCGCCAGGGCTTCCTCCGAAATATCCTGCACCTCCAGGCCGAAGACGGCGTTGTATTTTCGTAGAAAGGCATGCACCAGGGGCAATATGTCCTCAGGCCGCTCGCGCAGCGGCGGCACGGGCAGCGAGATCACATTGAGCCTGAAGTAGAGATCTTTGCGAAAGGCGCCCCCGGAGACCTTCTGCTCCAGATCCTGATTTGTCGCCGCAATGACCCGCAGATCCACGCGCCTTGAGCCGGTGCCGCCCACGCGTTCAAAGCTGCGATCCTGCAGGAAATGCAGCAACTTTGCCTGCAAGGGGAGGGGTAGATCACCGATCTCATCGAGAAAAAGGGTGCCCCCCTGGGCCAGCTCGATGCGCCCGGGTTTGCCCGACTGCCTGGCCCCGGTAAATGCGCCGGGGGCATAGCCGAACAGCTCGGATTCAATCAGGTTTTCCGGGATAGCGGCGCAGTTTATCTTGACAAAGGGGCCCTCGCGACGCGGCCCGTCGTAATGAATGGATTGGGCAAATAGCTCTTTGCCCACGCCGCTCTCTCCGTGAACCAGCACTGTGGAGAGGCTTTGCGAGGCGAGACGGGCCTCCCTCTTGAGGCGCTCCATGACCGGACTGAGCGTAATAATATCATCAAAGCAGTAGGGCCGCTCCCGGTGGCGCTCTTTTTTTAGCTCGGCCTGGAAGTGGGCCAGTCGGTGATCCATCGCCTCCAGCCGCCGGGCCAGATCCCGCAGTTCATCAACACGGCGAAAGCTGATTTTGCCCACCGCCCCGATGATATGCCCTTCGCGAACGATGGGGAGCCGGGAGACGACATAAGGCTTGCCCTCGATAAACTGGATGTCATTCAGCTCGGGGATGCCGGTTTTTACGATAACATGAAGCCTGCTGTTCTCAAGAACCTTATCCACCGGGCTGCGCAGCACCTCTTCTTCGCTCAGGCGTACAAAGTCGAGGAAAGAGCGGTTTACCAGGATAACTGCACCGTTTTCATCGACAACCACAATGGCGTCGTAGCCGATATCGAGAACGGTCTGAAGGGTGCGATTGAGGATCTTCACGCTGTCAAGCTCCTCGGCAACCTGTTCCAGCTCGGTGACATCCTGGAAGATGGCGATGCCGCCGGTAACGCGCCCGCCGTCGAGAAGGGGGGTCTTGTTGACCACGGTAATGGCTCCGCCGTATGAGTATTTTGCCCCGATCTCCACCGTCCCTTCTTTCAGCAGCGAGGCCATGCCCAGGCCCGGTAGAAGCTCGTCCAGGTGGCGGCCCGCGGCGCTCTCCCCGGCCAGCCCGAAGAGCTGGGCGGCGGCGCGGTTGATCAGGTTTATGCGGCAGGAGCAATCCACTGAGATCAGGCCGTTGTGCATGGCCTGGTACATGGCCCTGAGGCGGGCATTGAGCAGGCGCTCTTCCTTGAAAAGGGAGGTGATCAGCTCCACCTTGGTAAAGAGCCCGGCCACGGAGCCGTCTTTCTCCACGACAACGCCGGTGCCCACGGGGATGCGGTGCACCGTGTCTATAACCTCGCTGTATGTAAGGTCCACCGGGATCTTGACCACATTGCGGTTGTAAAACCTGTAGACCGGTTCATCCAGGGTGCTCGCCTTCAGCAAAGCATCGTACAGGTTTGTCTTTGTGAAGATGCCGGCCAGGGTGCCGTCGTCATTCAAAACAGGCAGCCCGTCGCGCCTGCTGCTGCGCAGCATGCGCACCGCTCTTTTCAGGGTGTCGCCCGGCTGGAGAATGGCAAAATCGCGGGTCATCATGTCAACAAGACGCATATTGTTTCCTCCGGGTCAGGGATTGGGGTTAGACCGCGCCTCTTTTTTGAAGCGCTCCGCCCGGCCCATGAGGCTCTCCACATGTTCCAGGCCGGCCCTGTCGATCTCCGCCCCATCGAGCATGCGGGCGATCTCCATGCGCCGCTCAGCCGCATCGAGCTGCGCAGCCCTGGTCAGGGTGCGTTCCCCGGCAGTCTCCTTGTACAGCCGCACATGAGTGTCGGCCAGGGCGGCAATCTGGGGGCTGTGAGTAACGCAGATGATCTGGTGGTGTGCCGCCAGCAGGGCCAGCTTTTCGGCCACGGCCTGAATGGCGGCGCCGCCGATGCCGGCGTCAACTTCGTCGAAGATAAGCGTGGGGATACGGTCCTCGCCGGCAAAGATGCTTTTCAGGGCGAGCATCACCCGCGACATCTCGCCGCCTGAAATGATCTTCGCCAGGGATTTGACCTCTTCGCCGGGATTTGCCGAGAAAAGAAATTCCACCCCATCCTTGCCCCGGGGCGTAAAGCCCTCCAGCGGGGTGATCTGCACGGTGAAGCGGGCCCTGGGCATAGCCAGTTCCCTGAGGGCGCCGCCCAGGGGCTGCTCCAGCGACTCCGCCGCCCCGCTCCGGAGCCCGCTCAGCCGGCGGGAGGCCTCTTCAAGCTGCTCTGCGGCGGCGGCGATCTCCGCTTCAAGCTCCCGGGCCAGCGCCTCGCTGTTCTGCAGGCGATCCAGCTCCTCCTCCGCCCGGCGGCCGAAGTCAGCCACCTCCTCCAGGGAGGGGCCGTACTTCCTTTTCAGGCCCTGCAGCTGCTCCAATCGCCGCTGCACGGCGGCCAGCTCGGCGGGATTGTACTCAAAGGCGGCCTGGTAATCGCGGAGCACAAAGGAGGCCTCCTCGACCTGGGCGGCGGCGCTTTCCAGCAGCCCCACCAGGGGGGTCAGCTTTCCGTCGATCTGCGCCGCCTCCTCAAGCTGCCCCTGCAGAACAGCCAGCACATCAACAATGGGAGGCCGGTCGCTGCGCTCGTCACCCCGGTAGATGGCGCCGTAGGCGCTTTCCACCAGTTCACCCAGTTTCTCTGCATGGGCCAGGATCTTCTCCTCTTTCAGCAGCCTCTCCTCTTCGCCGGGATCTATCTTTGCCGCCGCAATCTCGCTGATCTGAAATGAGAGAACATCCATCCTCCGCTCCCGCTCCGCGCTGTCCTCCCCCAGTCCGGCAAGCTGCGTCATGAGCCCCTGCCGCCTCTCAAACAGGCTCTCCACAAGGCGGCGAGCCTCTGCGCATTTTTCACCGCCAAAGGAGTCGAGCAGCTCCCGGTGGTAATCGGGCCGTAAAAGCGACTGGTGCTGGTGCTGCCCGTGCAGGTCGACAAGCAGCTGCCCCAGCTCTTTCAGAAAGGAGATGGTCGCCGCCCTGCCGTTCACCCGGCCGATGCTGCGGCCGCTGCGCGACATTTCCCGGGTAACAATAAGCGTTTCATCGGGCTCAATGCCCGCTCCCTTCAGGAGGGCCTCCACTTCCGCCGCAGAGGCGGCGGGACAGGCAAATATACCCTCCACAAAGGCGCTCTCCTCGCCCTGGCGGATCTGCCCCGTATCGGCGCGCTCGCCCAGAAGCTGGTTGATGGCTCCGATAACAATTGATTTACCCGCCCCCGTCTCCCCGCTGAGAACATTCAGACCCCTGCCGAATTTTAAAGTGAGATCTTCTATGAGGGCGAACTGCGATACCCTGATCTCCGCGAGCAACTGCTCTCTCCCCCTTCCCTTTCCGTACCGCTCTGATCTAATCTTTTAATTTCTGGCGCAGCAGGCGGTAAAAAGAGTTGTCCCCGAAATGTATGAGCTTCACCTTGCACTCCGACTTTTTAACGGCAACTTTATCGCTGTCCTCCAGGTCAAATCCCACCTGCCCGTCCGCAGTGAGGACCACCTGTGACTGGCGGGAATCGACGCGCATCAAGATCTGCTCCCCTGCGGTGACGATGACGGAGCGGTTGTTCAGGCTGTGCGGGCAGATGGGGGTAATCACGAGAAGCTCCAGGGAGGGGTTGACAATGGGCCCCCCGGCGGAGAGGGAGTAACCCGTTGAGCCCGTCGGCGTGGCCACGATAACCCCATCTCCCGAATAGCTCTCCAGGAAATCTTCATTTATAAAGGTGCTCAGCGTGAGGATCCTGGAAAAGGGGCCCCGGGAGATCACGATATCATTGAGGGCGGTAAGGTGCCCCAGCAGCTTCTCCTCGCGATATACCGCGGCTTCAAGCATCATCCGCTCCAGGTATTGGTACCGCCCCGCGATGATATACTGCAGGTAGCGATCCATCTGCTCCACCTCGATCTCGGCCAGAAAGCCCTTGTGGCCCACATTGATCCCCAGTATGGGGACATCCCAGCGGGCCAGGTCGCGGGCCGCCCGGAGGATGGTCCCGTCGCCCCCGACAACGATGAGCATATCCACCCGGCTGCACCAGTCCTTGAGACCCTCGGCCAGCGAGCATGAGTTCTGCCAATCTACCTGCCGGGCGTCGGCGGTGAGCAGCCGGATATCGCGTTCTTCGAAGAAATCGCAGATTCTCTCTACAACGAGTGCTGTATTTTCTTTTTGCCAGTTCGGGATCAAGCCAATGCCGCGCATGGACGCCTCCTTTAGAAAATGGAGCCCCTTAACAGATGGCCCAAAAATAGAATGCCGATGATGATAAGCAGAATGAGCGCTCCTTTCCAGAGAAGCCGCTCCCTGCCCCCCTGCTCCTCGCTCCGGTAGTCAAAGCGTATTTCTTCCAGCCGCCCCTTCTCTTCGTGATAGAATATTATTCCATCGGTTTGGAAGAAAAGGGTGTCCAGGAGCAGCTCCCGGCGCAGGCCGGCCCGGTTCAAGGAGCTCTCTCCCGGAGACAGCCTGACCAAAAAATGTTCGCCGCCCCTGGAAACAATAAAGCTGCCTTCATAATTGAAGCTCTTTGTTTTGCCGCCCGCCGTCATCGTCACCGGTACCGCCGGATGGATCTCCTCCAGAAGGCAACCGCTTTCCTGCAATTTATGCCAGGCCTTCTGCTCCCGGCGGGTCAGCGGAACGGCGGGAGGGCGCGACGCTTTGGAACGGCGCCGTTTTTTCCGGTTGAAAATGTAATAGATCAAATAGCCGCCTGACAGGAGCAGCAGCCAGAGATAATCCTGCCAGCGCAAGCGATCACCACCCGGTATTCAGCTATATCTACTATTCGCCGGGCTCATTTCAATTCCTTTTACGCCGGATTATTTTACCAGTTCCCGGTGAGCCGCTTCGACAATGCCGGAGATTTCAGCCGCTATGCCCGGCAGGCAGCGGCAGGCGCCGGCGCCGCTCTTCAGGTGAAGAAAAAACTCCAGGTTGCCCCTGGGGCCGGGCAGGCGCGAGAAGGTGAGGGCGGTGGTGCAGTAGCCGTCAGCGCAGGCGAATTCGGCCAGATCGTGCAGCACCGCCCTGTGCAGACGGGGATCGCGAATCACACCCCGGCCCCTGTCGGCCTCGCTGCGGCCCACCTCAAACTGCGGTTTGACCAGAGCCAGAAGCGCGGGAAGGCCGGCTTCTTTCAAAACCGGCAGCGCCGGCCTGAGGGAGATGAAAGAGAGATCAATGACCGCCAGGTGGGGCTTGTGGGGGAGATCCTGCGCCCGGAGGCGGCGGATATTGAAACGCTCCATCACCGTTACCTGCGGGTGGCGCCGCAGCTTCCAGTCAAGCTGGCCGTAGCCCACATCAAGGGCGATGACCCGGGCGGCCCCTCTCTGGAGCAGGCAGTCGGTAAATCCCCCTGTTGAAGCCCCCACATCAAGAACAGTGAGACCCTTTACCTCCAGCGCCAGGTCATCAAGTGCGCCTGCAAGTTTGACGCCGCCCCGGCTGACATAACGCTGCTGCGGTTCCAGAAGCGTGATCCGGGCATCGCGCGGGTAGAGCATTCCGGGCTTGGAAGAGATGCGCCCTTCAACAAGAACGCGGCCGGACATGATTTCGCCCCGGGCGCGGCTGCGGCTCAGCGCCGGGTAGCGCTCGGTGAGCAGAAGGTCGAGCCGCCGGCGATCCTGCTTTTTATTCAAAGCACCCTTTGCGGCGCCCCGCTCCCTGCAAAGGAGAGCGCTTCCCGGAAGATGCCCGCCGCATCAAGGCCGGAGATGGAGAGGAGCAGCTCGCGCGGCCCCTGCTCTACAAAGCGGTCCTCAATGCCCAGGCGGCGCACCGGCATAGTCAGCCCGCGGCTCGCCAGCAGCTCGAGCACGGCACTGCCGAAGCCGCCGGCCAACGTGTTTTCCTCCACCGTTAGCAGGCGGCCGCACCTGCGAGCCCACTCCAGGATGAGCTCTTCATCCAGGGGCTTGATAAACCGGGGATCAATAACCGCCGCATCAATTCCCTCTTCATATAGTTTCTCCGCCGCCGCCAGGGCCCCGTTGGCGGTTATGCCGGCTGCGGCAATGAGCAGATCCCCGCCTTCCCGCAGCAGTTCGCCTTTGCCCCAGGGCAGCAGGTGCGGTTCTCCAAGCTCGACCCCCTCGCCCTTGTCCCGCGGGTAGCGCAGCGCCGCAGGCCCGGGGGCGCAGCTCAGCGCGGTGTAAAGCAAATGCTGCAGTTCATCTTCATTGCGAGGGGCCATAATCGTCATCCGCGGTATGGTGCGCAGAAAGGAGAGATCGAAAATTCCCTGGTGCGTTTCACCGTCCTCGCCCACTATGCCGGCCCGATCAACAGCAAAGAGCACCGGCAGGTTCTGCAGGCAGATGTCATGAATAAGCTGATCATAGGCTCTCTGGAGAAAGGTGGAGTATATAGCCACAACGGGCCTCAGCCCTCCGGCGGCCAGAGCGGCGGCCAGCCCGGCTACATGCTGCTCGGCAATGCCTACATCGTAAAAGCGGCCGGGATATTTTTCGGCAAAATCGCTCAGCCCTGTACCCACGGCCATTGCCGCCGTGAGCGCGACAATTTTCGGATTTTCTGCAGCTGCTTTGAGCATGGTCCTGCCGAAAACCTCGGTGTAGGAAGGGCCGCTCTTTTTACTGCGGGGAAGACCGTTTTTCTCGTCAAAGGGGCCGATGCCGTGAAAACGTTCCGGTGCAGCCTCGGCATAGCGGTAGCCCTTGCCTTTCTCCGTGAGAACATGTACCAGTGTGGGGCCCCGCATTCGCGAAGCCTGCTGAAGCGCCCTTTTCAGGGCGGCGATATTATGCCCGTCAACAGGGCCGAAATAGGTCAGCCCCAGTTCTTCAAAGATCATCCCCGGGTTGATCAGGTATTTCACCCCCCCCCGGAACCTCTCGGCAGAGTCAACCATCTTCTTGCCCACAAGAGGAATCCGGTTCAGCGCCTGTTCAAATTCAGCCTTGAGGCGCGAGTACTTGGGATCGGAACGTATTTTCCCCAGGTAATCCGACATGGCGCCCACATTGGAGCTGATGGACATCTCGTTATCATTGAGGACGACAGTGAGATCAGCCTTAACATGGCCGGCATGGTTCAGCGCCTCGTAAGCCATCCCCCCGGTAAAGGCGCCGTCGCCGATGACGGCAACCACCTTGTAAGAGCCGCCAAAGAAATCTCGCGCCAGGGCAAGCCCGAGGGCGGCGGATATGGAAGTGGAGCTGTGTCCTGTTCCAAAGGGGTCGTGTTCGCTCTCCGCCGGTTTGGGGAAACCGCTGATGCCCCGGTAGCGGCGCAGGGAGGGAAAGGAATCCCAGCGTCCCGTGAGAAGTTTGTGGGGATAGCACTGGTGCCCCACGTCCCAGATGATCCGGTCGCGGGGGCTCTGGAAGGTGCTGTGCAGGGCCAGGGCAAGTTCAACCACGCCCAGGCTCGGCGCAAGGTGCCCTCCGTTGTCGGCCACTGTCCGGATCATATATTCCCGAATTTCTGAAGCAAGTTTTTCCAGACCGGCTATTTTAAGATCTTTCAGATCATCGGGCAGCTTCAGCCGGCCGGACAGATTATCCATGCTCTTTCTTCACCTTCTTTTTTTTCGAAGCAGGAGCCAGTCCCGCATCCTTTCCAGGCGCAACAGTGTTTTTCCAACAAGCAAGATTATTTCTGTAGAGCGGGTGATAGCCATATTTTTACCCAGCGCCTTTCCCCCCACCGTCAGGGCGGCTACGAGCGCCGTAAGGACGATGCTCCCGTAAATCTCCACCCGGGCAAGAGTGCCCGCTGTGGCCAGCCGGGAAACGATAACCGCCGCCAGCGTGCCGCTGACGATACCGCTGATATCGCCGACAACATCATTGCAAAAGTTGGCCACCCTGTCGGCGTTCCTGACCAGATCCACCGCCCGCCGGGCGCCGGTCATCCTGCGGGAAGCCCTGGCATTAAGCGGCGCCTGGTCCGCCGCCGCAGCTGCGGTGCCAATGATGTCAAATGCTATACCCAGCATGATCACGGCGCCCAGAATCAGAAGGGACAGCAACAGCGAGTAGATGGCATTGAGCAAAAAGCGGGTCACAAAACCGATCATAACAGCCAGAACAAAAGACCAGAAGGTGATACCGGCTACCCAACGCCCCGAGAGACGGTTACGCTTGCCTTTACCCACCTCATCACCATGCCGCAGCGGCATCCGGGAGCACCGGCTGCATTATTTTAGCTTGAGCGCCCGGCTGCCGTATATTCCCCGGCAGCCGGGCGTCCCCGGAAATATAGAAAAAACATAAGTGGTAGCGGAGCCAGGTAAACTTTGCGGCTTAGGTCCAGCAGGTTTTCCCGAATAATCGCCTTACGTCGCCGGAAAGGCAGTTCCCTTTTCAGATTATTCCCGCCGTGTCGCCACTGGCGGAACTGGATTGCCACTTAGCTCGCACTTTAATCCCTGGCGCGCCTCTCTTCCGAGAGCAGTCTAGGAGATTTCCTCCCTGGCTCCTGTCCTCCCCTAGCCTCTTTTGCAGGGTGGGTTTCAGGAATTTTATCTCCTCCCCCCGCCCACACCACTCAAGGCAGGCTACGCTGCACCCAGCTTTCACCGCATGCAGGTTCATTCCCAAGCAGTAACCGTAGCCGTCAGGCATCCGGCCACCATCATTGGGTCTCCGCGAAGGCAGGGTCAACGCCTACATGCCTTTGTAGATCGCCCCGTCCTTCTTAACTCCCAGCACCAGCCCCCGACTGGGCGTCAGCAGCCGGCACCAGGAACTTCATCGATGTGCCCTTAACGGATTTTTAGGCCCGTTTTCGAAGAGGGGGAGCCAACTAGAATACTGCACCACTTATGCTCCTCTTTAGAAAAAATTATAGCACAACCCTTTTCCTTTCTCAAGAACAACACACGGGGACGGTTCTCTTGTGTTCTCTTTCACTATTTTCCAGGTTCTCAGCCTCGCCGGCAACATGCAAACTCCTGTAAAGCTGGTGTTGCGGCTATTATCAACACAGAAGAACCGCCCCTGTGTGTACTGTGTACACTTTTGTGCTAGATGGTAAGGTCTTCGTTAAGATGCTTGCAATTGGAGGCTATGGCGTTCATGGCAGCCGCATTTATGGGATAGGCGATGGGTGAAGGTGAGACAAGGGGATGCGTCGCTGCCTGGAAAGTGTTGAGCTCCGTAGCCGTTGTGTCTTTTTGAATTGCCAGGCTTAAGATGTTGATTATCTCGGCAACGGTGTTTCCGCCGGAGATCTGGGCCCCCAGGATAATGCCCGAGCATCTGGAGAAGATCAATTTGATATTGACCTCCTGCGCATCGGGCAGGGTACCCGGATGGCGGTCCATGGTTTTGAATTCGCCGGTCATGATGCAGAAGCCCTCCTGCCGTGCCCTGGCCTCGGTAAGGCCCGCCGCCGCAAATGTTTTCCCAAATATCTTTGTCGAAAAGGTGCTGATAGTGCCCTTGTTGGCACGGATCAGCCTCAAGTGAAATGCATTGCTGCCCCCTATCTTGGCCTCCATCGCCGCTGTAGAAGCCAGCAGCAGCGGCACATCCTTCCCCGTAAAGAAGCATTTCTTTTCGGCGCAGTCGCCGACGGCAAATATATGAGGGTCGCTCGTTCTCATGTACTGATCCACAACAACGGCTCCCTTGGCGTTTACCTCCAGCCCGCATGTTTTTGCCAGAGCACCGTTGGGTTTTACCCCAAGCCCCAGAATTACCATATCCGCGGGGACTGTCCGGCCGCCCTCCAGCTCTACCGCCTCCACAGCCCTGTCGCCAAGAATTTTTTTTACCCTGGTGTTGGTCATCACCTGAATACCCTGTCCGCTCAACAGATTTTCAATGTCATCGGTGTAGCTCTTGTCAAAAGCCTGCCACAGGCAGGAGCCCGCCATCTCAATAATGGCGACGTTTTTTTGGAGCATTCTGATCTGCTCCGCAAATTCAACTCCGATGAACCCTCCGCCGATGACCACAACATTTTGGGCGCTCTCCAGTTTGGTAAGAATCCTGCCCAGGTATTCCTCGTTTTTCACTACCGGGAATACATTTTCCAGATCATAACCCTGAATGAACGTGGGGATAAGGGGGAGCGAACCCGTTGCAATGATCAGTTTTTTGTAGCCGATAACGCCGCTTTTCCCTGTCTCAACCGTTTTCTGCTCCTTGTTCACGGCAATGGCGCTGTCAATGAGAAGATTGATATTCGCATTATGCAGCATGGCATCGGGTATAATATTCTTCTTCAAATCGCGCAGGGTTCCATAGATGTACGGGATGCCGCAGGGAACCATCACGGTTTCAGTTTCGCGGATCAAAGTAATATCAATATCCTCTCCGTAAGCCTTCCTCGCCATTGTAGCAGCCAGGAGCCCGCCCGCGCTTCCCCCAATTATCAGCAGATCCGTCTTTTTCATTGTGATCCTCCTTCACTTATCCACTGATGAAGTAATAACAATCTGCATTGCATATTATACTTGAATCTTTTTACACCGGCAACGGCCTGCCTGCCGCTCCATGTTCCGCTACCGTGTTCGACTCCTGCGTTTATAAAAAGAGCGCCCTCCCTTTCCAAAAGCTGAAGAAGGAGGGCGGCACAGTCGGGTCAGGAGACAGGCGCAAGGCGCCGGTTTGCTAACTGCTCTGCGCTTCGCAGGCCATGACGGTATGTTTGCACAAAACAATGGTGGTAACAGAGCCCACACCGGCGGGAACAGGGGAAATTTTCTCAACTACAGGCTCTACAGCCTCAAAGTCCACATCGCCGCAGTACTTGCCGGGATTGTCGGGATCGGCATTGATGCCCACGTCAATGACAATCTGGCCCGGCTTGACATAGTCTTTGCCGATCATTTTTGCCCGGCCGATGGCAGCCACCAGGATATCGGCTTCGGCGCAGACCTGGGGCAGGTTCTGTGTGCGCGAATGGCAGATGGTGATGGTGGCATGTTCACGCATAAGCAGCATAGCCACCGGCTTGCCCACAATCATGGAGCGACCGACAACAGTTACCCTTTTCCCCTTCAGGGGGATGTCATAGAATTTCAGCATCTCCATACAGGCGGTGGGAGTGCAGGGCGGAAAGCCCGTTACATCATCGGCAAAGACCTTGCCTGCGCTCCCCAGGGTCATGCAATCCACATCCTTCTCCACCGGGATAAGCCGGCGGATCTTCTTCTCATCCAGGTGCTTCGGCAGCGGAGCAAACATGAGGATGCCGTGAATGGAGCTGTCTGCGCCCACAGAAAGAACCGCCTTCTCAAACTCATCCTGGCCGGTATCCTCGGGATATTCAAATACCTCGTAAGCAAGACCTACTCCGTCGCCGGTCTTCTTGATTCCACCCTCATAAAACAGATCGTCAGGGTTGGCGCCCACGCGGATGATCCCGATCTTCGGGGTGATCCCTCTTTCCTTGAGAGCTTCAATTCTGGCAACAAGCTCCTCTTTCATGGCATCGGCAACCGGTTTACCTCTCAATCTTTCAGCCATTATCCCAACCTCCTCCTGAATTGGTATTTATTTTTTAATCTTGCCGATGACGAGTTCCAGCGTTGCATCGGCAACTTTGCACCCATCTTCCAGGATATGGTTCATCTCCTTGTTGACATGCTCCACAAAGTTCTCATCCTTAATTGCGCCGAGGTTGATGATCACATTGAGATAGGCGCTCTGCAGGGCTCCCTTCAGAAAGACCACTCCGCACCCCACATCGGAGATGGCCAGCGCTGAGCCGATCCGGCCCATGCGCTCATGGATCTTGATGCCCCGGTAAGCCTGGCGCATGATCTCCAGAGGTACGGAGAGGGCCACCTTGGAGCATTCCCCCAGAGTCTTCTCCTTATGGGCAGCCTCTTCAGGAGTGCCTTTGGGCAGCCCGTAAGCCTGCGCCAGCGGCTTGAAAGCTTCGGCGTCTTCATCCACCAGCACTTCCAAACGCTTGATGATCCCGTAGCCTTCCTCGAGCAATTTTTTGACCTCATCTTCAACATCGGCATATTTCTTTTTCCCCACGGTCAGGTTGCCCACCATGTTGGAGAGGGCCATCCCGATGGCCCCGCCCATGGCAGCCGCTCCGCCGCCGCCCGGCGTGGGATCTTTAGAGGCAAGCACTTCCAAAAAATAATCGCAGCTCTTTGACGACATGGCCATAAACAATTACCTCCTTTATTTAGACTAAACCTTTGTTAACATGCAGTCAGCGAAAAGGGCGCGCTCCTTCGCCGCGCCAGGGATGACCATAAGGATACATGCGTCCCCTGTTTCCGATCTCTACATTTGTGGGACAAAGAGGACCGTCCCTGTTGTCCCACGTCATCTGTCTCTGAAAACAAGCTGCCGGGCCAGTTCCCGCAACAGCTCTGCCCGCTCAGCCAGGTCATCGAGAGAGGCCAGCGCTTCCCGGTACAGCTCTGCGGCGCGCCGGCGCGCCGGAGCCGCTCCCAGCAAGGCGGGGAATGTGGCCTTTTCACGGGCCCGGTCCGCGCCTGCAGCCTTGCCCATCAAGGAGGCATCACCTTCCAGATCAAGCAGATCATCGGCAATCTGGAAAGCCAGGCCCAGGCGGCTGCCGTATTCCCTGAGAGGCCTCATCTGATGCGGTGCGGCTCCCGCAGCTATGGCGCCGCAGCTCACAGCCGCCTGAAGCAGGGCGCCTGTTTTCATGCGGTCTATCTTTTCAAGCTCCCCCGGCGCCACGACTTTTCCTTCGGATTCAAGATCAAGAAGCTGCCCGCCGACCATGCCCTCTTTTCCGGCCGCCCGGGCCAGTTCCAGGCTGATCTGCAACGCTTCTTCGGGGCGTTTCTCCTGCAGGCCGTAAGAGGCGACAAGCTCGAATGCCAGTGTCAGAAGCGCATCCCCGGCCAGGATGGCGGCAGCTTCATCGTAAACACGGTGGCACGACGGCCTCCCCCGGCGCATATCGCTGTCATCCATAGCCGGAAGGTCGTCATGAATGAGAGAATAGGTGTGGATCAGCTCCAGGGCCAGGGCTACCGGCAGCACTCGCTCCCCGGAAAGGCCAAGGGTTTCCGCAGCGGCGATGGTCAGCAGCGGCCGGAGCCTTTTCCCCCCGGCGGAAACGCTGTAACGCATGGCTTCCCGAAGCAGATCGGGTTCGTCGCCGCCTTCAAAAAGCTCCTCCAGCGCTTTATTCACCCGGGAGCGCAGGCTGTCCAGGTAAGCAGCGGGATCAGAGATCTGCATCGCCCCCGCCGCCCTCTTTTGCACCGCTCTCTCCCGCTGTCTCCTGCTCCTCCTTGAGCAGGTGCTCCACCTGGAATTCGATCTCTGCCAGCTTTTCCCGGCAATAGCGGGAGAGGCGCACCCCCTCCTTGAATCCGTCCATCGCCTCCTCAATGGGGATTTCTTCGCTCTCGAGCAGCGCTACAATCTCTTCAAGTCGCCGCAGAGCCTCTTCGTAGGTCATCTCCCCTTCAAGACCTTTCCCCAGCCTATCTTTTTCCTCAGGGGCCAAATTTCTAGACCCTCCTCCAAAGTTACTCCCTCCCGGTGCCTGGCACCAGGGGGGAGTAAAGTTAGTCCTTTGCGGTGCCTTTCGCGGTTTCCGGCACCAGTTCTTCGGTGAGGCAGCGGGCGGTGCCGTCCCGGAAACGCAGGCGCAGGCGCTGCCCGACCTGCAGTTCGTCAATGGAACGAATGACATTTCCCTTTTCATCCTGGCAATAGCTGTAGCCCCGGGCCATCAGTTTCAACGGGCCGGCTCCCTCCAGCTTGTCCTCCAGTGCCGCCAGCTGCAAACCTTTCAGTTTCAGGAAATGCAGCAGGGCCCGGCGCATATTCCCATAAAGGGCGGTGCTGCGCTCCCGTGCGCCGGCCACTCTCTCCAGGGGGCGGCGGTAAAAGCGATCCGTCACCGTGTAGTCGAGAAGCTGCTTTTCCAGCAGTAAACGCTGCTGCAGCGCCTGCGCGCATCTCTCCCGCAGCCCTTCGATCCGCCGCTCCAGCTCTTCGTAGCGGGGCAGCGCCGCCGCAGCCGCGGCCGTAGGAGTAGCCGCCCTGAGATCGGCAACAAAATCAGCAATGGTAAAATCGGTCTCATGGCCCACGGCGGAGATAACGGGCAGGCTGGAGCCGAATATGGCCCGGGCCACCGTCTCGGTGTTGAAAGGGGCCAGATCCTCAAGCGAGCCGCCGCCGCGGGCGATAATAATCAGCTCAATTCCGGACATGGCATTGAGCCGTTCAATAGCGCGGGCGATATCGGCAGCGGCGTCTCCGCCCTGCATCAGGCTCTCGGCAACAAGAATCCGCACATAGGGAAAACGCTGCCGCACCGTGGTCAGGATATCCTGCAGCGCCGCCCCGGTGGGCGAAGTGATCACCGCAATGCAGCGCGGCAGGGCGGGGAGCCGCTGTTTGTACTCCTCCCGGAAAAGGCCTTCTTCCTCAAGTTTTTTCTTGAGCTGCTCAAAGGCCAGGTACAGGGAGCCCATGCCCGCCGGTTCCATCTCCGTTACATAAAGCTGGTAGGCCCCGCCGGGCTCGTATACCGACAGGCTGCCGTAGATCAGGAGCTCCATGCCGTCAACAGGCTTGAAGCGGCAGCGCAGGTTGTCACGGCGGAAAAAGACACAGCGCAGCGAAGCGGCGCTGTCTTTGATGGTGAAGTACATGTGTCCCGAGCGGTGATGCGTAAAATTGGAGAGCTCCCCCGCCACCCAGATGTCCCGGAGGCGGGGGTCTCCCTGGATCAGTCCTTTGACGATCCCGTTGATCTCAGATACGGTGTAAACAGCAGCTCCATTCTGCATCTTCAAAAGAGGTGCCGGCGCGACTCAAAATCCGGCCGGCGCTCGCTTTCACCGCCCCTCCATCAGCCGGCAGATTTCCTCTTGAACATCCTGCAGGCTCCCGTAGACAGGGGAACCGCCCATAAGCGAGGAGAGGGCCGCAATGACCCGCCACTCCGGCCAGATAGCGCCTGAGGCGCCGGGAGCACTCAGGTTCTGCCGCTGTTCTCCTGCGCTGCTGGTGAAGAAGCCTTCCTTCAGATGCAGCGGCGGCGCGGGGAAGATGACATTTGCGCCGGCGGGGATATCTCCCTGCGAGGCGCACTGCACCGCCAGAAACTCAAGGCCGGGCGGCAGCGGCCCGGCAAAGCCGTCCAGAACGGCAAAAAGGCCTTTGATCTCGCCCGCTTCCACGGCGGCCATGATCTGTTCGCGGTTCAACCCGGTCTCACCATTCAAAGAGGCGTATCCGGGAAGAAGACCGGGCACTCCCCCAGCTTCAACAATGCCGCGGGCATTGCCCTCTTCAGCCAGGAACAGGATGTTGCTGCGGCCGCGTGCAATCCCGCCGGCCGCTTTGGCAGCCTCCAGCAGCTCCCCGATCCACCCGCTGCCCGCCTCTTCAAAGAAGGAGGGGCAGACCAGGATGACGCTCCTCCCGCCGCCGAGCAGTGCGGCGGCTTTGCTCAGATCGGCTTCGTCCTGTCCTGCTGCGGCGGCAAATTTCGCTGCGGGTTTATCCTGCAGCAGGGCTGTCAGGGCCCGGAAAAGATCGGCGGCGCCGCCCTCACGCAGCTCCAGCACCAGCCGTTCCCATGCGATGATCCCATCTCCGGCGGGGCCGGGGGCAACCTGGACCAGAACGGCGCTGCCGAGACGGCAGGCCTGCTCCACGGCCATGGCGGCAACCGGGTTGGTGGCGGCCAGGTCTTTGCCGATCACAAAGATAGCGCTCGCTTGAAGCAGATCCTCCACGGAGGGTCCGGGAACGCCGGGACCGGTCAGAGATTCAAGGGCGCAGAAAGCCCCGGCCAGGGCCGGTTCCAGGCCCAGGTCAACATGGGCGGTCTCCATGATCCCCCGGGCCAGTTTCTGCAGCAGGTAGCTCTCTTCGTTGCTGCAGCGCCCCCCGGCGACAACCGCCAGGGCGGCGGCTCCCTTTCTCACCTTTATTTCCTGAAAAGCGCGGCTGCATTCCTGCAGCGCCTCTTCATAACTTACTTCCTTCAGCCCCTCTTCACCCCTGATCAGCGGCGCTGTGAGCTGATCATTCTTTGTCTCATGCAGGGCGTTGAATTTTCCTTTTTGGCAGAGCAGGCCGCTGTCGTCGCCCTCTCCACTCGCCCCCGCCACCCGCGCCAGCTTCACGCCTGCAAAAGAGCGTTTCACTGGACAGCCCAGTGAGCACTCAAGGCAGACCCCGTCATAGGAGCACAGCTCCCATTCACGGCCGGCGTGTGCCCTCTCCCTTTCGGTGAGAGCGCCAACAGGGCAGACATCGACACATTGCCCGCAGAAGATACAACCGGCCTCCTTCAGGGGCACCGCTTCTCCTTCGCGGACAGGGGTGATCCTGCTCTCAATGCCGCCGCTGAGCAGCCCGAAAACATTACGGCCGGCGTAATCGCGACAGACCCTGAGACAGCGCCCGCAGAGAATGCATTTGGCCTCGTCGCGGACAATGTAGGGATTGTCGTCCTGCGTAACGGGCAGATCCCGAATCAGCGCGGGCAGCTCCACCCGGCAGCTGTAGGCTTTCTCCTGCAGATCGCAGTCCCCGCTCTTCTCACAGGTCAGACAATCCTCGTAGGGATGGTCACAGAGCAGCAGAGAGATGATCTCCCTGCGGATGGCCTCGAGATGCGGGGTGCTTGTTGTTACCACCATCCCGTCCTGCACTGCATGGTCGCAGGATGTCACCGGCGCCGCCACGCCCTCCACCTCTACAACGCAGAGCCGGCAGTGGCCCAGCGGTCTTAACCGGGGGTGGTAGCAAAGCGTGGGTATCTCGATGCCGCTTTCGCGGGCCGCCTCCAGGATTGTCGTTCCGGCGGCAACCTGAATGTGCTTACCGTCAACAGTTAACGAAACAGCTTTCACTTCTCTAACCCTCCTCCCGGTTATATAACAGCCATGCCCAGGCGCAGGCAGCTGGCGCAGCGCCCCGATTCACGCAGCGCCACCGGCGGCCCGTCAAAGCCCAGTTCGGCCTCGGTAAAACCTTTTATTCTTTCGGCAACGGGAGCGCAAGCTTCATGCTCCCGCGGCAGGTTTCCAATGAGCGGCGGCTTCTCGGCAGGATCGTACACGCCGGTCTTCTCAATAAAATGCTCCATGGCCAGCTGCGGTGAAACAGCCGCCTCTCCTGTACGCAAATAGCAGTCAATTGCTTCCACCGCCTTGTTGGCCGAGGCGATGGCCTCGATGACTGTGCGGGCGCCGAGCACGGTATCGCCTGCGGCAAATATTCCCGGCGCCGTTGTGGCCATAGTCAGCGGGTCGGCGGCGATAACGCCCCGCTCCGTGATGTTCACACCGCTCTCTGCAGGGAGAAAGCCGAGGTCGGCCACCTGGCCGATAGCCGGGACAATCATATCCACATCGAGGATGAATTCCGAGCCCTTCACCGGCACGGGGCGGCGCCTGCCGCTGCTGTCCGGTTCGCCAAGCTCCATGCGGATGCATTCCATCCCCACAACACGGCCCTCTTCGGCAATGATGCGGGTAGGATTGGCCAGCATGTGGAATTTGACTCCCTCCTCCTCCGCGGCGACGATTTCCGCCTCATTGGCGGGCATCTCCGCACGGGAGCGGCGGTATACCAGATACACCTCCTCGATCCCGAGGCGCAGTGAAGAGCGGGCGCAGTCCATGGCCACGTTGCCGCCGCCGATGACGGCGACGCGCCGGCCCAGCTCCATCTCCTGGTGCAGGTTTACACGCCGCAGATATTCCACACCTGGAAAGAAGCCCTTGTACCCGGCCTCCTCTCCCTCCACCCGCATGGAGGAGCTCTCGTGCAGGCCCGTGGCAATAAGGACGGCCGCATAGCCGTCGCTGCGCAGCTGCTCAAAGGTGATATCCTTGCCGATCCGTGTATTCAATCTGATCTCCACCCCCAGGGATTTGATCAGATCGATCTCGCCGTTAAGGATGTCCCGGGGCAGGCGGTAACTGGGTATGCCCACGGCCAGCATGCCGCCGGCAACGGGCAGGGCTTCAAATATTGTCACCCGGTAACCTTTGAGCGCCAGCTGGTACGAGGCGTTCAGACCCGCCGGGCCGGCCCCGATGACGGCAATTCTCTCCCCCCCGGGGAGGGCCGCTTCCGCCGCGCGGGCCGGCCTGTTTCTCACTTCAAAATCGGCGATGAATCTTTTTAGAACCCGGATGGAGAGGGCCTCATCAAGAGGCTGCCGGCGGCAATTATCCTCGCAGGGATGAACGCAGACCCTGCCCAGCACGCCGACCAGGGGCGTCTTCTCGCGAACAACGGCAATAGATTCCTCATAAAAACCGCCGCTGATGAGTCCAATATATAGAGGGATATCCACATGGGCGGGGCAACCGTTCCGGCAGGGAGCCGTCAACAGGGTGCGGTAGGTAAAACCGTTCTCTTTCATCGGTTCCGGCGAACTGAGGCAGGATTCGAAGTCGCTGCGAAAATGTTCGAGGGCGTGCAGCAGCGGCACCGGCGCCGACTGGCCCAGTTCGCAAAGGGAGCTCTCTTTGACCATGCGCCCCAGACGCTCCAGCACGGCCAGGTCCAGCTCTGTCCCCCTCCCCTCGACCAGTTTCTTCAGGTGTTCGTAAATCACCCTGGTGCCGACGCGGCAGGGCACACAGCGGCCGCAGGATTCCTGCTGCACCACCTTGAAATACTGACGCAGGGCTTCCACGATGTTAACCTGCGGATCAACAAGCACCAGTCCCGCCCAGCCCAGAAAAGCTTTCAGCGGCGCCCCTTCCAACTCCGCAGGCAGCTTGATTTCGGCCAGATCCGCACGCTCTGCCGGATCCTTTCTGCGTTCGTCAAGTAATTGATTTTTCCAGCTGCTGAATAATACTTTGGCCATATTCCCCTCTCTCCCTCAGGAAATTTACGGAGAGCAAGCTCCCCGTTTCCTCATAGTATGTAACCCGCCTGACCTCCCCTCAAGTCCATCCCCCGGTTTCAGATCATACCTTAATATGATTCGCCATATTTTGATTATTTTCCTTTTCACTGACGCACATTTCTAAATTTAACCCATTATACGATTTATACGATGGCGCCGCGCAGCCAGCACGGCAAGGCCGGCCGCATTGTCGCCGGCAAAGGTGGGGTGGGCAAAGTGAAAAGGCGCGGCGGGGCCGCATGAGACCAGCTGTTCGCGGATAAATGCATTGGCCGCCACGCCGCCTACAACGAGAACGGCTTCGCAAGGGCAGCGGGCTTCCGCCGCTTCAAGGGCGGCCGCAAGAGAGCGGGCAATGCAGAGCTCCACGGCCCGCGCCAGGTCGGAATGGCTGCAGCCGCTGTCCAGAAGCCTCAGGGCATGGCTGGCCGGTCCCGAGAAGCTGATGGAGCTCCCCTTCACCGCCACCGGAAGGGTGATGGCCCCGGTCCGGCCCCCGCGGGCACACTGCTCCAGCGCCGGTCCGGCGGGAAAAGGCAGTCCCATGGCCACGCCGACGCGGTCCACGAACTGCCCTGCATGCAGATCGCTGCCGCCGCCGGCGGGTGAAATCTCCAGGCCGGTACCCTCCCCGGCCTGCAGTGAGAGCAGCTCGGTGGTGCCGCCGGAGATGTGCGCCGCAAGGTAGCGCCCGGGAGGCAGCCCGGCAGACCAGAGGCCCGCCGCCAGGTGGCCCTCCTGATGGGAAAAGGTATAAAAAGGGAGGCCCAGCGAACGGGCGATGAGCGCCCCTGCGGCCTCGCTAACTTTAAAAACCGGCATGTAAGAATGGGTGTCGGGGCGCGGCTTCACTGAGGCGGCCGCGGCAGCCAGGGGGGTCTCACCCAGGAGGGCGGCGCCCTCTTCCCAGAGCGGGGGCAGGTTCTTGATATGGGCAAATACCGCTTCAGACTGGCGCAGGCCCAGGCCGCCTTTGCGCACCGCAAGTGTTTTGCGCCCCTCCCAGAGCAGGCGCTCCGCCCCGTCAACAAGGGCCAGCGATGTGGTATAGGCCGAGCAGTCCACGCCCAGGTAGCAGCGGTCAGCTTTCACGGCCGCTACAGTCCGCCGCAGCCCGATCGAGAAGACCATTGATGAAAGCAACAGCTTCTTCGCTGCTGCCGTATTTTTTAGCCAGTTCCAGCGATTCGTTTATGGCCACGGCATCGGGGATATCAGGACGGTACATGATTTCAAAAAGAGCCAGGCGGATAAGATTTCGATCCACAGCGCAAAGACGCTGCAGCTCCCAGTGGACCAGATATTTTTGAATGAGGCGATCCACATCGGGCAAGTGCAGGCAGGTTCCTTCGACCATTTCCCGGGTAAACAGCACCTCGCTTTCCGTCAGCTTCAGCCCCCCGAGGGCGTAGCGCAGCGCATGCTCTACAGCAGACTTGCCGATGTCGATTTGGAACAGGGTTTTGAACGCAGCTTCTCGGGCCAGGCGACGGGACACTGTTTATCCTCCTGAACAGGCTTTATTAATGATCAATCTTCGCGGGAAGAAAAGAGGCGCTCGAAAAGGCCGCGGATGTTTTTATCCACATCAAGCCGCCAGCCGATCACTATCCCCAGAGCGATAAATGCAAAAATGATCAGGCTCTTCCAGAAGCCGTAATGGATCACAAAAAGCGCGGCAATGAGGCCGCAAAGGCCCCCCACTATTTTCCCCCAGTGCTTGCCAAAGAAAACCCAGAAGTTCATTTTTGCTCCCTCCTTTAGCGGCCTCTTCCGGCTATTTCACCTTAACAGGCACCTGATCCAGAATGATATTCTCCACACTGACCCTGACCTCGTTGACAAACATTCCTGTACTCTCCTCAAGGTAGTTTTTGACGTTATTCTGCAGCTCCCCCGTTAATTCGGGCAGGTTCTGATCAGGCAAAACCTTTACCTTCAAATAGACAACCAGGCCATGCGGAGTATAAGCCACGCTGCGGCTGCTGTCCCGGATCCCTCTCATCCTCTGGACAACACGCAGCACCATATTTTCAAGTGCGTTCAGGGTTATGTACACCTCGCCGAACTCCCCCACCCGCAAAAGGGCCTCCGGCTTCTTCTGCTGGGGCCTGCTGGAGCCAAGCAAAAGCGGGATCAGGCCGGCCAACGCCAGGGCCCCGCCGGCATAGAGAAGCACGGTCTGCCCGTAGAGCTTCAGTATGTGGGTGCCGTATCCGCCCAGCGGTAAAAAAGTAGCCAGCAGGAGGAATATGCCCGTCCCGATCATTAACAGACCCAACAAAACCAGGAATACCCGCGTGATTGCTTTCATCTCTTCCGATCAACCCCTTTTCAGGTGTAGAGCTCTCTACTTCAAGGGTATATCGCCCGACAAATCCCCCTCTTTCTCCTTCACCGGGAAACTAACTCCCTGAACATGCACATTTACCTGCAGGACCCGCAGCCCCGTCATCTGCTCGATGGCCTTTTTGACGTTCTCCTGTATTTCCCAGGCAACATCGGGAATGCGCACTCCGTATGTAACTACGATGTGAAGATCTATCTTGGCCTCTTCCGTGCCCACCTCAACCTTGACGCCCTTGGACAGGTTGCGCCGCCCCAGGACCTCGGCGATACCGCCGGCAAAACCGCCGCTCATGGCTGCAACGCCTTCCACCTCTGTCGCCGCAAGCCCGGCAATTACCGCCACAACTTCATCGGCTATCCGGATGGACCCGATATCGGAGGCAACCACCCGTTTTTCTTCTTCAGTCATGTAAAACCCTCCTCCAAAGAGATAAATAACAAGGTCTGAAATTCGCTATTTTCAGCGCAAGAAATCGTCAATCCGGCGGCGGCAGGCACCCTGCGTACCGCCTTTTTCGGCTCTATTATACCAAAGAGTGGCAGCCAGTTCAATTTTTAAGGGCGGGCCAGCACCTGCACATCTTCACGGTCAACGCCGGCTGCGGAAGCCACTGCCTCGGCGATCTCGATGTAACCTTTCTCATCCAGATCCTTCTGTTTCACCATCACAGTAGCCAGCTGTTCTTGAAAGAAAAATAGTGCGTCTTCATAACCCTGGGCCTTGACCATGTTCTCAACAAGCAGTTCCATCTCGCGCATGCGCACGATTTCCAGAAGCATATTCTCCGCCTCCTCCTTGGCGGTAACCCCGGCATTGGGGTTGTCAAGAAGCGCCTGCAGCATTTCAATGGAGCGATCCCTGCTCCTTTCGCGCTGCAACCGGTAATCGATGAAGAAAGCGGATCCGTTCTCACCGGCTTCCTCCACAGGCATCAGGGCAACAGGCTCCAGAAGATTTTCGTCGGTGAGCACATCCATGCTCTCAAGCCTCTCCTCCAGCCCCCTGATAATCCAGAGCGTCGCCCCGATCATCACAGCCAGGCAGAAGAGCCAGAGCAGCAGTTTACGGTGCTGCTTCAGGTAATCCATCCCTTTCACCTCCCCATTTTCACGATATATCAAGGGGACGGTTCTCTTGATATATCCGATGTGAACTGCGCCAGGCTAAAGATAAGGGGATCAGCAATATTTATCTGATTATGTGCGGCGCAGCAACCCCCCGCCTCTGCCTCACGGCAGTCGCCCCCAATTAGCGGGGTAAAACTGTAATCCGGTGCGCCGGCAGCCCAAGAAGAACCTGCAGCGCTTCAATCACACGAGCCTTAACGGCCGGATCCTCAACTCCAGCTGCAACAACAAGGACTCCGCGATAGCGGGGCTTACCCTCCTCAACAACCAGGGGCAGTTCATTGCCCTGAGAATCCCTCAGGATTACATAGGCGCTTTGCAGCGTCTCCTCGGTTACTGTTCGATTTCCACCCCCGCTGTCGCCCTCGTCTGTCTGGCGCTTTGTCTGCTCCCTGTCGGCAACAAGCTCCAACCTGCCTGATGTCTCGGGTGTTAGAAAGAGCTCCACCTCGGAAACTCCATGGATCTGTGAAAGTATTTCCGCAAGGCGGCAGGAGAGTTCCTGTTCCCCCCAGGGTGTAACCCCTTCTTCGGGAGCTGCGGCCGGCACAGGCCGCAGCTTTTTTTTACCATAACTGAAGAAGGAGTTGAACAGCAGCAAGCCTATGCCCAGGACCAGCAGAATCAGAAGCAGCGGCCCGGTTTTCAGGCGGGCCCCTTCTTTTACGCCGGGGCTGAAGATCCCGGTCAGCCCTTTCCAAAATCCCAATTAACTCCGCCTCCTTCCTTCCCCCCTGGAAAAGGGGACGGGGATATTTAAGTTAATGAAAGTAACCTTACAGGCAAAAGGACCGGCTGCGGAATAGATCATCCCTAATTTACCAAGAGAACCGTCTTTGCAGTATAGAAAAGATCATCCATATATATCAGGAGAACCGTCCCCGCGGTATATTATTCGCAGACGGTTACGGTCACCTGCTCCGGGGATAGGCCCAGCAGGCCGGCCAGGGAGTGCTCCATTTCCGGCAAGTAGCGGTGCCCCTCCGTACTTCTCTCCCTCCGGCTGTTTTGCGTTTCCACCGCCACCTCCTCTATGCTCACCGGGGCGATCCGCCCGTCACTGGATCCGGAGGCCTTGACTTTCAGCTCAATCTCGAGCGGGGCTCCAAAAGAGCTGCTGCGGCAATCATCATCCAGGATCATGCGGGCCTCTTCAAGGCGCCACTCTCCCGAGGCGGCCACCTCGCCGCGCAGCCTGTTCTCCAGCTCGCTGCGGCACTGCCGCAGCACCTGCCGGCTGTATGCAGCGCTCACCGCCTCATCCCCGCCCAAAGCGGAGGGGTCTTCCCCCGCCGCAAGGTCCCCGGCTGCAACGGGCTCCAACCGGGACAACCTGCCGGTAAGGGCGGCAATGGCGCCCACAACCATGAGGATGACGATGAGCCCCGTGATCAGGCGGATGTAACGGTGAAACTCCCCATGCGGCAGCAGCATCTCCAACAGGGCATTGAGGAATATGATCACGACCAGGTTGCGGATCAAATCGCTTACTACCGCCGACACGGTGTCACCCCTAACGAAACATAATCGCAGTGTTTCCGGCGCCCACTATTGCGGTGACGGCAAAGAAAAAGATGAGGGCCGTACAGGCCATCGCCGCCAGAACCAGGGCAAGGGAGTCTCCCATAACATTGATGCAGCTGCCCAGTTCGGACTCCCCGATGGGCTCCACCAGGGCGGCGCTCAGTTTGTAGATGAGCGTTACAGCCGTCAACTTCAGCAGGGGAAACAGTGTAATCAGAAGCAACGCCACCACCCCCGTCAGGTAGATGCTGTTTTTCAATACTATGGAGGCCCCGGCCACTGTTTCCACGGCATCGGAAAGGATTTTCCCCACTACCGGCACAAAAGCCCCGGTCATGTACTTGGCCGTTCGCAGTCCCACGGCATCGGCCACGGTCCCGGCCACTCCCTGCACCGCCAGGATGCCAACAAAAATAGTCATGCAGATCCCCATTCCCCAGATACTCAGCTCCTTGAAAAGCCTGGACAGCTGCTTCACCCTGAAGTGAGGCGAGAAATGATCGACCAGGCCCAGCAGGGCACTGAAGTAGATGAGGGGAAAAATAATATTTCTGATCAGGCTGCCGAAAAAACTTATCCCAAAGACAACCAGCGGCTGCAGGATCGCCGAGGAGGCAACACTTCCCTGCGCCGCCAGCAGCACCAGGAGGGCGGGCAGGGAGGCCAGCGAGAAATCAGCCATATCCATTATGGTGTTTCCGGCCACTGAGAGAGCGGCGGTAAAGCTGTACAGGCAGACGCCGGCAAGGACTATGAATACTATGCTCCGCGTCAGGGCGGCCACCTGCCGCCGCTCAAAAGCGCTCTCCAAATTTTTCAGAAATGCGGCGGCCACGGCGAGAAGCAGGATCTGCCCCAACAGCTTCATATTCAGGAGCACCTCTCCGAAGAAAAAGCGGCCCAGGCTGCCGAGAATGGCGCCGGGATCAAGGACCGCTTCACCGCCCTGGAGACGTTCCAGCAGGCTCCTCCAGCTCAGTTCGGGAAGGTACTCTCCCACCTCTTTTTCCAGCTCCCCCCAGTAGCGGTCAAAGAAGCTTAAATCCAGTTCACCCTGCATATCCGTGATCAACGGATCCACAGCAGAGGCCGCAGAGGTGGCGGCCGGAATCAGGAAAAGCAAAAAGGCCGTAAAAAGCGCTGCCGCAGCTCCCGGAGACGCTCTCATCGGGGGATCATCCTGAGCACGGATTCCATGATTTCCACGATTACCGGCACCGCCATTACCAGGATAATTACCTTTGCCGCCAGCTCCACTCTTGAAGCGATGCTGCCCTCCCCTGCGTCGCGGCAGACTTGCGCACCAAATTCTGCCAGGTAAGCAATTCCGATAACCCGCAGCAGGGTCTGCAAATAGACCAGGTTGATCCCCGCCGCCACCGCTGTCTCGGTAATCACATTCAGGGCCCCGACGATGCGGTTCACAACAAGGAGCAGGATTATTACCCCGGCGATAAGCGAGACCTGCATCGCTATTTCGGGGCGGTATTCTCTCAAAATAAGCACGAAGAGGGCGGCAACGAGCCCCAGACCCACAACCTGCACAATCTCCATTCAGAAACACTCCGTCTCCCCCGGCCTTCAGTTTTCCACCGGGCCCGGCCGGAAGGCGCCCCGGATCAAAAGAGGTTGAAGATGCTCTTGATGTTTGTGAAGAGCTCGTTTATCAGCTGCAGCACCATCAGCAAGACAATGACCACGCCGACAAGGGTCAGCATCTGAGCCTGCTCCTCTTTTTCCGCCTGTTTCAGGACGATATTAAGTATGGAGATAAAGATGCCGATACCGGCAATCTTGAAGAGAAGATCGACATTGACGGCATTCAATTTGCTCCCTCCGTTTAAAGCAGCAGGATAACCAGGGCAGCGCCGCCGGCAAAGCCCAGGTAGCGCCACATCTTCTCATTGTTCCTCCGCCGCTCCCGCGCCGTTTCCAGGGCCAGCTCAAGATGCTGCAGGGTCAGCCCGATCTGTTTCAGCTGCCCCTCCTGCTCGCTCATACCCAGCGAGATGCCCAGACCGGCCACTACCTCCCTGTCTGAAGGGGTAAAGCAAGTGCGGGGATATATTTCCCCCAGGGCGCTGTTCCAGATTTCTCCGGCGCTGCGTTCATCGCCGGAGAGAAGGGAGGCTGCCGCCAGGCTGTAGAGCTCGCTCACCGGCGGCTCCAGGCGGCGGGCCACTGCCTGAAAGGCATGAGGCAGCAGCGTGCGGCTAAAAGTTATTTCCGTGTTCAGCAGCTTCAGGCTGCGCTGAAATTGCTGCAAATGCCTGACCCTGTGGGCCAGGGCGCGGGCTTTTATTTCGCCGAAAGCGGCAGCCGCCGTCAGGATGAAAATAGAGCCGGCTATTTTGCAGACAATCTCAACCATTTTTCATCGCCGCTCCTTCAGCCAGGTCGCGCAGTCCGGCGGAAACAGCTCTTCTGTTTCTCGTCAGCTCGCAAAGCCGCTCCACCGTGCCCGCCCCCCGGCTCCAGCCCAGGATGACAGCCCTTTCAAAAACCTGCTCATCAAAGAGCCTGCGTAGGCCCGGGCGCGCCCGTAACTCCGCCAGGCTGCTGCCGTGGGCAGTGGCCACCACTGTAACGCCGGCGTGGATCACTTCGTCAATGGCGGCGGTATCTTCTGGCCGCCCGATCTCGTCGGTAATAATCACCTCGGGCCCCATGGAGCGCAGCAGCATCATCATTCCTTCGGCCTTGGGGCAGGCATCGAGCACGTCGGTGCGTTCGCCCACGTCGAGCTGCGGCGCCCCCCTGAAAGAACCGGCAATTTCGGAACGCTCGTCTACAACGGCCACTTTGAAACCGCCGATGCCGAGCCCCTCTACACCGTCGCTGAGGCAGCGGGCCAGGTCCCGCAGAAAAGTGGTTTTTCCGCCTCGAGGAGGGGCCACAAGAAGGCTGTGATAGACCCGGCGGCGGCGGTAATCGAGGAAAAAGCGGACGTAGGGCAGGGCCGCCCCCTTGACCTGGCGGGCAATCCGGTAGTTCAGCCCGGTGATATGCTGCAACCGCACCACCCTCCCCCCCTGGACTACAGCCTGGCCGCAGAGGCCGACGCGGTGCCCCCCGGGAATGGTGATGTAGCCGCTGCGCAGTTCCTCGGTAAAAGCATAAAGCGAAGAGCTGCTGATGAGCTGCAGCGCCTTCTCCAGATCCCCCCTGTCGGGCCGGTACGCCTCCGCCGCGGATACGGCCTTTCCCGATTCACTCAGGAAGCAGTCATTTACCCGCCCGTGCAGGGCCAGCGGCCGTCCCAGGCGCAGCCGTATCTCTTCAAGGTCGCTCCAGGGAGGCGGCGCGGCGCGTTCAAGAATGGCCCGGATCCTCTGCGGCAAAAAAGAGCCCACCTCTTCCCTGACCTGCTTCAATTCACGGCGCCCCCCAGTAAACATTGCCGGGCTTGACCGCCCCCCCGGCCTGTAATAATGTATATGATCCCGCCGCTGTGAACTTGCACATTATTCCGCCGATGTACGCATGCTCCGATAATTGCAGGGGCGAGCTGCGCTCGCCCGTGGATTACCCTTATGCCCCAGCTGTTATCCGTGTTCTGCCTGTGGGATGGTTGTTTTTATGCATTGTCTAGATGCCGGCTGTGAATTACTTCGGGCGACCACAGGTCGCCCCTACATTTTCGGATGCAACAGGTATGAACCGGTTTCTGCTTCGGATGCAACAGGTATGAACCGCTTTTTGTAGGGGCGAGCTGCGCTCGCCCGTGGATTATCCTTATGCCCCAGCTGTTATCCGTGTTCTGCCTGTGGGATGGTTGTTTTTATGCATTGTCTAGATGCCGGCTGTGAATTACTTCGGGCGACCACAGGTCGCCCCTACATTTTCGGATGCAACAGGTATGCACCGCTTTTTGTAGGGGCGAGCTGCGCTCGCCCGTGGATTATCCTTATGCCCCAGCTGTTATCCGTATTCTGCCTGTGGGACGGTTGTTTTTATGCATTGTCTAGATGCCGGCTGCGAATTACTTCGGGCGACAACAGGTCGCCCCTACATTTTCGGATGCAACAGGTATGCACCGGTTTCTGCAGGGGCGAGCTGCGCTCGCCCGTGGATTACCCTTATGCCCCAGCTGTTATCCGTGTTCTGCCTGTGGGATGGTTGTTTTTATGCA